>NZ_JBXAWN010000002.1:0-592362 GCF_057291835.1 Pseudomonas sp. 1L-B-1-E-C1 | reverse complement strand
TCGTGGGTGTTCAGTGAGAAACCGGTCGGCTGGCAGGCCGCCATCGCGAGCAGGCTCACTCCTACAGTTTTGATCGTGGGTGTTCAGTGAGAAACCGGTCGGCTGGCAGGCCGCCATCGCGAGCAGGCTCACTCCTACAGTTTTGATCGTGGGTATTCAGTGAGAAACAGGTCGGCTGGCAGGCCGCCTTCGCGAGCAGGCTCACTCCTACAGTTTTGATCGTGGGTGTTCAGTGAGAAACAGGTTGGCTGGCAGGCCGCCTTCGCGAGCAGGCTCGCTCCCACAGTTTGATCGTGGGTGTTCAGTGAGAAACCGGTCGGCTGGCAGGCCGCCATCGCGAGCAGGCTCACTCCTACAGTTTTGATCGTGGGTGTTCAGTGAGAAACAGGTCGGCTGGCAGGCCGCCATCGCGAGCAGGCTCGCTCCCACAGAACAGTAAAATAAAAATCAAAAGATCGCAGCCTTCGGCAGCTCCTACACGATGAGCGTTAGCTCGAGTACCGTTTTTGATCTTGATCCACGGGCGACGTCGGAAGGCTGAGTGGAGGGATTGATTCGGGCGTGGGAGCGCAGCGACCGTCTGGCGCAGCCAGACACAGCGGAAGGAGGTGCAGCGAAGCAAACCGGAGCCGCTGCGCCCGGATCAGTCCCGGAGCGAAGGAACCCGAGCCTGCGAGGGCCGAACGCAGGAGCAAGCCTTTTGGGTTACCTTTTTGCTGGGCCGGCACTCCGGCGTTTGAAAAAGGTGACCCGCCGTAAGGGCGGAACCGTAATCAGCAACACCCGCAGCAACGGATATTCACCCAAACCCCCACCAACACGGTCGGCCCAAAGGCCGCCGAGTTCACCCAGCCTGAACCCGAGGCTTGGGAAACAGATTATCCAGGGTCTCCAACAACCGAACGTGATAAATCGGCTTGCGAAACAGATCCAGCACCTGCAACCGCAACATATCGCTGACATCCTCCATATCTGCATGCCCCGACATCACAATCACCGGCAAATGCTCCCGCGACGTATGCTTACGCAGCCGCCTGATCAACGACATGCCAGACTCCTCCGGCATGCGCAGATCAGTAATCACCAAGGCAATATCCGGACGCCGAGTCAGATGATGCAACGCCAGCTTCACCGACGTCGCGGTATGACAGACAAACCCCTCCCCCTCCAGCAACTCCGCCAACTCCAGCAGCGCGTCCTCTTCATCGTCAACCAGAAGCAACTCTTGGCGCGGCAGCGAGGGAGAATTCATGGGCAGCCCCGAAATACTGAAAGTAAAACTCAGTGTAGCGCGCTGTTGACCGGACGCGACCGGCACATCAATCAGGGCGTCTGAATTGGATCAGCATCTCGAATATTCTCCTTGCGCCGACCGAGTCGGACGCTGCCAGATCCCGTCAATGCCTGAGCGCACCTGTCACTTACGCACAGACATTGAAAAGGGAAAGGACAGCAATCAAATAGTCGGACGCGTTTGCACTGTACCGCCAAGCGAGGTCAACACCGAGTTGAAAATCGCCAGCACCTTCGCCCCGATCGGTGTCACGAAAACTACGGCGACCACCGCAACCATCGCCACCACGATTGCATACTCAATCGCCGAAGCGCCCTCTTCGCTACTGGCAAATGCCCGAGCCTTGGCCAGCAGATAATCGAAAGTCATACGAAACATAGCTCCACTCCTTCGCGCCTCTGGCGCCGACATCACTACCGCGGCATGGTTCCACCGTGCCACTAGAGCATTGTCAACAAACCCCCGCCCAACAACTGTAAGAACGCATTAATCACAAAGCATTAGTTCCAGCGGGGCGCGGCCATTCCCTGCTGTTAATAGGCCAGGACTCCTACTTTGCTGGCTTATTTGCCTGTCATTAATGGCGCTTTTGCTTGGATCAGCTAGCTTGGAAATAGCGAAATAGTTGCATGTTCATAGCTGCCGAATCAGTACGCCTTTCGCAAGCAAATGCAGTCGGTTGTGCAGCAGGAAAGGGAGAGCCGTCATGAACAGTCGCGTCACCATGGGTCTTGCCGCGTTGCTGTTGCTCGGCGCGGTTTTTGTCGGTTACTGGGGGCTGGTGCTCAGTCGTCAGCCGGCCCCGGTCGTCGAGGCACCCGTAGCGCCAACGGTCAGTGTTGAACAGACTGTCGCGATTGCCGAAGACCAGACCCGCCAACCGGTGGTGGTGCTGCTTCACGATGTGCCGCCGTTCACGCCGTTGACCGCCGCCGATGTCACCGTGGAAAAGTTGCGCAGCGCACCGGCCGGCAGCCTCAGCAGCGTCGAACAAGTCGTGGGCCGTACGCCATGGCGACACCTCGGCGCCGGCACCTGGCTCAACGACGAGAGCTTCCAGGCCGGCGGCGCGCTGGCGCGGATGATTCGGCGCGACGAACGCGCACTGACCGTAGCCGTCGATGAAGTGATCGGTGGCGCCGGGCAATTGCTGCCGGGGGATTACGTCGATGTGCTGCTGTACCTGCGTGAGGATGCGAGCAACCTGCAGCAGTCGGCGCAGATCGCCGTCCCGGCCTTGCGCGTGCTCGGGATCGGCGATCACTACGGCCTGACCAATGACGGCCAACCGGCATCGCCCAACCTCAGCGCCGAAGAAAAGATCAAGCAGGATCAACGCCGGCTGGCCGCACGCACCGTGGTGCTGGCGGTGCCGGAACAACTGCTCAGTCGCCTGATGCTCGCCACTCAAGTCGGCACTTTGCGTCTCGCGGTGCGCAGCAGCGAAGAACAACGGCTGGCGAAATACTGGGCCGGCGAAACGCAATCGCCCGCGCATCTGGATCGCGCCAACAGCCAGCTTTTCCAGTTCACCCAACTCGCCTTGGGCAGCGCCCAAAGGACACCTGCCAGCGCCAGTGCCGGCGCGGCGCCCAGGCCTGCGGTGGAAATCATTCGCGGCAACCAGATCAGCCAACAAACCCCATGACTGCGCAAGGATTCAGGTGCATGCAGAGTCGACTCAGACCGACATTGAAACCGGCGCTCCGGGCCTTGCTGTTGTTGGGATTGTCGATGGACAGCGCCCTCGCGGCGGTCGGCAACTGTTCGGCACTGCCACGCCTGCCCTCGGTGATCGAGATCGGTGAAGGCTTCCAGCAGGACATGCAGTCACCGGTGGCAATCACTCGGCTGGCGGTCGGCGATCCGAAAATTGCCGACGTGCATGCCAATGGCGGTTCGTCCTTTCTGCTCACTGGCGTCGGCCCCGGCGCGACCAGCCTTATGGTCTGGACCGCCTGCTCGGCGCAGCCACAGCAAGCCATGGTCTTCGTCCAGGGCGCGGCGACCACGGCGCTGACCAGCAGCGTGCCGTCGGACGATCCGACCCTGCCGTCGCAGGTGCAGACCGACATTCGTTTCGTCGAAGTCAGCCGCACCAAACTCAAGGAAGCCACCGCGTCACTGATCGGCACCCGCGGCAATTTCCTGTTCGGCTCGCCCGGCACGCTGCCACCGATCGACGGCGTGCCGCAGCCTCGGCTGCCGGTGGATAACTCGCTGTTCAATTTTTCCTGGGTCGGCGGCAAGACCATGGCGATCATCAATGCGCTGGAAACCAGCGGCTTCGCCTACACCCTGGCGCGTCCGAGTCTGGTGGCGCTGAACGGGCAGAGTGCGAGCTTCCTGGCCGGTGGCGAAATTCCGATTCCGGTACCCAGTTCCGGCAGTGACAGCGTGTCGATCGAGTACAAGGAATTCGGCATCCGCCTGACCCTGACGCCGACCATCATCGGCCGCGACCGCATCGCTTTGAAGGTCGCTCCGGAGGTCAGCGAACTGGATTTTGCCAACGCGGTGAACATCGCCGGCACCACTGTTCCGGCGCTGACCATTCGCCGTACCGACACCAGTGTGTCGCTGGGCGATGGCGAGAGTTTTGTCATCAGCGGTTTGATCAGCACCAGCAATAGCTCGCAGGTGAACAAGTTTCCGGGCCTTGGCGACATCCCCATATTGGGCGCATTTTTCAAAGGCTCGCAGATCAAACGCGAAGAGCGCGAGCTGCTGATGATCGTCACCCCGCATCTGGTCCAGCCACTGGCGGCGGACGCGCGCCTGCCGTCGTTGCCGGGCGAGAAACTGCGCAACTACGACCCCAACTTCTATCGCATGTTCTTCCTCGAGAACGGTAACTTCGACAAGCGCAGCGGGTTGTCGCAATGAACCAGAACCTCAGTCAGACCTTCCTCGCCATCACCCGCAACAGCACCGATCTGGAATGGCTGCAAAGCGCCCTCGCGCCATTGGGCCAGGTGGTCAGCGCCGGTGCCGGCAGCCTCGACGAACTGCTCGCGCTGGTCGATGTGACGTTCGCCAATCTGGTGTTCGTCGGCCTCGATCGTGAGCACGTCGTGGCGCAAAGTGCGCTGATCGAAGGTGCGCTGGAAGCCAAGCCGATGCTGGCGATCGTCGCCCTCGGCGACGGCATGGACAATCAACTGGTGCTCAATGCGATGCGCGCCGGCGCGCGGGATTTCGTCGCCTATGGCTCACGCTCCAGCGAAGTCGCCGGTCTGGTACGGCGCCTGAGCAAACGCCTGCCCGCCGTCGCGCCCAACACGCAGCTCGGCGGGCTTACCGTGATGTACGGCGTGCAGGGCAGTTCCGATGGCGCCCTGCTCGCCAATCACATGGCCATGGTGGTGCAGAAGAGCGGCCAGCAAACCCTGCTGCTCGACCTCGGCCTGCCCCGTGGCGACAGCCTCGCATTATTGGGGCTGGAGAGTTCGTTTCACTTCGGCGATGCCCTGCGTCATTTGCGCCGCCTCGACGCCACGCTGATCGACAGCGCCTTCACCAGCGCTGACCACGGCCTGCGCATTCTCGCCTACGCCAGCACCGACGAGCCGCTGGAAACCACCAGTGCCGCCGAGCTGTACATGCTGCTCAGCGCTTTGCGTCAGCACTTCCAGCACATCGTCGTCAATCTCACCGGACAGGCCGACAGTGAGGCGTTGCGCACCTTCGTCAGCCATTGCGACAAGCTGCTGTGGTACACCGACCAGAACGTGCTCAATTGCCGACGCAACCTCGCCGTGCTCAACCAGTGGCGCGAGAAAGGCATGAAGCTCGAGCACGGGCGCTTGCTGATTGATCGTTACCTGAGCAATGTCGCACCCGACTCCGAGACCTTGGGCAAGACCTTCAATCTGCAAGTCATCGCCGTGCTGGCGTTCAGTCCCGACGTGCGCCTGAACGCGAAAAACCAGGGCGTGAGTCTGTTCGAACTGGCGCCGCGGGAGAAACTTACCCAGAGCCTGCGCGCCCTCGGCGAACGTCTGGCCAAGCGTTCCGAAGGCCTGAGCAAACCGAAAGTCACCTGGTTTGATCGTCTGCGAGGTAACTCATGAGCGCAGAAAAACTCTTTGGCGCTACGCCACGCGGAGCGATCGGCAACAGCGATCACGAAGGCCTGAAACTGGTTTTGCACCGCTACATCATCGACGCCATCGAGGAGTCGGGGAAAAACCTGCTGGAAGGTTCGCGCCAGCAACTGGCGCAGTTCGTCACCGACAAGGTCGCCGAATACATCGCGCGTTTGCATCTGGCGATCTCGCGCTACGAGATGGAGCGCCTCGGCGAAGAAATCGTCGACGAACTCACCGGATTCGGCCCGCTGGAAGTCCTGCTGCGCGACCCGTCGGTGACGGAAATCCTGGTCAACGGCCCGCACCGGGTGTTCATCGAGCGCGACGGCGTACTGCATCAGAGCGATCTGCGTTTTATCGATGCGCATCACGTCGAACGGGTCATGCAACGCATCCTTGCGCCGCTCGGCCGCCGCCTCGATGAGTCCTCACCGATGGTCGATGCACGCCTGCCGGATGGCAGCCGGGTCAATGCGATCATTCCGCCGATTGCCCTCGACGGCCCGTGCCTGTCGATCCGCAAGTTTCGCAAGGACATGCTCAACAGCACCGACCTGATGGCGATGCAGACCATCGATCTGGCGATTTTCGAATTCCTGCAGAACGCCGTCGGCAAGCGCTGCAACATCCTCATCAGCGGCGGCACCGGCACTGGCAAGACCACGCTGCTGAACATCCTCAGCCAACTGATCAACCCGCACGAACGGCTGGTGACCATCGAAGACGTCGCCGAACTGCAACTCGGCCATCCGCACGTGGTACGTCTGGAAACCCGCCCGCCCAATGCCGAGGGCCACGGCGAGGTCAAGGCCAGCGACCTGATTCGCAACGCCCTGCGCATGCGCCCGGACCGGATCATTCTCGGCGAGATCCGTGGCGTCGAAGTGGTCGACGTGCTCACCGCGATGAACACCGGCCACGACGGTTCGATGAGCACCGTGCACGCCAACAACGCTCAGGACGCGCTGCTGCGTCTGGAGACACTGGTCGGGCTGACCGGGCGTTCGATTGCCGAACGCACCTTGCGCCAGATGATCTGCGCCGCCCTCGACGTGATCATTCAACTGACACGCATGCCCGATGGCCGACGCTGCGTCAGCGAAGTGGTGGAAGTGGTCGGCATTCGCGAGGACGTCTACGTCACCAACACCCTGTTCCGCCTCGACCGCCGCACCGGTTTCGGCTTTGTTCGCGAAGCGGTCAACCCGGCCGGCGACAAGCTGCGCCACGACGCTCACCTGGGCTGACGGCGAGGAGCACACAGATGCTGGGACCGATCATTCTTATCGTCATTTGCCTGATGCTGCTCGGGCTGTCGATCTATCTGTTCCTGCAAGGACTGCGCAAGACCGCGACGGAAAAAGTCCTCAATCGCCTCGCCGCCGGGCAACCGCAACTGACCGTCGAGCAGACCAGGTGGGTGGGACTGGAACGGATGTTTTTACGTGCTGGACTGGGTCGGCCGAGCGAGCGTTTCGGTCTGTGGCTGAGCCTGTGGGCAGCGGCAATGGGCCTGGGATTTCTGCTCGCCAGCTGGGTCGGTCTGCTGATCATGTTGCTCGTCCCGCCCGTGGCGTTGCGGTTGTACATCGCCATTCGCTACCGGCAACGGATTCGCCGCATGATCGAACAACTGCCGCAACTGCTCGACCACACCGTGCGCAGCCTCAAGTCCGGGCGCACCCTCAGCGACGCAGTCCTGGGCGCCATCGAAGCCAGTGAAGATCCCTTGAAAGCGGCCATGGGCCGGGTGCAGCGCAACGTGCAACTGGGGGTGAACTTGCCTGACGCCGTCAGCGATTTTGCCGAACTCTACGAGCAGGACGAACTGCGTATGTTCGCCCTCGGCCTGAAGGTCAACCACCGCTACGGCGGCAACGCCAGTGAGCTGCTGGAGAACCTGATCAAACTGATCCGCGAGCGCGACCAGGGCGCGCGGCAGTTGCGCGCGCTGACCGGGGAAACGCGCATGACTGCTTGGGTGCTCGGTTTGCTGCCGTTGATTCTGGTCAGTTACTTCATGCTGACCAACCCCGGCTACATGCTCGGCATGTGGCAGGACGAAAGCGGCCAGACCATGCTGCTCAGCGCCGCCGTGTTGCAGGTGCTCGGCAGTCTGGCGCTGTGGCGCATGTTGCGGAGCGTTTGAGATGGTCTGGCTCGCCGCGCTGTTATTGTTCCTCGGTTCGCTGTTATTGCTGGGCAATCACCTGCTCACCGAACGCCGCCGCGTGCGTCAGGTGCATCAGCGCTTGCAGGGCCAATTGGTCCGGGAAAACCGTTTAGGCCACTGGCTGCGTGCGCTGGGCAACAGCCGTTTCGGCCGGGGCTCGGTGAGCATCGACAGCGAAACCCAGACCCTGCTCGGCCGCCTCGGCTGGCGCCGCGCCAACGAACGCGCGCTCTTCGCCGCTTGCCAGATCGGCACGCCGCTGCTCGCTCTGGGGCTGGCGATCTTTCTGCAGGAAGTGTTTTTCCCGCAGACCAGCCACCGCTGGATGGCGCCGATGTTCGCTGCTGGCGGCGGCTATCTATTGCCCAAACGCCTGCTCGCCTACGCCGCCGCGCGCCGGCAGAAAACCATCGCCGTGGAAATCTCTACGTTCATTCCGCTGCTGCGCATCCTCTTCGAATCCGGCATGGCGGTGGAACAAGCTCTGCGCGTGCTCAGCGTCGAGGCGCAAAAACTGCTGCCGGAGCTGACCAGCGAACTGCGCCAGATCCTCAGCCGCGTCGACTCCGGTCTGGATCTGGGTCAGGAGCTGAACAAGACCGCGGTGATGCTCGCGGTGGACGAATTCACCGACACCTGCGTGATCCTCCAGCAACTGATCCACCAGGGCGGCGGCGCGATGAAATCGCTGCTGGCGCTCAAGCAATTACTGGATGACCGACGCCTGACCCGGCTGCAGGAATACATCTCGAAAATGTCGGCGAAGATGTCGGTGGTGATGATGCTGTTTCTGTTTCCGGCCCTGCTGATAGTACTGGCCGGCCCGGGCTTCACCGCCATTGCCCGCGCCTTCGCAAACTGACCTTGGCTCATGGAGAGCGTTTGATGAAAGTACTGATAGTCATGGCAAGTCTGTTATTGCTGGGAGGCTGTGCCACGGACGGCCAGGCGCCGTGGACTTCGCTGCTGTCGCCGTCCAGCTGCAGCAAACTCACGTCGGAGCAGGAACTGTCGCTGAACCTCGCCGATGATCTGGCCAGCGACGGCAAGCTCCACGCCAGCCTGGCCAACCTGCAAAGCCTGCCGGACAACCTCAGCGAAGTGCGCCTGCGCAAGGCCAAGGTCTATCGCCTGCTCGGTCGCAGCGAGGCAGAACCGCTCTACCGCAGCCTGCTCGGCGGCTGCCTCACCGCCCAGGCCGAACACGGCCTCGGCCAGGTCTACGCCGCCCGTGGCGACAATGGCCAGGCCCAGGCCCACCTGCAACGCGCCGCACGCCTGGCACCCACCGACGAGAAAATCCGCAATGACCTTGGCGTGGTCTACCTCAACCAACTGCGTCTCAACGAAGCGAAATTCGAATTCCTCACCGCGATCGAACTGAGCCAGAACAATCAACTGGCGACGCTGAACATGGTCACCCTGCTGCTCTACCAGAACGACTGGCCACAAGCCGCCGAAATCGTCAGCCGCTCGAAACTGACCCCGGAGCAATTTTCCGAAGCGCAGCAACGCGCGGAAAAACTCAAAGCGCCAACCCACGCCAAAGCCACACCCGGCGACCGCGTCGCCGCCTTCATCGACCCGTTACCGCCGACGCTCGAATAAGGAGACAGCCATGAACATCCGCAAAGGCCTGTGCTACCTGACCCTGCTTACCCTGCCCCTCAGCGCCCACGCCATCGACACCGGCCCTGCTTCTGCGCAGCAGCAGGAAACCGAAGGCTGGCTGCTCCTGCAAAGCCGCAACAAAGCTGCCTCACCCAAACCCCAAAGCGCCACCGCCACCGAACGCGAACTGGCGATGCAGCGCTGGCTGAAGAAATACCAGTACGAGATTCCGGATTTTTACGATCCGGATGCGGGCGGGAAGATTGAGAGCAAGAATTAGTTTGGTGATGACCTTGAGGGCCCCTTCGCGAGCAGGCTCGCTCCCACAGTCGACCGCGTGCTTTCTGTGGGCGCGAGCCTGCTCGCGAAGAACGATAACGCGGTTTCAAGTCTGCGGATCAACCCGATCCAGCGCCCGATTCACCGCCAGCTCGGCCAGCATGACAATCTGCTGAATCGCCAACGCCGTGCTGCGCTGAAACCCGCTCAACTCACCAGCGAAATTACTCGCCATCGCACTCGCTGACGCCAGCGACTCACAGGCATGCGCCAACAGGCTTTCGGTATCGACATTGGGCACCACCATGAACAGCGTGCTGGGCGGGTGCGGCTTTGCGGGTTCGGGGCAGAGATAGAAATCCAGCGCGCGTTTTATCGCTTCGCGGTTTTTCACAAGATCGTCGGCGCGCATGGCGTCTTCGAGCGGGGTGGTGGGGGATGGGGGTGGGTCTGGAATCAGTTTGTCCATTGAAACGGCTCTCCAAAATCTGCGGTGCGACCCAATGCCATTCTCACGGGGCAAAAGGTGGCAACTGTATGCGGGGTGAGAATACCGGTTATGGACACCCGGCCAGACCGAAGTCTGCCCGCACACAGCCGCCATGACACATTGCAGACAGCGGACAAGCTGGCGGCGATTATGCGTGCACAGATACTGGATGACCATAAGTAGCAGGGTTCTCACACCCGATCGCCGAAGGTTCGACGACAGCCAGAGACTAGTGACCCGACGTCCGACGGACAACCTGAAAACCTTGTGGGAAGGTTCTGGTTATCTCGCGTCAGATTTAAACGACTTCGAGTTATCGGCGGACCCACTGGCCTCATTGCGAGCAGGCTCGCTCCCACAGAACAGCAAAAGCAAAAGCAAAAGCAAAATCAAAAGATCGCAGCCTTCGGCAGCTCCTACAGGTGGATTGCGTAACACTCAAGAACAGGTCGGCTGTCAGGCCGCCTTCGCGAGCAGGCTCACTCCTACAGAACAGCAAAAGCAAAAGCAAAGATCGCAGCCTTCGGCAGCTCCTACAGTTGGATCGCGTACCAATTAAGAACAGGTCGGCTGTCAGGCCGCCTTCGCGAGCAGGCTCGCTCCCACAGAAAGCAAAAGCAGCGCAGCTGCCCGCGGCGAAGCCGCACCACTCAACAATGAGCGCAAGCTCGAGTAGATTTTGATCTTGGAGCCCGTCGGCAGGCTGAGCGGAGGGATTGATCCGGGCGTGGGAGCGCAGCGACCGTCTGGCGCAGCCAGACACAGCGGAAGGAGGTGCAGCGAAGCAAACCGGAGCCGCTGCGCCAGGATCGATCCCGCAGCGAAGGAACCCGAGCCCCAGCGAGGGGCCGAACGTCAGGGCGAAGACCTTTTGGTTACTTTTGGGGCGTTTGCCAAAAGTGACCCGCCGTAAGGGCGGAACCGCCAGCCGCAACACCCAAAAAAACGGATATTCACCCCAACCACCCAAAGCATGGTCGGCCCAAAGGCCGCCAAGTCAATGCGCCGTAACCCGCTGCCGCCCCACCGAACTACCAGGAGAAAGCGCCAAAGCCAACTGCGTCCGATTATGCATATGCGTCAACCGCAAAACCTGCGACACATACAACTTCACCGTGTTCTCGGTAATCCCCAACTCACAGGCAATCTGATAATTGGTCTGCCCCTTGCCCACCAACCGCGCCACGTCCAACTGCCGCGGCGACAACTGATTGAACACCGCCGGCATCTCGGCAGACTCAGGCTCACCATCGGCCAGCACCGGCGCGGGCGAACGCCGCACCTTGTCCAGATCCTGATAAAGGTCATCGATCGACTCGGACAAAAACTGCAACTTCTGATTCAGGTGCCCCAGATGCAGATTCTTCTGCCGTTCCTGCAAAGCCAGTTCCTGGCGCTGCACGCCTTCGAGCAACTCAGCCAGATCAATCGGCTTCTGATAGTAATCGGCAATCCCCGCACGCAACGCCTTGATCACATCCTGCTTGTCGGCGCGCCCGGTGAGCATGATCGCCTCGAACACCCGCTGCTTGCCGGCCAGCCGCTGCAATGCCTGGATCAACTCGATGCCATCCATGTCCGGCATGTGCAAATCGCTCAGCACCAGACCGATGTCCGGATCTGCCCTGAACAGCTCGATGGCTTCCAGACTCGAGTCGCACGGCACGCAGCGGTAGCCACTGCTCTCAAGAAACTCACACAGCTCTTCGACGATCAGCGGCTGATCATCGACCACGAGGATTTTTACCGCATTAGGCTTGTTCACGAACCACTCCATTGCTCGGGCCAACGCTGACGATTCCTGCACTTTGGTGGCGTATTCGCCTGAATTGAAAGTAGACCCACTTTCCGACTATGTACATAGGACTAGTGGCACCCCGCGATCAGGTGATCCAGTACAGCGAAAGCACTACCCCTACCCACACGAACGGCGCAAATGGCAGCTTTTTTGACTTGTCCGAGGCGAGATGACGCAGATGCGCTCTAAGCCCTTGACCCATATGAGGCCAGACTTTTGGCGCGAGCAGCAGCCACAGCACGCTGGCCACGCCCGCGCCGATAAAAGCGCCAAGAACGAATATGCCGTTCGTCGCAAGACCCAGGGCTGTCATTAGTTTCACATCGCCGGCGCCCATGCGGCCGAGAAAATAACCGGGTAATGTCAGCAGCAAAGCGATCAGACACGCCCATCCACCCTGCCCCGCGTCAGCGCCCAGCCAGGTGCTGCCGGTCGCAAGCAACCAGACCAGCGCCAGCGCGCCCACACCCAACGTCAGTAAGTTGGAAATTCGCCGTTGCCGGACATCCTGCGCAGCGCAGATCGCCAGCCAGATCAGAACAAGAGAAATCTCCATCTGCTAAAAGCCGTCCGTTTTGGCTGAATGATTCTATGCTGATACTACGCAGTGACTGTCAGGGTAGACGCACGCATGAAAAACGGCTTCCGCAGGTCGCAAAAAGGTGCGGTGGCGATCGAATTCGCCTTGGTGTTCATCATCTTTTTCGCGGTGTTTTACGGGCTGGTCAGCTACGGCTTGCCCTTCGTGATGATGCAATCGTTCAACCAGGCCACCGCCGAAGCGGTACGTCGCAGTGTCGCGGTGGACCCGACCACGCCGAACTATTCGACGGTGGTGGTCAACACCGCCAATGCCGCGCTGAGCCAACAACTGCAATGGCTGCCCTCAGCCTTGAATCTGGTGGTCGGGGTCGACACCAGTTCGGCTTACGACGCGGGTAGCGGCACTCTGACCGTCAGCGTCAATTACCCGGTGAGCAAGCTTAATCAGATCATGCCGTTTCTGGTGCTGCCGGGCATTGGCACGGTGCCCAATCTGCCCACGCACCTGACTGCCCGCTCGAGCCTGCAATTTTGACCGCCGGCGATAAGCTCTTCGGGCGTTTGCTCAAGCGTGCGCCCAGCGCTGTCCTGGAGCTGCCGGACCACCTCGGCGCACCGCCCACCGGGCTGCATCTGTATTTGAATGGCGACGGCGAGGTGTTGCAGATCGCCGGCCCGCTGCGGCATTTGCTCGCCCAGCACAAACTCAACGAACAACCGTTGCCGCTCAGCGCCTATCTGTTGCCGCAGAGCCTGTTGACCATCGAAGGTCAGCCACGGGACTGGCACGGGCAATTGCTCGATCTCGACTTTCCCGGCCTGAATGATCAGCCGCTGCACTTGCGCGGCTGGGTGCAACCATTGGGTGACGGCTGGCTGCTGCAGCTGCTCGACATCGCCGACCTGCTGCTTGAACGTCAGCAATCGCGTGATCGCGACGCCTGCCAGACCCTCGCCGCGCAGGTCAGCGATCATCTGCGCACATGCAGTCTCACGCGTTTGCCGACGGTGCTTGGCGAACAATTGCAGGCCATCGCCCAGCGCTGGCATATCCCCTGCCTGGCCGTGGCGCTGCTCGATGAACAGGCCCAGGGCTGGCAGATTCATCAACAGTTTCGTGGCCATGACGCTCCACAATTGTGGGAGGACGGCAAGCCATTGGGCACACCGCTGGACAGCCTCAACGGCAGCGCGCCGCAACGCCTCGCCGGCCAGCAGGGCCGTTATGAACACTCGCGTTTGCAAGCCACCTTCGGCAATGCCAATGGTTTCGCCGTGCCCTACAGCAATGATCAAGGCGTGGTCGCGTGGCTGCTTTGCGGGTTTTACACGGTCGACAACGTGGCGCCATGGCTGACCGATCGCGACTGGCTGACCCTGGCCGGCGCACTGGCCGGGCCGTTGCTCAGCCGCTTGCGCGAGCAGCGCCATGTGCAGTCGATGGAGCGTCTCGATTCCCTGCAACACCTGCTCGGTACCGGCTGGTGGGAAATCAGTGCTGACGGACAGATCGCCCTGGCGCCGTCGCTGGCCTCGGCACTGGACCTCAGCGACCGCACGCTGTCGGTGGAGGACTGGCTGATGCTGTTCCATCCCGCCGACCGCGACGAGTTGCGCAGCCGTTTGCGGGCCCTGCAACTGCAAGGAGAAGCGCTGACCCTGAGCGTACGCCTGCACCGTGCGGATGTCGGCGCAACCGCGACGTGGTACCGGATTCAGGGCCAGGTCAGCGGCACGGGTGAGCATCGGCGTCTGGTCGGGTTCATGCTCGACATCAGCGATATCCAGAATCAACAACAACGGGCCGCCGCTGCTCATGCGCGGCTGGATAATCTGATCGCCAGTTCGCCGGCGGTGATCTATGTGCAGCGTTATCAGGAAGGCGCGCTGATCCCGGCGTTTTTCAGCGCCAGCCTGCAACCCTTGCTCGGCTGGACGCTGGAAGACTGCGACGCGGCAGCACTGATCGAACGCGTGCATCCCGACGACCGCGAACTGTATTTCCAGCGCAACCGCGAGTTGCTGCGCGAGGGTTCGGTGCGTACGCGTTATCGCTTGCGTGACAGCCGTGGCGACTATCACTGGCTGCTCGATGAAGCAAAATTGCTGCGCAACGATCTCGGTCTGCCGGTGGAGGCAGTGGGCCTATGGCTGGATGTTACCGACGCCACCCTCGCCGCCGAGCAGGTCCGCCAGAGCGAAGAGCGCTACCGGATTCTGGTCGAGGATTCCCCGGCGATGATCTGCCGCTATCGCCCGGACCTGACGCTGATTTTTGGCAACCGACCCTTGGCGACTTATCTGGAATGCACCCCGGAACAACTGCCCGGGGTTGATCTGGGCGGCTGGATGTCCGAGGAACAGCGCGGTGCTTTTGTGCAGCGCCTGAGCCAACTGACCCCGGAACAACCGGTGAGCACTGCGGAAATCAACCTGCAACTGCCCGGACGCGAACACGCCTGGTGGATGTGGTCGGATCGCGGCGTGTTCGACGAGCGCGGCCAGTTGATCGAGGTGCAAGCCGTGGGCCGCGACAACACCGAAGTGCGCCGCTCGCAACAGCAACTCACGCAGAGCGCGAAAATGGCCACCCTCGGCGAAATGGCCACCGGCCTCGCACACGAGATCAATCAGCCGCTGAACGTAATGCGCATGGCCATCGTCAACGTGCTCAAGCGCCTCGGCAACGGTGATGTGCAGATCGATTACCTGACCGACAAACTCAAGCGCATCGATGCCCAGGTGCAACGCGCAGCGAAAGTGGTCGACCACATGCGCGTCTTCGGTCGGCGCTCGGAAATCGAACAACAACTGTTCAACCCGGCCCAGGCTATCGAAGGCACTTTGTCGCTGCTGGCCGAGGGCATGCGCGGTAAAGGTGTCGACCTGCGCATCAGCGAGACCGGTTTCGAGGCGCAGGTGCGCGGCTACGTCGATCAGCTGGAACAGGTGCTGATCAACCTGATGGTCAACGCCCGCGACGCGCTGCTCGGCAAACGCGACAGCGACTCAGCGTTCAAGCCATGGATTTCGATCTACGCCGAGCGTGACGAAGAAAGCGTGCGCTTGTGGGTCGAGGACAACGGCGGCGGTATCGATCCGCGTTTGCTGGAGCGGATCTTCGAGCCGTTCTTCACCACCAAACCGATCGGCGTCGGCACCGGCCTGGGCCTGTCGGTGAGCTACGGCATCATCGCCAACATGGGCGGCCAATTGAGCGTGCGCAACTCGGCAGAAGGCGCGCGGTTCTGCATCGAACTGCCGATCGCCACGGACGATCAGATCACCAGATAAGCCTTGCCGGTCTGCCCGCAGGTCATGTTGGCGCCCACCTCAGTGTTCATCAGGTTGATCCCCAGGCCTTTGAGCAGATTGTTCAACAGCGGATCGAGCAGAGGACTGATCAACCCGGTGACCACCGGCAACAAGCGGTTGCTGACATCGCTGATCAGTGAAGCCACACCGGTGACGATGGCGCCCAGCGGATTGCTGCCCACCGGTTTGTAGACGATCAGGTTGATCCCGGACAGGGTGTTCGCCAGACTGCCGACGATGTTGCTGGTCGGCGCGGCGGGCAGCAGGCTCGGCGGTAGTTTGAGGTTGGCCGGGGTGGCGAAGGGCGTGGTACTGGAGAACAGCAGGTTCTGCGTGGTTTGCGCGACGCTGGTGTCGAGTTTTAGGGCGATGCCACCGGCGCCGTATTGCACGTGGGAGGCGGCATCGCAGCTGCCGATGCCGAGAATCTTGTGGCAGGTGATGATGCCGAGATCGACCAGCGGCAACGGCGCCACCGTTGGTTCGGCGACTGAAGAGAACGCTGCGACGGGATCGATCTTGCCGAGCTTGAGATCAGCCAGAGAGGTCGTGGTGGTGGCGGTCAGGCTTTTGCTGTCGGTATCGCCGGTCGGGCAGCGGTAATCGCTGACATAGCTTTTCGCCCCGCCGGCATCCAGCGCGATGTCGATCTGCGGTGAGGGCAGCAGCTTCGGATCGAGCTGTTGGCAGCCGGCACCCAACAGGCAGAGCACTGAGTTGAGCGTGTCCACCAGGTTCAGGCTCAGCAATGCATTGAGTGTCGGCGTCAACGTACCGACCAGGCCGAGGACTGCATTGGTCAACCCGGTCACCCCGTTCAGCACCGGCAAATTCACCGACAACAGCGTGCGAACCTGCGCAGTGCGTACATAAATCCGATCGGGTCCCAATGGATCGACCTTGGCCCGCGCCGGGTCGCCAATCGCCGAGAACTGCGGCGGCTCGATCACCTTCACCCGCACCGTGACACCGGCCAGCCCCAGCACATTGACCGGTAGGGTCGCCGCCACCGCGCTCTTGCTGTTGGCCAGTTGCACCACGCCTTGCACCAGTTGCAGCAATTGCAGATTGGCATCCAGCCCCGCCGCCGTGGTGCCGGTTTGCAGTTGCAGGATCTCGCCGAGTCTGACCGGCGCCGCGTTGATTGCGGCGACCTGCAACTGACCCAGCGCGGTGACCACTTGCGCGGTCGCGCCGTTGAGTTGTACCACCGTCGCCGCTGCCTGAATCAGTTGCGTCACGGTCGCTTGGGTATTGAGCAACTGGGTGTAATTGCCGGCACCGACGTTGAGGTCGATCGCCAGTTGATCGAGGTATTTGAGCAGGTTGATATCGGTGTGCAGCAAACCGTCCCAGCCCAACGCCGTGAGGTTGACGTTGCCGCCGAGCAGCCCGGAAAACAACGGATTGAGGATGTTCGACTGCGCCGTGTCGATGCTGGCGAGGGTGCTGCGAATATTCAGTTGGGCGACGGTCGGCTGCGGTTTGGCGGCAACTGCCGAAGCATTGAGTGTGGTGTTGAGGCTGACCGGCGTGGCGCTGAACAGCGCCTGCACACCGCCGGCAAAACTGGTGGTGACCGTGCGGCTGGCGACGACTTTGACTGCGGTGGATTGCGTAGCATCCAGGGTGAAACTGCGCAGACCGCTGGCAGCGGTGGCCAGGGTGCCGCAGGTGGTGGCGAGGGTGTTGTTGGCATCGACGAGGTAGCCATTGCGCAGCGCACTTTGCCCGGCGTAACTGGCGGCGGTCAGCCCGGGCAGGCAATTGCCGCCGCGACTGACCGCTTCGAGGGCGGCGGTATCCACCACCCGCTGCAGTTTGCGCTGTTCCATGTACAAGCGACCACTGTCGACCACCAGCAGCATCATCACCAGCGCCAGGCTCAGGGTGGCGGCTGCCATCAGGCCGATCGCCCCGCGTTGCCGGGCCGGGCCGTTGCATTGCGATCCTCGCGACATGGCGCACTCCTGTGCCGGCGCAGTGCCGAGCTACCTGCGTTGGTGACAGTGAGTGTAGACGCGGCTGCTGGCAATGCGCTCCTGGCATGGCAAATCACCGTAGGAGCTGCCGAAGGCTGCGATCCTTTGATCTTGCCTCTGAAAATCAAAAGATCGCAGCCTTCGGCAGCTCCTACAGGGAATTTGCGTCCGGGCGGGAAAAGGACCGTTCATTCAACGCGGTGGATAGTTCGCCAGAATCCGCGCCACGGTCTCGCGAATGGCATTGCTGCGATCCGCCGGATTCGGGCGGCTGCTGAGCATTTGTTCATCGCTGCCGCGCCAGACCAGTTTGCCGTCCTTGCCGTCGAGCAGGTCGATCTGAATGGTCGCGACCTTGTAGGTGATGTTGCGCGTTTCGTTGTACATCGGCGCGCCCCAGTAGCCGTTCCACGGACCACCCCAACCGCCGCCGTAATTGGTCGTCACCTGCTGCTGACGATCTTCGACGATCAGGTAGGTCTGTACGCTCAGATCACCTTTGCCGCCGCCAGCGGCCGGGCGCAAACCGCGCTGATCGAGTTGATCGGACACCGCCTGGCGGATGCGCTGTTCGGTCAGGTCACTCTTGATGCGCGGATCATCGGGGCGGTATTGCAGGGCCGGGTCTTTCCAGCTCCAGCTGCGATAAGCGGCAAAGTCGCGGCTGGCGTCGAAGTCGTGATTGACCTGGTTGGCAGCGCAGGCGCTGAGCAGCGCGGCAACAGCGAGTAGAGCGAGACGGCGGAACATGATGTTTCTCCGGGTGAAGACATGAACCTGCTGACACGACGTCAGCTGGGAGGATACGCCGCCATGGCTTTTTCCACAGCCTCGCGAATCGCATCGGCGCGTTCGATCTGATTGCCCTGGGTGCCGGTTTCGGCGCTGGCGCTCCACACCGGCTGACCGTTGCCGGCATCGAACAGATCGACCCGCACCACCACGACCTGCTCCTGATAAGTGCGCATGATCGGCACGGTGTTGTACATGCCGTAACCGCGACCATACCGATCATAGCCGCCGTATCCGCCGTAGTAGCCGTAATCGTCGCGGACCTGGCGCAAGCGGGTTTCCAGACGCAGATCGGCGCTGACCAGCAGGTCGGCCGGGCGGTTGTCGCGCATCGGGCGCAAGCCGCGCTGGTCGAGGGCGTTGCTGACTGCCTCGGCCACTTGCGCCGAATCGGCCCACGCCGTGCCCGGCGGCAACTGCCCGTTGCGCCAGGCCCAGTTGCGGTAGCGCCCGTAATCACGCGCCGGCGCCGGGTAGGCGCTGCGGTCGAAGGTGGTGGCAGCTTGCGGCGGTGCCGGCGGCAAGGGCCGCGACTGCGCCACGTAGGGGTTGCTGCCCTGACAGGCGGCCAACCCCAGACACATCAGCAATAACCCGCATTGAGCTTTCATGTCGCGCTCCGCTCAGATCGGCCGGCAGATCCAGTGCAAGTAACGCCCAAGCCCGGCGAAGCCTGGGTGACGACGGTGCGCGAGTTCCATTTCCAGCAAATCCGCCAGTTCGGCGCGGGCCTGGAATTCCACCGGCATGTAATCGTGAAATACCCGTACGCCGCTCTGACTTTCGACCTGCCACATACCCGCGAGTTGCGTTGCCAATTCCCGAGGGTCGAGAGGCTGCTGCGGGGTCAGGCTCTGCTTCTCGCCGGCCATGACGTTCTTGCGCATCTTCTTGAAATGACCCTTGAGCAGATTGCGGTAGATCAGCGCATCGCGGTTGTAGAACGCCAGCGACAACCAGCCGCCGGGTTTGGTCAATTGGTGCAGCACCGGCAAAATCGCGTGGGGTTCGGCCAGCCATTCCAGCACGGCGTGGCAGATCACCAGGTCGTAGGGTTCAGTGAGCTGGCCGGGCAGTTCCTGCCACGGCGCCTGAATGAATGTCGCCGTCTGCCCTGCATCGGCAAAGCGCTGTCGAGCGCCTTCGAGCATCGGCTCGGCCGGCTCGGTAAAGGTCACATCGTGCCCACGCTCTGCCAGCCACAGCGACATATGGCCCAGACCGCCACCGATGTCGAGCACCCGCAACGGGCGATCCGGCAGTGCTTCGGCAAGGTCAGCCTGCAACACCGCGAGACGAATGGCACCTTTGGCGCCGCCATAGATTTTTTCGGCGAAACGCGTCGCCAACTGATCGAAATGCCGGTCGCTCATCAGCTGAACCGCCGTTCACTGTCAGCAAGTTTGCTGCGCACCACTTCATTCATGTCCAACCCCAACTCGCTGCACAGCAGCAACAGATACAACACGATGTCACCCACTTCCTGCCCGGCGTGGGCGAGTTTGTCCGCCGGCAACTGGCGCGACTGGTCTTCCGTCAGCCACTGGAAGATCTCCACCAGTTCGGACATCTCGACGCTGGCGGCCATGGCAAGGTTTTTCGGGCTGTGAAATTGCCGCCAGTCATTGCGATCGCGAATGGCGTGCAGGCGTTCGGTCAGTTCAACAAGGTTCATCGGGCTCTCCTGAAGACGCATAGCTTCGGGGGGATGGGGGCTGAAGGCAAGCAGCGCAGATGATCTATTGTGGGAGCGAGCCTGCTCGCGAAGGCGTCGGGTCAGGTAACGGATGGAGTGAATGACACACCGCATTCGCGAGCAAGCTCGCTCCCACAGGGATTGAGTAAACCTTCTATCATGCAGGGAACTCGGCCGCCCTCGGCGTGGCCCAACGCTCAGCTCTTTCATCAGGGATGCACACATGCGTGTAGAAAGCTTTTTCGAATGGCTCGGCCAGGCACTCGGTTCGGTCATCCGCTTTATCGTCGATGGCCTCAGCGGCCTGTTCAACATGCTCAGCAACGCTGGCGGCAACTTTGTCGACGGCCTGGCGCAGACGCTGGGGATGGACACTTCGATCATCAGCATCATCGCGCTGATCGTTGGCCTGATGCTGTTGTGGTCGGCGATCCGGGCGTTCATGAATGCGTCGATCATTGCCGGGATCATCTGGTTGCTGCTGGGGTTGTGGTTGTTGAGCTGGATCATCCATTAACCCACCGCCCCCTGTAGGAGTGAGCCTGCTCGCGATCGCGGTATGTCATTCGAAGCTTGTGTGACTGAACGGGCGCTATCGCGAGCAGGCTCACTCCTACAGTAAATTGCGTTAATCGCTACAATCCCCGCTCCCCCAAGGAGCCTGCATGTCCTCTCTGCTTACCGACTGGCGCGACCGCCCGACTCACCGCAAGGTCTGGGCGCTTGCCGCGCCGATGATCCTGTCCAATATTTCCGTGCCGCTGGTGGCGCTGGTCGACAGCACTGTCATTGGCCACCTGCCGCATGCCCATCAGTTGGGCGCGGTGGCGGTCGGGGCGAGTCTGTACACGTTTCTGGCCTGGGCGATGGGTTTTCTGCGCATGGGCACCACCGGTTTTGCCGCGCAAGCTGCCGGGCGCAGCGATGGCGCGGCGTTGCGGCAGATTCTGTTGCAGGGCCTGTTGCTGGCGATAGGGCTGGCGGTCGTGCTCGGCTGTCTCGGTGTGCCGCTCAGCGGTGTGGCGCTGCACTTCATGCAGCCGTCGGCGGAACTGGAGCAACTGACCCGGGAGTTTTTCCACACGCGCCTGTTCGGCCTGCCCGCAGCGCTGGCGACGTACGCGCTGGTCGGCTGGTTCCTCGGCACGCAGAACGCGCGGGCGCCGTTGGCGATTCTGCTTAGCACCAACCTGATCAACATCGTTCTCAATCTGTGGTTTGTCATCGGCCTGGACTGGGGCGTGGTCGGCTCCGCTCGCGCTTCGGTGATCGCCGAATGGAGCGGCGCCCTGCTCGGCCTGTGGCTGACGCGCACGGCGTTGCGCGCCTATCCGGGGCAGATCATCTGGTCGACGCTGAAAGTCTGGCAGAGCTGGCGCCCGCTGCTGGCGGTCAACCGTGACATCTTCATCCGCAGCCTCGCCCTGCAATCGGTATTTTTCCTGATCACCGTGCAAGGTGCGCGGCTGGGCGATGCGACCGTGGCGGCCAACGCGCTGCTGCTCAACGGCCTGCTGCTGACGGCCCACGCACTCGATGGACTGGCCCACGCTGTTGAAGCCTTGTGCGGGCATGCCATCGGCGCGCGGGATCGCCTGGCACTGCGTCGGTCACTGGTGGTCGCCGGCGGCTGGTCGCTGATTGCCAGCCTCGGCTTCGCCGTGCTGTTTCTGCTCGCCGGACACTTGTTCATCGAGATGCAGACCGACATCCAGAGTGTGCGCGACACGGCGTTCGTCTACCTGCCTTATCTCGCCGTGCTGCCGCTGATTGCGGTGTGGAGTTACCTGCTCGACGGGCTGTTCATCGGCGCCACCCGCGCACGGGAGATGCGCAACGGCATGCTGCTGACGGTGTTGTTGCTCCTGCCGTTCGCCTGGTTCTTGCAAGCGCTGGGCAATCACGGCCTGTGGATATCTTTTCTGCTGTTCATGGTCTTGCGCAGCGTGACTCTCGGCGCGCAAGCCCTGTGGCTGAAACGCAGCGATGGCTGGTTCAGCGGCAAGGCTCACTGACGGAAACGTTCAGTCCGCCGCGCCCCACTGCCGACGTAAATGGTCGAGCCGTTCCTGCTGGGTCAGACCGGCCGGCGGCGCAACCAGCACGGCGCGCGGGTGCAGCAGGCGTAGCCACAGCCAGCCATCGAGCACAACGCGATCGCTGAAACCCAGCGCCAGACCTTGTTGCACATGCACAGAGATCGTCTGGTAATCGGTGCTCAGAGACTGGCACCAGCGCCAGATGTGTTGCTCCAGCAGGCAGCTTTGCAGGCGTTCGCGCTGGCGCCGGGTCAGGCTTTCTTCAACGCCCAGCGGCTCGACGAGCAAGCCGGGATTACGCAGTTGTTGCCAGCCCTGACTGCCAATGGCGCGGTCGGCCCAGGTGCCGCCAAACCAGCGCAACTGGCGAATCGGCCCGAGCCAGCGACTCAGTTGCTCGGCGTCGCAAGCGTCGAAGAAGTAGCTGGCGGTCTGGCGGTTGTAATAGCTGAGCAAGGCTCGATGATTCAAACCGAAGGAGACGGTGAGCATGCGCTGCAAATGGCTGATCAACTGCTGCGCCGGTATCTCGCAGCTCAGCAATAGGCCGCGCCAGGTGTCCGGGTCGCGCAGGCACAAGGCGGTCAATGCCGGACTTTCGCGCAAGTCAACGAGGACCGGGCCGTGCTCGCTGACCGGTTGAAATTCGGTGCCGTCGAACAACCGGTGACGCTGCACATCGGCAAAGCCCTGGCGCAAGGTCTGCAGGGCGCGTGCCGCGTCCGGGGTATCGAGCAACAGCCATTGCGCCATGGGTTCAAGCGCCGCGCCGCTCATCGTGCGCTGCTCTGATCGAGCGCGGTGAGCAGCCGGCAACTGCACACGGACTCGGCGCAATGATTGAAGCTGCCTCCGCCCGGCATCAGGCACAGCAACAGCAGCGGCTCACCCGACTGCAACAGTTGCTGCAACCCGTCACTGACCAGCAGCTCCGGCAGCGCTGACGGCGCATCGTCCCCGACCGCATCCTCTGGCAACACCGAGGGCTGGAGAACGCCACTGACCACCGGCCGATCAGGATCGCCTTCAAGAAAACTCACCACGACCTCCACGCCTTCGGCCAGCGCCGCCGAAGGCAAATCGCTCAGGGTTGGCGCGAGCGGCAGCCAGCAATGGCTCGGCGCTGCGCCCTCGCCCTGATAGAGCCAGTCGAATTGCACCGCGACCGGCCGCGAGCAATCAGGTTGCGCTTCATCGACAGAGACCACCCAGGCACGCTGCGGGCTGTGCATGCGTTGCTTGGGTTGCGTAGCGGCGGGTGCACAGACTGGCACCCGCGCGGCCGCGAACAACCGATTGCCATAGGGCGGTTCGAGAGACTGATCGGCACGGTGTTCGATGCGGGTCAGCAACCATGGGCGGTTGCACTCGATGAAAGGATGGCCCTCCAGCGGCAACCACTGACCGCTGCGCAGCGCTGGCAAATCGCTGTGCCCTTCGGCATTCGGTCCGCGCTGGCTGGCCTGTGAGTCTTCGTGCAGCTGCCATTGGCGCACGGCTGGAGCGACGCAATGGTGCTCATGCTCGCCCTGATAGTGCGCGACGTCTGCCTGGGGCATCCGCGTCGGATCGTCGCCGAACACCAGGCAGTGCCTGTCGCGGTGATGCTCGAAGTAATAATGAATGCGCGCCTCTGCGCACAGGCGCTGGAGCAATTGCAGATCGGATTCGTGATACTGCGTGCAGAACGTACGGGCCGGGTAGTCGCGGTGCAGGTCGAAGCGTCGTTGCAGGCCGACGACACCGTGCTCGCGCAGGACCTGTTCAATCATCTGCGGAACAGAGCGGCCGCTGAAAATGCGCTGACTGACGCGCAATTCGAGGCAGCCAAGCTTCGGCCCGAGCCGCACTCGGCTCAAGCGCAGACCATGGCCGTGTTCATGCTGGACAAGGCTGTGCAATTGCCCGTGCACACCCTGCCCGGGCGGGCCGAAGCACAGGAACGCGGAACGATGCAGCAGGCCGGCGAGATCCAGGTGCGGATCGTCGATCACCACATCGATCTCGAAGACAAAGGGTTCGCTGAGCGCTTCCCTTCCGGTAAAGGCCAGAACTTCGAAGGGGTCGGACAGGCCCGCTACATCGAGACGAAACGACGGCTCGTTGACTGGATCGAACATGGGCGGATCTCTACAGGAGGGGCGGCCGGGGATTCTCGCCGAGAGGCATGGCCGAGTAGAGAGGCGAAGTACAACTTAGGAAATGACCTACGCGAAAAGCAGACCAGATGAGTTTGCTGACCTTGATAGCAAAGGTTTTCGTGAAAAAATCAGGAGATGTCCCACCGGGTCGTCCGAATTTTCCACAGCTTGCGGAAAAAAATCGGACAACCCGGGCGGAACGCTATCGGGTCTCAGGAAGACAGATAGGAAGAGCGGGTCAGGCCCAGACGCAAGGCATCGAGGAACTGCGTGCGCTCGCTGGCACTGATGCGAGCACTGGCGCACTTGTCGCGGTAGTGGGTCATCAGTTCTTCCGGCGACAAGTGCACGTAACGCAGCATGTCTTCGATGGTGTCATGGGTTTCGATACCGGCGTGGTACACGCTGCCGTCGGCGTTCTGGTAGATGTTCACCGAGTCGGTGTCACCGAACAGGTTGTGCATGTCGCCGAGAATTTCCTGATAGGCGCCGACCAGGAACACGCCCAGCAGGTAGTCCTCGCCTTCGTTCAACGCGTGCACTGGCAGGCTGGTTTCGATGCTTTGCTCGTCGACGTACTGGTTGATCTTGCCGTCGGAGTCGCAGGTCAGATCCTGCAGCACCGCGCGGCGCAGCGGCTCTTCGTCGAGGCGGTGCAGCGGGATGATCGGCAACACCTGATCGATCGCCCAGGTGTCCGGCAGGCTCTGGAATACCGAGAAGTTGCAGATGTACTTGTCGGCCAGCTTGTCGTTGAGTTCGTCGAGCACCTGGCGGTGCGAACGCTGGCGGGCTTTCAGCGAGTTGTGCAGGCGCCGGCATACGGCGAAATAGCATTGCTCGGCCAGAGCTTTTTCCGCCAGGGTCAGCTTGCCATCGGCATATTGCGCCGCGACATCACTCATGTAGTGAGTGGCACGCCAGTAGGTTTCGGTGACCATTTCAATGTCGGTCGGGCCGAGCAGGTCCACCAGCCATTGCACGGTTTCCGGCAGGCTCTCTTTGTTTTCGATCAGCGGGATTTCGTCGTTGTGCTTCTCGACGTCGGTGACCTGCACCACCAGCATCGCGTGATGCGCGGTCAGCGAGCGGCCGCTTTCGGAGAAGATGTGCGGATGCGGCAAGCTCTGCGCATCGCAGAATTCCTTGAGCATGCCGACCACGACACCGGCGTAATCGTCCATGTCGTAGTTGATCGAACTGGCGTTGCGCGAGTGGGTGCCGTCGTAGTCGACACCGAGGCCACCGCCGACGTCGATGTGATCGACCGGCAGACCCAGATTGCGCAGTTCGCCGTAGTAACGGATCGCTTCCTTGAAGCCGTGCTGGTAGTCAGCGAGGTTGGCGATCTGCGAACCCATGTGGAAGTGCAGCAGACGAATGCCCTGATCCAGACCGGCGCCACGGAAGCGCTCGACCACTGACAGCAACTGCGCCGCCGACAGGCCGAATTTGGATTTCTCGCCACCGGTGTCCGCCCATTTCGAGGAGGCCAGCGACGACAGGCGCACGCGCAGACCCACCTGTGGCTTGACCTTCAGCGAGGCGGCTTCTTCGATCACCAGACCGACTTCGGATTCTTTCTCGATAACGATGAACACGTTGTGGCCGAGCTTCTGGCCCATCAGCGCCAGACGGATGAACTCGCGGTCCTTGTACCCGTTGCAGACGATGGTGCCGCCCTTCGGCGCCAGCGCCAGCACCGCCAGCAGCTCGGGCTTGGAGCCGGCTTCCAGACCGATGGAGACGTTCTGGGTAGCGATGATGTTCTCGATCACCGCTTCCTGCTGGTTGACCTTGATCGGGTACAGCGCGGTGTACTTGCTCTGGTATTCCAGGCGCTCGATGTTCGAATCGAAGGCACCGGTCAGTTGACGGACACGGTCTTGCAAGATGTCGGGGAAACGCACCAGCAGCGGCAAGGACAAACCGCTCTTGCGCAGCTGGTCGACTTGCTCGAACAGGTCGATGGGCGAGCTGCTCGGGCCGTTCGGACGTACTTCGACGCGACCGGCTTCATTGATCGCGAAATACCCGGCCCCCCAATGGCGAATCCCGTAAACGCTGCGGCTGTCCGCAACTGTCCATTGGCTGCCATCGTCTTTACGTGTGCGTCGTACGGACATCGAAGTCCCCTATAAAGAAGTCAGAGTGCGTCGCCTGACGTTCAGGCCGGCGCAGTCTAAAGAATGAAAATGACGGTTCGTCAGTGCGGCGGTAGACCGCACTGACTGCGTGGAGTTTAGAAACCGGTCATGAACAGGCTCTGTGAAAACCATGGCGACGACGCCGGATCCGAGAACACTCGAAGCCGGATCAAGCCGCCGGAGGGTTTCACAGAGGCTGCTAGCCGCCGGATTTCTTCGCTTTGAAACCGTGCTTGACCAGTTCTGCCAAGAGTAGCTCGACGTGATCGCCCTGGATTTCGATGATGCCGTCCTTCAACGCCCCGCCGGTGCCACAACGTTTCTTCAACGTCGTCGCCAGCTCCTTGAGCGCGTCTTCGGCCAGGGGCACGCCGGTGATGGTGGTCACCGTTTTGCCGCCACGTCCTTTGCTTTCGCGACGCACGCGGGCAATGCCGTCACCGGCCGGGATCACGGTTTGTTTGCAGATACAGGCGTCCACCGGTTTGCTGCATTCCGGGCAATGACGACCTGCGTCGGTGGAAAATACCAGGCCGCCCAGGGCGGCGAAGGATGCGGCTTTCTTGGCCACCGGCAATCCTCTCGGGAGGACAAAGACTGATCGCAACCTTGGGCAAGGTCAGCGACCGCGAAGCCCCACTCAGGCAGGGGCAGCGCTACTGCATCGGAAAGCTTCGAACGCCGGGCTGAATATCTGTAGGAGCTGACGAGTGCAACGAGGCTGCGATCTTTTGATCCTGATCTTTAAAAGCAAGATCAAAAGATCGCAGCCTTCGGCAGCTCCTACAATAAATCTGCAGGCCAACCTCAAACTATCCGGTGCAGCTTGAAAAGGTCGCGCAGTGTAACGGCAAAAATCGCGATTGCTAAGTGCCAATCGGCGCCAATTCATGTGTTCTTTGCGACGTCGCTTTGCTGCGCCTTGAGATAGCGCTTTAACGCGGCCAGAGAGTCCGGGCAATAAGGCTTTTCGCTGATTTCCCGCATGACCTGTTCGACGGGGATGAATCGCGCTTCGAGGACTTCTTCCGGCTGCAGTTTCAGCGGACCGTCCCATACAGCGGAAAACGCCGAACACCACAGACGGTTACCGGTGTCTTCGAAGTAGAAGTGATCGTGCGCGGTGAGTTCGACGCCGCTGACGCCCAGCTCTTCCTCCAGCTCACGGGCCGCCGACTCGGCGTAGCTTTCGTCAGCCTGAACCATGCCACCCGCAGCAACATCCCAGTAACCGGGATAAATCGCCTTGCTCAACGTGCGCCGGTGCACGCACAGCTCACCGGCAGAATTGAACAGCATGATGTAGGTGCCACGGCCGATCAGCCCGCGTTCGCGCAAATCGGAACGCACCAGGGCGCCGAGCAGGTTGTCCTGTTCGTCGACCCAGGCGATCTGTTCGGCGTCCGAGGCGGCGCGATGGGCCGCCTCTCTGGTTGATTGACTCACGTATCAGCCCTGATTGAGCAGTTGACGCAAATCGATCACTGCGGCGTTGGCCCGGGAAATATAGTTGGCCATGACCAGCGAGTGGTTGGCCAACACACCGAAACCGCTGCCATTGAGAATCATCGGGCTCCACACCGGCTCCTGCGAAGCCTCCAGTTCGCGGATGATCTGACGCACGCTGACGGTGGCATTCTTCTTCGCCAGCACATCGGCGAAATCGACTTCGATGGCGCGCAGCAGATGCGACAGTGCCCAGGCCTGGCCCCGTGCTTCGTAGAACACGTTGTCGATCTGCATCCATGGGGTTTCAACGACTTCTTCGTCAACCTGCGGCACTTCGCCGACCGCCGGGACTTCGGTCTTCAGCGCAGTGTTGAGCTTGACCCGACCAACACTGGCCGACAGGCGTTGCGACAGCGAACCGAGACGGGTGCCGACGTCGCCCAGCCAGTTGTTGAGGTTGTCGGCGCGGGCATAGAACAGCGCGTTTTTCTGATTCGGATCGGACAGGCGCGCCTGATAACGGCTCAGGGAGTTGATGCCTTCCTGGTATTCCGACTCGCTGGACGGCAGCACCCAGCTCTTGTTGTCGAAGTTGAAACGCGGTTCGGCCTTGGCCAGATCGGCGTCTTCGGCCGACTGCGATTGCGAACGGGCGAAGTCTTTGCGCAGGGCACGGGTCAGGTCACGCACCTGCACCAGCACGCCGTATTCCCAGCTCGGCGTATTATCCATCCACAGACCCGGCGGGAAACGATCGTTGGAAATGTAGCCGCCCGGCTTGTTGAGCAAGGTGCCGGCGACGGTTTTCAGGGTTTCGACCGTGGTGTAGCCGACCACCATTTGCTTGCCTTCTTTCTCGGCAGCGACCTGGGCATTTTGCGCCACTGGAAACAGTTCTGGCTCCTGGCTCCAGTACCAGCCCAGCGCAATGGTCACCAGCAAGTACAGACCGATCACCGTGGCCAGCGCCCGGCTGAAAAATAGCCCGCCGACATAACTGCGGGTGGCCGACTTGGGCTCGGCGGCACGTTCAGGCGCGCTGCCCGCGCGGTTTTTCCAGTCCAGCATGGCGATATCCTTTCAATCACTTGGGTTCAACGGTTCGACCACAACCATACAACAACGTGCCAAGGCCGGGCACCCGCTATCGCGGTACTGGCGCAAAACAAGCGAAGGGGGTCGCGAACGAAAGGATAGACGCAGGTTTCAGACGTTGAAAATGCGCAGCGAAAGCTGCCGCACTTGATCACCGGTAAATAGATGTGCAATGCCTAGGGCGTCGGTTCGGCGCTGACTGGGTATTCCATCGATCGTGGCGATGTAGGCCTGCGCGGGCAACGGCTCGCCGGTCACGCTGTCCACCAGACGAAAGATCCGCGCCGTTCGGGTGGGCTGTTCGGGAGGGTTGCTCATCAGATCGAGCACGGCCTGTTCAAACACCGCTTCGGCGCCCTGCCAGTAGCCATAGTCGGCTTCGGCTTTGATCAGGCACCATTCACCCTGTTTGATCTGCGCCAGGACTTCGCTGTCCAGATTGATCATCAAGCCTGCGCGTAGCTGGTCCAGCCCATCGAGCGACTGCCGCATACTCAACAGACTTGCCACCTGCTCCAGCGCCTCGTCCACGGGACAGACATGCTTGCGCTCGTTATCCGTCAGGCTCAATTCACGGACCAGCCTCACCTGTGTCCCTCGCTTTGCCACTCGTCCGAACCCATCGTCCGGCTGATTTCGTGGCGCCAGTAGATGCGCCGGTAGCTGAAGTGGACTTTCTCCAGCTGCGTAAGGTGCGACGTGGCCGTGTCGAGACAGTTCGGCATCAATAGTTCGCTGCCGACGACCAACGCATCCTCCAGTTCCACCGTGTAGAAGTGCTCCTGCACGCCGCTGGCCGAAGTGCGATAGAACTCCACGCGGCACTCGCTCAGCAACTCGCCGCTGGACAGCGCCATATTCAGCAAGGGTGAAGCCTTGTCGAGGGTTTTGGTGATGATCAAGGGCCTGTGCATCCGCCGCCCGGCGCCCTGGTCCTTGGGGATGTACATGCCATGGCTGAGGGCCTGCACCATGATCTTGTCTTCGCGCCCGCTCTGGTAGGTATTGCCCACCGAGGCTTCAGTGAAAGCGCCGGCGGTGATCAGTCCCTGGCGGCTGCCGTGGATAGTCATGAAGGCTGGGATGGGCATGGGATGGCTCCTTTTTCGGGTAGGGGTGGGAGGAAGTGATGGGATTCGAGGCGGCGATCTTCGATTTCGTCGAAAGGAATCCACGGTTTCGCCACGGCGAGAGTGATGAGGTAGCGCTCCTGATCGAGATGTCTGGAATCTCTGAAGCGTCCTAGAATCAGCATTGCCTGGTATTTGTCGCCGGCCTGCCAAAATGACCGCCCAGAAAGCACTCCTTGTCTGACGTATGCGCGCCATTCGGGGGTGTCCGTAATTGTCGGGTCGCCCTGCGTACCCATAGGTTTCCAGCCTTTTGCGCACCATTGGCTCTGCAGATCGGTAACAACCTTCATGGCGTCGTCGATCAGCAGAGGTTCGATTTGCGGAGACATGCGGATGCTCACGGTCAGATTATTGACGAACGTCACGGTGAAAAACCGAGCCAGCGGCGTCTCGAACCCGTATTGCGGATCAACGAAGCGCAAACGCGCATCCGTCTTCGGAATGCCACCGGAAACAGTCTTGCTACCGCGACCCCACACACTGAACGGAGCGGTCGAATGCGCCTCCATGTACTCGTAGGTTTCGCCGATCCTCAAAGTAATGACCGAATCGCTCCATAGCGGCTGCATCAGTTGCCGTAAAGCGGCCAGTGCAACAGCCACACAAACAATCATCCACACCCAGCGACGTCGACTGATTTGCCGAAGGCGCAAGCTCATCAGCCCTCCTCCCTGAGCGCAATCTCGCGGATTGACTGCGCCAACAACGCCTTGTTGCTGTCGTTGAGCAACAGATCAAAACGACTCGCCGCCCGCAGCACAAACTTCATTCGCTGGTCGATATCGGACAAATCCGCCAGCGGGCTGCTATCAAAATCAATGGTGCGGCCATCATCGACACGCTGGCATTGGCTGGTCAGCGTCAGCTCGATGGCCTGAGCGACGCCGGAAGGGAAGCTGGTGACATAAGAAAAATGATTGCCGCGCAAAAGCGCAACCAGGTGGCTGTTTTCGTAAATGGTCGGCTGGAGAATATTTTGCTGCTCGTGCCACGCCAAATGCTTCACGCTTTCGGCGATTTTCCCGGCCTCTATTGCTTCAAAGGCCACCTCTATCTCGGGATATACATCCCCGAACCTGAGGGTGTCTTGCCCGACCGGCCAAAGCACCGGCCACTTCGCATGCCCTTGAATCTTCTCCCGGTCGCGAAGACATTTCTTAAGCTCCGCCAATCCCCGCACCGCATAAAACTGATGCAACGGATAAACATCCAGAAACAGCGTGGTATTGCCCATCGCCATCATCTCGTAGACATGCCGGAACTGTTGCTCGGCCACCGACAGCTCTTCGCCCGGCACCCGGGCATCCACGACAGACAGCGGATTACGCGCTTGAGCCTGTTGATACTCACGCAGGTCTTCGGCCTGCCCCGGGATCTTTTCCGGCGTGAGCAATCCGGATTCGCGTCGGCTGTCTCGCAGCCGCTGCCGCGCTTCGTATTCCTCGCGGATGCGTTCGATACTCTGTGCCGCATGCAGCAAGCCACAGCCGACCTGCTTGGAGGCAAACGCCGCCAGGCCCGCCCATTGAAAACGTGAGTCGTGCAACCACAACCGGGCATAAGCCGCGTTGATCGCTCGGTTGCGCGCGACCGGATCGGCAATCAGCACGCCGTTCGGGGCAACGATTGCTTCGGCGGCGCGCTGATAGCGCCGCCAGAGGCATTGGCAGGTCAGCACCGGCACCTCTGTCACTTGCACCCGCTCGCCATACAACAACTCTTCGCCGCAGGCGCAGTCGTCGATGGGCGTGATGTTGTGATTGAGGCGCTGGGCATCACTGGCGAGTTCGGTGAAACATGGGCTCATGGCGGATGGACGGCAGCTAGGGGAATCCCTGAACCGTAACAGCCAACCGGGCCGGTGAAAGCACGTAGAAGAAAAATCAGAAAGTGCTGTCAGACGCCGCCTATCAAGGCCGGTGAAATGTCGACAGCGCTGGCAGGATTGTTCGCAAAACCCCAGCATGCGGGCACTTGATCAAAATCAGAGGTAAAAACAAAACCACCCGGTCAGAAACTGAATCGTGTCGTCCAGCAGATTATTGACGTACGACACTCGTCTAAGGGAAAAGAGGTGCTAGCATAGAGCCACCAGTCGATCTCAGCATGCACCCTAACTAGTAGTCAGGATATGACCGAGCCAGAAGACCCCAGCCGTGAGCGTCTCAAGCACCACTTTGCCCAGCGGGTAATTCATCAGGCACGTCAGATTCTTGAGATATGGCAGCGCCTGCAACGCAGTGAGTGGTCCACTGTCGACCTCGCCGAACTGAGCGAGGCGAATCTGCGCCTGCTGCGTTTTGCCGAGCGCTTTGAACAGCCGGAACACACTCAGTTGGCCCATCACATCAGCCAGTCGCTGCAAGCGGTGGATGCCAACCGTGGCCGTCTCAGCAGCGGCCTGATCACCGATCTCAATCGCTTGATGCAGCGTCTGTCGCGCACCGGCCTGCGCCATGGCGACCAGCTCGACCAGACCTTCCTGCCGCCGCTGCGCAAGCCGATCTATGTGATGTTGCAGGACCACGACCGCGCCGAGCGGCTGGCCAAGCAGCTGGAGTTTTTCGGTTTGAGCGCGCAGGCACTGGACAGCGTGGCGGCGTTTCGTTCGTCGATGGTCGAGCGCTTGCCCGCAGCGATTGTCATGGACGTGGATTTCAGTGGCCCCGGCATCGGCCTGAAACTCGCCGCCGAAGCTCAGGTCGGCCTCGAAGAACCGCTGCCGTTGCTGTTTTTCAGCCTGCACGAAACCGACACCCCGACCCGCCTCGCCGCCGTGCGCGCCGGTGGCCAGGAATTCCTCACCGGCACCCTCGAAGCCTCGAGCCTGCTGGAAAAAATCGAAGTGCTGACCTGCACCGCCCAGTACGAGCCTTATAAAGTGCTGATCATCGACGATTCGCGCGCCCAGGCCCTGCACACCGAGCGCCTGCTCAACAGCGCGGGGATTGTCACCCGCACCTTGATCGAGCCGATTCAGGCAATGGCCGAACTGGCGGATTTCCAGCCGGATCTGATCATCCTCGACATGTACATGCCAGCCTGCACCGGCACCGAACTGGCCAAAGTGATCCGCCACAACGACCGCTACGTCAGCGTGCCGATCATTTACCTGTCGGCCGAGGACGATCTGGACAAGCAGCTCGACGCCATGAGCGAGGGCGGCGATGACTTTCTGACCAAGCCGATCAAGCCGCGGCACCTGATCACCACGGTGCGCAACCGCGCCGCGCGGGCGCGCAATCTGAAAGCGCGGATGGTCCGCGACAGCCTCACCGGGCTATACAACCACACGCACATTTTGCAATTGCTCGAAGACTGCTCGTTCCGCGCCCGTCGCGAGAACAAGCCGCTGAGCTTTGCCATGCTCGACATCGATCACTTCAAACGGGTCAACGACAGCCACGGCCACCCGATGGGCGACCGTGTGATCAAGAGCCTGGCGCTGTTTCTCAAGCAGCGCTTGCGCAAGACGGATTTCATCGGCCGTTACGGCGGTGAAGAGTTCGCCATCGTCATGCCTGACACCGATATCGACGCGGCGCATAAAGTCCTCGACGAGATTCGTCAGCGTTTCGCCGAGATCCATTATCCGGCGCAGCCGCAGGACTTGTGGTGCACCTTCAGCGCCGGCGTGGTGGAAATGTGCGATGACTCCGACAGCCTGATGATGGCCAGCCAGGCCGACGAGGCGCTGTACCGCGCCAAAGGCGCCGGGCGCAATCGAGTGCAAACCGCAAGGCAGTCAAAGCAAAGTGCCACTTTTTCATCGGAATCCACTGATTCGGTCATAACCCTGTAATGGAATCGCAATAAATTCAGGCGCTTACCATTTCTGCCGTTGGTAGCCGTCATGCGCCTGAAGTTGCTCACCAATCTCAACACTCTGCTGTTGGTCGCCGTCTGCGTGGCCCTTGGCGCCACGCTGTGGTGGTCGCAAAAAGCCCTTGAACGCCCCTATTTGTTGATGGAGCGCTACCTGGGGCTGTCGCAACAATTTCAGAATGAAGTGGCGCGCAACGTTGAAGACTATCTCGCCAGCGGTGACGCGCTGCGCTTGAGCGCTGCTGCTCAGGCCATCGACAGCGTACAGAAGCAACTGAGCGAACTGCCCCCGGCGCTGGCCGACACCGTGCGGCCAAGTCTGTCGGGCCTTGATGAGTTCAGCAAAACCGACCTGCTCGCCGCCGGCAAACTGGCCGGCGATCCGCAAGCCTTGCTGTTGCAGGCCGAACGCGAACTCAGCGCCAGCCTCGACCAGCTCAACAGCTACGCCAATGGCAATGCCGCCTACTTCGCACCACTGCTCGCCGCGTCGCAGCATCTGGGCAAGTTGTCGCTGGCGCGAGACAAACTGGTCAGCAGCGGGCGCAGTGAACTGGCCGCCGATGTCGAGCGTGAAGTGAGCAACATGCGCGCTCAGGCTCAGGCAATCGATGCCCTGCCCTTGCTCGGTGTGGTCGCCAGCAATCAATCGAGCAGCGACGATTTCGCCGCGCTGATGGGCATCGAGAATACTGATAAAGCCGCTGCCGAGGATGCCGGGGTCGGCCTCAAACGCGAACTGAACAGTTTGCTCGGCCGCTATCCCGCAGAACTGACGCGCACCCGCGAGCAGATTCAGAAACGCGCAGCCCTCAGCGCTGCCACCCACGAAAAAATTGCCAGCGTGCAAAACGCCATCGCCGGCCTCGAACCGGTGGTGCGCGCGCAACACGGGCAGATCCAGGGCGAAGTGCGGCTGATGCAAGGCGTGATGATCGGCCTGATTCTGCTGATCGCCCTGCTGATCGATACGTTGCAACGGCGCCTCGCCCGAACGCTGACTAACCTTGCCCCAGCGCTATCGACCTGGGCCGAAGGCGATTTCAGTCGCGACATTCAACTGGGCAAGACCAACCGCGAACTGCATGACATCGAAGCCTCGCTCAACCGCTTGCGCGCCTATCTGGTGGATCTGGTCGGCACGATTCGCGGCAACGCCGAGCAAGTCGCGGGCAGCAGCCGTACCCTCGCCGAACTGAGCAATGACCTGCACAGCGGCGCCGAACATCAGGCCGGCGATACTGCGCTGATCCGCGATTCGCTCGGCGAACTCGAGGCGACCATTCAGCAAGTGGCCGGCGACGCACGCCAGGCGGCCGATGCCAGCCGTCATGCCGGTCTGGCCGTCGAGCATGGCCAGACTGTGATCGGCCAGAGCCTGACCGGACTGCATGCGCTGGTCGGTGAAGTTCAGAGCAACGCACAGATGATCGAACACCTGGCGGAGGAGTCGGCAACCATCGGCGGCGTGCTGACGGTGATTCGTTCGATTGCGGATCAGACCAACCTGCTCGCGCTGAACGCCGCGATCGAAGCGGCCCGCGCCGGGGAAATGGGCCGTGGTTTTGCCGTGGTCGCCGAAGAAGTGCGCTCGCTGGCACAACGCACCGCCGGAGCGACGGCGGAAATCCAGACACTGATCGCCGGCCTGCAGACCGCCGCCCGGCAATCGGTTGAAGGCATGCGTGCGCAGGTCGAACACGCCGAAGCCACGGCCAGTCAGGCGCAAGCCGCCGACGGTGCGCTGGATAAGATCATCGGCGCGATTCAGACCATCGCCGACACGGCTGTGCGCATCGCCGATGTCACCGCACAGCAGAGTGGCGCGGTCAGCGAGATCCGTGATCACAGCGAGCGCATTCATCAATTGGGTGGGGATAATCTGCTGCGCATTGGCCAGGGTCGTGAACAGGGCGAGAATCTGCTGGTGCTGGGTGGGCGATTGCATACGGCCGTTCAAGCCTTCCGCGTCTGACCGCAACCCCCTGTAGGAGCTGCCGAAGGCTGCGATCTTTTGATTTTGCCTCTCAAGATCAAAAGATCGCAGCCTTCGGCAGCTCCTACAAGGACAGTGACTGAATCCGGTGACTCGGTCACAAATTTCGCGCAAACATCGCCCATCGTGCCGCCTATTGCATGGAACTGGACAGTCACAAAGGCTTTGCGGCATAGTCGCCGGGTTCTGACGACTGCTCATTGATAACAAGGACAACGCAGATGGCGACGCTACTGGTGCTGCACGGCCCCAACCTGAACCTGCTCGGCACCCGGGAACCGGGGACCTATGGGTCGACGACCCTGGCGCAGATCAATCAGGATCTGGAGCGGCGCGCCCGTGAAGCCGGCCATCATCTGCTGCACCTGCAAAGCAACGCCGAGTACGAATTGATCGATCGCATCCACGCTGCGCGCGATGAAGGCGTGGATTTCATTCTGATCAATCCGGCGGCTTTTACGCACACAAGTGTCGCATTACGTGACGCGCTGCTGGGAGTGAGCATCCCATTCATCGAAGTGCATTTGTCCAACGTGCACAAGCGCGAACCTTTCCGCCATCACTCCTACTTCTCCGATGTAGCGGTAGGAGTGATCTGCGGCCTTGGCGCCAGCGGTTACCGACTGGCCCTGGAGGCCGCACTAGAGCAGCTTGAACACCAAGCTATACGCCCCTGACCGACCCTTGGGAGTTGATGATTCATGGATATCCGTAAAGTTAAGAAACTGATCGAATTGCTGGAAGAGTCCGGCATCGACGAGCTCGAGATCAAGGAAGGCGAAGAGTCCGTACGCATCAGCCGCCACAGCAAGACCCCGGCGCAGCAGTACTACGCGCCAGCCCCGATGCAGGCTCCGGCCGCGGCCCCTGCTGCCGCGCCAGTCGCCGCCGCTGCTCCGGCTGCCGCTGCTGCACCTGCGCTGAACGGCACCGTTGCCCGTTCGCCGATGGTCGGCACCTTCTATCGTAAGTCTTCGCCAACCTCGCCAGCCTTCGTTGAAGTCGGCCAGACCGTGAAGAAAGGCGACACCCTGTGCATCGTCGAAGCCATGAAGATGATGAACCACATCGAAGCTGAAACCAGCGGTGTGATCGAATCCATCCTCGTCGAAGACGGCCAGCCGGTTGAGTACGACCAACCGCTGTTCACCATCGTTTGAACCGCGGAGAGCCTTTGATGACTGCGAAGTTGGAAAAAGTTCTGATCGCTAACCGCGGTGAGATCGCCCTGCGGATTCTGCGTGCCTGCAAAGAAATGGGCATCAAGACCGTCGCCGTTTACTCCAAGGCCGACAAAGAGCTGATGCACCTGGGTCTGGCAGACGAATCCGTCTGCATCGGCCCAGCGTCCGCCGCTCAGTCTTACCTGCACATCCCGGCCATCATCGCTGCCGCTGAAGTGACCGGCGCTACCGCCATTCACCCAGGCTACGGTTTCCTCGCGGAAAACGCCGATTTTGCCGAGCAGGTCGAGAACTCCGGCTTCGCCTTCATCGGCCCTAAAGCCGACACCATCCGCCTGATGGGCGACAAGGTATCGGCCAAGCACGCGATGATTGAAGCAGGCGTACCCACTGTTCCAGGTTCCGACGGCCCGCTGCCGGAAGACGAAGAAACGGCGCTGCGCATCGGTCGTGAAGTCGGCTACCCGGTGATCATCAAGGCCGCCGGTGGCGGTGGTGGTCGCGGCATGCGCGTGGTGCACAAGGAAGAAGACCTGATCGCCTCGGCGAAACTGACCCGCTCCGAAGCAGGCGCGGCGTTCGGCAACCCGATGGTCTATCTGGAAAAATTCCTTACCAACCCGCGCCACGTCGAAGTGCAGGTCCTGTCCGACGGCCAGGGCCACGCCATCCACCTGGGCGACCGCGACTGCTCGCTGCAGCGTCGTCACCAGAAGGTTCTCGAAGAAGCACCGGCACCGGGCATCGACGAGAAAGCGCGCCAGGAAGTATTGGCCCGCTGCGTCAAGGCGTGCATCGACATCGGCTACCGTGGCGCCGGCACCTTCGAGTTCCTCTACGAGAACGGTCGTTTCTACTTCATCGAAATGAACACCCGTGTTCAGGTGGAGCACCCGGTTTCGGAGATGGTCACCGGTATCGACATCGTCAAGGAGATGCTCAGCATCGCCGCTGGCAACAAGCTGTCGTTCACTCAGGATGACGTTGTCATCCGCGGTCACTCGCTGGAGTGCCGGATCAACGCTGAAGATCCGAAGACCTTCATGCCGAGCCCGGGCACCGTCAAGCATTTCCATGCTCCAGGTGGTAACGGCGTTCGCGTCGACTCGCACCTGTACAGCGGTTATGCCGTGCCACCGAACTACGACTCGCTGATCGGCAAGCTGATCACCTACGGCGCAACCCGCGACGAAGCCATGGCACGCATGCGCAATGCCCTGGACGAAATCGTGGTCGACGGGATCAAGACCAACATCCCGCTGCACCGTGATCTGGTTCGTGACGAAGGCTTCTGCAAAGGCGGTGTGAACATTCACTACCTCGAGCACAAGCTGGCCAAACAGTCGTAAGGCTGAAGCGCTGTGAACAAGAAACCCGATCCCTGCGGATCGGGTTTTTTTATGCGTGCAACAAACGTATCAGTTCAGCAACACCATCGAAAAGGCCTGCTCTTGAATCATTTCGGTGGTGGCCCGACGGCCAGCCTGATCAACCACAATGCCTGCTGAATTTTCATACAACGGTTTGCTGCGCACACGCTGCATGAAGCTTGAAGCGCGCTTCGATACCGCGTCGGTGGCATGACTCGCTCGCTGCAATATCGGTGTGTAAAAGCGTTCGACCTGACTGGAAGAGGTCTTGAACACCGTCGAAACACCATTCTTGAGATTCAACGTCACGGCGTAGTTATTTCCCAGACAGGAAGAATACGACCAGTAATCCCATGTCGGCCGCAGGCCCTGCTGGCGCAACACACTCCTGACCGGCCCGCCGATATCGGCCCCCGTCAGCCAGTCACCACCCACCAAAGTGGCACGAATTTCCTTGGCAGAGCCGCCCAGGCGCGCGATCACATCCTTGACTGTGCGCTCGACCAACGAACGGATGTTGTGATCGAAATGGATGATTGCGCCGACCTTCGTCAGCGGGTTGTACATCGACGCAATCACGCAGGTCTGCGCGTTCAGCGAAAAAAGATAATTGTCCCTCGACCCGGCAACAAACTTTGCTACCACCGCCTCGCCCTGCATCGCGCCACGGTTGAGCACCGGCTCGACACGACCGGGAAACGCGCTGCGCAGATTGCTCACTTGACCAAGATTGCGCACCTGGTCACTGCCACCTCGCAATCCAACGCGGTCATGCGTCCACTTGCCGCTCGCGGTCAACCGTATGGGCCGCTGATAAATGGCCGCCGGGCGCCGAGCGTCAATCAGACAAAGCCCACCGAAATGTGGACTTTCCCTGACCTGGTAATACCTGCCCTTGCTGCGGATGAAATAGGCCGGTTGAGGCTGCACAGCACTGGCCGGACTGCGCCAGGTGCCAAAAAAGACGCCCTCTTCGGTTACTTTCTGCAAATTCTCCGGCGTCTTGCCAACTGCCTGCCTGGCGTGAAAACGCACTTCGCGAATCGCCGGCAGCGTTTCCTTGCGCATCGGCGCCACGGTTTTGAGGGGTTCAGCCAACAATGAAACCGGCCTGGTCGTGTGCTTCAGACTTCTGATCGTGCTCCCGAGCAATTTGAGCGTACTTCGAGCGCCGACCACGGCAAACAGCGCGCCCCATGCGGCCTCCAGCCAGTGGCCGAGCGCGCCATCGACATCGCCTTCCAGATGCGCCTCGATAGCCTGGCCGGCGCTGACGGCGATGAACACGACATCCAGCAGTAAGGCAAAGGGCGGAAACACCATACAAAACGGCGCAGCCCCGAACGTCAGCCCCTTGACCACCTGGCGCTCGATCATCTCCGCGCGGCTGGTGGTGATGTCCTCCACATCCGTGACAGTGCGTTCGATGCAGGCGTTGAACTCGCTGCGCGCGTCGCTCACTCGCTGCGCTTCGTACAGCGTATCGACGCGTTGATTCCTTGCCGCTATCGCATGCAAGGAGCGCGAAACGGTTTTGCGCGCAGCAACCCCGGTCCGTGCCATCAGGTAGTCATGCAGCGTGCCGGCGATGTCGCCGAACAGTGTCTGATACGAGCGCAATGTCAGGTTGTCGGGAGCATCCGGCGTGTACAGCCACCAAGAGAGCTCGGGGTCAGAACAAACAAATACGTACACCCCGAGCACGACATGACCACGCACGGTAAACCTGAACACGCCATCGCTGGCAACCACACTGGCCCCCGGCAAACGCGCGCCCGGCATTGGCAATTGGCTCAACAGCGAAACCTGCCGGACCAGGGAAAAATACACCGGGTCACTTAACCGCGCCTGACTTCTGGCAACGCGCAAATCACGATCCATTTTCGATAACAGTACGTTTCGATAGGCGAATCGACGCGGCTCGTAGGCAGGGTCGCGGGAATCGAGATACCTGCCGCGGATCTCGCTGGCATACTTTTCCCCCAGCCAGGCCCGGCGCAGATACAAGGCCAGATCGGCACTGCGCACCTGGCTCAAATCCTGGCCAACTGACGAGCGCACGCCTTTTTCCGGATGGTCGATTCCGGCGTTGTCGTCGTAGCCGTAGATCGCCAGGTCAAGCAGGCTGGCTACCGACTGTCGCTTGCGATCAACAATGCCTGGGTTGTAGTCGATCAGCACGGTGGCTGGATCGACCGCCTCCTGGACATTCTTGCTGCGCATATAGGGTGCGATCGCTGCGGCAACCGTGCGTCTGGCGAAGTCGACGAACACTTCGAAACCGCCCAACAGCTCATTGAAGACCTGCTGATGCACCACCAGCTCCTGATTCAGACTGCTGACGCGCCGGCGTTCATCCGGGGCCAGCGTTGAGTACCAGCGCAGCGAGTGGTCCTCCTCCAACTGCTGCAGATTTTTCGCCAGGCCCATTTTTACAGCCGCGGCGACGCATTCATCGAATGCCATGGCAGCACGCCGAAGGTCACTGCTCATACCCCAGAGGGCGGGGCTTGCGGCCACGGCGAAAAGATATTCCCGCGCCGTGCGATGGGCGGTCGGCGCCAGTTGCTGCAAAAGATATTCGCGACCGGATTCACTCTGCGTCCAGCCCCACAGCTCCCCGGTCAACGCGGCCAGTGAAGGCAAACGCACCCACTCCTGGCCGTCTGGCTTATTGGGCGCGTACAGCACGAGGTCATCCACCGCTTGCGCAGTGCTCTCACGGTAAAACACCATGAGATCTGCGCACTGCATGCCATTGGGCAGCGCTAGCGCAGCGACCCGCAACGGTTTGTCGAGAAGATCTCCCGCCCAGGTCTGTTCGAGACGGTCATGGTCATCCACCGCCAAATGTCCCGCGCAACGCGCAATAAATGCACTTTGCTTCAGCTGCACGGTGAACCAGTCGATCAACGCCTTCTGCAGCTCCTCGCGCTCATACAGCCCGACCAGGACTTGCAGGTAGTCAGCCGGATAGTCCTGCTGCGCCAGCATGTCGGCAACGAATGCCGGCTCCACAAGCTGGTTACGCCGCGCAGGACCACTGGTGACTTCCAGCACGGCAGCGAAATCCTGACCGATCGGCCCCGCCGCCAGCAATTCGCTCAGACTGCGGTTCTGCGTCGGCTCGCCGACCGCCGAATGCCATCTCAAGCGTACGTCGATCCGGTCCGGCTCCACCTCCATGTCGAGCTTGAGCTGGATGTATTCGATGGCTTGTTGACGGGCATAGGCACGCAACGAACCATACCCTTGCAGCAGATCATCGAGCGCTGCCCGGGCCAGTGCGGTCTGTTGCTGATACTCGCGCAACATGGCGCGATCCCTTTGGTTCAGGACCCGCAGCCAATGCGGCAATTGTGCGAATGACTGCGCCTGGAGAATTTTCTTTTCCGGATCGGTTGCCAGCGCGGTCAACCGATAACGGCGAGCGCCTCGGTCCTGGATCTTTTCGATTTGCCCGCGCAGTCGATCCAGCGTCAGCCCCGCGAGCCGGTCCGCCTGGAACAACGCGTCGATGTCGTCGATGTAGCGCTGCAGCTTGCGCACGACCAGGCGATCGAACGCAGCCTCCTCGCCCTTTGTGGCCCAATGCTCGCGCAGATACTTCTGGTACTGGTCAAGGAAGTGCGCTGAAACGGTATCCACCGTCTGGATCACCGCTTTACGGCGGCTGACCGGCAACCCCGGATCGGCACCCCCCGGAAAACGGTAGGGCGCGTCCTGAATGGCCAGATACATCAGCGTCTTGCCGTCGATGAGTTTCTGCAGAATGGCATTGAGCAAGGCCAGCACAAACCCAGGATCGATATTGCCGACAGGGTAGTGACTGCGCAGTTCAGTCAACGCGAAGTCTTCCATGGCCTCCAGCAAAGACATCTGGCTGCTCAGGCGTTTTTCGATCAACGCCTGCCAACGCGTGATCCGCAGCAGAATGGCCTGCGTCGTGCCTGTGGAGTCAGCGGCTGCCGGTGGTATCTCTTCTACAATCCCTTGTTGATCCGCCATATCGTCCAGCCCGTTGTCGCATAGAAATGAGCTTTCACTCTATTTGTCGTCAAACGCACTCTGGCCATACATATATATCTCGCAGGTGCGAATGTGTAACAGCAAACCGGCGTGTCCACTTTGTCGGCGACCTGGCGTAAACTGCGCGCTTTTGCAGCTTCGGGCTGCTCCACAGATTTTCAAAGGTGCCCGCCATGCCCTGGCTGCAAGTCCGTCTCGCCATCACCCCGGAACAAGCCGAAACCTACGAGGATGCATTTCTCGAAGTCGGCGCCGTGTCGGTGACTTTCATGGACGCCGAAGACCAGCCGATCTTCGAACCGGAGCTCAACACCACGCCGCTGTGGTCACACACGCACTTGCTGGCGCTGTTCGAAGGCGGCACCGAACCGGAGCCGGTGCTGGCGCATCTGGAACTGCTGACCGGCAGTCCGTTGCCCGAGCACCACAGCGAAGTCATCGAAGACCAGGACTGGGAACGCAGCTGGATGGACGGGTTCGAGCCGATGCGTTTCGGCCAGCGCCTGTGGATCGTGCCGAGCTGGCACGCCGCACCCGAGCCTGACGCAGTCAATCTGCTGCTGGACCCGGGCCTGGCGTTCGGCACCGGCACCCACCCGACCACCGCGCTGTGCCTGGAATGGCTCGACGGCCAGGATCTGAAAGATTGCAACGTGCTCGACTTCGGCTGTGGCTCGGGGATTCTGGCGATTGCCGCTCTGTTGCTCGGCGCCAGGGAAGCCGTGGGCACCGACATCGACGTGCAGGCGCTGGAAGCCTCGCGCGACAACGCCGGGCGCAACAACATTGCCGATGAGCTGTTCCCGCTGTATCTGCCTGAGGATCTGCCGCAGGTTCAGGCCGACGTGCTGGTGGCCAATATTCTCGCCGGCCCGCTGGTGTCCCTGGCGCCGCAATTGTCCAGCCTGGTCAAGACCGGCGGGCGCCTGGCACTGTCGGGCATCCTCGCCGAACAGGGCGAGGAAGTCGCGGCGGCTTATGCGCAGGACTTCGAGCTCGACCCGATCGCCAATCGCGATGGCTGGGTGCGCATCACCGGGCGTCGGCGCTAAAATGACCGCTTGCCTGAACCGGATCGCCGCATGACCGACAGTTTCGTCACCCAGTGCCCGCATTGCCAGACCAGCTTCCGCGTCAACCATGCGCAGTTGAGCGTGGCGCGCGGCGTGGTTCGTTGCGGCTCCTGCCTGCAAGTGTTCAATGCTGCCAAGCAGCTGCTCGAACAACATGCCGGCAAGGACACGGTGACGCCGGTCGCGTCGCCACTGCCTGAAGCTCCAACATCAGTCAGCGCTGCACCGAGCACCGATGACACGCCTGCACCGCGCGCCATCAGTCAAAAACAGTGGAGCGCGTCCGAACTGGATCTGGACAGCCTCGATCTGGACGAAGAACTCGCCCGCCTCGAACAGCGCGAAATCCAGCTGGTTGCCGATTTCGGGCGTACACGCGAAGAATCCCTGAGCGCGCGGCGCGACAGCCCGGAAGCGGACGAAGGGACATGGCCCGACAGCCTGTTCAGCGAACCCGCCGATGAGCGCAGCGCGGCGCCGGATGTCGAGCCAGATATAGAGCCGTATATCGAGGGCGTCGAAACCCTCGAGCCCGAGCGCACCGAACCTTCGTTGTCGCTGGAACCGGTGGATCTGGACGACGAGCCGCCGATCCCGCAATTGCGCCTGCATGACCCGATCGACCCCAACGCCCGCCGCGAACGCCTGTCGGCCAGCGACGATAACGATGACGACGATCTGCCATTGATCACTTCGCCGCGCAAAAAGCGCGAACGGGCCGAGCCCGGGGTTCGCGCCGAGGTGCTGCAGGACCTGACCGACGATCCGCTGCAACTGGACTGGCAGCAACGTCGCTCGCCCTGGGGCCGGCGCCTGCTCTGGCTGGTGCTGGTGGTGTTGGCGGCCGGCGGCCTTGCCGCTCAGTACGTTGCCTATCACTTCGAGGAACTGGCGCGGCAGGATCAATACCGACCGTGGTTCCAGCAGATCTGCCCGCAGATCGGCTGCACCGTGCCGTCGAAAGTCGATATCGGCAAAATCAAGAGCAGCAACCTGGTGGTGCGCAGCCATCCGGAATTCAGCGGAGCGCTGGTGGTCGATGCGATCATTTATAACCGTGCGACGTTTTCCCAGCCGTTTCCGCTGCTCGAGTTGCGTTTTGCCGATCTCAATGGTCACCTGATCGCCAGTCGTCGCTTCAAACCCGGCGAGTACCTGAGCGGCGATCTCGAAGGCCTCGCGGAAATGCCGCCGCAAACCCCGATCCACATCGCCCTGGATATTCTCGACCCGGGGCCGAAAGCGGTGAATTACAGCCTCAACTTCCATTCGCCGGAATGAACCGCTTCAGCGTTTTCCGATTGACGGCATTTTTCTGACTGGATGGCGGCCAACCAAACCGTTGGCGATAACAGAATAACTGTTCAGATTTTGTTCAATTCAGCCTTTAACCAGTCATCGAGAGCGGGTATCATGCCCACCCTTTTTCGAACTCTCATGATCCGGCCCCACTTCAGGGAAGTCCTATGTCGGCGGTACGCATCGGCCCATATACATTGCAGAACGGTTTGATTCTCGCCCCGATGGCGGGCGTCACCGACCAGCCCTTTCGTCAGCTGTGCAAGCGTCTGGGCGCAGGGCTTGTAGTCTCGGAAATGGTCACCAGCGACATGAGCCTGTGGAACACCCGCAAGTCGCGCATGCGCATGATCCACGAAGGCGATCCCGAGCCACGCTCGGTGCAGATTGCCGGTGGCGACGCGCAGATGCTGGCCGATGCGGCACGGGCCAACGTCGAGCTGGGCGCACAGATTATCGATATCAACATGGGCTGTCCGGCGAAGAAGGTCTGCAACAAGGCCGCTGGCTCCGCGTTGCTGAAAGACGAAGCACTGGTGACCGAGATCCTGCAGGCCGTAGTGGCCGCGGTTGATGTACCGGTCACCCTGAAGATCCGCACCGGTTGGGATCGCGAGAACAAGAACGGTCTGAACGTGGCGAAGATCGCCGAACAGGCCGGGATCACAGCGCTGGCCGTACATGGCCGTACGCGCGCCGATCTGTACACAGGGGAAGCCGAGTACGACACGATTGCCGCGATCAAGCAGGCCGTGTCGATCCCGGTGTTTGCCAATGGCGATATCGATTCGCCGGAAAAGGCCCGATACGTGCTTGATGCGACCGGTGCCGACGGCCTGCTGATAGGCCGCGCCGCTCAAGGGCGGCCATGGATTTTTCGCGAGATCGAACACTTCCTGCGCACCGGCGAGAAATTGCCCGCGCCGGAACTGAGCGAAGTGGAACGCATCCTGCTGGAGCATCTGGCTGCCCTTCACGCCTTCTATGGCGACGTGATGGGCGTGCGCATTGCCCGCAAGCATGTGGGCTGGTATCTCGCAACCTTGCCGGGCGCCAGGGAGTTTCGCGCCCGTTTCAATCGTTTGGATGGTACGGAAACACAATGCGCCGACGTTCGGGAGTTCTTCGCCGAGCGTTACAAGAGCCTGACAGGGGACGAAGAAGGGGTGGCCGCATGACGATGATGACCGAGACTTTAGTGAGTGGAACAACACCCGTGAGCGACAACGTGAATTTGAAACAGCACCTCAACACGCCGAGCGAAGAAGGCCAGACCCTTCGCGGGAGTGTCGAGAAGGCGCTGCACAATTATTTCGCCCACCTTGAGGGCGCGTCCGTCACGGATGTGTACAACCTGGTGCTGTCCGAAGTCGAGGCGCCCCTGCTCGAAAGCGTGATGAACTACGTCAAGGGCAACCAGACCAAGGCCAGTGAGCTGCTGGGACTGAACCGCGGCACGCTGCGCAAGAAACTCAAGCAGTACGATCTGCTGTAAGCATTCAATCAAACCAGAAAGGCGCCCGCGTAAAAAACGGTCGCCTTTTTTGCTGACTTCCTTTGCTTTTGATGGAAATTGAGATGACCGACCAGACTACCCGCCTGCCGATCCGCCGCGCCTTGATCAGCGTTTCCGACAAGACCGGGATCCTCGAATTCGCCAAGGAGCTCGAAGCTCTGGGCGTCGAGATCCTCTCCACCGGCGGAACGTTCAAGCTGCTGCGTGACAACGGCGTTGCCGCAGTGGAAGTCGCGGATTACACCGGTTTCGCCGAGATGATGGACGGTCGGGTAAAAACCCTGCACCCGAAAATCCACGGCGGCATCCTCGGTCGTCGCGGTACTGACGATGCGATCATGAACGAGCACGGCATCAAGCCGATCGATCTGGTGGCGGTCAACCTGTACCCGTTCGAAGCTACTATCAACAAGCCAGGCTGCGATCTGCCGACCGCCATCGAGAACATCGACATCGGCGGGCCGACCATGGTCCGTTCGGCAGCGAAGAATCATAAAGACGTAGCGATCGTAGTGAATGCCAGCGATTACGCCAACGTCCTGGAAAACCTCAAGGCCGGCGGCCTGACCTACGCTCAGCGTTTCGACCTGATGCTCAAGGCCTTCGAACACACCGCCGCCTACGACGGCATGATCGCCAATTACATGGGCACTGTTAACCAGGCCGCTGAAACCCTGAGCACTGAAGGTCGCAGCGAATTTCCGCGTACCTTCAACAGCCAGTTCATCAAGGCCCAGGAAATGCGCTACGGCGAGAACCCGCACCAGAGCGCGGCGTTCTACGTTGAAGCCAGGCCTGCCGAAGTCGGCATCGCCACCGCCACCCAGCTGCAAGGCAAAGAACTGTCGTACAACAACGTGGCCGACACCGACGCCGCGCTGGAATGCGTGAAGAGCTTCGTCAAACCAGCCTGCGTGATCGTCAAGCACGCCAACCCGTGCGGCGTGGCGGTCAGCCCGGACGCTGAAGGCGGCATCCGTCAGGCTTACGAACTGGCCTACGCCACCGATACCGAGTCGGCGTTCGGCGGCATCATCGCCTTCAACCGTGAACTGGATGCCGAGACCGCCAAAGCGATCGTCGAGCGCCAGTTCGTTGAAGTGATCATCGCGCCATCGGTCAGCGAAGAAGCCCGTGCCATTGTTGCCGCGAAAGCCAACGTACGCCTGCTGGCCTGCGGCGAGTGGTCGGCTGAGCGCGCCGCTGCCTGGGATTACAAGCGTGTCAACGGTGGCCTGCTGGTGCAGAGCCGCGACATCGGCATGATCAGTGCCGATGACCTGAAAGTGGTGACCAAGCGCGCGCCGACCGAACAGGAAATCCACGACCTGATCTTCGCCTGGAAAGTCGCCAAATACGTCAAGTCCAACGCCATCGTCTATGCGAAGAACCGCCAGACCATCGGCGTCGGCGCAGGCCAGATGAGCCGCGTCAACTCGGCACGCATCGCCGCGATCAAGGCTGAACATGCCGGCCTGCAGGTCGCCGGTTCGGTGATGGCATCGGACGCGTTCTTCCCGTTCCGCGACGGCCTCGACAACGCGGCGAAGGTTGGTATCACTGCGGTGATCCAGCCGGGCGGCTCGATGCGTGACAACGAAGTGATTGCTGCTGCTGATGAAGCCGGCATCGCAATGGTATTCACCGGCATGCGCCACTTCCGTCACTGATTCCGCTCCCTCTGGATGCAGGCTCTGTGTAGGAGCTGACGAGTGAAACGAGGCTGCGATCTTTTGATCCTGTTTTTATATAGCAAGATCAAAAGATCGCAGCCTTCGGCAGCTCCTACAGGGTCCGAGCACAGAGGTTTGGCAGCGCCCCACAGAATTTGAGGTTTTTGAAATGAATGTTTTGATCATTGGCAGCGGTGGCCGTGAACACGCCCTGGCCTGGAAAGTGGCTCAGGATCCGCGTGTGCAGAAGGTTTTCGTTGCACCGGGCAATGCTGGCACCGCCATTGAAGCCAAGTGCGAAAACGTCGCCATCGACGTCTTGGCCCTCGAGCAACTGGCCGACTTCGCCGAGAAAAACGTTGCCCTGACCATCGTCGGCCCGGAAGTGCCGCTGGTGGCTGGCGTGGTCGATCTGTTCCGCTCCCGTGGCCTGGACTGCTTTGGTCCGACCGCCGGCGCTGCGCAACTGGAAGGTTCGAAAGCCTTCACCAAGGATTTCCTCGCCCGTCACAAGATTCCGACCGCCGATTACCAGAATTTCACCGAGATCGAGCCGGCCCTGGCTTATCTGCGTGAAAAAGGCGCGCCGATCGTGATCAAGGCCGATGGCCTCGCTGCCGGCAAAGGCGTGATCGTCGCCATGACCCTCGCCGAAGCTGAAGACGCGGTGCGTGACATGCTCGCCGGTAACTCGTTTGGCGACGCCGGTTCGCGCGTGGTGATCGAAGAGTTCCTCGACGGCGAAGAAGCTTCGTTCATCGTCATGGTCGACGGCAAGAACGTCCTGCCGATGGCGACCAGCCAGGACCATAAACGCGTCGGCGACGGCGACAGCGGCCCGAACACCGGCGGCATGGGTGCCTACTCCCCTGCCCCGGTGGTCACCGCCGACGTGCATCAGCGCGTGATGGACCAGGTGATCTGGCCGACCGTGCGCGGCATGGCCGACGAAGGCAACGTCTACACGGGTTTCCTCTATGCCGGTCTGATGATCGACAAGGCCGGTAATCCGAAGGTCATCGAGTTCAACTGCCGCTTTGGCGATCCGGAAACCCAACCGGTGATGCTGCGTCTGCAATCGAGCCTGGTGCTGCTGGTCGAAGCCGCGCTGGCGCAAGCGCTGGACAAGGTTGAAGCGCAGTGGGATCCGCGCCCGAGCGTCGGCATCGTGCTGGCCGCTGGCGGTTACCCGGGCGACTATGCCAAGGGCGCAGCGATCAACGGTCTGGACGCCGCAGCAGGTCTGGAAGGCAAAGTCTTCCACGCCGGCACCGCGCTGAAGGACGGTCAGGTGGTTACCGCCGGTGGTCGCGTGCTGTGCGCCACGGCCATGGGCGCAACCGTCGGTGAAGCTCAGCAGCAAGCCTACCAGCTTGCTGCGGCCATCGACTGGGAAGGCTGCTTCTACCGCAAGGACATTGGCTATCGCGCCATTGCCCGTGAACGCGGCGAAACCCAGGAGTAAGCGATCCATCAAGCCCGGCGCGGGATGTGATTCCTCGCCGGGCTGTTCGGTCGTCGCGCATCGTTATATTCTGGCATCAACCTACGAAGGGATTTCGCCGTGCGCTGGCTCAGGATTGCCATAAGCTTCACCGTCACGCTGCTGACCGTGCTCTGCATGCTCCCGGCCCAGGCCACGCAAGGCAGTGGCTGGTCGGTATTGCTTGACGATCAGGGCATCCTGCAGCTGAGCGACATCCGCTCCGCTCGCTTTACCAACCAATTCAGCCCCATCGAGCTTGACCGCCTGACCGCAGCCGAGCGCGAGGGTGCCTTGTGGCTGCGCTTCAAACTGGCGCCGGGCAAGCACGAACAAGTGCTGCGCATCTTTGCCCCCGATCTGTCCCAGCTCAATCTCTACGTGCTCGACGGCGACCGGCTGATCGAGCAACGCAATAGCGGCAACGAACGGCCCCAGGCCGAACGACCACTGCCGAGCAGCGATTTCATGCTGCCCCTGCCCCAGGCCGACAAGCCGCTCGACGTCTACGTGCGCATGGTGTCCGACCATCAGTTACGCCCGCATATCACCCTGGAAGCGGCGGTCGAAGGCGCAGCCAGTCAGACCCAGACGCTGGTTTTCGGCCTGCTGTTCGGCTGCCTCGGCATGCTGTTGCTGCACAATCTGGTGCGCTATGCCTACTCGCGCTCGCGCAGCAGTCTGTGGCTGGCGATCTGTGAAGGCCTGCTGGGACTGAGCCTGCTGTTGCTGCTCAATCTTGCCGGCCCCTGGTTGCCGAACTGGCATGCAGTCCAGACACCGGGCGCCTATCTGGCGTTGCTGCTGACCGCCCCCGCCGGATTGATGTTCGCCCTGCGCTTCTTCGCGCCACTGGGTCAGCATGCGTTGAACAAACTACTGTGGGCCGACATTTTGCTGATCGTGACCTGCAGCCTGTTACTGCTGTTCGTCGACACCTTGCCGCTGAACATCATCACCTATGCGCTGGTGGCACTGGCCGGCCTGAGCATGTTGCTGGTGGGCTTTTATCACTGGCAAAAAGGCTACCGCCCGGCGCGCCTGTTCGTTGCTGCCATGGTGGTGTTCAACATCGGCACGCTGATCATTCTGCCGGCGCTGCTGGGGCTGACGCTGGTTGCACCGCAAGGGCTGATCATGACGCTGATGATGTTCATCTGCATCAGTGGCCTGCTGATGAGCATTGCGCTGGGCGAGCGCCAGCGCAGCATCACCGAAAGCCGTTTCAGCATCAGCCGTGATCTGGCGGCGAGTAATGCCGAGATCAATGCCAAGGCTGAATTCCTCGCCAAGATCAGCCACGAGATCCGCACGCCAATGAACGGCGTACTGGGCATGACCGAGTTGCTGCTGGGCACACCGCTGTCGGTCAAGCAGCGCGATTACGTGCAGACCATCCACAGCGCCGGCAACGAGCTGCTCACCCTGATCAACGAAATCCTCGACATCTCCAAACTCGAATCCGGGCAGATCGAACTCGATGATGTGCAGTTCGACCTCAATGCGCTGATCGACGACTGCCTGAGCATCTACCGGGCCAAGGCCGAGCAACAGAATGTCGAACTGATCAGCTTCATCCAGCCGCAAGTGCCACGGGTGATCAGCGGCGACCCGACGCGCCTGCGCCAGACCTTGCTGAGCCTTTTGGAAAATGCCCTGAAGAAAACCGAGGAAGGCGAAGTGTTGGTCGTCGTCGCCCTCGACGAGCGTAGCAGCAAGCCGCGCCTGCGCATCGCCGTGCAGGACAGCGGGGTGCCGATGGAGCCGGATGAGCGCGAAGCGCTGATGCATGCCGAGCTGCACAGCAAACATTTCCTGTCTGCCAATCGCCTGGGCGGCAATCTCGGGCTGGTGATCGCACGGCAACTGATCCGTCTGATGCAGGGCGAATTCGGCATCAAGAGCGGCGCCACCCAGGGCAGTACCTTGTGGCTCACCCTACCACTGGACCCTGATCGCCTCGAGCATCCGACCTCCGATCTGGATGGTCCGCTGCAAGGCGCGCGGGTGCTGGTGGTTGACGACAATGACACCTGCCGCAAAGTGCTGGTGCAGCAATGCAGCGCCTGGGGCCTGAATGTCAGTGCGGTGCCATCGGGCAAGGAAGCGCTGGCGCTGCTGCGCACCAAGGCGCACCTGCGTGATTACTTCGACGTGGTGCTGCTCGATCAGAACATGCCCGGCATGACCGGCATGCAGCTGGCGGCCAAGATCAAGGAAGACCCGAGCCTGAACCACGACATTCTGCTGATCATGCTCACCGGTATCAGTAACGCGCCGAGCAAGATCATTGCGCGTAATTCAGGGATCAAACGGATTCTGGCCAAACCGGTGGCCGGTTATACGCTCAAGACCACGCTGGCGGACGAACTCAATCAGCGCAACAAGGGCCAGGTTGTTTTCCAGCCGCAGGTCGTGACTGCCGCCACCGCCGCCAAGGTGCCGAGCGATTTCCGCATCCTCGTCGCCGAAGACAACACCATTTCGACCAAAGTGATTCGCGGCATGCTCGGCAAGCTCAACTTGCAGCCAGACACCGCGAGCAATGGCGAAGAAGCACTGCAAGCCATGAAGGCCCAGCGTTACGACCTGGTATTGATGGACTGTGAAATGCCGATCCTCGATGGCTTCTCCGCCACCCAGCAACTGCGCGCCTGGGAAGTCAGTAACCAGCGTATCCGCACGCCGATCGTGGCGTTGACGGCGCACATTCTTGCCGAACACAAGGAGCGTGCGCGTCAGGCCGGAATGGACGGGCACATGTCCAAGCCAGTCGAGCTGTCACAGTTGCGCGAACTGATCGAACACTGGGTCGCCCAGCGGGACCAGCAGAACCGGACGGCGTCGACGTTCTGAGATCTCCCGGGTTGCCGATTCGATCAAATTTCCAGACTGCTCAAGTACTTGAGTGAGCCCGTGATTACCGAATTCTTGACCTTTTCTCGAAACTGCGTGTAATGAAGGGTATTGAAGGTGATGGCGGCGAACTGCTCAACGCTGTTGTGGATCAGCGTTTCATCTTCGCTGAACAGAAATCCCCGCACCGCTCGCTCGACTTGAAACTGTCGATGATAGACGCCCATTTCCACCTTGTTCGGGCCGTTCAAGACGCAGGGAATCATCTGGAAAAAACCGACGTTAGCGCGCAGGCTCGCGGACTCGAACAGGTTGAGCGCCAGTGCGTTTCGCTCCATCGCCACCAGAGCACGGCGTATTGGCTCGCTGAATGCTTCGCCGAGTTTACTAGAGATACGCTGTGTGGCCTGCGTGGCCATCCGGCGGTTATTCAATGGCGCCAGTGTTTGCGGTTTCGGCATATCCCAGCCGACAAACCTGAGGACGTTGCAGTAATACTCGAACCAGTCACCCGACAGTCCGTCATTGAATGCAGCGCGCGTCGCCCGTTGTGCGTAGGCGGTGCTCATATAGATGTCTTCACGATGTGACGCCGGCAGACCACCCGCAAATGCCACAATACTCCCGCCCACGACCGCTGCCTGCGGTGTATTCAGATCTGTCACGGTTCGATCTCCTCTGGCAGGGTCAATCTTGCGACACTGCTGGCACGCCGGTCCCTGACTTTCAAGGCAATTGCCTTGCGCGCAGAACGATAGAGGGTTTCGGAAAGAGTGGCCCGTGCGTGATTCGCCTGGACTACGCCTCGCACATCATCGGGTTGATACACCTGTTGCAACGGATTGGACGTCAGCGCTTCGCGGGTCTTGAACTGGACATGCGAGGTTGTGATCGAGGACGGAGAATTCGCGCAGGTGACCAGCAAGCGCACATCCATCGACGATGCCGGTGCTGTGATCGCTTGCCCCGCCTCGGCGATTGTCATGCAATTGCGCAACAACTGGATCGCAGGCTCTTCGCCCGCCAGCTTTGCCATTCGAGCAAGCACGTTGGTCATTGTGCGGGTTTTCCCCAACGCGCCTCGGGTTAGCGCAGTGGTAAAAAAATCAAGGGAAGTTTCTGCCGTTTCATTGCTGACCGTCCAGGTCTGACTGGACTTTTGCTGGCGCAACCAGAAGTCATCAAGAACCCCTACATAGGCGTCGTACCAGTTCAGGCCCGGAGACTTTTCGACTTTTTTGTTGGCCACCAGTTGCGCCAATAAAGTTGAGTCAACCAGATCATCATAAACTTCCAACTCGTCCGTTTCAGGCAAAACCAGAATGGAAGCTCCGACGACCAATACCAACCAATTATCAGCCATATTATTTTCTCCCATACAAAAAAGGGCGGCCGACTTTCGGCCACCCTTCAAATTCAATTAAATATCATATTCTTCGATTTTCGAAACAGCATTCAGACCCAGTCGGCTTCGGATAGTAGCGCGGGTGGCCTCTGCGACTTCTGTGTTCTTGGCAAACACCGACTCACCGCGGTACATCTTCACATTGCGGATATCCACATCTACAAACATGACTTTGGTTGAAGTGTTCCGGCGCAGAAAACGTACCGCGCCGACCGCCATGATGGCTTCACCGTGAACTTCGGTGCAGGCGGCAGCCGTAACACCACCAACGCCTTGGTTCAGCAGATTGCGCTCGTAGAGCGTCAAGGCGGTTTCACGTGTCTTCAGCGCGGCAATGGCGTCTCCCGCAACCTTCAGCATCAACGCGGCGGAGGGGCCAGGGACGGCGACGCCAGCAACGACCGAGCTAAGAATTTCCAGCACCAGTTTATCCATCCGGACACTGGTGCCAGCGACTTCCAGGTCACTGTAGAATTTGCTGATCGGTGCCCAGCCTGCGTTGGTCATGACCTCGCGGAACAACAGATACCATTCCTGGCCTTGATGTTCCAGCGGATACTTTTTGTTTGCTACCAGACTTGCGAAAAGAAAGGCGTTTTGCGCATCGGATCGATTCTGATCGCTGAGGCCACCCGAGAAGGACAGGATACCTTCACCAACAACAGCGGCTTTATCGGGAGCCTCGACCACGTCGCCCGAGTTGATACCCAGAGCAAGACTGCGACTTTTAATAGCGGCAGGCTGATCAATTTGATATTCCTGCAAACTGCCAATGCAGTTGGAAATATAGGCTTTTTGAATGTACTGGTTATTCATCATGGATTCCTTATCCTTATTAAAACAAGCCCTCATGAACTTGTGAAAACAACCATAACCAAACCATTAACCGACAACAAACCAAAACATGTAACATCAATTACCAAACAAACTAAAAGCCAACTAACAATCACTAAGTCAACAACATCAGAAGACTTTGAATTCATGACACCCACAAGTCATTGAACGACTGATAGACTCCTTCCCACACTTTCCTGCCGCGAGCCGAAACCATGCTCCACGTGTTATTCAGCGTTTACCTGAAGATGCTGGTGCTCTACAGCCCGTTCTTCGTGTTGTCCTGCTTCATCAGCCTGACCCGTGGTTATTCGCGCAAGGAACAACGGCGCCTGGCCTGGAAAGTGGCGATCGCCACGCTGATCTCCAGCGTCTTGCTGTACCTGTTCGGGCGGGTGATTTTCGATGTGTTCGGCATCACCGTGGATGCCTTCCGGATCGGCGCCGGCAGTGTGCTGTTCATCTCGGCGTTGGGCATGGCACAAGGCAAGTCCGTGGTGCAAAGCGACAATGTGCAGCAGGACGTGACCATCGTGCCGCTAACCATTCCGCTGACCGTCGGCCCCGGCACCATCGGCGCCTTGTTGGTGATGGGCGTCAGTCAGCCGCACTGGGACGACAAGCTCACCGCGATCATGAGTATCGCGCTGGCCAGTTTCACCGTCGGCGTGGTGCTGTATCTGTCGAACCGCATCGAGCGGATTCTCGGCGATCAGGGTTTGCAGATCGTCAGCCGTTTGATGGGGCTGTTTGTTTGCGCTCTGGCAGCGCAGATCATCTTCACCGGGGTCAAGGGCTATCTGGTGCCATGAATCAGGGCCACAAACCGTAGTCGACAGAAAAACGCCGCGAACAGCATGGTTCGCGGCGTTTTGCCTTGAGGCGAGCTTAGCCGGCGATGGCCGCCTCAGCGGTCATCGCCCCGAATGTCACGCTGCCAGCGCGCCCTTTCATGGCCTGCAGTTGCCGCACCAACGCAGAGACCGGCAGGGATTGCCGGGCTTTGAAGGCGAGGAACACTTCCCCGCGCAATAACGGATCGGATGAGCACACATCACGCAATATCAGCGTGTGCTCATTGGCTGGATCCACGATGAGCAGATGGTCCTGAACGATCTCGAACAGCAGGTTGTCCGGCGTGTCGAAGTCCCAGATCAACTTGCCCGGGATCGTAGTTGCCTGCCCCGGCGCATGGCGACAGTCAACGATGACCGAGTCCAGTCGCGACCAGGCGGCCTTCGACAGATAACAGGTAATCCCCCCCTGCCCCAATCGCACGACGAGCGTGCTGACGTCATCGGCAATAAGCGGTAGCAGATCATTTATTTTGTCGTGGCCTTCAAGGGTCATGACCTGTGCATCGCGCTGAAGGTAGTCGAACGGCCCGAAGATGTGCATGTCCGGATACACCTGCACCGTGCCCTTCCCGCGCTCGTGCAGCAAGACACTTGTCTGATTGCGGGTGCCCAGCATGACAACGTCCCCAGGCATGTCGTCGACGGCAATGCTCACCAGACGAGCGCTGTGCACGTCGTACCACTGCAAATGGCCAGGCGCGGCTTCCACAGACACAAAAGCCTCGTGGTCGACCCTGGCCAACAAGGCTTGCATGTGCTCGATCAGACGCTCGCCCTGTGCCGCCACCCAACGACGGTCGACAGCGGTAACCCGGGCTGTCTGCTGATGGCCCAGTTGCAGCGATACGCCGTCGACGGTGGTACCGCGCAAGCCGGAGCCTTCGACCCTGACGTCGGTAAACCGCCAGTCGCGCCACGCCCGCACAGGAATTGGCAGAACGTCACTGTGCAACAGTCGCAGCCCCTCACCAAACGCCCGCACAAGCTGCTGTGGTTCAACGAACCCCTGGGTCCAGATTTCACCCGTGGACATATTGAACAGCCAGGCCGCCCGATTATCGGAGGCCATGCCCAGCAAGCGCACTGCAACGTCGCGCCCCGGATCGCAGAGGAGCAGGCGGCCGTTCACACACCAGGCATTCAGGTTGCCGTCACCGGCCAGATTGCGTAAACCAACGATCGCAAAACTGTCCACCGGATAACGTTTGGCAAGTAGCTCCAGCGTCAGCCACCAGTGCTTGTGATTTTTCAGCCACTGCTCGCCGACAGCATAGAGAGGCCACTCGCCTTGCGCAGTCAGATTAAAGAGTCGTCCCTCGTCATCGAGTATCAGATAGCCGCTCTCGACCGCCATGACTTGTTTGAGCCCTGGCGGCTGCACCCAGTGATCCGACCACTGCTCGACGCCCTGCGCCACAACCCGCTGTCGGCGACAAAGGGTCTGGTCCAGACGGTTGTAAATGAAAAAGACATTTTCTTGCTCCGTCATCGGCAGCAACACCAGATCCGTCAGATTCCTGATCGAATCCGGCCAGCCAAGGGCGTGATGGGCCGAGGGCAGCGGATGAATCAACAAACGGTCGAGACTGCGAATCCAGACGATATCGCGCTTGTCCGTGGCGAATGTCCAACTGACGGAAACGTACGTCGCCGGTTGCCAGTCGACGGTCGTTTCACCGTCCCGCTCAGCAACGTGACGAAGCGCTGCGTACTTGCCCAGCACCGATGACCAGTCGGCCAGGGTCGCGCTGGCGAACAGGGTCGCCTGCAGCTCAGGCGCCGTCTCGTGGGTGACGGAACTCACCAGCAATTGCTGCCGATGGATCAGGTAATTGAACCGACGGGGTCTGCCATGGGCATCGGTGACAGTCTGCACGACATGAATCACGCCATGGGCATCCATCTCGACAGGACCAATCACGCTTTCGCCCTCAGCCAGGATCAACCGATAGCGATACCTGAGCAATCCGCTGACGGCATCGACCTGCCAGATGTCATAGCTGTCCGCCAGATAGAAATACGCATACCCATCAGCCACCAGGGCCAGTTGCGCATCTTCGGTATCGGCGATTTCTTCGTTGCGAATATAGAGGAAGCGGTCTTCCCGAGCGTCATACCAGGCCGTGGTGGAGCGCGGCGCCTGCGGCGATTCGAACGGAATCAGCCAGTCATGCACCGGCGTATACGGCAGCACCAGACGATGCTCTTGGGCCAGCGCTCGGAAATGCGTCAGCAACGCTTGCTCATCCAGCCCCTCCGGTGCGCTTTGCTGGAGGACATCCAACTGACGCTTGCCACGGTCAACGCTGAACGTTTGTTGATCGCCCGTGCGAATCAGCAGCGAGTGACGTCCATGGCCGCTCACTTTCACGTGCACATTACCGATGTACAGATCGCCCAGGCGCTCGATCCGGATATCACTTTCGCGTGCCCAGGCGGCCTCCAGCATCCATCTGGAAAAGTGCTGGCTCGACGACACGAGTTCGATGTGAGCGTCTGGATTGAGCGCCAACGTGCAATGTGCGCCACTGCCGAAAATTTTGTACGACACGTGATTTTTCCAGGCACGCGGTAGCGACGGGACCACCAGAGTGCGTTCAGCCGGATCCAGAACAACCTCGATAACGGTGTCGCGATACTGGGGAAGCAGACGGTTGACGATGTAGTGAGAAGGAAATGAGTAGAACGAAAACAGGAACAGCCATTCGCCGTTGGCTTGCCTTTTTTCCAGGCGGCGGGCGATGTCGAAACCGCGGTCGTGCCGCGAAGAAGCAAACGGCAACGCCTTGTATTCATAGCCATAACAGGTCTCGGGGGTGCACGGCAGGACGATGGCTTGCCCCTTGGCCGGTGCAAACGAGAGCTGCCCGGGCAAGTCCAGGTGCTGGCGCACATTGATCGCCCGAGAGTAGTCAGCGTCGAAATCCGGCACACCGAGGTGGTCGCGTAACGGGTAAAGCCTGGGACTGTCGAGTATCAGCGCAGTGGCGAGCAGATCAATTCTTTTGACCACCAACGCCGGCGCCACCACCCACGCTTTGAGGGCGTCATCGAAGCGATAGCCGACGCCGTGATGAGCTTCTTGCAGATCCGCGAAAAATGCCCCGACTTCCTGAGCGTTGCGTGCGATAGCGGCGAACCCTTGCGCGAGCGCCGCCACTCCCACAGCCAACCCGCCCAGGATCACTCCGGCGCCCCCCAGCACCGCGGCGGCAGTCGACGCGCCAGCCACTGCCGCTCCGACTCCACCGGCCGTCAATGCCAGACTGGCGGAGTCAAACGCCAGCTGCGTACCGTATTGCGCTTTTTCAACATCGTTTGCGGCGGTCACCAACTGATAAATGTCAAAACCGACATTGGCCAGTCCCAGCACGGCCCCGACACCTTCATTGGCGGCATGCCCCAACGCTTCCGAGACAACCGATGCACAAGTGCGGGCAATGATCTTTTCTTCGCCCAGCGCGGTTTTGACCAGCTGCACCAGCCCGACCACATCCACGACGTTGCCATGCAGCAACTGCGCGTAGTTGAGGTAAGCGTGCAGACGTACGGCGGTGGTCAGCGTGCGTCCCTCGCCTTCGCGTCCGCGCAAGGCGTTCATCAGTGCCTGGATCGCGAAACCGGCATTGAGCGTATGGACACTGCCGACCTCCGTCGGATCGAGCACCGCACCGGTTGCAGGCGGTTTGCGCGCCAGCGTTGAAAACTGCTCGGACAACCAGTTTTTGATCCGTAGCAATCGGTGGTCGTCGCTGACAACCTGCACCACCCGTTCCGGCTGCGCCGGGTCGATCAGACTCACTCGATACTGGCCCTCGGGGGTGACCTCCAGGGTTTCGAACAACGGCACCAATGGGGTGACCGAAGCATGAAGGTCTTGCAGCGTCGCCGTCGCGCTGGCGATCTGCTCGCTCCACCAATGACTGTCCAACCCGAGCAGGCTGGCGCCCAGACGGGAATTGTCGACCAGTGATCGACCATGGGCGCTGTTCATACGCTGGCGCAGCTTGCCCGCTGGCTGCCCGGGCAATGGCTCGCCCTTGAGCATCTTCGCCACCTCGAAACCGGCGGACAATGACAACGCCGCCACTTGCTCGCCTTGCAACTCGATCAGGTCAAACGTAGGCCGGATTTCGCCACCATAGGCCGCGTAATATTTGGCCATGCCCATCTTCAGGAAAAAGTGCTCAAGCGCTCGCTTGAGCATGGCAGCACTCTCGAACTCGAACACCCCGAAATTGGGGTCGTAAAAATGATAGAGAACCTTTTCACCCACCACCGTTTTCGCCAACAGCATCGAGTGATTGTCCGAGTTGAACATCAGCGTCCGGGTGCCCGCATGACGCTCCAGTGCGGCGGTGACCTGGCTCAGATCGGCACGCGCCAGCGTCTTGCCCACCTCACTCAACTGGGTCCCGCGCAGTTCCTCCAGCGCTTGCACAAAAACAATCGAATCATTCTGCAGCGGCTCAAGGACGGCCAGGTAAAAACGTTGGCGCAGGTGATGGAAAGCCGTTCCGCCCGTCGCAAAAGCCGCGGCCATCATCAAGGCCAGAGGGTAACAACGCCCGCCGATGGACTCGCCAACGCCATCAAGCAACAGATCCTGCGGCACCGGTTGCACGCCGCTGACGTCGAGTTGACTGAAGACCTGATCCATCTGCCGGGCAATCTGCAAACGATGTTCCAGCACGGCCACTTGTTGGATCTGCGCCACGTAACGCCCCCACTGTTGCAGGGTCTGCGCTTTCATCAGCGCCGCTTTTTTCAGGTCCAGCGCGCTGACCGACGCTGCCGGTTCCACGATATCGCTGACCAGCCCGTCCAGGAACGCTGCGTCTTTGCGGGTATACAGGTGTCGTTCAATGACGGCGTAGCGACTCGAAGTACCCAGATCACGGACGCTGTTGGCCAGGTTATCGAGTTCACCGCTGTGGGCTTCGAAGCGTTGGCCGTGCAGCGAATCGATTCCCAGCAACATGCCCAGCGCCAGGCGCTGCAGTGGCGATGTCTTGGCCAGTGTCAACTCACCATGGGCCATCGCGCTCAGCACTTCATCCAGTCCCAGGCTCAGGAATCGGCTGTCATGCGGAAAAGCCGCCGGTTGCGCGCCAACCGGCTGATTCCTGATGCGCTGGCGATCGGCAAAACTCAGGGGCAGCGGATCATCGAACGTAATCGTCACGTCGAGGCCCTGACGCATGGCCTCGACGAAGCGATCATCCAAGCCGTCGACCAGGCGTTGCAAGATATCGGTCAGCACCACCGCCCGCCCTTCAATCATTGGCCAGCCCTGTTCGAATTCAATGGTCGAACCCGTGAGCAATTGACCAACATCGCCTTTGTAGCGAGTGGGATAAAGGCCTTGCTTCCAGCGCGCCTGCTCATCCTCGACCCATCTCACCGGATCGGTCGCGTTGTCCTTCCAGGAGTGATCCAGTTCTTCCTCGGTGGCGCGATTGACCGAGGCGTAGCGCGCAATGGCGGCCTCGGTGCGGATCGCCTCGGCCTGCGCCGGGGTGAAGTGCAATCGGGCGTAGTCGGCCATGGCATCGCGTATCGCGCCCGGGCCGGTCAGGTAGATGGTGCCTTCGCTCTGGCGCCGGATGCCGTCACTGAAATAGCTCGCAGCCGCGCTGGCGAGAAAGCCTGCGAGGATTTCTTCCTGGTTCGGCAGTTCGCGGAGCGGGCCGTAGGTCTGTTCCAGAGTCGTCTGTGCCAGCGGCAATACACCTTCAAAGTCAGTCAGTGCGACACCGCGCTGCGCAGCCAGACGCAGGGTGTCATCGACCAGCTGATAGTTGAAGCGGATACGGTCGATCACCGCTTGCAGTGTCGCCGATCCGGCATGGGCCATCAGGAATGCATTGGTCATCGAACTGCCTTCGGCGACCGCTCGCAACATGAAGGGGCGAGCCAGCAGATCGGTCGGTGCCTGGAAAACCTGGCTCAATACCGGACGGCTCTTGGCGAAAGCCTCAAACGCCGCATAGTGCTCTGCCGGAATGCTCTTGGCATAGCTGTTGGAGGGCTGACGGCCCGGCATCCAATCGGGATTGTGGTTGAGCAGCAATTGCACAATACCCAGGCGAGCGTCGACGTGCAGAACCTCGAGATCCACCCCCGCCATCTTCGCTACCAGAGGCGGCAAGTTATCGACGTCGGCATAGCAGCCGCTCTCGCGATACAGCACTTCGACCCGCACGATATCCGACGCTGCCGCCAGATTGCCGCGCAAACGCATCTCCTGCTCATAGTGGCTCTGAAGCTGCAAGGGCGCAGGCGTAGCGTCGAGGTCGCGCAACTGCAGATTGCCTCCGGCCATGCCTTGCAGGGTGCGACGGTTCTGCTCGCGCAGTGCCTGCAACGACGCCGCGTCCTGGCCATAGGCGCGAACCAGCAGATCGATCCGTGCGTCATCGGCCGATAGTCCTTTGGCCACAGCCTCATTGAGGTGTGCCTGCATCTGCCGCTTGAGAACAATGGCCCGCTCTTCGTAAAGGTCAGCCAGCGTATTTTCATCGACCGATTTATCGCCGACGCCGGCCAGGGCATCGGCCTTGGCAGCCTCGACCATCAATTTGTTGGTCTGGTAGGCCAGCAGCGCATCGCTGTCGTACCAGAGGTTGAGCGTGTAACCCTGCCCGGCGAGTACTTGTTTCCAGACATTGAGGTAATCACGCTGGATATCGCCAAGTCCGCCCCCGAGCCAGACGAAGTGCAGCGTTTTTGCAACTTCTGTCGGCATGGTTTTCAGCAGTTCGTTTCCTGCATGAACACGCGACTCGAAGGCTTCGACCCGCTCATAAATGCGTGTCAGATCCGGGCCGGTCCTTTGATCGGTGGCACCCGCAGATTCCATCTCGCGCCTCACCCGGCCCGGCCCCTGCAATGGCTCCAGCGTCTGACGTAACAGCCGCAAGGGCTCAAGCAACTGTTTCGAATCCTTGGCAGCAACACAAGCAGCGTAATATCGCAGCAGCGCATCGTAGTGCCTGGTGTTTTTGTGCAGCAATACCGCTTGTTCAAAATCACTACGTGTAAAGAGCTCTGCAAAGTTGACAAAAGTCTTATCAGCTGACACTTCAATATTTCGCATAACGTCCTCGGAGTCCTTCGATTGAATTGTACCGAGCGCCACGCTAATCATTAAAATGGCCAAACACAAAAAAGAAACAACTCAATTATTTTCAGAAATCATGCGCAACTTAAAACCCTGCCTTAAACCAGATCATTCGCTTTCCATATATTTCAGCGAGCCACTCAATATCTTTAGCATGCAAACAATCGCAAACAAACAAACCCATTAAATAAAAAATGGTCGCAAACTTCCGCTCACGACCATTTTCAACTTTTAAGTTTCGACTTATATCTCAGGAAAGTTGCTTGATGAGTCTCTCAAGAGTTGCCACCTCTTGATCGGGATGTACTTGTGACAGCGCGTTGAGCCACTCTTCGACACCTCGCTGGTAATCCACCCCGCCAAGCCTGATGGTTATCTGCATCGGCCGGCCCGACTCGTCGTTGCCGGGTGTGACGTTACGCACGATCAGACTGTGGGCCGTGTCCGGATCCGAGAACACCAGTTGCCCGTCGACCAGCGACACCAACAAATGCTCGGCAGCAACCATGTCCAGCACCAGAGTGCAGACACGCATGTCGGCAGCGCCTTGCGGGACCTGGCGATCGACCACGATGCAGTCCAGCCGTTGCCAGGCTTGTTCCGAGATCCGGTAGCTCAATGCCTTGGCACCAAAGGTCAGAATCAGTTTTTCGACTCCGTCAGGCAGCATTGCCATAAGATCGGTGACCTCACCACTCACATCGAGCGCCAGGATCTCGCCTTCGCGCCGGGCGTAACTGTCTTTTACCCAGATACCGTTCACCGCTCCCCGACTGTAGATCAGATTGTCAATCGGGTCGAACAGCATCGCCACCGACGTGTTGCGCGCGCCAAGAAACTCCGACCACTGACCATCGGCCCGGCCCGAAACATCGAAGAGTCGATCCAGTTCCGGCACGAAGTACTTGTAGCGCCCCATAGAGTCTTCGACCTGCAAAACCGCTGCATGGGCTTGGCCGCTCAATAACGCCTTCAAGCGGGCCTGTAATTGCTCGGCGGTCTGCCCGGCGATAAACGACCACTGTTTTTCGACGCCGACGATACGGGCCGGCTGTTGATCGAGCAGCTCCAGGTTCACCCCCTGGCGGGTGCGGCCGAGCAATCCTTGCCCCTGCGTCACCACCTCGGCGAATGCCCATTGCCCCCAGACTTTTTCCGCCATTGGCAATAACGTGCGATCCAGTAACCGCTGCCCGTTGGCAAACGCTGCGCGCAACGCCTGGATCTGCACCAGCGTCTGGCGATAGAGCTGCCCGGCCGAGACATCCAGCAACCAGGCGGCCTGGTTGTCCGGGGTCAGCCCGAGCAATGCCAGCTCTTTACCTTCACCGACATCGGCGAGCAGCACTTTTGCGCCGATACACCACGCCGCCACTGAGTGCAGGCCGGAAACATTGCTCAGTCCGATGATCGCAAACGGCGCATCTCGATGGGCATCGGCCAGCGCCGGTAACGCAGCGAGCCAGTCGGTATTGCTGCGCAGCCAGTGCAGGCCGACGCCAACGAATTGCAACTCGCCTCGCTTGTCGACCTCAAACAGCCGACCGTCTTTCCGGGTGGCGATATAACGTTCAGCGAATGAGCTGACATCGATAACATCTTCGGCGATGACTTGCCCATCCGCCGATTCAGCCCCGCGGCGCAGCAATCGGGCCTGTTTGCTGTAGAACAGCGGTTGATCACCCAAACCGTCATTCCAGCTCAGCAGAACCGTGTCCAGCTTCAGCCCGGTGCTGTGGGCCAACTGGAAATGCAACTGGTCAGCCAGGCGGATCCAGCCCAGATCCCGCAACGTTTGCTGCTCATGGCTGCGGATCTGCACGAACCCGGCGCAGCCCCATGCGCTCAGACTCGACGCCATGCCAGACGTGCCATCGGCATAGGTGCGCGGCGTCTTGAAGCGATCCACCAGGGAACGCCAGTAAGCCGCCGTACGCCTCGGTGTGTAATCGCTCCAGGCGGCTGAGGTATGAATGCCGGTAAGCACTACAGAATACTCCGACAGCTGGTACTCGAACGTGGTCTCTACCCCACCGTTGACCTCAAGCATCTTTTGCCGGACGCGCAGGCCGTCGGCCGTCTGCTCACAACCGATGATTCTTGCACCACTGGCAGGGTTCATCAGTCGGTAGCGATGGTTGACCGTGCCGGTGATCGCATCGACCCGCCAGACCGTCGCATGCTCGGGATGGTAAAACCATGCCTGCCCGGCGTTGGCCGCAGCCAATGCAACGTCGTCACTGACATTTTCGGGCAGGTTGCGCGCATACAGCAGCCGCGCATGCGCCAGTCATAAAAGGCGGTGACCAGCAGGTGGCGAGGGGCGAAGCTCATCGGCACGCGAAATTTGTATAACGGCACGTAAGCCGCCGAAACGCGTCGCTCGGCCACCCGCTTTCGAATCCGTGCCAGCAGCGCAGCCTGCGAATCCTGTTGCTCCTGGGTGACCGACACCAGCAGCAGCCGCTGTTCTTTCCAGTCGAGATTGAACATCTCGCCATTGTTGAGCTGGATGAAGTCCACCTGACCTTCAATCCGTATTCCATCGACACTGAGGAACGATTCTGCAAATCGCACTCTGTTTTCGCTGACCCACGGCGCATGAAGCACCCACTGGGTCGCCGCGTAATTACGCAGGGAAACGGCCACCAGGCCGGGGGTCAACCAGAGCTGGCGAGCCCCCGGCGAGCGGGTGAAGATCTCGTAGGAAATGCAGCCTTTCCACTCCGCCGGCAAGGTTGGCACCAGCAACTGGCGCACCTGCTCGTCCAGCGTCACGACAATCCGGGTGGGTTTATTGAACGGGTATAGCTTGTAGAGAATGTGCGGGATCGGCGTGTTGGCGAAGAAATAGAAACGCTGGTTGCCATGCTCGTCGTATTCCAGTTTGTTCACGGTGCGGTTGCGCAGGCTCGGATACCAGGTTTGCATGAATGGCTCGCTGAGCTCGTCAGCCAACCCGCCAAATGGCAAAAAGGCGTTGAGCAGACCCGATGAGGCCTTTTCGCTTGCTTGCCGGGGCTCACGCTCCAACTCGCCAGGCTGTGGCTCATAGGCATAACCGGACGTGCCGACCTGGTACTCATAACCGAAGTAACACTGCGGTGTGCACGGTAGCACCACCGTCTGTACATCACCGGGCGCCGGCCGGATCAGACTGACCACTTGCGGCAATCCGAGCGTCTGGCGGATATCGATCGCCTGGTGCAGTCGCGTCGGGTGATTGTTGAACTGCGGCAGCTCAAGGCCGCCGCGATCCATGGGGTAGAACTTCTGACTGTCGAAGCGGATCCGGTTGTTTTGCAAGTCCAGTTCGGTGATGACCGCTTCGGGCTCAAAACTAAGCGCACCGTCCTTGCGTGTGTAAACGCCGGGGCCGTAGGCGTCCTGGATCTTGCGCAAGTGTGCGCCCACGCCTTTGGCCTTGTCGCTGATCTGTCCCAGGTTGCTGGCGATCGCCGCCACGCCGATGCCGACGCCGAGCAGCGGTACCGACAGAATCGCTGCGGCACCGCCTACCGCTCCGCCAACCGCCAATGCGGTGATGTCCAGCGCCAGGGCCGCGACATTGAACACCAGTTGCGTGGCCAACCGTGAACGCTGTTCCTGATTGGTTGCCACTGCCAGGCCGTAGAGGTCAAAACCTATGTTGACGACGGAGAAGACAATCCCGGCCGCGACCGTGGCCCGGCCCAGCAACCGCCCGGACAGCGATGACTGGCGCAGCGCCAGGGCCTGCTCACTGGCAGCCACCTGACGGACGAGACTGACGATCTGTACCGCATCGTTCAGTACGCCATAACCTAACTGGGCGTAACTGACATAGACCTGCACCTGCAGCGCAATCGACAACGCCGGCACCTGCTCTGCCCCGGCCTGGTATTCACGATGGCGCATCTCGGTAATCAGCGTCTGGATCGCGAAGGCAAAGCTCAACCGACTGCCGCCGTCGGCCTCGCCCGCTGTCGCAGGTTTGCCGGCAAGGGTCTTCACCAGACGCTGGATATGCTGTTGGATTTTGCCAAAGCGCGCGTCGGTGGTGGTGACGACCCGGGCGTTTTGCGGATCGCGCGCATCCACCAGCGTCACGCTATAACCCGCGTCAGGATTCTTCTGCAGCGTTTCCAGCAGCGGCAGATACTCTGCGCCCAACCTGTTATCGGCACGTAGCTGACCGGTGGCCTGTTCGAATGTCTGAGCCCAGTAACGTGCATCCTGTTGCGCAAGGCTGGCGCCCATCCGGGCGTTTTCACTCAGCGATCGCTGGCGTGCAACGGCTTGTTTTTCCCAGACCGAAGTACCCCGGGGATCGACAATCGGCGCGTTGTGCAAAAAGCTGTCCAGCCGCGTATTCGTCAACAGCGTTTTGTCCGCGATTGCTGTGGTATCGAGCTCGACAACATTGAACCGCGCACGGTCGCCCTCCGCGAGACCGTATAACCGGGCCATCGCTCCCTCATCTCTGCTCAGGTAACGCTGCATGCCCTCTTTAAGCTGCTCTACCCGTGCAAATCCGTAGATCGCGAAATTCGGCTCGTAAAACCGGTAGACCGTCTGGCTGCCTGCCACTATTTTAGCCATCAGCAGCGCGTGATTGCCGGTGTCGAGCAGCATGACGGTCGAAGCGCTTTTCGCCTCGAGCGCTTGTACGATGGTGTCCAGGCTCTGATGGCCCTGGAGCTTGCCGACAGCTGTCAGCGGCTCCGTCTGCAATTCGTCCAGCGCCGCCAGCAAAGCCCGCGAGTCGGCGTCCTCTGCAGCGTGACTGACATTCGCCACCCGGCCGATCAGGGCTCGCTCGGCCGCTTCGCCACCGACCAGCGCCGCCGCCACCATCAGTGCCAGCGGATAGCAGCGACGACCTGGATCGCCCGGCGTGGTCATGAGCAGATCCTGCGGCACCTTCCTCGCGGAAATGGCGCCTGCGTCAAACAGTTCGGTACGAACCGCCTCACCGCTGCGCAGAATCTGCCCGTGATATTCACGGCGCGCCGTACTGTTGATCCGGGCGATACGCTCGCCCCACTGACGCACCGTCAATGGATCGCTCAAGGCGCGCACCTTGAGTTCGCGGGCCGTGTACGTGGTGGACGGTTCAGCGCTTGCCAGGCCAGCCTTGAAGGCCGGTGACGCGGACTGGCGCAAGGCATTTTCGATAGCGTTGTAGCGGGCAAACAGCCCATCGTCGGCGGTTCGCGCGGCGAGGCTCGACAGCTCTTTCCATGCACCGGCAAAGCCATCGATATCCAGACTCGCCGCGCCGAACATCCCACCCAGCATTACGCGCAGCAACGGGCTGAGTTGTTCGACAACAAGCGAGCCGCGGGCCACCCGAACCAACAGTTCGTTCAGGTTACTGGTGGACTCGGCACCGAGAGACGGCGGCAATTCAAAAGCAGGCTGGGCAAGAATCTGCTGGCGGGTATCGAAACCGATGGAAAACGCTTGGGTAAAAGTGATGTCGCCGCTCAACTTGTCTTTCATTGCGCGAATGAACGGTTCGCCCAAGTCATCCATCAGCTGTTGCAGCACCGAGGTCAACAGCACTGGCTTGCCCTCGATCACCGGCCAGCCTTGTTTGAAGGTCAGCGTCTGCGGCCTCAGCAGATCCGCCAACTGCCCGACGTAACGTGACTTGAGTTTGCCGCTGCGCCATTTTTCCTGCTCGTTCTCAAGCCACTTGTTTTCATCGCCACCCACTGTCCAGCCGGAGATCCGCTCCTCCTCCGTATAAACGTTATAGCCCTCAAGCAATTTGAGGCGATCACGAACCTTATCAATCTGATCGGCTGGCACACGCTGTTCGATGTATCTGACATGTCCTGCCGCCCCCGCACCCGGCCCGGTAAGCGTAATGGTGCCCACGGCATTGACTCGAATACCGTCCCGATAATAAGTGCAGATCGCCTCGGTCAACTTCCCTGAAGCATAGTGAATACTGGATTTCGGAAACTTGCCCGCCGACGCCGCTTCATTGACCACATTTTGAATGACTGGCAACGCCCGTGCCTGGTCCGCAATATCGATGCCGGCCGCGAGCAAGCGGCGCTCCGCCTCTAGAAGGCAGTCATAATTGACCCGGATCATCTGCATGTAAGCCAGGGTCATCGCGCTGCCCGGATGAGCGATGAAATGCGCATTCATTTCTCCGCGATCGGCACGGCCCTCGGCGGTTCCCAGGCGAAGGGCATCGTGCGGCACAAGGTTGTCCTGTGGTGCGACGAAAATCTGCTGAATCCCGGGTTTACCGCGCGCAAAAGTGGTGAGCGCCTCTTCATGCCGAGCGGGAACTTTCCCGGTAATCGCCGTATAACGGTTCCGATCCCGCCCGGGCATCAACGCTTGATTGTGATCCAGCAACAGTTTCAAGACCCAAAGTCGCTGCTTGTCATCAAAACCGCTGATATCCACGCCGCCCAACGTCTTGGCCAGCGGCGGCAAGTAATCCATGTCGCTGTAACGCCCTCCCTGCAGATACTCGGCCTGCAGCCGCACGACATCGCTCGCGGCGGCGAAATTGCCGCGCAGGGACACTTCGCGTTGATAGACATCCTCTAAAAAGTGCCCGGCGAACTCGTGGCGAACGTCACGCAGCTGCAGGTCCGTGCCGGCCATGGCCTGATGCGTTTCCAGGCACCGCTGCCGGAACGCCTCGAGCGTCGCGTGATCCTTGCCGTAAGCGCGAACCATCAGCTCGATACGCGCCTCGTCCGCCCGACCAGCCCATTGCGGCTGGTTCAGGAAGTCGAACATCTGATGTTTCAATGCCCGCGCGCGGTCTTCAATCATCTGCGACAACTGGTCGGGCGAGGTGACCTGGTCGCCTCCCGACGCCATCGCATCCGCTCTTGCGCTGTCCAGAATCACCCTGTTCATCTCAAAAGCGAGCAGTGCATCACTGTCGTACCAGAGATTGAACCGATACCCCTGCGGCTCCAGCACCTGGCGCCAGATGTTCATGAAATCGCGCTGATTGGCGCCGACCTCACTGCCGCCGACCCAAACGAAATGCATGATGTTCGGCACGGGCCGGGCGACGCCGTTGAGCATGTCCACCGTCGCTGCCAATCTCGCCACATAGCGATTCAACCGGCTTCGTATCCCGTGGATGCCCATGGGCAGCGGGGTAGACTTGCGATCCAGCAAGGCCTCGAGTCGTTCCTGAAACAGTTTCACCGGCAACAGTTTTTCAACCACCGCGGCGGTGTTGCTGGCAACTTCATGAGACTCGGCCAGCGCCGCGTACTCGCCTGACCCGGCAAACTCGCTCAATACATCCTTGAGGGTTGAATATTCTGCAGCCGAGGTGAACGTAAGTTCGTCGGCATGGCTTTGCGTAGTACTCATCCGCATTCTTCCTTGATTCAATAGTCCTGAGTCGCAACAAACTAGTGAGGAAGTACGGGGCACTCAAACTTGAACAAGCTCAAATAATGTCGAATGAAACATCGATCAACATTCCAATGCGACAGCCGCATGATTCAGCAACAACTTCGCCCGTTTTTTCTTCTGCCATAAATGACAAAAAGCCACGCCCCCGTAAAGAGCATGGCCTTGTATTAAAGTAGAGGCTCAACTTCGCAAGTGTTGACCTGATGTCACGACGAGAGAAGTTATTTACAACTTCCCTCTGCCACAACACCGGCAATGTCATGAAATCGGCTTTTCACCGTACCAACGTGGCGTGTACACCCAATGTCCACCACTCGCGCGGGTGAACGTGCACGTGGTCGAAGAGCCAATCAATACCATCGTGCGCATGTCCACCTGATCTGCGGTCAATGCGCCCAACGTCGTGGTGCGCAATGTCTGCCCCGGGCGCCCGATGTCACGCCCCAGGACCACCGGGGTTTGCGGCGTGCGGTGCCGGGCAACAATTTCCAGTGCCCGACCCAGTTGCCACGGACGGGCGCGGGAGATCGGGTTGTAGAACGCCAGCGCCAGGTCCGCTTCGGCGGCCAGATCCAGACGTTTCTCGATAATCGACCACGGCTTGAGGTTGTCCGACAGCGACATCACGCAGAAGTCATGCCCCAACGGCGCACCGGCCTGAGCGGCGGTGGCCAGTGACGCGGAGACACCCGGCAGGATTTCCAGATCGACGCTGTGCCACGCCGGGTCATCCGATTCGTGCAGAGCTTCGAGCACCGCAGCGGCCATGGCGAATACGCCCGGGTCGCCGGAAGACACTACGATCACCGAGCGCCCCTCGGCGGCGAGGCGGAAGGCGTGGCGGGCGCGCTGCATTTCTTCGCGGTTGTCGGTGCAGTGCTGCACCTGATCGTCGCGGAAGGGGCCGGCCATGCGCACGTAGGTTTCATAGCCGAGCACATCGGTGGCGCGGGCCAGTTCGGCCTTTACCGCGGGCACCATCAAATCGGCGGCGCCGGGGCCCAGGCCGATGACCGCGAGACGACCGCGCGGGCGGCCGATCTGCGACACGTCCAGCGGTTGCTCGGCAATCGCGATCGCGAGATTTTCAACGCTGATCACATCCGCCGCTGGCACTGCAACGCGGGCCAGGGTTTGCAGATCGCTTTGCGCGGCGACGAAGCGCAGGGGCACGCCCAATTCGAGCGCAGCTTCACGCAGGTTCGTCGAAGCCATGTCAGTGTCGGCTGCCACCAGACAGGCCAGCGCCGGCACGGCGACGGTGGCTGCATGCAGCGCATTGCGCACGACATTGGCCAGATCCGCCACTTCAGCAGTCACCGCCACCGCCACACTGCGCGGGTAAATCAGCAATTCATCGGCGCTGGCCACACGCTGCGCACTGCTCACATGAATCGAGCGCTGCGCCTGCGGATCCTGCGGCAACTGCGCCTGATCCAGCCACGGCGCCGCGCCTTCGATACGCACGCTGTGCCCGGCGAGCAGGTCGGAAACGAAGCGTTTGCCTGACTCCAGATCCGCCAGCGCATAGCCGCTCGGCGGATTGAGCAGGCAAGTGCCAAAGCGCAATTCGCCGCTGGTGGTGATTGCCGGCGCCACTTGCAGCGCCGCCGCGATCTCCCGGGCCATGACGTTTACTCCGCCCAACCCGCCAAGTAGCGGCACCACGGCGCTGCCGTCTTCAGCGACAGCCAGCACCGCCGGTTCGGCGCCTTTCTCCAGCAACAACGGCGCCAAGGTGCGGATGACAATCCCCGCCGCGCACAGGGCAATGATCGGCGTGTCCTGTTGATACAACGCGCGCAGAGTCGCGCCGAATTCCTGATAGCTGCTGTCGGCGCCTTCGACCCGTCCGGCGAGGCCGTGGATCTGCGCCGCCGGATAGACCTGCTGAATCCGCCGCGCCGTGGCGAGGCTGCCCTGGCCGAGAATGACGATGGCGGGAGTCGATTGGCTCATCAACCTTGCCACCGTTCGCCCGGGACGATGATCAGCGAGAAGTACGGCGAGGACATCGGCTCGACCTGATCCATCGGCACGATCTTCTGATTGGCCATGGTCGCGCGCTCGACATACAACGCACGCTCGGCGAGGCCAAGTTCTTCCAGCACCTGACGCACCTTGGGAAAATTGCGCCCCAGTTTCATGATCACCGCCGCATCGGCATCGGCCAGACGCCGTTTCAATTCGTCATGGGGCAGCACACCGGAAAGTACCGACAGGCTCTGATTGCGATACACCAGCGGCGCGCCGAGCACCGAAGCGCCGCCAAGCATCGAGCACACGCCCGGCACCACTTCGGCTTCATAGAGACTGGCGAGGCGGTCATGCAAATACATGTAGGAGCCGTAGAAGAACGGGTCACCTTCGCAGATCACCGCCACGTCGCGGCCGGCGTCCAGATGCTCGGCCACCGCCACGGCGGCTTCGTCGTAGAAATCGCTGATGACCTGCTCATACGACAGCGGCGCCGGCAACGCCTCGGTGGTCACCGGGTACACCAGCGGCAGCAGATTCTGCGCCTCGACCAGGTGCGCCTCGATGATGCCGAACGCATTGCCCTTCTTGCCCTTGGCCACGAAGTACGCGACCACCGGTGATTCGCGCAGCAGGCGCAAGGCTTTGACGGTAATCAGTTCCGGATCACCGGGACCGACACCGAGGCCGATCAGACGTCCTTTGGCCTGCATCATTCGATCTCCGTGGCGAGGGCATTGACGGCGGCGGCGGCCATGGCGCTGCCGCCGAGGCGGCCCTGCATGATCACGAACGGCACGCCACGACTGTCGGCCGCCAGTGCGGCTTTCGATTCGGCAGCGCCGACGAAGCCCACCGGAAAACCGAGAATCAGCGCCGGTTTCGGCGCGCCGGCGTCGAGCATTTCCAGCAGATAGAACAGCGCGGTCGGCGCATTTCCGATCACCACCACACTGCCTGCAAGGTGCGGGCGCCACAGCTCCAGCGCGGCAGCCGAGCGGGTGTTGCCCAGCTCGCGAGCGAGCTCCGGCACGCTGTCGTCGCGCAAGGTGCAGATCACTTGATTGTTGGCCGGCAGACGGGTGCGGGTCACGCCTTCGGAGACCATCCGCGCGTCGCAGAGAATCGGCGCGCCGGCCGCCAGCGCATCGCGCCCGGCCTTGCCCGCGCCTTCGGAAAACTGCAGACCGTCGACGGCCTCGACCATGCCGCACGCGTGGATCACCCGCACTGCGAGTTTTTCCAGATCGGTGGGGATGCGCGCCAGATTGGCCTCGCGGCGAATGATCGCGAAGGAGTTGCGATAGATCTCCTGACCGTCGCGGATGTAATCAAGCATCAAGGGGGCTCCGGGAGCGGGCGTCGAGCAGGGTCGCGGCCGCTTCAATAGTAAGGTTGCAGGCGTGCAGCGAGCCGAAACCAGGCTGAGCTGCATCGCGAAAGTAGAGGTCGTAACGACCGGGGGCAACGGCCAGCAGCGTGGCTGGCGCGCAGTGAGCGGCGGCGCAGGAGCGCGAACAACCCGACAGGTGCACGCTGAGTCCCGCCGGCAGCAGCGGCGCCAGTTGCCGGGCGTCCTGTTTGGTGTCGGCCAGGCCTTTGCCGCAGCCATCGGCACCGGTGCAGGCGATCAGGCGGGTCAGCGGTTCGGCTGCGGTCGCCAACAGGCCCAACGCCCGAAACTGCTCAAGCACTGCGTCGGTATCAGTGGCCTTCACGTTCGGCAGCAGCAGGCTTTGCCACGGGGTGAAACGCAGGCTGCCATCGCCAAATTGGCGCGCCAGTTGCGCCGCGCCGCGCAGCATCGGCGGATCGAGTCGTCCAAGCGGCGGCACCGCGCCGATGTAAAAACGATCCGTCGTGTTTTGCTGCCGGGCGCCAATGTGCAGCGCGTCTGCCGACGTCGGGCGCTGCCAATTGCTGATCGCCTTGACCAATACGCGCTCGCGCAACGATTCAAGAAAGGCGAGCCTTGGCAACTCGTCGAGCAGATGGCGCATCCGTGTTTGCTCTGGCCGGGCCAGGTCGAGAAACAACTCCAGCACCGCGACCACCAGCGCGTGAGCGTTGTCCAGGGTCACGGCGCCGAGCGGGCGATCGGTCGGGCAACCGGCCAGACCGAATGCCCAGAGGATGTCGCCATCACGCTCGCACGCCGACAGCCACAGATCATGCGGATGCTCGAGCATCGCCAGCGCTTCACCGCCATCGAGCTGCACGGCGAACTTGGCGCTCAGCTCGTGGAAGCGCGGATGGCTTTGCAAGGTGTCAAGGATCTGTTCGGCGAGCGGGCGCGTGTCGATCAGCATCTGCCGATCGATCCCGGCGGTCGGGCTGAGCATCAGATTGCGTACATCATCGCCGGCGGCGTTTTTTGGCCCAAGGCCAGCGGCGAGCAGGCGCTCGATCAGCGCCGCCGATTGCGCACCGATCCCGCGAATCTGCAGATTGCCGCGATTGGTCGCCTCGATCGCGCCACTGGCGAACTGCTCGGCGGCAGTGGCCACCGCATCGGCCTGATCAGCGCTGATCGAACCGCCGTCGAGCTTGATCCGACAGATACCGCCGTCCAGTGCCTGGACGATACGCAGCAACCCCGGGCAGGCCGAGGGGCGTAAGGCGGTGGACATCGGGCGTTCGTTCAAGGGGCTGACCGGTTGCGTGGCAGAAGCGCTTCGCGGGCGAAGGCGCGGTATTATGCCTGCTTTGTCCGGCGGCATGAAAAGTCTGCCCGTCGGAACGGCACGTTTAGAGGAATATAGATGTCACCCTGGCTGACGATCGTGGGAATTGGTGAGGACGGCTTCAAGGGCCTGGGCAAGAACGCCCGGCGTGCCCTGATGAGCGCTTCGCGGATCGTCGGCGGCCAGCGGCAACTGGATTTGCTGCCGCCGTGCATTGGCGGCGAGCGGCAATTGTGGCCGAGCCCGTTTTCTCTCGCGCCGGTGCTCGAATCGCGTGGCGAGCCGGTTTGCGTGCTGGCCAGCGGCGATCCGATGTTCTACGGCGTCGGAGCCAGTCTGGCGCGTCAGGTACCAAGCGCCGAGATGTCGATCATTCCCGCGCCTTCGTCGTGTGCATTGGCGGCGGCGCGCCTGGGCTGGCCGTTGCAGGAGGTGACGATTGTGTCGCTGGTGGCGCGCCCGCTGGCGGCGCTTAATGCGCAGTTGTTCAGCGGTGTGCGTCTGTTGCTGCTGAGCAATGACGGCAGCAGCCCGGCAGCCGTTGCGCAGCTGCTGTGCGAGCGTGGTTTCGGCGCAAGTCGCATGACTGTTCTGGAGCATCTGGGTGGCGACGCCGAGCGGCGCATTGACCGCGCCGCCAATGAATGGGAAGACGCGCCCGTTGCTGACCTTAACGTCATCGCTATCGAATGTCTGGCCGAACCGGGAGTCGTCAGCCAGTCGCGCCTCGCCGGTTTGCCCGATTCGGCATTCCGTCACGACGGTCAGTTGACCAAGCGCGACGTGCGCGCGATTACCCTCGCTCGCCTGGCGCCAACGCCTGGTGAATTGCTCTGGGATGTCGGCGCCGGCAGCGGCTCGATCGGCATCGAGTGGATGCGCGCCCATCCGAGTTGCCGCGCCATTGCGGTTGAGGCCGACGCGGGCCGTCAGCAATTGATCGAACACAACCGCGATGCGCTGGGCATGCCCGGCCTGCAACTGATTCGCGGCAAGGCGCCGCACGCGCTGCATGGCCTCGAACGTCCAGACGCTGTTTTTATCGGCGGCGGTGTCACCCGCGAGGGCGTCTTCGAGACTTGCTGGGAACAGCTCAAACCCGGCGGCCGTCTGGTCGCCAACGCGGTGACTTTGCAAAGCGAAGTCACCCTGCTGCACTGGCGTGAACAATACGGCGGTGAACTGACGCGCATTCATGTCGCCCAGGCGCAGCCGCTCGGCGAGTTCGACACTTGGCGCCAGGCATTGCCGATCACCTTGCTCGAACTGGTCAAACCCCTTGATGCGTGACGAAACCGCCGAACAACCCGCGCCCCTGCGCAGCGGCCTGACCACCGGCAGCTGCGCCACCGCCACCAGCCTCGCCGCAGCGCGCCTGTTGCTCACCGGCGTCGGCGCTGACGCGGTGCACATCACGCTGCCCAAGGGCAAACAGGTGCAGATGCGCCTGGAGTTCTGTCGCCTGAGCGAGGGCGGCGCCGAGGCCGGCACGATCAAGGATGCCGGCGATGATCCTGACGTCACCCATGGCGCACTGCTTTATTCACAGGTGCGACTGTCCGCCGAACCGGGGATTCGCTTCAACGCCGGTGTCGGCGTCGGCACGGTGACCCGACCCGGTCTCGTATTGGCCGTCGGCGAGCCGGCGATCAATCCGGTCCCGCGCAAGATGATCAGCGATCACTTGACCTTGCTCGCCGCCGAAACCGGCTACGGCGGCGGCTTCGAGGTCACGGTCAATGTCGAGGGCGGCGCAGAACTGGCGCTGAAAACCATGAATCCACGGCTGGGCATTCTTGGCGGCCTGTCGATCCTCGGCACCAGCGGCATCGTCCGGCCATTTTCCTGCGCCGCCTACATCGCCTCGATTCATCAGGGCATCGATGTGGCGAAAACCAACGGTTATCTGCACATCGCCGCGTGCACCGGCAATGCCAGCGAAGACACCATGCGCCGGGTCTACAACCTGCCGGAAATCGCTTTGATCGAAATGGGCGACTTCGTCGGCGCGGTGCTCAAGCATCTGCGCAAGGTACCCGTGGATAAACTCAGCCTGTGTGGCGGCTTCGGCAAGATCAGCAAACTCGCTGCCGGACATATGGATCTGCACTCACGGCATTCGAGCATCGACTTGCCGCAACTGGCTGAGTGGGCAGCAGCGATTGGCGCGGACGCGGCATTGCAACAAGGCATTCGTGCGGCCAACACCAGCCAACAAGCCTTGGCCATGGCCAGTGCGGCGGGCATTGCTTTGGGTGATGAGGTATGTCGCCATGCGCTGAATTTCGCCCGCAGCGTGGTGCCTGCGCAGGTGCAGGTCGAGGTGTTTGCGATCGATCGCCAGGGCGGGATCGTCGGGCACGCCGGAGGTTTTGCATGAAGCGGATCCTGCTGCTCGGCGGTGTCACTGAAGCGCTGGCGATTGCCCGCACATTGGGGCCGCAACATATCTACAGCCTCGCCGGCGTTGGCCGGGTGCCGAGCGACTTGAGCTGTCAGGTTCGCGTCGGCGGCTATGGTGGGGTCGAAGGTCTGGCGCAATTCATTGCTGACCAAGGCATCGATCTGCTGCTCGACGCTACGCACCCGTATGCCGCACAAATCAGCGCCAATGCCGCTTGCGCGGCACAGCTCGCCAGCATTCCCTGCTGGGCCTTGCGGCGCCCGGCGTGGCAACCGCAAGCGGGCGATGACTGGCGCGAGGTCAGTGACTGGGCCGAACTGATCACCGCGCTGGAACCGTTCCACCGCCCGCTGTTCACCCTCGGCCGCGAACCACTGCAACACCTCGACGAAATCCCCGCCCACCAGTTCTGGACGCTGCGCGCCCTCGACGTCTATCCCGGCAACGCGCGCTGCGAAGTGATCGGCGCCCGCGGACCGTTTCTGCTGGAAGACGAGCGCGCGCTGTTCGAGCGCCGGCAGATCGACGTGCTGATCAGCAAGAACAGCGGCAGCACCGCCACCGAGCCGAAGCTGGAAGTGGCACGTGAGCGTGGCGTGCCGGTGCTGGTGTTGAAGCGCCCGGGGTTGCCGGGGGTTGATCGGGAATTTCTGTCGCTTCAGGAAACACTTGCCGCGTTGGCGGCGATCCTCTCATGAGGCAAGATCCGCAGCTTGCATGACAAGTAACCTATTTGTTACCTTCAGGGCCAGCCGTGATCACACTCGAAGAATATGTACAGGAAGACGAATCAAGCCCGTTTGGCCGGTGGATTTCTACTTTGAGTGTCCAGGCAGCCGCAAAGGTCTCTCATGCGATGGTCAGGTTGGAATTGGGCAATACTTCAAATATCAAATGGTTTGATGGCCTGGGTGAATACAAAATAAATTGGGGACCTGGGTACAGAATCTATCTGATACAAGAAGGAAAACGCCTGATTATTCTGTTCGGCGGAGGTGACAAATCTACTCAAAAGAAAGACATCAAACGGGTCAAGGCATTGGTAGCCGAATTCCGTACTCGAAAAAAAGCTGAACAGAACCGGAGGTAATTTGATGGTTCTCACTCGAAGCTACAAACATTCAATAGCGGAGCGCGCCCAGCGTGATCCTGAATTTGCTCAAGCATTGCTGGATGAAGCCGCGACTTTATTTTTGAATGGCGAGCCAGAGATGGCCAGGATAATTCTGCGCGACCTCATTAACGCCACCGTAGGTTTTGAAGAGCTCGCAAGGGAAACCGAGCGACCCAGTAAAAGCTTGCATCGGATGCTCTCAGCGAAAGGCAATCCGAGCATGGATAATCTCGCCAAAATATTCTCGGTAATCCGAACTACGCTTGGTGTAAATATGCAGGTTCATGCTGTCCCTGTGAATTGAGCAACCCGTAGCGCGCTGCGACACCAAACCGCACGACGCTTTTTTACTTATCGGCCCTGATCAGGCTAAATAGCCGCGCCTGATCGCCCACCCAACGGACCTGTCCCATGAACCGACGCCGGTTAGCATTTGCCTGGATCGCCTGCTTTGCAGTGCTGTTCAACATGCTCGCCATGCCGCTGAGCGGGGCGATGGCGCAGGCGGGCGGCGAACCGGCCGAGCAGATCCTCTGGAGCAGTTTCTGTACCGGCAGCGGTATGAAGATGGTGGCGATCAACATCGGCGCCAACGATCAAAAGGCTCCGCAAAACGACAGCCATTCGAACATGCAGCATTGCTGGTGCTGCTCAGGTGGAGCGCCATTGCTGGCGCTGCCGGGGCATTCGCCGCAGTTGTATTTCGCGCAATTTGAAAGCAACCGCAGCGTTGCGCCCTTCGCCCTGCAAGCCCCGACGCCGCGCCAACAATGGCCGAGTCTCAATCCCCGCGCTTCCCCTCTGGTCTGATTTGTTCGCGTCCTGAATCCGCGTTTCAAATCGTTCTGGAGAATTGCCATGTTGAAGAAACTCTTCGTCCTCGCTGCGCTGCTTTTGCCGGCGTGCTTCGCCCATGCCCACGAATACAAGGCCGGTGCGCTGGAAATCGCCCACCCGTGGTCACAGGAACTGCCGCCGAATGCGCCGACCGTTGCCGCCTATTTCATCATTCACAACACCGGCAAAAGCGCCGATCGCCTGCTCAGCGTCGACTCGCCCATCGCGCCCGAAGCGCAACTGCACGAACACGTGATGCAGGGCGATCTGATGAAAATGCAGCAAGTGCCAAGCGTGGAAATCCCCGCCGGCGGTACCGTGACGTTTGCGCCGATGGCTTACCACGTGATGCTGCTCAACCCGAGCGATCGCAGCCTGCTCAGCGATGGCAAGCGCTTCCCGATGACCTTGCATTTCGAGAAAGCCGGCGACGTTAACGTTGAAGTGGCCGTGCAGAAGAAGCCGCCGGAATCCACTAAGGCCCACGTGCACGCTCAGTAACAGACCCGGCTGACTTCGCACATGCGCCCGTTGCGCGCCAGGCCCGTCCCGCATCACCGTCAGGCTCAAACGCTGACGCGTGGCAGCTGGATCGCCCTGTTCGCCATGTTGATGATCTTCATCGGCCCACTGATTTCTCAGTCGATGCCGATGGATCAGCACGCCTCGACATCGATGCCAATGAGCATGGACATGTCGATGGACATGCCCGGCATGGACCACGGCAGCCATGAAGCCCAGCCCGCAGCCGAGCACTGCCCGCCGCAATCCTCACATCACGTGCTGTGGGAAAAGTGCGGTTATTGCAGCCTGCTGTTCAATTGCCCGGCACTTACCGGTGGCGGCGATTTCGTCGCTTTCAACTTCCCGCCACCCAACACCTTCACCCCACCCTCCCCGCGTTTGGGCCATGCCCGCCAACCCTTCTTCCCCGGCGCCCGCACCCGCGCCCCGCCCATCGCCACGTAAACACGCACCTCTGATTGCACACGGTTGAGAAGACAGCTTCAGGCTGCCGACCGTGGTGTTTACGACTGTTCGATGGAAATTGTCATGTCCAGGTTTACTGCTGTCCCCTGCGCGGAATCTGCCCGCGCGCCTTTCACCCTGAACCGCTCGCGGATGCGGTTCGGGCATGCCAGCGCCGTCCTCTGCGGCGTATTGCTGACACCGCTGGCACAGGCCGATGAGCATACCGGCCACCCGCAAGAACTGAGCCCGACGGTGATCACTGCCATCGCCCCCAGTTCACCACTGACGATCGTCACCGACCCCAAGGACCCGCGCCAACCGGTGCCGGCCAGTGACGGCGGTGACTATCTGAAGACCATTCCCGGCTTCGCTCTGGTGCGCAATGGCGGCACCAATGGCGATCCGGTGCTGCGCGGCATGTTCGGTTCGCGGCTGAATATCCTCACCAACGGCAGCATGATGCTCGGCGCCTGCCCGGGCCGGATGGATGCGCCAACTTCCTACATCTCGCCAGAGACGTACGACAAATTGACCGTGATCAAAGGCCCGCAAACCGTGCTCTGGGGCCCCGGTGCCTCGGCCGGCACAGTGCTGTTCGACCGTGAGCCGGAGAACTTCGGCGAACTCGGCACTCGCGTCAACGCCAGCATCCTGGCCGGCTCCCACGGCCGTTTCGACAAGGTCATCGACGCCGCTGCCGGCGGTCCCTTGGGTTACGTGCGGGTGATCGGTAACACCGCGCATTCCGACGATTACCGCGACGGCAACAACGACATCGTCGCCTCGCGCTACGACAAGTGGAACGGCGATGTCGCACTGGGCTGGACGCCGGATGCCGACACCCTGATCGAGCTCACCGCCGGCAAGGGCGACGGCGAGGCGCGTTATGCCGGGCGTAGCATGGACGGCTCGCAGTTTCTGCGCGAAAGCCTTGGCCTGCGCTTGGAAAAATCCAACATCAGCGGCGTGCTGGAAAAACTCGAGGCGCAGGTCTACTACAACTACGCCGACCATGTGATGGACAACTACACCCTGCGCACACCTTCCGGCACCGGCATGATGGCCGGGCCCATGGCCTCCAACGTTGACCGCCGCACCCTTGGTGCGCGGATCAAGGCGACCTGGCGCTGGGCGGATATTCAGCTGATCACCGGGCTGGATGCGCAGACCAACGAGCATCGCCAGCGCAGTGCGATGGGCATCGATACGTACAAGGAGCTGCCGTACAGCAAGGATGCCGACGTCCACAATTACGGCGTGTTCAGCGAAATGACCTGGTACGCCGCTGAGCGTGATCGCTTGATCACTGGCGCCCGGGTCGATCGCGCTTCGGCCAGGGATTACCGCCAGAGCACCGGGTCGGGAATGATGTCGCGGCCCAACCCGACCGCTGACCACACCCGCGCCGATACCTTGCCCAGTGGCTTCGTGCGCTATGAGCACGATCTGGCCGTCAGCCCGACCACCCTCTACGCCGGGCTCGGCCACGCGCAACGCTTCCCGGATTACTGGGAGTTGTTTTCGCCCAAGTCCGGCCCGGCAGGTTCGGTCAATGCTTTCGACTCGATCAAACCGGAAAAAACCACCCAGCTCGATTTCGGTGTGAACTACAAGAGCGCCAACCTCGAAGCCTGGGCATCGGGCTATGTCGGCGTGGTGCGCGATTACATCCTGTTCGACTACACGCCGGGAATGATGGGCATGAGCACCTCGCGCGCCGAGAACATCGACGCGCGGATCATGGGTGGCGAACTCGGTGCGGCCTACAACCTCACCGATAACTGGAAAGCCGATGCGACCCTGGCCTACGCCTGGGGCAAGAACAGCAGCGACGGCTCAGCCCTGCCGCAGATGCCACCGCTGGACGCGCGTTTCGGCATGACTTACAGCCAAAACAACTGGAGCGCTGGAGCACTGTGGCGAGTGGTCGCCGCGCAGCACCGCATCGACGCGAACAAGGGCAACGTGGTCGGCAAGGACTACAACCAGAGCTCGGGCTTCGGTGTGTTCTCGCTCAACGGCGCGTACCGGATCAACCAGCACTGGAAGGTCAGCAGCGGCGTCGACAACCTGTTCGGCAAAGCTTACGCCGAACACTTGAACCTGGCCGGCAACGCCGGGTTCGGCTATCCGGCCAACGACCCGCAGGCAATTAATGAACCGGGGCGCACGCTCTGGACCAAAGTCGATATGAGTTTCTGACAGTCAACACCTACCCATGTGGGAGCGAGCTTGCTCGCGAAGACGGCGCCACGGTCGGCATCGATATCGACTGAAGAACCGCTTCGCGAGCAGGCTCGCTCCCACAGGTAAACAGACAACGTAAAGAACCAAGCCCAGCGGAGCACACGTGATGCAAAAGCCTCAACCCAATTTCTACAACCTGGCCTGGCGCTGGCACTTCTATGCCGGGCTGTTCGTCGCGCCGTTCATGGTGATGTTGGCCCTGACCGGGATCATTTACCTGTTCAAACCGCAGCTTGACGCGCTGATGTACAGCAGCCTGCTCGAAGTCCCGGCCGGACATCACACGGTGCCTGCCGATGACTTGCTGCAACGGGTGAAAAACGCTTACCCGCAAGGTCAGGTGACCCAGTACCTGCCGGCGCCAAACGCTGAGCGCAGCGCGCAGTTTGTGGTGAAAAATGCCGGGCACGAACTCAACGTGTTCGTCGATCCGTACCACGGTGACATCCTCGGCGAGCAGGATGCCAAGCAGAATCTGCAAGCCATCGCCCGGGCGATTCACGGTGAATTGATGATCGGCACGGTCGGTGACCGGCTGATCGAAATGGCCGCTGGCTGGGGCGTGGTGCTGGTGGTGTCGGGTCTGTTTCTGTGGTGGCCGCGCGGTCAGGCGGCGGGCATTCTGTGGCCGCGCCTGAGCAGTCGTGGCCGCGTGTTGTGGCGCGATCTGCATGCGGTCACCGGATTCTGGGGCGCGACATTGCTGCTGGTGATGCTGCTCAGCGGCATGACCTGGACCGGTTTCTGGGGCAAGCAGTACGCCCAGGTCTGGAATGTGTTTCCAGCAGCGATGTGGAACAACGTGCCGACCTCCGACATCGAGGCACGCAGCCTCAACAGCGCCACCCGCCAGACCGTGCCATGGGCGATGGAAAACACGCCGATGCCAATGTCCGGCGACCACGCCGAACACATGGCCCACGGCAACGCCCACGCCGGCCCCGCCGCACCCAACGTCAGCCTGCAAGACGTGCAGAACATCGCCAGCGCACGCAAGGTCGAACCCGGCTACAGCATCACCTTGCCGACCACTGCCACCGGCGTATTCACCATCGCCGTGTTCGCCGACGACCCGCGCAACGACGCCACCCTGCATATCGATCAGTACACCGGCAAGGTCCTCGCCGATGTGCGCTTCGAGCACTACGGCACGGTTGCGCGAGCCACGGAAATCGGCGTGATGCTGCATGAAGGCAAGATGTTCGGCACCTTCAATCAGATCGTCGTCCTGCTGATCTGCCTGATGATTCTGCTCAGCGCCGTCAGCGGTGTGGTGATCTGGTGGAAGCGTCGGCCTGAAGGCAAGTTCGGTGTGCCGCCGCTGCGCCATGACCTGCCGAGGTGGAAGACCGGCGTAGTGATCATGCTCGCCCTGGCGGTAGTGTTTCCGCTGGTGGGCGCTTCGCTGGTGGTGGTGTGGTTGCTGGACCGGTTTCTGCTGGCACGGCTCGGCCGGCAAACGGCAAACCTGCCCGGTTGAGTCCGTGACGCGGGGTGCCCCTCACCCTGCGTCACACCCTCGATCAGCGCCTACAATTCATCCCTGCGGCGAGCAAAGCCCGGGCTGGGCATTTGCTGGCGGCCACTCGACCAGCCAATGCCCTGGCGCCCGGTCTGGCGCCAGTAGTGACCGGCGACCAGTACGGATAACTCGCCCAGCGCCCCGAGCCTGGAAATAAACTCGCCGGGGCTCAGCCGTGTGACCCACCTGCCGCTTTCATATGCCACCAGCCGGGTCGACAGCAGATCCCGTTCAGCGGGTGTATAGACCGGGACGTACTTGAGCAAAACGCCGTAGGGGGTTGAATAGTAGAAGGCCTGGATGGCGAAACCCTGATCCTTGAGCTGATGGGTACGCGCCAGAACCTGAGCGGGCGAAGCGAAGTTGGCTTGCACATGCTGCGCATCGGTGCCCAGCGTGGTGTTTCCGGAAAGGTGCATCTGATGACTGGCAACCAGGGTGTAGCCCTCAGGGTAACGCGGCGCAGGGTTGCGCCAACTGATCGACGGATCGGTGGGCGCGCGGAATATCCTTGCCAGCGGCTTGCTCTCGTATGAAGAAACGGCAACCGGTTCGAGCGGGACAAAACGCGGGCTCGTTCCGTGCGCCAGTATCGCCGCTTCGTACCCTCGATCGAGGACCGGTTCGCCGGCTCGACTGCCGGCATGCCGGGCGGCATCGTCGATGTGGTGAAACAGTGGCCCCAACGCGGGTTCCGGATGGGTCCGCCATCTTTCGTCGTCGGCACTCTCGCCCTCGACAGTTTCCTTATCCTCGCGATTCCAGCCCTGGTGCGACCAATACTCGCTGGTTTTCAACACATCGAGCCTGCCAGCCCGGGCCATTCGACGAACGAAGTCAGCCAACACAAAAGTGCCTTTGGCGATGTCACGTTCATCGTTCGCCGCCTGTGCGGGCGAATCGAACGTGTTGGGCCGTAGCTCGATCTGCCCATGCCTGTCGTAAAACTCGCCCGGTTCGAAGGGATGCAGTTTCAACCTCAACAGTGCGCCGTCGGCGCAGGAAAAGTAGATGGGCAAATAGCCTTGGGTCATGTTGGCCCGTCGGCACGCCTGCAAGACATCGGTCGGCGAAAGAAAAACACTGCGAACGTCATTGTGCGGTGCCCCCAATGGCGGCAAGGGTGCTCGCAAGTAAATCGCGTCCAGAACATGACCGTAAGGCAATCGCCCTTGCTCGAAGATTCGGTCCAGCGCCAACCGCGAACGCTGCGCCTCGATCGGCAGGCTGGCGATGAATGCACCGTCGCCGCAACGCAGGATAAAACCGAAGGTCAGGGTATCGCGGCTGACGACGGCCTCGTGGACATAGGTGGCTGCAGCATCGGTCTGAATGAACACGGGGCTGCAGGCCGCAGCACGGGTGGCTTTATGGTAATCGGCCATGGGAAGCAAATTTCCGGCGTAAGGCACCCAACGGGTCACCTGCCGCGGCGCACCCCAGATCTCGCTGCCGATGACCACGTACAAATAACCGGCCCGGGCCAGGGAGTCGACCCATTGGCCGGGCTTCAAATCGCCGCTCCGGATACGTTCTCTGATCGCTACGGCATCAAGGGAAGGAGGCACGTGACCGGTACCGGTCAAGGCGCGGGAAAGATCGGCGAGGAAGTGCTCCCAGGCGCCTGCCTGATAGCGAATCAACGAGCCGTCAGGCCCGAACAGGTATTCATCCCACCTCTTCGGTGTCGTGCGGATGAATGCCGAGTAGACGGTGTCGACCGATAGCATATTCAGATAAAGCTGCTTATCCGCTCCGGTGAACATCACCGACAGTTCTCGCATGGCTCTTGAACGATAACGTGCGGCGATGGAACAGCCAGCGGGAAACAGTCCGGCGCTGTAACTTTCGTCCGGGAATACCTCGGTGACATCGAAGTTTTCCCGCGACACCTTTATCGGCACCGTAGCAACGAACAGGCCTTCAGGGGTTTTCAGAATCACTCCGCCATAAACGGCGTCCGCAACCCTCGGCACTTGCAGACGGGCATGCACCGCCGCATCGTCCGCGTTCTGGAACAGCGGACCAAGCCGGCGACGCTCCAGGTTCGCATAGGGTTTCCAGGCGCCGTCGACCCGGCCGACCCGGTCCCAACACAGACTCGTGCGCATGACAGACAGCTCCCCACTGTCGGCCACCTCGTGAATGAAGTCCGCTGGCTTCCATTTGCCTGAGGCCAGGTCCTGCTTGATGGTTTCAAGTCTGCGGCTGGAGAGATCGTCATGGAACAGTTTGCTCGCACTGTTTCTCACGTATTTGAGCAACGCACCGTCCTGAGTACTGAGGTACAGCGCCACGGGCAGACCGGATGGGCGTACCGGACGACGAGGCGAGTAGTACATCGCCACAGTCAGGTTATCCGGCGAAATGAAATGCTGTGCGAGCCAGGCGTCGGTATCGCTGGACGGGCGTTTCACGTCATGGTGCAGGTAAAAGTTTGCGTACAGGCTGAAACCGTCCGGATACTGATACCAGGGCTCGGAAAGCTGTGAACCGAACAACGCCTGCAGTTGAAACAGATTGTCGCCCCGCGCATTGACGGGCACCACTTCAGTGGCGACGTACTCTTCCCGCTCGCGATGCTTGAGGATAAATCCGAACAACGCTCGCGGCTCGTCCTGCAACTGCGCAGCACGCGCGGCTTGATTCTGCGCCGCCTCGTCCGCCGTAGGAAAAACCGCTCCGCAGGCAACGCTGTCAGGGCGCTTCCAGGCAAAGGGTGATGTCGATAGAAATTCGCCACGAGAGAAAATGGGCGATTTGTCCAGTGGCCTGTTGGGGAACAGCGCGGGGGGTGCCGGCAATTGATCAGGCAACGCAGACTCCGGTGTGGTCGTCCCGAATTGACCTGTCAGAGGCACAGCCATCATGGCCCAGTCTGGCGGTACATCACCGCGATGTCCCCACAGCGGGTTGTCGAGCAGCACGGTCAAGCGCCCGCCCGCAGCCTGCAGGCGGACAAAGTCCTGCGGCCGCAGTTCGCCACCGGCAAGCTTCAACGCCAGAGCCCCCGGATTTTCACGGCTCCCCAAACGGGCGGCAAGCTCTCGGGCATTGCCCCCCTCGGACAATTCATACCTGAGCAGACTGTTCGCAGCCCCCGAGACATAAAGCGCGGTTTTGTCCAGCCAGGTCTGCCTGATCTCTTCGACACTCGGCATCTGCAGACTCAGGACCGCTTCTTCGTGCGTCCACTTGAAATCGTCAATGACCACCCGCTCCAGCTGCGACAGCGCCACGTGCGACACATATCGCCCGCGCAGTGCATGGTCCTCGGGAAAAATCGTCTGCCCATGAATGTCCCGAGGATACAGACGTCCCGAGCCAAGCACGGCAATGTTTCCCTCGATGGGCTCGGTGACCACGAAGCGATCGTCGACGCTGCGCTGAAAGACGTAACCGACGAGAGCGCGATCACGGCGGTTACCGACTTGTTCGTGAGCATACCGAACGGCATCCTCGGCCGAGAGGAAGCCGTCACTCAGGCCTGGCCAGGGGAAATTTGCAAAGGGTTGCCATTGCAGGTCAACGCGTCCCAGTCGCGCCCACAGCGCACTGCCGCGCAAGACGTCCAGCCGACCACTGATCACCAGCATCGAGACGAACTCACGGGGGCGCAGAGTCCCGGTCAGCAGCCTCGATTGCAGCCCCGGATCGGTGACGCTGCCGTCGGGGTGATCGATGCTCAGTGCGGCTTCGATCGGATCGCCGCTGAAGGTGTACTTCAACATTGCGGCATCACGGGTCTGCACGTACAACGACAACGGCGAATCGGACGCTGCCAGATGTCGGGCGCGACCATGACTTGCTATGGCCAGTGCCATTTCCTGCGGTGTGAAGAAATTCTCGTACAGCCATGGCTGCGAGGGCGATGTCCGCACAGGATCTGGCCAGGAGGCATAGTAAAACCCCTCGAGCGCATAGCCGGTAGGGAGCTCCAGTTTGCCACCGGGACCCGCAGGAAAGGTTTTCTGCGGAGCCCATGCAGACAGCCCGGCCGGACGCGCATGGGTCGCTACATACTGTTCGGCACCGCGTTTTTTCAGGAGCAGCCCCGACGACTGTGCACCCCTGGACTTCAACGCCGCGAGCACTGCCCGTTCGGCATTGGGCGCGAGCCGGGCCATCAGTGGCTGCTCACTGACCACGCCCCTGGAAAATGGCTGCCCGGCCTTCCAGTCCGCCGGCACCACGCCGACGGAATGCCCCCAGTCGGCGTTCGAGACAATGACCTTCAGCTCACCCACTGCGGCAACCTTGTTGATGATGCTCATGACGTCATAGGTGCCCACCGGATTACCGCTCGGCGAACCCGCTTTGCGCCACAGGTAGTAACTGAATTCCTCGGGCGATCCGCTGGGCGAATACTTGAGCAGCGTTCCGTCAGGGCCTGACAGATAAGCACTGGGGAAAAAGTTTCGCGCGGCCACATCAGCGACAAAATCCAGATCCGAAAAAAAACTGATGAACAGCCTGATCAACAGCTCGTCCCAACGCGGATTGGCGGCACGGACGTGATCATGCAGAGGCGCATGGCAATGCACGTTGGCCACACATCGGTAGCCACTGGGGTGCACGTAATTGCCAGAGGCATCGACCTCGATGAGGGTGCCGAAATCGAAACGTGTCACTTGCCCGGGAATCGGTGAGGTGGCGACGTAACGCCCATCGGGGCGCCGCAGAATAACGCTGCCGTATTCCCGGTCCGGTTTGAGCGGAATCCGCGTATGCGCCCAGAACGCGGCATCTTCCTCCTTGAGAAATCCCGGACTGAGCGGCGGCAGCCTGGTTTTGCCGGAGGGTTTTGCGGCGCGCTCGGTGCGTCCTGACACATCGTTCATGATAAAAATCCTGCTGAAAACATTCGGGATGACTATCGATCGAGTGTGTCGCTTCGCTGCCTGGACCAAGCGGTGCAGGGTTATCGTTTCTGTGTCCAATTCTGTAGCGACCCGTCCGCCCCAATCTGGCGCATGCAGGCGCACCAGAGCCCGCAGAGTGTCCGTTACTGGTGCGCGAGCGGTACCGCACGAGCGCTCTGCGACGGCATTTTCATACCGGATCGCGACCGGGCACAGCCCTTGCAAACCTTCCCTTCAGTCGTTCGCATCTGCCAATCACAAAAAACGTAATGTCATGGAGATCGCACAATGAAGCGTCGCAGTTTGATCAAGGCTTTCACACTCACGGCATCCATTGCCGCGATGGGCATGACCTGGACAGTCCAGGCGGCCGAGACCATCAAGGTCGGAATTCTGCATTCGTTGTCCGGGACCATGGCGATCTCCGAAACATCGCTCAAGGACATGGCCCTGATGACCATCGACGAGATCAACGCCAAGGGCGGTGTGAACGGCAAGATGCTCGAGCCGGTGGTGGTCGACCCCGCTTCCAACTGGCCGCTGTTTGCCGAGAAGGGCCGGCAGTTGCTGACCCAGGACAAGGTCGCGGTGGTGTTCGGTTGCTGGACCTCGGTGTCGCGTAAATCGGTGTTGCCGGTGTTCGAAGAACTCAACGGCCTGCTGTTCTACCCGGTGCAATACGAAGGCGAAGAGATGTCGCCAAACGTCTTCTACACCGGTGCCGCGCCGAACCAGCAAGCGATCCCGGCGGTGGAATACCTGATGAGCGAAGAAGGCGGCAGCGCCAAGCGCTACTTCCTGCTCGGCACCGATTACGTCTACCCGCGCACCACCAACAAAATCCTGCGCGCGTTCCTGCATTCCAAAGGCGTGGCCGACAAGGACATCGAAGAGGTCTACACGCCATTCGGTCACAGCGATTACCAGACCATCGTCGCCAACATCAAAAAGTTCTCGGCCGGCGGCAAGACTGCCGTCATTTCCACCGTCAACGGCGACTCGAACGTGCCGTTCTACAAAGAGCTGGCCAACCAGGGCCTGAAAGCCACCGACGTACCGGTGGTGGCGTTCTCGGTCGGCGAAGAAGAACTGCGCGGCATCGACACCAAACCGCTGGTGGGCAACCTCGCGGCGTGGAACTACTTCGAGTCGGTGGAAAATCCTGCGAACAAGAAATTTGTCGCGGACTGGAAAGCCTACGCGAAGAAACACAATTTGCCGGGCGCTGACAAAGCGGTGACCAACGACCCGATGGAAGCCACTTACGTCGGCATCCACATGTGGGCGCAGGCGGTCGAGAAAGCCAAATCCACCGACGTCGACAAGGTGCGCGAAGCACTGGCCGGGCAGACCTTTGCCGCGCCGTCGGGCTACACCCTGACCATGGACAAGACCAACCACCACCTGCACAAGCCAGTGATGATCGGCGAAATCCAGAGCGACGGTCAGTTCAACGTCGTGTGGCAGACCGAAGGGCCGATCCGCGCGCAACCTTGGAGCCCGTTCATCCAGGGCAACGACAAGAAGCCGGATTATGCGGTGAAGAGCAACTGAGTCACCGGATGTCAGTCTCGCGCCTGACGTGAGGCTGATGCAATTCCCTGTGGGAGCGAGCCTGCTCGCGAAGACGTCGGCACATCCAACATCCATGTGACTGACAGACCGCTTTCGCGAGCAGGCTCGCTCCCACAATGTCCGCGTCAAGGCGACTGACTATGCCCACTGCCCTTTTCCGATTCATCTGTGCCATCGCACTGTTGCTGCCGCTGCTGGCCCACGCCGGCGACGCCGAAGACTTTGTCGCGGCCAACCCGATGCAACAGGCCAAGCTGCTGGAAGCCTGGGCCGCGCAGCCCGATCCGGCGCGTATCGAGTTGCTCAATGCCCTGCAACAAGGTGCGCTGACCATCGACGGCCAAAGCAAGACCCTGCGCCTGAACAATCGCCTGCGGGGTCTGATCGACACCGCCATGGCCAGCCATCAATTGCTCGCCGCTGACGGCAAAATCCGTCTGGCTGCCGCGCAGCAATTGCAGAAAAGCGCGAAACCCGCGCAGCTGAAATTCCTCGACCAGCAACTCGCTGGGGAAAAAGACCAAAGCGTGCACGCTGCCCTGAGCCTTGCGCTGGCCAATCTGCAACTGGTCGATACGGATCCGGCGGTGCGCCTCGCTGCCGTGCGCCTGCTCGGTGAGACCGGCGACCCGCTGGCACGCACGCGCCTTGAAGGCTTGCTCGAAGCGGGCGTGGAAAGCGATGCCGGTGTGCGCACCGCCGCCGAAACCAGCCTCGCTCAGGTCAAGCGCAAACTGTTGATCGGTGAAATGCTCGGTCAGGCCTTCAGCGGCATGTCGCTGGGTTCGATTCTGCTGCTCGCGGCCCTCGGCCTGGCGATCACCTTCGGCCTGCTCGGGGTGATCAACATGGCCCACGGCGAGATGCTCATGCTCGGCGCCTACTCGACCTACGTCGTGCAGTTGATGTTCCAGCGTTACGCGCCGCAAGCCATCGAGTTCTATCCGCTGATCGCGCTGCCGGTAGCGTTTTTCGTCACCGCCGCCATCGGCATGGCGCTGGAGCGCACGGTGATTCGCCATCTCTATGGTCGGCCGCTGGAAACCCTGCTCGCGACCTGGGGCATCAGCCTGATGCTGATTCAACTGGTGCGCCTGGTGTTCGGCGCGCAGAACGTTGAAGTAGCGAACCCGGCATGGCTGTCCGGCGGCATTCAAGTGCTGCCCAATCTGGTGCTGCCGTACAACCGCATCGTAATCATTGCTTTCGCATTGTTCGTTGTAGTGCTGACCTGGCTGCTGCTGAACAAAACCCGGCTCGGCCTGAACGTCCGTGCCGTCACCCAGAACCGCAATATGGCGGCGTGCTGCGGTGTGCCAACCGGCCGCGTCGACATGCTCGCCTTCGGCCTCGGCTCGGGCATCGCCGGATTGGGCGGCGTGGCGCTGAGCCAGATCGGCAACGTCGGTCCGGATCTGGGCCAGAGCTACATCATCGACTCGTTCCTGGTGGTGGTGCTCGGCGGCGTCGGTCAGTTGGCCGGTAGCGTGCTCGCCGCGTTTGGCTTAGGCATCGCCAACAAGATTCTCGAACCGCAGATCGGTGCGGTGCTCGGCAAGATCCTCATCCTCGCGCTGATCATTCTGTTCATCCAGAAACGTCCGCAAGGCCTCTTCGCACTGAAAGGACGGGTGATCGACTGATGAACCAGCCTCTGTTAGTCACGGCTACACAAAAGGCCGGGCCGAAAGCCACGCTCGCGGTCGGTGGTGTGATCCTTGCGCTGCTGATCGTTCTGCCGCTGCTGTCACTGCTCGCGCCGGACAACGCCCTGCACGTCTCGGCCTACACCCTGACTCTGGTCGGCAAAATCCTCTGCTACGCCATCGTCGCTCTGGCGCTGGATCTGGTCTGGGGTTATGCCGGCCTGCTGTCGCTGGGCCACGGTCTGTTCTTCGCCCTCGGCGGTTATGCGATGGGCATGTACCTGATGCGTCAGGCGGCCGGCGATGGCTTGCCAGCGTTCATGACCTTCCTGTCGTGGAGCGAATTGCCGTGGTACTGGACCGGCACCAGCAGCTTTATCTGGGCCATGTGTCTGGTGGTGCTTGCGCCCGGTTTGCTGGCGTTGGTGTTTGGATTTTTCGCCTTCCGTTCGCGGATCAAGGGTGTGTATTTCTCGATCATGACCCAGGCCCTGACCTTCGCCGGCATGCTCCTGTTTTTCCGCAACGAGACCGGGTTTGGCGGCAACAACGGCTTTACCAATTTCCGCACGATCCTCGGCTTCGGCATCACCGAACCGGGCACCCGCGCGGTGCTGTTTCTGGCCACGGTGTTGCTGCTGGTGGCGAGCCTGTTCCTTGGCTGGCGCCTGGCGCAAAGCAAGTTCGGACGGGTATTGACCGCCCTGCGCGATGCGGAAAACCGCCTGATGTTCTGTGGCTACGACCCGCGTGGTTTCAAGTTGTTTGTCTGGGTGCTGAGTGCGGTGTTGTGTGGACTGGCCGGCGCGCTGTACGTGCCGCAAGTGGGCATCATCAATCCGAGCGAAATGTCGCCGACTAACTCGATCGAAGCGGCAGTGTGGGTGGCCCTCGGCGGACGCGGCACCTTGATCGGCCCGCTGCTCGGCGCCGGTGTGGTCAACGGCATGAAGAGCTGGTTCACCGTGGCCTTCCCCGAATACTGGCTGTTCTTCCTTGGCGCGCTGTTCATCGTCGTGACGCTGTACCTGCCCAAAGGCGTGATCGGCCTGCTGAAGAAACGAGGTGAACAATGAGAGTCACAGCGAGTGCTGAATTCATGCTCGAACCGGCCTTTTTCCCCGTGGAACCGAACAAGGACGAAGGCACCAGCCGCGATTCGATCGGCCTCGGCCAGCGCGTCGGCCCCGGCCTCGATACGCGCCACGGCACGATCCTGACCCTGGAAGACATCAGCGTCAGCTTCGACGGCTTCCGTGCGCTGAACAATCTCAACCTGTATATCGGCGTCGGCGAACTGCGCTGCATCATCGGCCCCAACGGCGCCGGCAAGACCACGCTGATGGACGTGATTACCGGCAAGACCAGGCCCAGCCACGGCAAGGCCTGGTTCGGCGAAACCCTGGATCTGACGCAGATGAGCGAAGTGCAGATCGCCCAGTCCGGCATCGGCCGCAAGTTCCAGAAGCCGACGGTGTTCGAAGCCTTGAGCGTGTTCGAAAACCTTGAGCTGGCGCAGAAGACCGACAAGTCGGTGTGGGCCAGTTTGCGTGCGCGTTTGAGCGGCGAGCAGAAGGACCGCATCGCCGAAGTGCTGGAGACGATTCGCCTGACCACCTCGGTCAATCGCCAGGCCGGGCTGCTGTCCCACGGGCAAAAGCAGTTTCTGGAGATTGGCATGCTGCTGATGCAGGACCCGCAACTGCTCCTCCTCGACGAGCCGGTGGCGGGCATGACCGACGCCGAAACCGAGTTCACCGCCGAGCTGTTCAAGTCGCTGGCGGGCAAGCATTCGTTGATGGTGGTCGAGCACGACATGGGTTTTGTCGGCTCGATCGCCGACCACGTCACGGTGTTGCATCAGGGCAGCGTTCTGGCCGAGGGCTCGCTGGAACAGGTGCAGGACAACGAGCGGGTGATCGAGGTCTACCTCGGCCGCTAAGGTTTGCGAATACAAAACCTGTGGGAGCGAGCCTGCTCGCGAAAGCGGTGCATCGGGCGATGAAGATGTTGAATGTCAGTCTGCATTCGCGAGCAGGCTCGCTCCCACAGGGTTCTGTGTGCAACAGAAGGAATTCGAACATGCTGCAAGTCGACAAGCTGCATCAGTATTACGGCGGTAGCCACATCCTGCGCGGCCTCTCGTTTGACGTGAAAGTCGGCGAAGTCACCTGCCTGCTCGGGCGTAACGGCGTGGGCAAGACCACCTTGCTCAAATGCCTGATGGGCCTGCTGCCGGCCAAGGAAGGTGCGGTCAATTGGGAAGGCAAAGCGATTACCACGTTCAAGCCGCACCAGCGCGTGCATGCCGGTATCGCTTATGTGCCTCAGGGCCGTGAGATCTTCGGACGGCTGACCGTGGAAGAGAATCTGCTGATGGGCCTGTCGCGCTTCCCCGGCAGCGAAGCCAAAGAAGTCCCGGGTTTCATCTACGAACTGTTCCCGGTGCTGCTACAAATGAAGCAGCGCCGTGGCGGTGATCTGTCCGGCGGTCAGCAACAGCAACTGGCAATCGGCCGAGCGCTGGCCAGCCGTCCGCGACTGCTGATTCTCGATGAGCCCACGGAAGGCATTCAACCGTCGGTGATCAAGGAAATCGGCGCAGTGATCAAGCAGCTCGCGGCGCGCGGTGATATGGCGATTCTGCTGGTCGAGCAGTTCTACGACTTTGCTGCGGAACTGGCCGATCAATACCTGGTGATGTCGCGCGGCGAGATCGTCCAGCAGGGTCGCGGTGAAAATATGGAGGCCGAGGGTGTACGCGGGCTGGTCACGATCTAACGCGGCGGTCTAATCTGTAGCTTCCTAACGATAATCACAAATCATGAATTCGATTGTTGCACCTGCCCTGTTTACCCCGAGCTGGCACGCCGAGCTGGAACTGGCCTACGCACGTTTCGGCAATTGCACGCGTCCGGTCATGCGCCGCCACCTCGGCCCGCTACGCGTGCAAAAGCATCTGTACGCCGAAGGCCCTGAGGTCTGCCAGCACATCATCGTCCATCCGCCGGGCGGGATCGCTGGCGGCGATCGCCTCGACATCAGCGCCCGCGTCGAACCCAACGCCTGGGCACAAATCACCAGCCCCGGTGCCGCCAAGTGGTACCGCGCGGCAGGCCCGGCGTATCAGCAGCTCGACTTGAAAATCGCTGCCGGCGCGACGCTGGAATGGCTGCCGCAGGAAACCATCGTCTACAGCGCCGCGCAGGCCGAGTTGAGCACAACGATCGAGCTTGAAGGCGATGCGCGGCTGTTCTACTGGGACGTGGTGGCGCTGGGTCGTCCGGCCAGTGGCGAGCGTTTTGACCTTGGGCATTTCCAGGCGCATCTGGATATCCGCCGTGATGGGCGGTTGCTCTGGCACGAACGGCAGCGCATTGTCGGTAACGATGGTTTGCTGGATTCGCCGATCGGGCTGGATGGGCAACCGGTGTTCGCGACGATGCTGGTGACCGGTGAGATTGACGCCGAGCTGCTGGAGCGCTGCCGCTCGCTGGGGCACGAAGTACGTGGTGATTTGACCCAGTTGCCGGGGTTGCTGGTGGCGCGGTGTCTGGCCGGTGAAGCGTTGCTGGCTCGCGCCTGGCTGATCGATTTATGGCGATTGCTCAGACCCGTACTGCTGGGGCGCGAGGCTATGCCCCCCCGAATCTGGAACACCTGAAATGCATTGCCCTGTAGGAGCTGACGAGTGAAACGAGGCTGCGATCTTTTGATCTTGATCTTTAACAGCAAGATCAAAAGATCGCAGCCTTCGGCAGCTCCTACAGATCGCGATCGACCTGATCATTCTTAACTGCCGATATTGGATTCCAACAATGGACCTGACCCCACGCGAAAAAGACAAGCTGCTGATCTTCACCGCCGGCCTCGTCGCCGAGCGGCGGCTGGCCCGGGGCGTGAAACTCAATTACCCGGAAGCCATGGCCTATATCTCCGCCGCGCTGCTCGAAGGGGCCCGCGATGGCCAGACCGTGGCCGAGCTGATGCACTACGGCACCACCCTGCTCAGCCGCGAACAAGTGATGGAAGGCATCGCGGAAATGATCCCGGAAATCCAGGTCGAGGCGACGTTCCCTGACGGCACCAAACTGGTCACCGTTCACCAGCCGATCGTCTGAGGCCGCGCCATGACCTACACCATTCGCGAAGCACGCCGGGCCGACCTGCCGGCGATCCGCGACATCTACAACGACGCCGTGCTCAACACCACGGCGATCTGGAACGAACAAGCCGTCGACCTCGGCAACCGCGAGGCGTGGTTTGACGCACGGGAGTTGCAGGCGTATCCGATCCTGGTGATCGTCGACCGCGCAGACAGCGTCCTCGGCTACGCTTCGTTCGGCGACTGGCGGCCGTTCGACGGTTTTCGTCACACCGTCGAACACTCGGTTTATGTGCGCAGCGACCAGCGCGGCAATGGCCTCGGCCCGCAACTGATGGCTGCGTTGATCGAACGCGCCCGCAGCTGCGGCAAACACGTCATGGTTGCCGCCATCGAAAGCGGAAACGCCGCTTCGATCCGCCTGCACGAGCGCGCCGGCTTCAGCATCACCGGACAGATGCCGCAGGTCGGTACCAAGTTCGGTCGCTGGCTCGATCTGACCTTCATGCAGTTGACCCTCAATCCCGGCGCACTACCGCCGGATGCTCACAAGGAGTGACCTCGATGAACGCCGCCCAGTTGCGCCGCGTCAACGCTGAGAGTTTTGCCCACTATCGCCAGGGTCTGATCGATCTGCTGCTCGACGCCGTCGGTTATGGCGCCAGCGTCGGCTTCATGGCCGACCTCGATGCCGCGCAGGCGCGCGCCTATTTCGACGAGGTGCAGGACAACGTCAACAAGGGCAACACGCTGCTGTGGGTGGTGGTCAAGGACGAGCAGGTGCTGGCCAGTGTGCAATTGGGCCTGTGTCAGAAGGCCAACGGTCTGAACCGCGCGGAGGTGCAGAAACTGCTGGTGCGCGAACACGCGCGCCGGCGCGGTCTCGGTCAGCAACTGATGCAGGCGCTGGAACTCGAAGCGCCCAAGCACAAGCGCGGCATGCTCTATCTCGACACCGAGGCCGGCTCGCCGGCGGAAGATTTCTACAAGGCGCTGGGCTACGTGCGCGTCGGCGAAATCCCCGATTACGCCTGCGACCCCAACGGCACGTATCGCCCGACCGCGCTCTATTACAAAGTCCTGCAAGGAGCCCAGCGATGATTCCTGGCCAATACCAGATCCAGCCCGGCGACATTGAACTCAACGTCGGTCGCCGCACCGTCAGCCTGAAAGTCGCCAACAGTGGTGACCGGCCGATCCAGGTCGGCTCGCACTTTCACTTTTTCGAAACCAACGACGCGCTGACCTTTGATCGTGCGGCCAGCCGTGGCATGCGCCTGAACATTCCCGCCGGCACCGCCGTGCGCTTCGAGCCGGGGCAAAGCCGTGAAGTCGAGCTGGTGGATTACGCCGGGCATCGCCGGGTGTTCGGCTTTGCTGGACGCATCATGGGTGACCTCGACTGATATCGGCGAGCCCCGAAAAGATCGCAGCCTTCGGCAGCTCCTACCAATGTCACCCGGTCTCAAGCCGATCACTGACTGTAGGAGCTGTCGAGCGCAGCGAGGCTGCGATAGCGAGCTATGCGAGCGATCTCAAAAACAATTGAATCCCAAGGCAAGCACATGAAGATTTCTAGAAGCGCCTACGCCGACATGTTCGGCCCCACCGTCGGCGACAAGGTGCGCCTGGCCGATACCGAGCTGTGGATCGAAGTCGAAAAGGACTTCACCACCTACGGCGAGGAAGTGAAATTCGGTGGCGGCAAAGTCATCCGCGACGGCCAGGGCCAGAGCCAATTGCTCGCCGCCGAAGTGGTCGACACGCTGATCACCAACGCGCTGATCATTGACCACTGGGGCATCGTCAAAGCCGACGTCGGCCTCAAGGACGGCCGCATCGCCGCGATCGGCAAGGCCGGCAACCCTGACGTGCAGCCCAATGTGACCATCGCCATCGGCGCCGGCACCGAAGTGATTGCCGGCGAGGGCATGATCCTCACCGCTGGTGGCATCGACACGCATATCCACTTCATCTGCCCGCAGCAGATCGAAGAAGCGCTGATGAGCGGCGTCACCACCATGATCGGCGGCGGCACCGGGCCTGCCACCGGCACCAACGCCACCACTTGCACCTCAGGGCCGTGGCACCTGGCGCGCATGCTCCAAGCCGCTGACGCGTTCCCGATGAACATCGGTCTGACCGGCAAGGGCAACGCCAGCCTGCCGGAGCCGTTGATCGAACAGGTCAAGGCCGGTGCCATCGGTCTCAAGCTCCACGAGGACTGGGGCACCACTCCGGCGAGCATCGACAACTGCCTCAACGTCGCCGACCAGTACGATGTGCAGGTGGCGATCCACACCGATACCCTCAACGAATCCGGCTTTGTCGAAACCACCCTCGGCGCGTTCAAGGGCCGCACCATCCACACCTATCACACCGAAGGTGCCGGTGGCGGCCACGCGCCGGACATCATCAAGGCCTGCGGCTTTGCCAACGTGCTGCCAAGCTCGACCAACCCGACCCGGCCGTTCACCCGCAACACCATCGACGAACACCTCGACATGCTGATGGTCTGCCACCACCTCGATCCAAGTATTGCAGAAGACGTCGCCTTCGCCGAAAGCCGGATCCGCCGTGAGACGATTGCCGCCGAAGACATCCTCCACGACCTCGGTGCGTTCTCGATGATCAGCTCCGACAGTCAGGCCATGGGCCGTGTCGGCGAAGTCATCACGCGCACCTGGCAGACCGCCGACAAGATGAAAAAACAGCGCGGCCCGCTGCCGCAGGATGGCGAAGGCAACGACAACTTCCGCGCCAAACGCTACATCGCCAAATACACGATCAACCCGGCGATCACCCACGGCATCAGCCATGAAGTCGGCTCGATCGAAGTCGGCAAGTGGGCCGATCTGGTGCTGTGGCGCCCGGCGTTTTTCGGCGTCAAGCCAACGCTCATACTCAAGGGTGGCGCGATCGCCGCGAGCTTGATGGGCGATGCCAACGCCTCGATCCCGACGCCGCAACCGGTGCACTACCGCCCGATGTTCGCCAGCTACGGCGGCTCGCTGCACGCCACCAGCCTGACCTTTATCAGCCAGGCGGCGCAGGAGGCCGGATTGCCCGAAACCCTGGGATTGAAGAAGCAGATCGCTGTGGTGAAGGGCTGCCGCGACGTGCAGAAAACCGACCTGATCCACAACGACTATCTGCCGAACATCGATGTCGATCCGCAGACCTACCAGGTCAAGGCCGATGGAGTTTTGCTGTGGTGTGAGCCCGCGGAAACACTGCCGATGGCGCAGCGCTACTTCTTGTTCTGACTACAAAAAGGCCCTTCTGGGCCTTTTCAATGTGAGTCAGAAAGACCGCATTATCGTTCTTCGCGAGCAGGCTCGCTCCCACATGAGTACGCATTCCAATGTGGGAGCGAGCCTGCTCGCGAAGAGGCCGGGCCAGTCACCGATAGACATCAGACTGACTACTCCACCACCAACCGCCCCAACCGCTGGCGCAACATGCGGTTCTCGGCCCGCAGCTGCTTCACCTCATCCAGCAGATCCAGCGCCAGCGCCACACCTTCCCACTCCAGTTCCAGATCACGGCGCAGCTTGGCAGCGCGTTTGGCCAAAGCCAGTTCGTAATCGGTGAAGCGCCATTCCCGGGGCTGCGCGCCCTGAGGTTCGAGGATGCCGTGCTCGACGATTTCGATCACGTAGACGTCCGATAAATCGGCCGCCTCACAGAATTCTGCCAGGTCCAGTTGAACGATCAGGGGGCTGCTCATGATGGGCTACTCCGTCGTCGGGTTCAGAAGGTCTCTCGCGGGTTGAACGCGGCTTTCTTCGCCAGTTCCTGCCACAGCGCCTTGACCTCATCGTCGGAGGCTTTCGGCATCACGGCTTTGAGCTGGACGAACAGATAACCGCGCTCGCCGGCCTTGTTCAGCAGGCCATGGCCCTTGGCGCGCATGCGCTGGCCATTCTGGCTGCCGGCCGGCACCTTGAGGTTGATTTTGCCGGTGAGGGTCGGCACGGCCACTTCAGTGCCCAACGCCAGCTCCCACGGCGCCAGCGGCAAGGTGATGATCAGGTTTTCGCCTTCGACATCGAACTTCGGGTGCGGCGCAAAACGAATGGTCAGGTAGAGATCGCCATTCGCCCCGCCACCGATGCCCGGCGCGCCTTGGCCTTTCAGGCGGATACGCTCGCCGTCGGTGACGCCGGCCGGGATCTTCACGTTCAGGCTCTTGCTGGTGTTGCTGACGTGCTGGCCGTGCGCGTTGTATTGCGGCACCTGAAAGGTGACTTTCTTCGATTCGTTCGACAGGGTTTCTTCGAGGAAGACCGGCAGTTCCATTTCCACGTCTTGCCCTCGGCGTCCGCGTGATTGCTGGCTCTGCGCGCCACCGAAACCGGGGCCGCGATTGCCGAAGATCGAACTGAAGAAGTCCGAGAAGTCGCCGGTGTCGCCACCGCCGCCGCCAAAGCCACCACGGCTCTGCCAGCCCGGTGGCCCTTGGAACGGCTGACCATGCTGGCCGTAACGGCGCAGTTCGTCGTACTCGGCGCGCTTGTCGGCGCTTTTCAGCGCTTCATAGGCTTCCGAGGCGTCCTTGAACTTGGCCTCGGCGTCTTTTTCCTTGCTGACATCGGGGTGGTATTTGCGCGCCAGCTTGCGATAGGCCGCTTTGATGGCCTTGTCGTCGGCTGTCGGCTCCACGCCGAGTATCTTGTAATAGTCTTTGAAGTCCATTGAAGGATCACCATCCGTTATCGATTTCGCGCCGAGGCCAGCGTGCGCCCGATTGGCGCGTGCCGGGTTGACCGATCTCAAGGTTGTGACCGGGTGGCGCCGCAGAAGTTTATCGGCAGTGGACGACGGTTCTTGCGACCGCCGGTGTGTCTGCCGGCCCATGCCAGCAAGTTTGGGGCGATGCGGCGGTTTTCAACCTGCCAGGTGGCGAAATAGCGGATGACCGGCCTTCGAATCTGCCGCGCACTGACATACACTGCGCGGCCGTTTTTTCACCGGAATCCGAAAGACATGAAAGACGCCTCTCCAGCCCGTGCCTGCGGCATCGACTTCGGCACGTCCAACTCCACCGTCGGCTGGCTGCGCCCCGGCATGGACACCATGATTGCGCTGGAAGACGACAAGATCACCCTGCCGTCGGTGGTCTTCTTCAATATCGAGGAACGTCGCCCGGTGTACGGTCGTCTGGCCCTGCACGAGTATCTGGAAGGCTACGAAGGCCGGCTGATGCGCTCGCTCAAGAGTCTGCTCGGCTCCAAGCTGATCAAACACGACACCAGCGTCCTCGGCACGGCGATGCCGTTCAAGGACCTGCTCGGGCTGTTCATCGGCCAACTGAAGAGCCGCGCCGAAGCCGCCGCCGGTCGGGAATTCGAGCAAGTGGTACTGGGTCGTCCGGTGTTCTTCGTCGATGACGATCCGCTGGCTGACCAGGAAGCCGAAGACACGCTGGTCGAGGTGGCGCGCAAGATCGGTTTCAAAGAGGTTTCGTTCCAGTACGAACCGATCGCGGCGGCATTCGACTACGAGTCGACCATCGAAAAAGAAGAACTGGTGCTGATCGTCGACATCGGCGGTGGTACTTCCGATTTCTCGCTGGTGCGCCTGTCGCCCGAGCGCCGCGCTGTGGATAACCGTCACGATGACATCCTCGCCACCGGCGGCGTGCACATCGGCGGTACCGACTTCGACAAACAGCTGAGCCTGCAGGGCCTGATGCCGCTGTTCGGCTACGGTAGCCGCATGAAGAGTGGCGCCTACATGCCGACCAGCCACCACATGAACCTGGCGACCTGGCACACGATCAACTCGGTGTACTCGCAGAAGTCCACGCTGGCGCTGGGCAGCATGCGCTACGACATCGAAGACACCGGCGGCATCGATCGCCTGTTCAAGCTGATCGAACAGCGCGCCGGCCACTGGCTGGCGATGGAAGTTGAAGAGACCAAGATCCAGCTGACCCACGCCGACAGCCGTCACGTGCCGCTGGACCGTATCGAAGCCGGCCTGAGCGTCGAGCTGACGCGTGCGCTGTTCGAATCGGCGATTGATGCGCTGCTGGAGCGGGTTCGCGGCAGCGTTACGCAGCTGTTGAATGACGCCGGCGTGGCGGTCGATCAGGTTGATACGGTGTTCTTCACCGGCGGTTCCAGCGGCATCCCGGCCCTGCGCAACAGCGTCTCGGCGATGCTGCCGAAGGCGCGGCATGTCGAAGGGAATATCTTTGGCAGCATTGGCAGCGGTTTGGCGATTGAAGCGATGAAGCGCTACGGCACCATGGACTGACCTGAAATCGGCGCCGCGCCTTTCGCGAGCAAGCTCGCTCCTACATTTGACCGCATTCCTTCAGTTGAAATGCAATCTCATGTGGGAGCGAGCCTGCTCGCGAAGGCGCCAGATCAGGCACCACGGATCCAGCGGTTAGACCATCCCGCCCAGCTTCAACTCACTCTTCAGATACGCGTAATAAATCGGCCCCGCCACCACTCCCGGCAAACCGAACGCGGCTTCGAACACCAGCATCGCCAACAGCAACTCCCACGACTTGGCACTGATCTGCCCGCCGACGATGCGCGCGTTGAGGAAGTATTCGAGCTTGTGGATAACGATCAGGTAGCCCAGCGCGGCGATCGCCACCCAGATCGACAGCGACAGCCCGACGATAGTGATCAGCGTGTTCGACATCAGGTTGCCGATCACCGGCAGCAGGCCGAGCAGGAAGGTCAGCACGATCAGGGTTTTGGTCAGCGGCAGTTTGATGCCGAACATCGGCAGGATCACGGCGAGGAAGATCCCGGTGAACACGGTGTTGAGCAGGGAAATCTTAATCTGGGCGAAGACGATATTGCGGAACGCCTGCACCAGCAGATGCAAACGGTCGAACAAGGCGGCGGCCAGCGGTTTGCGCTTGGTCACATCGGGGATGCGCTGCAGCGCAATGATCGCACCGAGCACCATGCCGATCAGCAGGGTGACGAACATGTGCGCAGCATCCTTGCCGACCAGTTGCAGATCCGCCAGATGCTTGCTCGCCCACTCGCCGATCGCCACACGAAATTCCGCTGCGCTGGCCGGCAGATAAGCGTCGATGAACGGCGGCAACTGCCCGCGCGCGCGATCGACCACGCCCATGAACTTATCCAGCGAGGCGCCCGGATTTTCCGCTTCATGCAGGAGGAAACTGATAGCCCCGGCGAAGATCAGCGCCAGCACACTCACTACCAGCGTGCCGAGCAGCGCCACCGCCAACCAGCGCGCACGCCGCCCTTCGATCAGCCGTTGCAGTTGCGGGGTGAGCATGTTGACCAGCTCGAACACCAGCAAGCCGGCGAGCAGGCTCGGCAGCAAGCGCAGCGGCAGCACCAGCAGCAAACCGCCAAAAATAATGATGCAACTGACCCAGAACACAACATGACGCTGAGAAAACGTTGGCATACAGCCTCAAAACGAACGGCGTGAAAGGATGGGCAGTCTGCCAGCGATCCGGGGTTAGCACTAGGGATATGCGGGGCGTGGGATTGGCGGTGCACTCACAGGCGCTTTCGCGAGCAGGCTCGCTCCCACAGGGGAATGCATTTCAAATGTGGGAGCGAGCCTGCTCGCGAAGAGGCCGGCGCGCCGAAAAGATCGCGGCCTCCTACAGGACCGCGGTCTGATGTAGGAGCTGCCGAAGGCTGCGATCTTTTGATCTTATTTCTTCTTCAGGCACTCACTCATGAACGTCTTGCGCGCATCACCGGTCAGGGCTTTGGTTTTCGCATCGGCATTGCAGGTGGACATCTTCTGCTGTTGCGGAGTCAGCACCTTGCCGTCGTTGGCCGCTGGTGCCGCTTTCAGGCAGGTGCTCATGAACGCCTTGCGCTCATCGCCCTTCAAGCTCTTGGCCGTCGCATCGGCATTGCAGGTGGTCATCTTGTTCTGTTGCGCCGTGGCGGCGAAACCCTGGGAACACAGGAGCAGACCGATCATCAACAACGGCACACGCAACATCTTCATGGAGTTTTCTCCTTGTTGCCGCACCGATGGATGCGGCCTCTGTCGCAGTGTAGTCAAAGCTTGTTACACCTTCCTGCCCTCGAAGTGACTGCGCCGATATTGCTCCGGTGTACAACCCGCCTGGCGGGCAAACATGGCGATGAAGGCCGAGCCGCTGCTGTAGCCGAGGTCGAAAGCAATTTCCTGCACCGAGCGCGAGGTTTCCAGCGCTTCGATCGCCGCCAGATATCGCAAGCGTTGGCGCCACTCGCCGAAGCTCATCCCCAGTTCCCGAACAAATTGCCGAGCCAGCGTGCGCTCGCTGACATGCACCTGCGAAGCCCAATGCGCCAGCGGCAGATTGCTGCCGGGCTCGGCCTGCAAGGCTTCGAGAATCGCCAACAAGCCAGGACTGCTCGCATACGGCAGGTAACATTCCTGCACCGGCGCCTGTTGCAGTTGATCGACCAATACCTGGGCCAGACGCTGATCGGCTTCGTGCTCGGGGATCTTCACATCGCGGGCGGCGAAGTCCTTGAGAATCGCCTTGAGAATATCGCTGATCGCCAGCGTGCAGGCGCGCGCCGGCAAACGCGCACAAACGCTGGGATCAACACACACCGCGCGGTAGTTGACCGGTTGATGGCTGTAGAAACTGTGCTCGACCTCGGGCGGCACCCACACCGCGTATTGCGGCGGCGACATGAAGCGACTGCCGTCGACATCCATGTGCAACACGCCATGGGCCGCGTATTCCAGCGTGCCCCAGGGATGCCGATGCGGCGCGGCATATTCGTGGGCGTTGAAATCGGCGTAGCGAAAGTACACCGCTGACGGCAGTTCGCTGAAATCGAGCAGATCGATGTGTTTGCTATTCATGCTGTCCGGATGCAGAGGCAGGTTGTCCGGTTCGCAGTATAGGCCGGTATCCAGACAGGCGATAATTGCGCTTCATCAACGTACTGGTTTTTGTCCCATGCAATACGCGTTTCCCCTGCTGGCGATTTTCATTTGGGCCGGCAACACCGTGATCAACAAACTGGCGGTCGGCGCGATTTTTCCCGCCGAGATCGGCTTCTACCGCTGGCTGCTGGCCGGTGTGCTGTTCACGCCATTCATGCTCAAAAAAGTCTTCGCCCACTGGCCGCAGATTCGGCCGAATCTCGGACGGATTTTCATCCTCGGCGTGCTCGGCATGGCGGTGTATCAGAGCCTCGCCTACTTCGCCGCAACCCTGACCACAGCGACCAACATGGGCATCATCCTCTCGCTGATGCCGCTGATGTCGCTGGCCATGGCGATCATCAGCCTCGGCCAGCGCCTGACCGCCGGCGCGCTGGTCGGTGCAGTGCTGTCGTTCGCCGGCGTGCTGGTGGTGGTGTCTTCCGGCAGCCTCGGTGCGCTGCTGCAACACGGAGTCAACATGGGTGACGCGATGATGCTGATCGCCACGCTGGCCTATGCGGTTTACAGCACCCTGCTGAAAAAATGGCAACTGCGTTTGCCGCCGCTGGTGCTGCTGTACTTGCAGGTGCTGGTGGCGATTGTGGTGTTGTTTCCGTTGTTCGCGGTGTCGCCGAAAACCGGGCTGAGCCTGCAGAACGTACCGCTGGTGCTGTATGCATGCCTGCTGGCCTCGATGATCGCGCCGCTGGCGTGGATGCAGGCGGTGCAGCGGCTGGGGCCGAGCCGGACGACGTTGTTCTTCAATCTGCTGCCGCTGATTACCGCGCTGATTGCGGCGGTGGTGCTCAAGGAGCAGTTGGCGATGTACCACCTGGTGGGTGGATTGCTGACTTTGGGTGGGGTGATTTTGTCGGAGCGCTGGACCACGGTGTTGGGCCGCAAAATCAGCGTCGCCTGATTGAAAAGATCGCAGCCTTCGGCAGCTCCTACAGGACATCGCATTTCAAGGGTAGGAGCTGCCGAAGGCTGCGATCTTGTGATCTTGCTTCTATAACCCGGCCGCTTCCAGCCGCGCCGCATGCTCGACAAACAGCCGCACCGGATCCGCCCCTTTGCCCACCAGACCCAGCGACTGATTGACGATGTCGAAATGATCCAGCGGATAGTCATCACCGATCACCGTGCCCAGATGCGAGCTGTAGCGACCGACCATGCCATCGCACTGCCCCGGTTCGCGGACGAAAGTCTTGGCGAACAATCGGCAACTGCGATTGGTACCGTCAAAGAGATTGCCGTCCCGATCGGTCTTGCCCGGCTGCAGCGTCCCTGACCAGGAGTAATAGCGCACGCCATTGACCTCCTCCGGTCCCTGCCCACCCCAGCTGTCCGGCAGCCCTTGCGGATAACGCTGATTGAACAAGGCGACGCCTGACGTGGTCAGCGATTGATGGGAAGCGTGGATATCCACCGGCAGTTTCGGCCCGTGGTAGCCGGTATCGAGCAATGCCATGATCCAGCCGATCAGGCGCAGCAACACCTCGAGCAAGCGCCCTTTGGCACTGTTGCCGGGATAGTGCTTTTCTAGATAATCGGCCAGCTCCGAACCGTGATTCGGCCCGGCCACCGAGGTTACCGAGGCGACCAGATCCGGACGCTTCGCCGCCGCATATCGCGCCGTCAACGCGCCCTGGCTGTGCCCGAACAGGTTGACCTTTTGCGCCCCTGTCTCGCGGAGGATTTCCTCAATCCGCGCCAGCAACTGCTCGCCCCGCACCTCAGTGGAGTTGAGTGGGGAGACCTGCACCGCGACCACCGTCGCACCACCTCGGCGCAAGGCCTTGATGATGCCGAACCAATACGGGTAGAGCACCAGCCGGACAAAGCCGAGCATGCCCGGCACCAGCACCAGTGGATAACGTGTCGACATGGTTACATCCTTGTGCGCGATGAGTGGATGCCAGACGTGCAAGACGCCCGCCAAGCATCCACCGTGACGATGACAACTCAACGGTGAGCCTACTTCAGCCCCACCACTCCTGCCACAATCAGCCCCACCGAAAGCAGTTTGAGTAGCGTCAGGCTCTCGCCTAGCAGCGCGAAACCCAGGAATACCGTGCCGAGTGAACCGATCGCCGTCCAGATCGGATAGGCGATGCTCACCGGCAAGTCACGCATGGCCAGAGTCAGAAACCCGATGCCGCCGACTGCCGCAACTACAGTGATCAAGGAGGGCCACAAGCGGGTGAAGCCCTCGGCGTACTTCATGCCCATGGCGAAGGTCACTTCGAAGCCGGCGGCGATCAGCAGAAACAGCCAGGCCATTCAGAACTCCCGGGCCAGCTCGAGCAGCCGCTGCTCGGCCTCGGCCACCGACACCGCGAAGGTGCGCTCAGCGGATTCCTCGCCCTCGGCCGCGACCACACTGACGTCATTGATACCGATGAAGCCCAGCGCGGTGCGCAGCCACGGATCGGCATGGTTGAGCGCCGCCAGTTCACCACCCGGGCCGAAGCCGAAACCGCCGCGACTGGTGACGATCAAGGCTTTCTTGCCCTGCAACAGCGGCGTGTATTGCGCAACACCGTTGTCCAGCGTGTGATCGAATGTCAGCCCCAGCCGCACGATCTGATCGACCCAGGCCTTGAGGCCGCTGGGCACGCTGAAGTTGTACATCGGCGTGGAAATCAGCAGCAGATCGTGCGCGAACAACTCGTCGACCAATTGATCGCTGAGCGCCAGATCCGCCTGCATCACCAACGGCCGCGCCTGCGGTTGCGGATAAAACGCCGCCGCGACAAAAGCCTCGTTGACCGCAGGAACCGGCACCCGCCCAACCTCACGACGGGTCACCTGCCCTTCAGGATGACGCCCCTGCCAGGCACCCAAAAAACCCTCCGCCAAACGCCGTGAAGTCGACCGATCACCACGCGGACTGCCATGCACCACAAGAATCCTGCTCATCTATAAATCCTCCGACTACAATCAGTTCACCTGTGGCTCGCAGCTTGAAGCCCACAGCTGCGCACATTCAAATGAGCAAAAATCAGTCGGGATGAATCCATTTCATCCATGGAGTTTTCAATGTTTGCTTCGTTGCCGCTGACTGCCCTGCGCGCTTTCGAATCCGCTTCGCGCCTGCTGAGCTTCAAGGCTGCGGCAGAAGAACTGGCGGTGACGCCGACGGCAATCTCTCATCAGATTCGTTCGCTGGAGGACTGGCTCGGTGTGGCCCTGTTCGAACGCTTGCCGCGCCAGGTGCGCCTGACCGAGGCTGGCGAGCGTCTGTTTCACAGCGTGCACGGCGCGCTGCTGGAGGTTGCGCAAAGCGTCGACACCCTGCGCCCGCAACGCAATGCCAGCACCCTGACACTGTCGACCACGGCGGCGTTTGCCGCGTTGTGGCTGGTGCCGCGCCTCGGGCGCTTCTATGCGCAGCATCCGACGATCAATGTGCGCCTCGATACCCATTGCGAGGTCATCGATTTGCATCAGGACGCCAGCGTCGATCTGGTCTTGCGCTACAGCCTCGACGATTACCCGAACCTGTATGGACTGTGTCTGTTCGACGAGTCCTTCGGCGTTTACGGCTCGCCCGAGCAAGTGGCGCTGGCCGCGCGGCGCACGCCGACCTTGATCAGCGTGCACTGGCACAACTCGAAGCTGTATGCGCATGGCTGGCAGGCGTGGTGTGCCAGGGCGGGTGAGCAATGGCTGGAGCAAAATCCGGTCAATCGCGCATACGACGAGGAACATTACGCGCTGCAAGCGGCGATCGCCGGTCAGGGCCTGGTGCTGGCGAGCAATATTCTGGTGTCGGAAAGCGTCGCCAGCGGCTTGCTGGTGCCCTACCGGGGTGAGGTGCAGGTCGACGGCGCCGGCTACAGCGCGCTGTGCGTGCCCGGCCGCGAGCGCCATCCGCCGGTGCGGGCATTTTTTCGCTGGTTGCAGGAGGAAGCGCTGTTGTCCGGACTGACGCCGAGATCGCAGTCTTCAGCAGTTCCTGCACGGAGTCCGGCGTAAATCGCATAAAACTTTTCGCTTCGCTCGAGACTCACAACCTGGGTAGCGACCGCGTCTTCAGAACGTGGCGCCTATCGGATTAGCCTCCAGGAGAATGAAATGAGTGACCTGCATTTGTCTGATGTTCAAACCCTGCGCGAACGCGCACGGCAACACGTGGAAAACGGCGCGGTCACCGAGACCTACAGTGCCAACCGTGAGGAGGTGCTGCGCTTGCTGAACGAGTCGCTGGCCACCGAACTGGTCTGCGTATTGCGCTACAAGCGCCACTACTTCATGGCCAACGGCCTGAAAGCCAACGTCGCCGCCGACGAATTCCTCGAGCACGCCAACCAGGAAGCCGAGCACGCCGATCGCCTCGCCGAACGCATCGTGCAATTGGGCGGCGAACCCGAGTTCAACCCCGACCTGCTGAGCAAGCTGTCCCACGCGCAATACGTGGCGGGCAACTCGCTCAAGGAAATGGTTTACGAGGATCTGGTGGCCGAGCGCATCGCCATCGACAGCTATCGCGAAATCATCCAGTACATCGGCGACAAAGACCCGACCACTCGGCGCATCTTCGAAGACATCCTCGCCCAGGAAGAAGAACACGCCGACGACATGGCGGACATCCTCAACGATCTGTAATCCTTAACAGCAAAAGATCGCAGCCTTCGGCAGCTCCTACAGGGGGAACGCATTCCAAATGTAGGAGCTGCCGAAGGCTGCGATCTTTTGATCGTTCCCACGCTCTGCGTGGGAATGCAGCCAGGGACGCTCCGCGTCCCAAGAGCGGACGCAGAGCGTCCGTTGAGGCATTCCCACGCAGAGCGTGGGAACGATCAGATACAGGGTCTACCTGGTTGGTTTAACGGTCACCGGTGCCTTGCCCTGCTTCATCTGCTCAAGCAACGGCGCGCATTGATTCGGCTCGCCACCGCTCGGCGCCACCAGCGCCAGCAATCCCGCCGCTGGTGCGGCGATCACGCCCAACGCGACCATCCCCGCCCCACGCAGCATCAACGGCACTGCTTTGACGCCGGCATCCGGCTTGATGAACTTGCCGCGCACATACAACGGCGAGCGCAGTGAGATCAGGCGCCAGCCTTTGGATTCCGGTGTCACCGTCAGGTCCAATTGCTCGGTGGCCATGTTTGCCGTGCCATCGATGTAGATGATCGCGTTCTCGGTATCGAAGACAAACAGCCGCGTGGTCGCCAGGCCGGTCTTGATGTCGAAGTCCGCCGCCGCGCAGTTGATCTTCACTTCCTTGTCGCCAAAGATCTTGCCGACCACGTAATTGCCGACGTTGAGCCCGGCCAGTTCCATCAGCTCACGGCTGATCGCGCCGTCGTTGATCAGCATCTTCAGATTGCCGTTGGCGCCGCCAAGCAGCTTGGCTACGGAGTTGCCACGGCCGCTGATGTCGGCATCACCGTTGAGCTCGCCGAAACTGGTTTTCATCGGCTCGAAAGTCGGGAACAGCTCTTTCAGTTTGAACTTGCGTGCGGTCAAACGCGCCCGGCCTTCCAGCGGTTCGGTGCGGCCATTGAGGCGAATCTGCGCATCCAGCGTGCCGCCAGCAACGCCAAAGCGCAGCGGCTCAAGACTGAGCTCGCCATCGTTGAGTTTCAGATGGGTATAGAGATCCTTGAACGGCAGCTTCTCGCTGTGGACGATGCGCTTGCCGGTGAACTCGACGTCGGCATCCATGGCGCGCCAGCGGTCTGTCTTGAACTCTTCTACCGGCAGGACCTTGTCCGCGGGTTGCTTGCTCGCGCCGCCACGGGCCTTTTGCTCAGTGTTGGAATCGGCACCGATCAGCGGCGCAAGGTCGGCGAACAACAATTGATTGGAAACCAGTGCGCCAGTGAGTTTCGGCCGTGGCTGACTGGCCACATAGGTCAGGTCACCGTGGATGTCGCTGTCGCCGATCTTGCCGTTGAATTTCTCATAAGTGAATCTCGCCCCGGCCTCGTCATGCAGCTTGGCGATCAGGTGGCCGTCGGTGGAATACGGTGGCGTGTCCGGCAGGGTCACGCCGGTCAGCGGATAGAGATTGCCAAGGCTATCGCCCGCGAGTTTCAGGCGCAGGTCGAGGGCGCCGAGATTGAGCGGGTCGGTCAGGGTGCCGGCCAGTTCGATACGGGTGTCGCCAATCTTCGCCTGGGCCTGCAAAGGAAACGGTTTGCTCGCGTCCTGCAACGCCAACAAGCCGCCGATCTTGCCCTGCCCGGTGAGGTTCTGCCCGTGGTACTGGCCTTTGACCTTGAGCGCAAAGGCGTAGTCCTGCGGTGCGCCGCCCTTGTCCTGGGCGGTTTTCGCCGCTTTGTCGCCGACGATCTCACTGAAGGGGATCGGCTTGCCGAGCGGGTCGATCAGCACATCGAGATTGGTCTTCAGCGTCTGATCGTCGAGAGTCACGTGGCCCTTGTCGAAGCCGATCGCGCCGATGTCGACCACCCAGTTCGATGGCTCGGCATTCGGGTCCTTGGGGTCGAATTTGAAGGTCCAGTTGGCGCGACCATCGGCCAGGCGTTGCAGTTCGGCATTCGGCTCGGTCAGGTCGATGCGCGGAATCACCACGCGCTGGGCCAGCAGGGCCAGCGGCGAAATGCGCAACTCGACGCGTTTCAGCGTGACCATCTGCGGCTGCTTCGACCAGTCCGGGTTGCCCAGGCTCAAGTCCTCGGCGACCACGTGCGGCCACGGCACCCAGGCACGCCAGCCGCCCTCTTCCGGCTCGCGCTGCCAGATCACCGCGAGGTTGCCATTGATGGCAAACGCCCGGTGCAGTTCTTCCGAGACTTTGGCGTTGATGGTGGGTTTGATCCGGTTCCAGTCGAAGAACACGATGATCAGAATCAAGGCTGCCATTAGCAGCACGAGGATGGCGAAGGTCCAGCTGAAGATTTTTCCAGTGCGCGTCATGCACAAAGCTCCTGATCACGACCGCACGCCGACTTCCCGACGCACAGCTGAAACGGCAGACCGAAGCGGCCCCTATGCAGTCTGTGACTGGCGAAAGGCCCGCAGGTTTAATCGAAAGGCAGTTTAAGCCATAAAAAGCGCAGTGAATCTGACCGATCGGTCGAGCAGTGTTACCGCGACCCGCACTTTTGCGAGGCGCGAGTGAGTCGAAAATACCCACGACGGTGCAAAACCGTCGCCCGCAAACGCCCGAGATAGAGCCTTCGCGCAGAACAATCAATTCTGTTGATTATTACCATTGCGTTTATGAACTTTTATATCGACTTATCGAGAGTAGCATTGCCCTCGTACCCACTTTATCGCCCTCCCGAGGAGCCACTATCATGAAACGCCAATTACTGCTCAGCCTTACCCTGTCGATGCTAGCCAGCACTGCTTTCGCCCTGCCCGCTGCCGATCAGGCTACTCCGCAAATCAAAGCCAACCACTCGGTGTTCAGCCAGACCGTAGCTTCCGACGGTTCCGAGCGCACTCCACAAGGTCAGACTCTGGCTGAAAACGGCCGTAACCGCCTCGAAGAAAAAGGCCTGGTTCAAGACGGCTCGGATCGCACACCACAAGGCCAGGCTCTGGCTGAAAACGGTCGCAATCGCCTCGAAGAAAAAGGTCTGGTGCAAGACGGTTCGGATCGCACACCGCAAGGTCAGATCCTCGCTTCCGACGGCACCGAGCGCACTCCACAAGGTCAAACCCTGGCTTCCGATGGTTCCGAGCGCACTCCACAGGGCCAGACCCTGGCTGATGACGGCTTCGATAAAACCCCACTGGGTCAAGCCCTCGCTGAAGGCGGTGGTGACCGTGTGATCGAACGCAACAGCAAACTGAGCTGAGCCCATGACGGCCCGGCAAAAAAGCCCAATCAGCGGATTGGGCTTTTGACTTTTCAGCGTCTGTAAATTCCTCGCTGCACGACTCCCCGTTCGACGCCGACAAAGCCGATTTGCTAGAGTGCGGCGCTTGTCCTGCCGAAGAACACACCCTGCGATGCTGCCCCGCGCCGAACAGAAGCAACAGACCCGCAACGCCCTGATGGACGCTGCCCGCCACCTGATGGAAAGCGGCCGAGGATTCGGCAGCCTGAGCCTGCGCGAAGTGAGCAAGACCGCCGGCATCGTGCCCACCGGTTTCTATCGTCACTTTGCCGACATGGACGAATTGGGGCTGGTGCTGGTCAGCGAAGTCGGCCAGACCTTCCGCGAGACCATCCGCCTGGTGCGGCACAATGAATTCGTCATGGGCGGCATCATCGACGCGTCGGTGCGCATCTTCCTTGATGTGGTCAACGCCAACCGATCGCAATTCCTGTTTCTCGCCCGCGAACAATATGGCGGCTCGCTGCCGGTCCGGCAGGCAATCGGACGCTTGCGCGAGAACATCAGCGCCGACCTCGCGGCGGACCTCGCGCTGATGCCCAAGCTGCAACATCTGGACATTGCCGGTCTGAGCGTGATGGCCGACCTGATCGTCAAATCAGTGTTCGCCACCCTCCCCGACATCATCGACCCACCGGCCGAAGCCTTGCCGGAGCATCTGACGCCGCAGGCGAAGATCACCCAGCAGTTGCGCTTCATCTTTATCGGCCTCAAGCACTGGCAAGGGCTGGGCAGTACCGAGTAATCCCCTTCTTTATCTGACACAGCGCAAAGCCCCTGTGGGAGCGAGCCTGCTCGCGAAAGCGCTGGATCAGCTGAATACATCTGTCTGACACGGCGCATTCGCGAGCAGGCTCGCTCCCACATTGAACATCCGCCATGGCCTCTCTTTGGTGCATGACAAATTCTTCATGCACCAAAACCTTCCAGAATCCCCGCACCTGTTGAAAGATCAGGCACGCGCCGACAGCTATTTCCTACATCTCCTGTGATTGGCGCGGCCCTTGCTCTAGCCCAATCAACGTTCATTGCTGGAAGCTTTCCGATGCTGGTGATTCATCGCAGAATCGACCCTCAACCCGTCTGGGCCGCCGAGTTGCACCTGACTTTCGAAGCGCGAAGCAAAAGCCGTTTGCGCTGTTTCAGTGCCGACGGCGAAGACGTCGGGTTGTTTTTGGAGCGCGGCCAGCCACCGCTGTATGACGGCGAATGCCTGCGGGCCGAAGACGGCCGCGTCGTGCGCGTCTGCGCCCGTCCCGAACAATTGCTCCATGTCACCTGCGCCAATGCGTTCGAACTGACGCGCGCGGCCTATCACCTCGGCAACCGCCATGTCGCTCTGCAGGTCGGCGATGGCTGGCTGCGCCTGCTCGACGATTACGTGCTCAAGGCCATGCTCGAACAGCTCGGCGCAAAAGTCGAAGCCATCGAAGCGCCGTTCCAGCCGGAGCACGGCGCCTACGGCGGCGGCCATCATCATTCCCGCCACGGTGACGAAGACTTCAACTACGCGCCGAAACTCCATCAGTTCGGCGTGCGCCTGTGAATCCGGCCTGGGCGCTGCTGCGTCTGGCCAGTCCGCAATTACCGATTGGCGGCTACAGCTATTCCCAGGGCCTGGAAATGGCGGTGGATAACGGCCGCGTGAACAACCCGGACAGCGCCCGACGCTGGATCAGCGACCAACTGCTGCTAAATCTTGCCCGCTTCGAAGCGCCACTGCTGTTGGCGCATTGCCAAGCCGCAGCAGATGAAAACTGGGCCGAACTCCGGCAACTCTGCGAGAGCCACCGCGCCAGCCGCGAAACCCGTGAGCTGCATCTGGAGAGCCGGCAGATGGGCTACTCCTTGCAGCAGTTGTTAAACGGTTTGCCGGAACTCGACGCGTCCGCCCGCGATTTTCTTGAACAGATCACAGAACCCCATCTGGCCCTGTGCTGGGCCCTGGCCGCGCGCGCCTGGGGCATCAGCCCCCAGGACGCGCTTGCCGCGTGGCTGTGGAGCTGGCTGGAAAACCAGCTCGCCGTATTGATGAAGACCCTGCCGCTGGGCCAGCAAGCCGCCCAGCGCCTGACCAGCGAACTGCTACCGCTGCTGCAACAGGCGCAGCACGACGCAAGCCAAATCAACCCCGAACACATCGGCAGCGCCACTTTCGGTCTGTCCCTGGCCTGCATGGCCCATGAACGCCAGTACAGCCGTCTCTTCCGCTCTTAGGCCTGTTTATTTTGGAGAATGAAATGCAAACACAACCTCTGCGCGTCGGCATCGGCGGCCCGGTCGGTTCCGGCAAAACTGCGCTGACTTTGGCCCTGTGCCTGGCCCTGCGCGAGCGCTACAACCTGGCCGTGGTCACCAATGATATCTACACCCGCGAAGACGCCGATTTCCTCGTGCGCAACGAGGCCCTCGCGCCAGAGCGGATCATCGGCGTGGAAACCGGCGGTTGCCCGCACACGGCGATCCGCGAAGACGCTTCGATCAACCTTGAAGCGGTCGACCAACTGAACCGACGCTTTCCGGGGCTGGATCTGATTCTGGTCGAGTCCGGCGGCGATAACCTCTCGGCGACCTTCAGCCCCGAGCTGTCCGACCTGACCATCTACGTGATCGACGTTTCCGCCGGCGACAAGCTGCCGCGCAAGGGCGGCCCGGGTATCTGCAAGTCCGACCTGCTGGTGATCAACAAGATCGACCTGGCGCCGCTGGTGGGCGCCTCGCTGGAAATGATGGACAGCGACACCAAACGCATGCGCAACGGCAAGCCGTTCGTGTTCAGTAACCAGAAAACCGGTCAGGGCCTTGAACAGATCATCGCCTTCATCGAGCGCCAAGGCTTGCTGACCGCCGCCTGACTCACTTATCAACAAGGAAGCTTATCCATGACACTCAAACGCATTCTTGGCGCCGTGGCGCTGCTGCTGACTCCGGCGCTGGCCTTCGCCCACCCGGGACATGGTGACAGCGGTCTGGTCGCGGGCATCAGCCACCCGATTGGCGGGCTTGACCATTTGCTGGCAATGCTCGCCGTCGGTTTATGGGCGGCGCAGCAACAAGGCGCGGCGCGCTGGGCGCTGCCGTGCACCTTTGTCGGCACCATGTTGCTGGGCGGTCTGCTCGGATTTGAAGGGCTTGAATTGCCGGCGCTGGAAAGCGGGATTGCCGCGTCGGTATTGGCACTGGGCCTGGCCGTGGCACTGGCGGTACGTCCGCCGCTGGTGATGGCGGTGGCAGCGACGGCGCTGTTTGCGCTGTTCCATGGCGTGGCGCATGGGCTGGAGTTGCCGGAAATGAGCAGCCCGTGGACGTATGCGGCCGGGTTTGTCGCGGCGACGGCGGTTTTGCATGCGCTCGGTTATGGCGTGGTGCGAGTTCTTCCGCAGGCAGCGGCGCCGCTGGTGCGACTGGCGGGTGCGGCTTCGGCGGCGACTGGGGTTTGGTTGTTGGCAGGATGATTGTTTAGCGACTGCACTGGTCTCTTCGCGAGCAAGCTCGCTCCCACAGGTTTTATGTACGCTGCAAAATCCACTGTGGGAGCGAGCCTGCTCGCGAAGGCGGCCGATCAGACGCCGCATCGCTCATGTCAGTCTCTCTGCTACCATGTCGCGCAATCGCCCCAGCCCGTGACGACATCCGCTCATGCCCCACGCTTCCCGCTCCATCGCCCTGCCCGAATTGACCACCCTGTTTACCGAGGTGCAGAAGCATTTTCTGCATGTCATCGTGCCGCTGTGGCAAGGCCCGGGCTGGAACGCCGACATGGCGTTGCCCTATGAGGCGCTGGACGCTACACACCAGCCGTTGCCAGTGCAGCGCTATCGGGCGATGGCCTGCGCACGGCAGCTGTATCTGTTTTCCAGTCTGATCGGGGTTGTGGATAACGCCGAAGTACGGGCGGCGGCGCTGTTCCGTTCCCTGCAACGGCATTTCCATGATGCCGAGCATGGCGGCTGGTTTTACAGCATCGATGCCCAGGGCAAGCCGCTGGATGAGCGCAAGGATCTCTACACTCACGCCTTCATCCTGTTTGCCTGCGCGCATTACTGGAACAAGTCCGGCGATTCCCTGGCGGAGTCGACCTTGAACGCCGCGCTGGAAATCATCGGCCGCCGTTTCGCCACCGGTGACGGATTGTACGAAGCCTGCCTTGAACGTGACTGGATCACCCTGCAGACCGGCCCGTTGCAAAACCCGCTGATGCATCTGGCTGAAGCCTTTCTGGCCACCCTTGCGGTACGCGAAGACCTGCAGACGCAGAACGCCCTGCTCGAGTTATGCACAGCCATGCACAAGCAATTCGTCGATCCGCAATATGGCGTGTTGATGGAGAAGCCGCTGGGCGCTGTGGATAACTGGTACGAGCCGGGGCATCAGTTCGAATGGTATTTCCTGCTCGAATCGTCGCCGCTGTTACGCGGTTCGAAACTGCATCGGGCATTGGATCGGGCGTTTGCCTTTACCGAACAATATGGCGTGCTGGAATCATGCGGCGCGGTACGGGCGATGCTTGATCTGGAAAGCAATGGCCGACCAAGGGATTCGACCCAGCGCATCTGGGCTCAGGCTGAATATCTGCGTGCCCTGACGCTGCGGGCGGACAGCGAAGCGGTGGTGCTGCGCCAGTTGCAGGCGCTGCAGCAGCGGTTTCTGCACGCCGGGGGCTGGCATGAGTGCCGGGATGGAAACGGTGAAGTCAGTCGCAAGGACATGCCTTCGACCACGCCTTATCATTTGGCGACCTGCTATCACGGTTTGGCTGCGTATCTTCGCTGACTGAACGATTGCCTTCGCGAGCAGGCTCGCTCCCACAGTTTGAAATGCATTCACCTGTGGGAGTGAGCCTGCTCGCGAATAGCCGTTACGCGGTGATCAGGCAATCCACTTCTTGTCCCCGGTGAAGCTGATCGTCAGCCACCGCGCCGCATCCGGCTTGCCCAACTGCGCGGAAATCTGCTCACGCAACGCGTCCAGCTGCGCGACATTGCGCAACGGATAAGCCGCCGGCAGCACCACATGAATTTCGATGAACCGCGCCCGACCGTGCTTTTGTACGTAGGACACGTAATCGTCGAAACCATGCTCGACCTTCGCCACCTCCATCACCTGCCGTACCTGCTCATCCAGCGTGTCCGGGGCGATGCCCAGCACATCACGCAACGCCGGGCCGAGGATCTTGAACGCCGGGGGCAGCATGCTCAGCGCGAGTACGATGAGGATCAGCGGGTCGACATACACCGCCCACTCGTAATAGCCCTGAGACTTGAGCAGCAGCGCGGCGAGGAAACTGATCAACAAGCCCACCGAGAGCATCGCGTCGACCAGCCAACTGATGTTGTCGAACTGGATCAGGCTGGATTTGAGCGTGCGATTGCGCCGGCGCACGTAGAAGAAATAAGCGAACTCGACGACGGTGAACACCGCCGCGTAGACGATCACCAGACCCAACTCGATATCGCGGCCACCGTTGATGATGCCGAACACGCCGTTCAGAAACGCGTAGATCGCAATCAGCAGCAGGAAGCTGCCTTCAATCAGCAGCACCATCGGCTCCAGATGCCAGAAGCCGAACTGGAAACGCTGATTGCTTTGCTTGGCGATCAACCGGGCGGTGATCAGCATCAGGATTTTGATAAACGTTGCGATCAGCGAGAAAAAACCATCGAACAGAATGGATTGCGAACCTGAAACAAAACCGGTGACGATCCCGGCAATCGACACCGCCAGCATCAGCAGCGTCGATTGTTTGAGCAGTGCCTGCTCACCTCGGTTACTCACTTGAACTCCTCGAAAAACCTTGAAAACCGCGGGGTGCGGTTGGGTGGTTGCGAGGGGAGTTTACCTTATCGGGATTCATTGCCTGTTATGGCCCCTTCGCGAGCAAGCTCGCTCCCACACTTGATCGCAGCCTTATGTGGGAGCGAGCTTGCTCGCGAAGGGTTCAGTGGCGTATCAAGCCTTGTCACGCTCGATGGCAAACCCGGCCCAGGTCTGGCTCACCGGCATCAGCTCCAGGCTGTTGATGTTGATGTGCGCCGGGGTGTTCATCACCCAGAAAATCGTTTCGGCGATGTCCTGCGGCTGGATCGGCTCGGCGCCGGCGTAAGTGGCGTTGTAGCGCTCCTGGTCGCCGGCGAAACGTACCAGCGAGAACTCGCTTTCGCACAGGCCCGGCTCGATGTTGCTGACCCGCACGCCAGTGCCCTGCAGGTCGCAACGCAGGTTCAGCGAGAACTGTTTGACGAAGGCTTTGGTTGCTCCGTACACGTGACTGCCCGGGTACGGGTAGTTGCCGGCGATGGAACCAAGGTTGACGATACCGGCACCACGGCCATGGGCGATCAGCCGTGGCAGCAGCAGGCGGGTGGCGTACATCAGGCCTTTGACGTTGGTGTCGACCATGGTGTCCCAGTCATCCAGATCGCACTTGGGCGCCGGATCGACGCCGAGCGCCAGGCCGGCGTTGTTGATCAGGCCACGGAGTCTGGCGAAGGACGGCGGCAGGTTGGCGATCGCCTCTTCCATCGCTTTGCGATCACGCACATCGAGGACCAGACCGTGCACTTCGGTCTGCTTCGACAGCTCGCCGCAGAGGGCATTGAGGCGTTCTTCACGACGGCCGGTCAGCACCAGCTTCCAGCCAGCCTCGGCAAAACGACGGGCACAGGCTTCACCAAAACCGGACGTCGCGCCGGTGATAAACAGGGTGTTGGACATCGTGTTCTCCTTGCTTCGGCCGCCACGGCAGCCCTTGGAATAGAAAATCAGCAGGCAGCATGCCCGCCCTCGCTTTCACGGGCAACACCTACAAGCTGTACAAAAAACAACCAACCGCACCGACATCATAGCCACCGTGGCTTGTAGCCATGTGCACGCACGTTATCCACAGTCTGCTCCACAGTTTCCGGGGGGAAGTGCAAACGGGCAAAGCCGCGCCACACAAGGCTTTGCGGGCGAAATGGAAAGTTTTTTGCTTGACCATGAAGTCATGGATGTGCGGGACAGGGCATTTTGCACGACGGACGGTTCACCGGCGTGATCGCGCGAGGCCAGCAATTACGGCGCTCCGCGAGGTCTTTCCAGAGTTTAGTCACAGACTTATCCACAGGCTTGCGCACATGGAATTGCCATGTCTCTGCCCCCCAGAAAAAGGTTGACAACGACGCCGCTCGCTCCAGCAAAAATGCCTGATCAAAAAACAAACACATCCCTGCAAGCCACGTTTCATAAGGCTTGCAGCCAGATACACCCACGTTATTCACAGCCAGCTCCACAGTAACCGGGGACAAGTCAAAACTGTGGAAAAACAGCCATTTGCAGCGTCTATATGTCGCGCTTTGGCAGCTTGGAGAATTTGTTTTCCACAATTCTCAATTCCGCTTGATGTCATGCCTTGATTCCATGTAGGAGCTGCCGAAGGCTGCGATCTTTTGATTTTTTTTCAAGATCAAATGATCGCAGCCTTCGGCAGCTCCTACACAGGGAGGTGGTGAATTGGAGGGATAAAAAAACCCCGGGACTCTCGTCGCCGGGGCTGTGTATAACCGCGCGAAGATTCAGTGCCCGCCCAAATAGGCGTTACGCACCTCCTCATTCACCAACAACTCTTTACCTGTGCCAGTCAGACGGATCTCGCCGTTCACCATCACATACGCCCGGTCCGACAGCTTCAGCGCATGGTTGGCGTTTTGCTCGACGAGGAAAATGGTCATGCCGGTTTTCGCCAATTCACGCAGGGTAGCGAAAATCTGCTTCACCACGATCGGCGCCAGTCCAAGGCTCGGTTCATCGAGCAGCAACAGCTTCGGCCGGCTCATCAGCGCACGGGCGATGGCGAGCATCTGCTGTTCACCGCCAGACATGGTCATCGCCCGCTGATTGCGCCGCTCTTCCAGCCGTGGAAACAGCTCGAACATACGCTGCATGTCTTCTTTGGCGTACTTGTCGCCAATCGGGATGGTGCCCATCAGCAGGTTTTCCTCGACGGTCATGTCGGGGAACACCCGCCGCCCTTCCGGCGACTGCGCAATGCCGTTGGAGGCGATGTAATGCGAGGACTTGTGGGTAATGTCGACGCCTTGATAAAGAATCTGCCCGCCTGCCGCTCTGGGCTGACCGAAGATCGACATCAGCAAGGTCGACTTGCCGGCGCCATTGGAGCCGATCAGGCTGACGGTCTCGCCTTCGTTGATCTGCAGCGAAACGCCTTTGAGCGCCTGGATCGGGCCGTAGAACACGTCCAGATTGCGCAATTCGAGGATCGGTTGGCTCATACCAGCTCCTCTTCGTCGGCGCCCAGGTAGGCTGCGATCACTTTCGGATCGTTGCGGATCGCTTCCGGTCCGCCTTCGGCGATGACGATGCCGTGGTCGAGAACCACGATGTGATCGGAAATGCTCATGACCATGCCCATGTCGTGTTCGATCAGCACCACGGTCAGATCGTGCTCGTCGCGCAGCAGCCGGATCATCGCGCTGAGCGCTTCGGTTTCCTGAGGATTGAGGCCGGCGGCCGGTTCGTCGAGGCAGATGATCTGCGGCCGGGTGCACATGGCGCGGGCAATTTCCAGACGCCGTTGCTGGCCGTAGGACAGTTCACCGGCGAGCCGGTTGGCGCAGTCGACCAGATCGACCACCTCGAGCCAGTAGAACGCGACATCCAGCGCATCGCTCTCCGCCTTGCGATAACCCTTGGTGTTGAGGATGCCGGCGAGCATGTTGCGGTTGACCCACATGTGCTGCGCGACCAGCAGGTTTTCCAGCACCGACATTTCCTTGAACAGGCGAATGTTCTGGAACGTCCGGGCCAGACCTGCGCGATTGACCAGATGGGTGCCGCCGAACATCTTGTAGTACAGCCGGCTGAAGAAGGATTTCGGCGAAACGAAATCGGTCGCTTTGAACGACTCCCCCAACAACTGGATGACATTGGTCTGCTGGCCGCGCACGTTGAGTTCGATCTTGCCGCCCGAGGCCTTGTAGAAACCGGTGAGGCAGTTGAACACCGTGGTCTTGCCGGCGCCATTCGGGCCGATCAGAGCGAAGATCGAATTGCGTTTGACCTTCAGGCTGACATCGCTCAAAGCCTTGATGCCACCGAAATGCATCATCAGTTTTTCCACAGAGAGTACGACTTCACTCATGGCGCAGTCCTCTCGTAGTGAATGGCACCTTTGCGTGGTTTGACCCCGGTGCGGCTGATGCGGATCAGCCCGCGTGGTCGCCAGATCATCATCAACACCATCAGGATGCCGAACAGCAGCACTCGATACTCAGCGAAACCGCGCAGCAGTTCCGGGGCGACGGTGAGTACGAACGCAGCGATGACTACGCCGATGGTCGAGCCCATGCCGCCGAGCACGACGATGGCGAGGATCAGCGCCGATTCGAAGAAGGTGAACGAGGTCGGGTTGACGAAGCCTTGATAGGTGGCGAAGAACACCCCGGCCAGACCCGCCGTCGACGCACCGATGGTGAACGCCGAGAGCTTGACCAGCACGTGGTTGAGGCCCATCGAGCGGCAGGCGATTTCATCTTCACGCAGAGCTTCCCAGGCGCGACCGACCGGCATTTTCACCAGCCGATGCTTGACGTACAGCACCGCCAGCACCACCAGGAACAGCACCGCGTAGATGAAGTAATACTTCACGTCCGGGTTGTAGGTCAGGCCGAAGAACTCGTGAAACGGCACCCCGCCATCCTTCGCGCGCTTGCCGAACTCCAGACCGAAGAACGTCGGCAGTGGCGCCGGCATGCCGTTCGGGCCACCGGTCAGGGACAGCCAGTTGTTCAGCACCAGACGAATGATTTCACCGAAACCCAGAGTTACAATCGCCAGATAGTCACCGTGCAGGCGCAGCACCGGGAAACCGAGAATGCAGCCAGCCAGGCCTGCGGTGATCGCCGCCAGTGGCAGCACGGTCCAGAAGCCCAGTCCCAGATACTGGTAGCCCAGCGCCAGACCGTAGGCACCGATGGCGTAAAACGCCACGTAGCCGAGATCGAGCAGACCGGCCAGACCGACCACGATGTTCAGCCCCAGCCCCAGCAGCACGTAGATCAAACCGAGGATGACCACGCCAAGCAGATAGGAGTTGGAAACAAACGGCACGATGATCGCCAGCACAATGATCAACGGAATGATCCAGCGCAGCCGCGATTTGTAATCCGCCGGCAGCACGTGCACGCCGGAACCGCTGCTCTCGAATCCGTCGAGGATCTTCAGGCCCTTGGGCGTCTGCAGGAACAGGCTGAGGGCAAAACGCCCGGCCATGACGATGGCAATGATCCACGCCACGCGCGTCGCTTCGAGGTTGAAGCTGTAGCCGTCGAGGACCACGCCGACAATCGGCCCGAACACGATCAGCGCAATCAGGCCGGCAAGAATCGCCTCGACCAGACTTTTTTTGATATCGATGGATTTTTCAGTGGTTGCAGACATCGCTTACACCTTCGACACAAGAGGACGGCCCAACAGGCCCTGCGGCCGGAAGACCAGTACGAGGACGAGCAGCGAGAAACTGAACACGTCTTTGTAGTCGGAGTTGACCAGACCGGAGAACAGCGACTCGGAAATGCCGAGGATGATCCCGCCGAGCATGGCGCCGGGCAGTGAGCCGATGCCGCCAAGTACCGCTGCGGTGAACGCCTTGATGCCGATGATGAAGCCGGCATAGAAGTCGAACGTGCCGTAGTTCATGGTGATCAGCACACCAGCAAGTGCCGCCATGGCTGCACCGATGATGAACACGTAGGAAATTACCCGGTCGGTGTTGATCCCCAGGATCGAGGCCATCTTGCGGTCTTGCTGGGTCGCGCGGCACATGCGGCCGAGCTTGGTGTATTTGATGACGTAGGTCAGCAGTCCCATGCCGACAAACGCGGCAATCAGGATGAAGACTTTGGTGTAGGTCAGTTGCACGAAGCCGCTGCCGACTTCAACGCGCCAGGCACCGCTCAGCAGGGTAGGCACGCCCTGTTGTTTGGCGCCCTGAGCGATCTGTGCGTAGTTCTGCAGGATCAGCGAAATACCGATAGCGCTGATCAGCGGCGCCAGGCGAGTCGAGTTACGCAGGGGTTTGTAGGCAACACGCTCGATGACCCAGCCATACACCGCCGTGACGACGATGGTGAAGATCAGCGTGCCGAGCATCAGCAGCGGGAAGGATTCGATACCGAAGTAAGCCAGCAGAGCCAGACTGATTGCCGCCAGGTAAGCGGAAATCATGTAAACCTCGCCGTGGGCGAAGTTGATCATGCCGATGATGCCGTAGACCATTGTGTAGCCGATGGCGATCAGGCCATAGACCGACCCGAGGGTCAGGCCATTGACCAGTTGCTGCAGGAAAATACCATCCATAACGCAATCTCACGCAGTGAGAACCTGCGCACCAAGGGTGCGCGGTTCTTCTAGGAAAAATACAGATGTACGTCGGAGCAATGTCGGAGCGCGTCCAGAAAAACCAACCGGCCCTTGTGGGAGCGAGCTTGCTCGCGAAAGCGGTGCATCAGCTACCGTTTATGGCGACTGACACTCCGGATTCGCGAGCAAGCTCGCTCCCACAGGAAATCGTGGATTAACTGATCGCTTCAGCCCTTACTTCTGCTTTTCCAGCTGGTGGTATTTGCCGTCCTTGTCCCACTGGTAAACCACGTAGTCGGAGACTTTCAGGTCGCCTTTGGCATCCCAGGTCTTCTCGCCCATCACGGTTTTCACCGGGTTGGCCTTCAGCCACTTGGCAGCGGCTTCGCCGTCGTTTTTCTTCGCGCCGTTGAACGCGGCGGCCAGGGTCTGAACCGAGGCGTAGGCGTACAGGGTGTAGCCCTCAGGCTCGGTGCCGGCCTTGCGGAACGCGTCCACTACGGTCTTGCTTTCAGGCAGCAGGCGCGGGTCGGCGCCGAAGGTCATCAGCACGCCATCGGTGAATTGCGGGCCGCCAGCGGTGGTCACCAGTTCGTCGGTGACGATGCCATCGTCGGACATGAACTTGACGTCTTTCAGGCCCTGTTCACGCAGTTGGCGAACCAGCGGACCGGCTTCCGGGTGCAGGCCGCCGAAGTAGACGACATCGGCGCCGGCGCCACGGATCTTGGTGACGATGGTGCTGAAGTCTTTCTCGCCACGGGTCAGGCCTTCGTACAGCACGGGCTTGACGCCGCGTTTTTCCAGCTGAGCCTTGGTGGCGTCCGCCAGGCCTTGGCCGTAGGTGTCCTTGTCGTGCAGGACAACGACTTTCTTGCCCTTGAGCATGTCGACGATGTAGTCGCCGGCGACGATGCCTTGCTGATCGTCACGTCCGCACATACGGAACATCGCGCTCAGGCCACGCTCGGTCACCTGCGGGTTGGTCGAGCCCGGGGTGATCGCGATGATCCCGGCTTCGTCGTAGATTTCCGACGCTGGAATGGTCGACGAGGAACAGAAGTGACCGACCACGCCGGCGACTTTCTGGTTGGTGAGGTCCTTGGCGACCGTCACGGCCTGCTTCGGTTCGCAGGCATCATCGCCTTTGACCAGAACGATTTTTTCCCCATTGACGCCGCCCGCCGCGTTGACCGCATCGGCCGCCGCCTGTGCACCCTTCATGTACTGCTCGCCGAATGCCGCGTTGGCACCGGTCATCGGACCCGCTACACCGATCTTGATATCGGCTTGAGCAAACGCAGAAACACCCAGCGCAGTAGCCACTGCGAGGGCCAGAAAGCCTTTCTTGTAAAACGTCTGGGACATGAGGTGGTGCTCCAAGGTTTTTTTTAGTTGGCACTGCGACTTCACTTCACTCAAAGCGCAGAGCAAGGCCCGTGCCATCGGTTTTTTATTCTTCAAAAAGTCGCTGCATTGTTGTTATTTCGACTGTTTCGTTCCCATTTTCATTGGGCGTGCAACCGTCTAAACCGCGGAAGGTGAAACCATTTGTTTTTACAGGCGCAACCCGCGCGCGCCATCATTGCAACCGCAGCGGCAAACGACGTGCAACCAGCCTGTAACAGCCCGCGTCACCGAACTGCACACTGCTGGTGCGGGACTGCTACAACCCGCACCATTACAGGCTAGTCGCTGGATGCGAAAGCGCCGCTTCCGGCAACAAATTTCAACACTCAAATGACGATGCGCAGGCACTGGCCCGCGTGATACAGCGAAAACCCGGCCTCGTACAGGCAACTGCGCAAGCCCACTCCCGCGAGGGGCTGCATCGGTGCGAAGGGAATCGGCAGCGCCTGCGCATCGCCGTTGCACAGGTAATCGGCGAAGGCTTTGCCGACCACAGTGCCGGTGGTGACGCCGCGACCGTTATAACCGGTGACGGCCACCAGTCCCGGCGCCGGTTCGAACAGGCGCATCAGGTGATCGGGAGTAAACGCAATGCGCCCGGTCCAGGTGCATTCCCACTCGACCGGCTTCAGATTGGGGAAGTAATGCTGCTGCACTCGATCAGCCCAGGCCTTGAGAAACCAGGTCGGTTTCTGATTGCCATTACCGAGACTGCCAAGCAGCAGGCGGCCATCCTTGTCGCGGCGGATGCTGCTCAACACCTGACGGGTGTCCCAAGATCCCTGCCCGCCGGGAAGAATTTCCTGCGCGGCATCTTCGCTGAGCGGCACCGAGGCGACCTGGTAGTAATAACCGGGAAAGAAATTGCGCTTGAGCTCGGTCCAGTCGCCTTCGGTGTAGGCGTTGGAGGCGATCACCACTTGTTCGGCGAGTACCGAACCGTGCGCGGTCTGCACCGACCACTTCGGCCCGACGCGCTCGAGGCGAGTCACCGGCGAATGATCGAACATTTGCCCGCCGAGCCCCAGCACGGCGTTGGCCAACCCGGTCACATAGGCCATCGGATTGAGCGTACCGGCACGACGATCAAGCAGCGCAGCGGCGATTTTCTGCGTACCGGTGGCTTGCTCGCAGGCTTTGCCGGTCAGCAACTCGACCGGCGCGCCACGGCGCTTCCACTGCTGCTCGCGACTGCGCAGATCCGCCTCGCCCTTGGCGTTATGCGCCATGTGCAACGTGCCTTCGCGGCGCAACTGGCAATCGATGTTGTATTTATCCACAAGGCTGAACACCAGCGCCGGCGCCGCCCCGAGCATGCGGTTGAGCTGACTGCCGACCGCCTCGCCGAACCCGGCTTCGATTTCATCCGGGGGAATCCACATACCGGCATTGACCAGCCCGACGTTGCGCCCGGAACCTCCGTGCCCTGCGCGATGAGCCTCCAGCACGCAGACGCTTTTGCCCTTTTCCAACAGATGCAGCGCCGCCGACAACCCGGTGAACCCGGCGCCGATCACGCAGACATCGACCTTGACCTCGCCCCTGAGCGCCGAATGATCCGGGCGTTGTGGCGTGAGCTGTTCCCACAGACATTCTTCGCGTAACGGCATTGCCAGACTCCAACAGAAACCCAACAAACACACTGCAGATCCTGTGGGAGCGAGCCTGCTCGCGAAAGCGGTAAATCAGCCAACATCAATGTCGACTGACCTGACGCATTCGCGAGCAGGCTCGCTCCCACAGGGCCATCGCATCAATCTCCATCAGTCGAAAGTGATGCCCTGCGCCAACGGCAATTCCAGCGAGTAGTTGACGGTGTTGGTCTGCCGGCGCATGTACGCGCGCCAGGCATCGGAACCGGACTCACGGCCGCCGCCGGTCTCTTTCTCGCCACCGAAGGCGCCGCCGATTTCCGCACCGCTCGGGCCGATGTTGACGTTGGCGATGCCGCAGTCGCTGCCGACCGCCGACATGAACCGCTCGGCCTCGCGCACGTCGGTGGTGAAGATGCACGATGACAGGCCTTGCGGCACGGCGTTGTTCAGGCGCAGCGCTTCCTCGAAATCGCTGTAGCCGACCACATACAGAATCGGCGCGAAGGTTTCGCTGCAGACCACATCGCTCTGCTCGGGCATTTCCACGATGGCCGGCGACACGTAGTAGGCGTTGGGAAATTGCTCTTCCAATTGGCGCTTGCCGCCGAATACTCGGCCGCCTTCGCTGAGCGCCTGCTCGAGCGCGTCCTGCATGTTTTCGAAGCTGTGCCTGTCAATCAGCGGGCCGACCAGATTGCCTTGCAGCGGATGGCCGATGCGTACTTTCGAATAAGCGGCCTTCAGGCGAGTGACGATTTCTTCCTTCACCGACTCATGAGCGATCAGGCGACGCAGAGTCGTGCAGCGTTGCCCGGCGGTGCCGACGGCGCTGAACAGAATCGCGCGCACCGCCATGTCCAGATCGGCGCTCGGGCCGAGGATCATCGCGTTGTTGCCGCCCAGCTCGAGAATGCTGCGGGCAAAACGCGCGGCGACTTTCGGCGCCACTTCGCGGCCCATGCGCGTGCTGCCGGTGGCGCTGATCAGCGCGACGCGCGGATCGTCGACCAATGCTTCGCCGGCATCGCGACCGCCAATCACAACCTGGCACAGGCTCGCCGGAGCATCGCTGAAGTTCTTCACCACGCGGTCGAACAGCGCCTGACAGGCCAGCGCAGTCAGCGGGGTTTTTTCCGAGGGTTTCCACACCACAGGGTTGCCGCAAACCAGCGCCAGTGTGGTGTTCCACGCCCACACCGCGACCGGGAAGTTGAACGCGCTGATCACCCCGACCACGCCAAGCGGATGCCAGGTTTCGCGCATGTGGTGGCCCGGGCGTTCGGAAGCGATGGTCAAACCGTACAACTGGCGCGACAGGCCGACGGCGAAGTCGCAGATGTCGATCATCTCCTGCACTTCACCCAGACCTTCCTGCGTGATCTTGCCGGCCTCCCACGACACCAGCTCGCCGAGGTCTGCCTTGTATTCGCGCAACACTTCGCCGAACTGACGCACCAGTTCGCCACGACGCGGCGCCGGGACCTTGCGCCAGTGCTCGAATGCATGATCTGCGCGACTGATGTGCTGCTCGACTTCGGCAGCGCCTTCCCAGTTCACCGAGGCAATCTGACTGCCATCGATGGGCGAATGCACCGGCACTTTGCCGTTCTGGTACAGGGCCGGGTTGACTCCCAGACGATCAAGCAATGCGGCAACCATCGGTCTCTCCTCAAGCAAAAACAGAATGTGTGCGGCCATTAATTCATGGCCGGGCAGGCCTTTAGTTGTAGCGTCACAAAGGCGAACCAACAAACGACCTTTACGCCAGATATCATTCCGTTTATTCATGCTGCGTACAGAAAGACAAGAAAAAGGACTGGCCATGCTGAACAAACGCCACTTGCCCTCGATCACCGCCCTGCAGTGCTTCGAGGCGGTGACCCGGCACCTGAGTTTCACCCGCGCCGCCGAAGAGCTGAACCTGACCCAAAGTGCGGTAAGCAAGCAGGTCGCACAGCTCGAAGAACTGTTGCAGCACTTGCTGTTCCGCCGCGTGCGTCGGCGCTTGCAGATGACTCCGGCCGGAGATTTGTATCTGGTCGAGGTCAGAAAAATCCTCACTCAAGTGGAGATGTCGACGCATTACCTGCGTTCCTACGGCGGCGAAACCGAAGTCCTGCGCGTTTCCACCCCTTCAACCTTCGGCGCGCGCTGGCTGGTGCCGCGCCTGAAAGGCTGGCGACTGCGTCATCCATCGATCCATCTGGATCTGTGCAACGAACAGGAAGCCGATGATCTGCTGCAGGGGCGCAGTGATCTGGCTTTCTATTTCGGCCAGGCATCGCGACCGGGCACCGAATGCCTGAAACTGTTCGGCGAAGAACTGGTACCGGTCTGCGCCCCGGGGAGCCTGCCGGACACGCCATTCACTGACCCGACGCAGCTCACTGATCTGGTGCTGCTGCAAAATGCCTCGCGACCGCAGGCCTGGCACGACTGGTTCGACAGCCAGGGCTACCACACCGAACACAGCTATCACGGGCCGCGTTTCGAAACCTTTTATATGTGCATCCGCGCCGCCCAGGTCGGTTGTGGCGTGGCGCTGCTGCCACGGTTTCTGGTGGAAGAAGAATTGGCCGAGGGCAAACTGGTCATACCCTGGCAGCATGCGATGCCCAGCAGCGATGCCTATTACCTGGCCTACCCCGAACACGCGGCGGAAGTGCCGAAGGTACGGGATTTCGTGAAGTGGATGCTGGAGCAGATCGACAGCCCGGCTTGAGACCAACCGGACCATATTTGGCCCCTTTGTGGGAGCGAGCTTGCTCGCGAAAGCGTCAGGTCAGCCAAATCCTCTCTGACTGACACACCGCTTTCGCGAGCAAGCTCGCTCCCACAGGGATTTACAGTGGTATGAAAAATTGCTGGCAATCCTTGCACCTGATATGCGCCACTAGCGCCATCGATATAGACCGCGCCAGGCGCGGCGCAACTGGAGACCCGTTTATGAGCGAGAGTGTGTTTGCCGATCGCATCGTGCAGAACCTGCTCGACACCGACTTCTACAAGCTGACGATGATGCAGGCGGTGCTGCACAACTACCCCAACGTCGAAGTCGAATGGGAGTTCCGCTGCCGCAACGCCGAGGACCTGCGCCCGTATCTGGCCGAGATCCGTCATCAGATCGAGCGACTGGCCGAGCTGAGTCTCAGTGCCGATCAGCTGAGTTTCCTTGAGCGCATCACTTTCCTGAAACCGGACTTCCTGCGCTTCCTCGGCCTGTTCCGCTTCAACCTGCGCTACCTGCATACCGGCATCGAGAACGGCGAGTTGTTCATTCGCCTGCGCGGGCCGTGGCTGCACGTCATCCTTTACGAAGTACCGCTGCTGGCGATCGTCAGCGAAGTGCGCAACCGTTATCGCTACCGGGAAACCTCGCTGGAACAGGCGCGCGAACAGCTCTATCGCAAGTTCGACTGGCTGACCGCCAACGCCTCGGCCGACGAGTTATCGCAGTTGCAGGTCGCCGATTTCGGCACCCGCCGGCGCTTTTCCTTCGGCGTGCAAGCCGAAGTGGTCAATGTCCTCAAGCACGACTTCCCCGGACGGTTCGTCGGCACCAGCAACGTGCATCTGTCCCGCGAGCTGGACATGAAACCGCTGGGCACCATGGCTCACGAGTGGATCATGGCCCATCAGCAACTCGGCCCGCGCCTGATCGACAGCCAGATCGCTGCGCTCGATTGCTGGGTTCGCGAGTACCGGGGCCTGCTCGGTATCGCCCTCACCGACTGCATCACTACCGACGCCTTTCTTGGCGATTTCGATCTGTTCTTCGCCAAACTCTTCGACGGTCTGCGCCATGACTCCGGGGACCCGGTGGCGTGGGGCGAAAAGTGCATTGCGCATTACCACAAGCTCGGCATCGACCCGATGAGCAAGACCCTGGTGTTTTCCGACAGTCTGACCCTGCCAAAATCGTTGGAGATTTTCCGCGCGCTGCATGGTCGCATCAATGTGAGCTTCGGCATCGGTACCAACCTCACCTGTGACATCCCGGGTGTCGAACCGATGAGCATCGTGCTTAAAATGACCGCCTGCAACGGCCAGCCGGTGGCGAAGATTTCCGACGAGCCTGGCAAGACCCACTGCAAAGATCCGAATTTCGTCGCCTATTTGCGACATGTGTTTCAGGTTCCTGCCGAATCCAGTCTATCTAGCAAGGAGTGAATTCATGCAAGCCGTACAGCGTGAGATTGCTGAGCAGCTCAAGGTGCAACCACCGTTCGCCGACGATCAGGCCCTGCAGGCCGAAGTCGCCCGACGCCTGACGTTCATTCAGGATTGCCTGGTCAATTCCGGGCTCAAGACCCTGGTGCTGGGCATCAGCGGCGGCGTCGACTCACTGACCGCAGGCCTGCTGGCCCAGCGCGCGGTACGTGATCTACGCGAAAAAACCGGCGACGACCGCTACAAATTCATCGCCGTGCGCCTGCCCTACGAAACCCAGTTCGACGAGCACGACGCCAAGGCTTCGCTCGATTGCATCGCCCCTGACGAAATCCACACCGTGAACATCGGCCCGGCGGTCAAGGCGCTGGCTGCTCAGGTTTCGGCGTTCGAAGGCAAACCGGCGGCGTCGGTGGATTTCGTCCTGGGCAATACCAAGGCGCGGATGCGCATGGTCGCGCAGTACACGATTGCCGGGGTGGCGGGCGGTTTGGTGATCGGCACCGACCACGCGGCGGAAGCAGTGATGGGCTTTTTCACCAAATTCGGCGACGGCGCCTGCGACCTGGCACCGCTCAGCGGTCTGGTGAAAAATCAGGTTCGTGCGATTGCGCGCAGTTTCGGCGCGCCAGAGCCTTTGGTCGAGAAAGTACCGACGGCGGACCTCGAAGACCTGTCGCCGGGCAAACCGGACGAAGCGGCCCATGGCGTGACCTATGCCGAGATCGACGCCTTCCTGCATGGCGAGCCGGTGCGTGACGAGGCGTTCAGGATCATTGTCGACACGTACAACAAGACCCATCACAAACGAGTCATGCCGTTCGCACCTTGAACGGACGTACCGCAAAGTTGCCACTGGCAGCGATGTCTGTGTTTGGAACATCAAAACCAGACGATCACTGCCAGCCGCTTCGGACCTGCAGCATAGTGGGTTTCAGCATTCTTCAATCCGCGAGCTTGGCATCCGTAACGGATTCGATCGTGATCGTGAAGTTATCGGACGGGTCGTCCGACGGCGGTTTGACGTTGAATATGTATGTTGCGGGAGGTAAAGCTTTGAGCGTTTCTGTCCAGTCGTTCTTGTAATAGACGGAGGTGTTGGCCATACCCTTGTCGCCATCACGAATCAACAATTTGAAATGCCCAGCAGCAACGCCGTGAAACGTAAGCAGAGTAGACGTGGTGGTGTCACCATCTTCAAGATCTGGGCCACTCGCGGGCGAGACGCGAGTAATCTCAGGCTTTTTCGGCGTCCCGACATAGAAACTCCGCGGTTCGGTCGCTTGACCGCCCGGGGCCTTGGCCGTCAGCGAATATCGTTTGTCGACAGGCAAATCCAGCTCCCCCCCCCAATTGCCTCCCACCACCGGAAAGTTTGTGATCGGTGTCGGGTCGTCATTATCGAATATCTCTACCGAATTGGACGTCGCTGTCCCGGCAATTGATAAATTGGTGTCCGGCGTAGCGGTTTCGTCCCCTACCGGGCCGGAGGAGTCTGTCAGAGAGGTTATGTCCACCTCGCCTCCAGACGCTGGCTCCACGGTCACGGAGTAGAGATTGGATTCCTTGCCGTCATCCGCCCGGGCCTTCAGTGCGTAGGTTTTCCCGGCTTGCAGTTCAAGATCGCCGCCCCAGCTACGATCCCTCTCGACCGTGAAAGTGGCGATCACGTCAGGGGCTGAATCGTTCAGTATCTTTATCTGACCTTCTTTTGCCAGGCCGCTAATGACCAGTTTGGTGTCCTTGGTAGTGCCTTCGTGCTCGATATCATCCCCGTTGGAATCTTTCAGCGTTTTGATGAACGGCTTTGTTACAACTGAAATCAATACGAATGCATCGGTGGACTCGTCCTCGAAGGTCACTCGAAATTCGTGCCTTCCTTCTGGTATGTCATCTATGAGAAAGAATCCGATCCCGTCTGTGCTCGTATCACCGGTGTATTTCAGGGCATCGTCCACTAGAAAACTCAACTTTACAGACGAAGGCCCGGTAACGCTGAAACTGGCTCTTTGGGAAAAAATCACGCTGCCACTGGAAACCGCCTGTCCACCAGAAACCACCTGGGTGATTTCCAGCGGCAGGAGTGTAGATTTTCTAATTTTGCCAATCATGAAGGACACCTTCTTGCCTAGCCTGAGAAGGTTCTATCTAGCCCCCTGTTTTAAAGATCGGTCTACTGTCAGAAATAACAGGTATGAGCCCACTTCGGACGAACGGTAACGGCTTTCCACATGAATGACGGATGCTGATGCAAAAAACGCCGCTGCGATCATCCCGCAGCGGCGTTTTATTTTGATTCCCTATCCCCGAGTTATTTCAGGGTTACAGTGCCTTTCATCATCGAAATGTGGCCAGGGAACGAGCAGAAGAAGCCGTATTTTTCAGCGGCATCCAGCTTCGACACATCGAAAGTCACCGAATCGGTTTCCTTGGCGCCGATGATCTTGGTGTGGGCGATGATGCGCGCATCGCCATCCTTCAGGTAACTCTTGTCGATCCCGGCTGCGAGGCCGTCGGTAGCGATTGGCTGCATGTCAGCTTCTTTGCTGATCACCAGATTGTGACCCATGACGTTCTTCGGCAGGCTGCCGGAGTGGGTCAGTTCGACGGTGAAGGTCTTGCAGCTCTTGTCGATCACGATTTCCTTGGTGTTGAAGGACATCTGATCGGTGGAATCAACGGTGGTTTTGCACTCGGCAGCCATCAATTGGCTGCTGGCCAGCGCCAGCAGGGATACCGCAACAACTTTGGAAAACATGGTGAATCTCCAAGGCAGGGTTAACAAAACACTAGTGGTGCAAAGACTGCCTGAAATCTTCGCAAGTTCCTATGACTTGAGTCAAAAATTGTATACAACTTTCCGGCTATGGCACTCATCGACACAATCTAACGGCCTTTTCATTTGGCCAGCCCTATGATCGGCCCACCTACTGAAACGGAGTGCCTGTCATGATCTTCAACGGCCTGTTGTGCAGCTTGCTCGCCGCCTACGCTTGTGGCGCCAGCGGTACTTTTGAATCACCCGAACGCGAAGTCTAGCCCTTGGACCGAGACGCGCCAGCCGGTACCCTGTGCGACTGATCGACCCAGGAGTAACGCATGTCGCTGAAATCCGTTTGTGTGTTTTGCGGTGCCAACGCCGGCACTGTTCCAGCCTACACCGAAGCCGCCGTCGCCCTTGGCCGGGCACTGGCCGAACGCAAGTTGACGCTGGTCTACGGCGGCGGCGCCGTCGGTTTGATGGGCATTGTCGCTGACGCTGCCCTCGCTGCTGGCGGCGAAGTGATCGGCATCATCCCGCAAAGCCTGATGGACAAGGAGATTGGCCACAAGAGCCTGACGCGCCTGGAAGTGGTCGACGGCATGCACGCGCGCAAGGCGCGGATGGCCGAACTCAGCGATGCGTTCATCGCCCTCCCCGGCGGCCTCGGCACGCTGGAAGAGCTGTTCGAAGTCTGGACCTGGGGCCAACTCGGCTACCACGGCAAGCCTTTGGGGCTGCTGGAAGTGAACGGGTTCTACAGCAAACTCACGGCTTTTCTCGATCATATCGTCGGCGAAGGCTTCGTTCGCACGCCACACCGTGACATGCTGCAAGTGAGCGAATCGCCAGATTCCCTGCTCGACGCCCTCGATCAGTGGCAGCCGACCGTCACACCCAAGTGGGTCGACCAAAAACCGGGTTAACCCCCGGACACCGATACAGGGCAGAATACGCGCCGCTCAACCTCACCTTCGACCCCAGAGGATCGCCCATGGCCAAACCCAATTACTCCTTCGCCAAACGTCAACGAGACCTGGCAAAGGAACAGAAGAAAGAGGAAAAGCTTCAGCGCAAGAAGCAAACCGCTGAAGAAGCGGCACTGAACCCTGACGGTGATGTGGCGACAGATGATGATGTTGATGCACCCGATGCACCCGATGCACCCGATGCACCGAAAGATCAGACGCCCGACGCCTGAGCCCCACCGGGTTTGATGATCGAATCAGGCCCTGCGGATTTGTGACGGGGCTGGCGGTTCCTGCTGCCGGCCCTCACAGCCCTGCTTTCCCTGAAACACCAAAATCCCCTGTGGGAGCGAGCCTGCTCGCGAATGCGGTATATCTGTTACAAATCTATTGGCTGACCTGACGCTTTCGCGAGCAGGCTCGCTCCCACATTTGAAAACTCATCAATTCTGCGGCATCACCGTGACCCGCACTTCCGGATCGTGATTACCGCCACCGAGAATTACCCCGCGCAGCGGCGACACATCGGAAAAATCCCGGCCCCACGCCAACGTGATGTGTTCCAGCGCCGGATGCACATTGTTGGTCGGATCGAAATCCACCCAACCCAGCACCGGGCAGAACACCGAAACCCAGGCATGTGAGGCGTCGGCGCCGATCAGACGTGGTTGCCCCGGCGGTGGCTGGGTCAGCAGGTAGCCGCTGACATAACGCGCCGCCAGCCCGCGTGAGCGCAGGCAGGCCAGCATCAGGTGGGCAAAGTCCTGACAGACCCCGCGTCGACGCTCCAGCACTTCCACCAGTGGCGTCGCCACTTGGGTGGCTTCGGCATCGAAGGTGAATTCGCTGAAGATCTTCTGCATCAGCGCCTGCACGCCGTGCAGCAACGGACGCCCCGGCGGAAAACAGCTTTGCGAGAACTCGACGAAGCTGCGCTTCAAATGCACATAAGGCGACTGGAACCGGTAGCGACAGGCTTCGAGCAAGTCGGCGGCCAACGGCTGACTGCTGTAGGTCAGCGCATCGCGGGTCTGCTCCCACGCCGGCGAGTGATTGAAATCCAGCGCCGGGCGCGCAAGCACCTCGACCGTCAGCCGGGCGTTGACCTGCAATTGGTCATGGGGCCGTTCAAATGCCAGCCGCGTCAGCGGATTACCGAATACATCCCGTTCATCCCGGCGCATGGTCGGCTCCGGGCTGATCAGCAACTGCTGTTCGGTGCAGCGCTGCCAGCTGCATTCGCGCGGCCACAGGTGCGCCAGTTGCTGCGCAAGGGAAACCGGGCTGTCGTAGTGATAACAGGTGTCGTGGAAGATCTGATACTGAGCGCTCATCAGACCGACACCGTGCGCTGGCTGACATCATCGACATGGGCGAAATGGCGCAGCGCCAGACGATCCGATACCTGGCCGCTGGCTTCGGCGATTTCCTGCAACAGATCGGCCAGACCATCCAGCGCAGCCCGCACGCTGGATTTGCCGAACAGCGGATTTTCCAGACAACCCAGATCAAATCGCGACAGGCGTTCGACCAATTGCGGCAGCACGGTCTCGCGAGGCGCGGAGAAATCGTCGTTCAGGCGTTTCAGAGTGCGGGTGACCAGTTTCAGCTGAAACAGCACGGCGTGGGGGTTCTGCTCATCCAGCAAGAGCAGATCGAGCACCGGAATCAACTGCGCCACGGCCAGGTAGCGCGAGCGATAGGTGATGCTGCTGTTACCCAGTTCCAGCAACCACTCCAGCCCCGCTTGATCAAACGCACCCGCACCGCGCAGAAACGCGGCCAGGCTGCTGCTGAGAAATTGCAGGCGTTCGATGCGCCGGCCGATCATCAGAAAGCGCCAGCCTTCGTCGCGGGTCATGTCATCCAGGGCAAACCCCGACAGCGCCGCCAGCGACATCACCAGACGGTTGAGGAAATCCAGCAACTCGCCGAAATCCGGCTCATCGACTTCCAGCTCCAGTGCTTCGCGCTGCAATTCGACCAGCGCCTGCCAGTTCTCGCGGGACAGCTTGCCGCGCACTTGCGACGCAGCCCACTGCAAGCGCTGCAAGTTGGAGCGCAGGCTGAACGACCAGTCCTCACCCAGCAGCGCAGCGAGCAGGCGCTCCGGCAGTTCGCCTTCATCCGGCAACAGCGCCAGTCGCTCACCGAGATCGACCGCCGCCTGCAACGCCTGCGGATCATCGCCATCGACATAGCGCGTGAGCATGATGCGCAGCAGCCGCGCGCTGTCATCACAGCGTTCGCAGTAGCGGCCGAACCAGAACAGGTTTTCCACCACCCGCGACGGCAGGTACGGATCACGGCGGACCAGATCGTGCACGCCGACATTGCGTTGCGCCTTCCATTGCTCGCCACTCGGCGCACGGTCGCTGAGCACCCAGGTGTCCTTGCTCGCCCCGCCGCGCTGCATCGACACCACCTCGGCATCGGCGTCGGCCGCCACTCGGGTCAACCCACCTGGCAACACGCGGTAGCCATCGTGGCTGGCCACCGCGTACATGCGCATGCCGATCGCGCGCGGTTGCAGTTGACCGTCATCGGCTTGCCAGACCGGCGCCTGCGACAGTTGCGCCAGTTCTTGCGCGACATAGGCATAAGGCCGCGCCTGCATGCGTTGCGCCAGCTCCAGGCGCTGACTTTCATTCAAGTCACGGCCGAAAACAGGCGCGAAGCTCTGCGACGGGAACGCCGGTTTGATCAACAGCTCAGGAAGTTTTTCCAGCGCTTGCGCCAGCACTGGTGCCTCCCCGCACCACCAGGTGGCGATCGACGGCAGGATCAGTTCTTCACCAAACAGGAATTGGTTGATCTTCGGCAGAAAGCCCAACAGGCCCGGCGATTCCAGCACCCCGCTGCCCAGCGCATTGGCCACCAGCACCCGCCCTTGACGCACCGCTTCGAGCAGGCCGGGCACGCCCAGCGCCGAGTCGGTACGCAACTCCAGCGGGTCGCAGAAATCATCGTCGAGGCGGCGCATGATCGCGTGCACCCGGCGCAGGCCGCTGAGGGTTTTCAGGTACACCGTGGCATTGCGCACGGTCAGATCGCCGCCCTCGACCAACGGATAACCGAGCTGGCGAGCCAGATACAGATGCTCGAAATAGCTTTCGTTGAAACGCCCCGGCGTCAGCAGTACCACCAGCGGCGCGTCCTCGCCCTCCGGAGCCTGTCGCGCCAGGGTCTCCTGCAACGTGCGGAAGAAGCCGGCCAGATGCTGCACCTTCAGATCCCGGTACAGATCAGGGAAAGCCCGGGAGACGATGGTGCGGTTTTCCAGCGCATAACCGGCACCGGACGGCGCCTGGGTGCGATCGGCGGTGACCCACCAGCGGCCGTCCGGCGTGCGCGCCAGATCCACGGCATACAAATGCAAAAAGGCTGACTCGGGCGGCGCAATGCCCTGACAGGGCCAGAGAAAATTGTTGTGCCCGAACACCAGCTCTGCCGGCAGCAGACCTTCGCTGATCAGCCGTTGCGGGCCGTACAGATCCGCCAGCACCGCATTGAGCAAGCGCGCACGCTGAGCGATGCCGGCGGACAATTGCTGCCACTCATCCGCCGCAATCACATGGGGTAGCAGATCCAGCTCCCATGGCCGATCAGCCCCTTTGGGGTCGGCATAGACGTTGTAGGTGACACCGTTTTCCTGAATCTGCCGCGCCAGCAAGGCCTGGCGCTGCACCAGTTGCGCGGGGCTGCTGCGCTGCAACTGATCGAACAGCCGCTGCCAATGCGCACGCACTGCGCCGCTGCCGTCGAGCAGTTCGTGGTAGGTGCCCGCGTTCAGCGGGTAGCGGTCTAGCAGGTCAGGCATGGAAAGCTCGGCAGACAGCAGGGAACGGTCAGACTAACGCAGGCACGTGACACGCGGATATACGAAAAATCCGCGTGTTGCGCAGGCTCTAGAAACGGCGCAGATCGATGGTCATCGGTAGCTCGTCATTGATTTCTACATGGGGTACGGGAAGTTTCCCCGGCGTGTGTCCGAGGCGGAAAAACCGCGCCATGCGCCGGCTCTCTGCTTCGTTGGCATTGACCGGCAAGGTTTCGTAATTGCGCCCGCCGGGATGGGCCACGTGATACTGGCAACCGCCCAGCGAACGACCCATCCAGGTATCGAGCAGGTCGAACACCAACGGCGCGTGCACCGGTATGGTCGGATGCAGACAGTTGGCTGGTTGCCAGGCTCGAAAGCGCACCCCGGCGACAAACTCGCCTACTCGTCCGGTCGGGTGCAACGGCACCGCGACGCCATTGCAAGTCAGCAGATAGCGCTGTGGCGGCAGGCCGTTGAGCTTGACCTGCAAGCGCTCCAGCGAAGAATCGACGTAACGCACCGTGCCGCCCGCCGTGCCCTCCTCGCCCAGCACATGCCAGGGTTCGAGGGCCTGGCGCAGCTCCAGCTCGATGCCGTTGACAGCATAATCACCGACCTTGGGAAAGCGAAATTCCTGATGCGCAGCGAACCATTCCGCACGCAACGGATAGCCGGCATGGTTGAGCTCGACGATGACGTCGGCAAAATCCTGCTCGATAAAGTGCGGCAGCAGAAAGCGGTCATGCAGCTCCGTGCCCCAGCGCGCCAGCTTCGGCGGCGCGTAAGGCTCGCGCCAGAACCTTGCGACCAATGCCCGCAACAGCAACTGCTGGGCCAGACTCATCTGCGCGTGGGGCGGCATTTCAAAAGCGCGCAGTTCCAGCAGACCCAGGCGCCCGGTGGCGCCGTCCGGCGAATACAGTTTGTCGATGCAGAATTCGGCGCGATGGGTATTGCCGGTGACATCGATCAGCAAATTGCGCAACAGTCGGTCAACCAGCCACGGCGCACACTCCTCGCCCGGCTCGGGCATCTGCGCGAAAGCGATCTCCAGTTCGTACAAGGCATCATTGCGCGCCTCATCGACCCGTGGCGCCTGGGAGGTCGGGCCGATGAACAGCCCGGAAAACAGGTACGACAGCGACGGATGGTTGTGCCAATAACTGATCAGGCTGCGCAGCAGATCCGGCCGCCGCAGAAACGGAGAGTCCGCCGGTGTCGCGCCGCCAAGGACAAAATGGTTGCCGCCGCCGGTGCCGGTATGGCGCCCGTCGATCATGAACTTCTCGGTGGTCAGACGCGTTTGCCGCGCCTGCTCATAAAGAAACTCGGTGCGCTCGACCAACTCGTCCCAGGTCGCCGACGGCTGCACGTTGACCTCGATCACGCCTGGGTCCGGGGTGATACGAAAATTGCTCAGGCGCGGATCACTCGGCGGCTCATAACCTTCCAGCAGCACCGGGCAGCGCAGCTCTTCGGCGGTGGCCTCAATGGCCGACACCAGTTCCAGATAATCCTCGACCCGCTCCAGCGGTGGCATGAACAGATACAGCCGCCCTTCGCGAGCCTCTGCGCAGAATGCGGTGCGGGTCAGCCAGTCCGCGGACTCATCGATTTTCGGCACCCGCTCATCCACCGTAGCCGGTTCGCCGTGCACACCAAGCTGCGCGGCATCCGGCAGTTGAGCAAAGTCCTGATTCGGATCGTTGGGATGGATGAACGGATATTCCGCCGCCTTCACCCACGGCTGCGACGCCAACGGCAAGCGATAACCCAGCGGCGAATCCCCCGGCACCAGGCGACAGTGCTCGTCACGCAGATACCAGCGCCCGCTCTGCCATTGATCGCCCTTGGCCGTGCGCGCCAGCGGCAGCACCTGACCGATCACCTTGTTCAGACCCTGACTGAAGACCTTGCGCAGCCGCGCGCGCTCCAGCGGTTCTTCCAGACGCGAATCTTCAGCGCTGACGTTGCCGGGCAACGCGCCCTCACGCCAGAGGTAGTAGAGGTGATCTTCGTAGGCCGGGAACACAAAGCGCACAGGCAACTTCAGACGCTCGGCAACACTGGCGAGAAAGCGTCCGGCCAGTTCCCCGTCGGCGGCGTAGTCCTGCTGTTCGTCGGCGATCAACGCGTCGTTGTGCCAGATCGGCTGACCGTCGCGGCGCCAGTAACAATTGAGCGACCAGCGCGGCAATTGCTCGCCGGGATACCACTTGCCCTGGCCAAAATGCACCAGCCCCTGCGGCGCGTATTGCTTGCGCATGCGCTGGAACAGTTCGGCGGACAGCCGGCGCTTGTCCGGCCCCAGCGCGGCGGTGTTCCATTCGGCGCCGTCCGGGTCGTCGATGGAGACGAAGGTCGGCTCGCCGCCCATGGTCAGGCGCACATCGCCTTCGAGCAGGTCGGCGTCGATCTGCCGGCCCAGCGCCTGAATCGCTCGCCATTGCTCATCGGTGTAGGGCTTGGTGACGCGCGGCGCTTCCCAGATTCGCTCCACTGACATTTCATGGCTGAACTGCGTCTCGCAAGGTTCGACCAGACCACTGATCGGCGCCGCCGAGGACGGATCAGGACTGCAGGCCAACGGGATATGCCCTTCACCGGCGAACAGCCCGGACGTGGCATCGAGGCCGATCCAGCCGGCGCCGGGCAGATACACCTCGCACCACGCATGCAGGTCGGTGAAGTCGACGTCGGTGCCGGACGGGCCGTCGAGGCTTTTCACGTCGGCGGTCAGTTGAATCAGGTAACCGGAGACAAACCGCGCCGCCAGACCGAGATTGCGCAGCAACTGCACCAGCAGCCATGCCGAGTCTCGGCAGGAGCCGGAAGCGTGCTGGAGGGTGTGCTCCGGGGTTTGCACGCCCGGTTCCATGCGGATCAGGTAGCCGATGTCTTCGCTGAGGCGCTGATTGAGCGCCACCAGAAAATCCACCGCGGGCAGCGGCGTGCGGTCGATGCTGTCGAGGTAAGCCTTGAAGGTTGGCGTCAGCGGCAGGGTTTCGAGGTACGGCGCCAGCTCCTTGCGCTCGTCGGCGGCGTAGCTGAACGGGATTCGCTCGGCGTACGGTTCGAGGAAGAAGTCGAAGGGATTGAACACCGCCATCTCGGCGAGCAGATCGACTTCGATGCGCAGCTCTGCGGTTTTCTCGGGGAATACCAGACGTGCCAGGTAATTGCCCTGAGGGTCCTGCTGCCAGTTGATGAAATGCTGCTCGGGCGAGACTTTCAGCGCATAGGACAGAATCCGCGTGCGACTGTGGGGCGCCGGGCGCAGGCGTACGATCTGCGGGCCGAGTTCGACAGCGCGGTCGTAGCGATAATGCGTGACGTGATGCAATGCGACATGAATCGACACGGCGTGCCTCCTGCGAGCCTGGGCGTAGAGGAAAGCGCGCAAGACTTATGCCATGCACAGGCCAGCGCGCTTTCTCGAAATGCTCAAGGCAGTACAGCACCAAAACCGGGCGAAGCGAGGAAATGCTTTGGCTCAGTTGCACGCAAATGTTGCGGACGCTGATTCTTGCCGTGTTTGATCGGACGCTTTCGCGAGCAGGCTCGCTCCCACATTTGGAATGCGTTCCCCTGTGGGAGCGAGCCTGCTCGCGAAGAGGCCAGCGGCAACAACTAATTTCCTGAGGCCTGATATGCAAAACGCCAACCCGAAGGTTGGCGTTTTCTTTAGCGCGGCACGACCGGCTTGCGCGTCGGCTTCGGTCCTTTGCCCTTCGCCGCATCCTTGCGCTCCTTGGCCGCCTGCTGGTTGCGGGCGAATGCCGCGGCCTTGGCCTGTTCACGCTTGTCCCATGGATTACCACCATCACTGGCACGCGGCGGCAGGCCGGTGTGCTGGGTGAGGATCTTGGTGGTCTTCTCTTTGGCGACCTTGTGGCTGCCGGCCGGAGTCGAGTTTTTGCGACGGGCGCTCTGGTAGCTGTCGGTGGCCGGCTGATGCGCCGGGATCAGTTGATCCTTGCCCGGGCCGATCAGATCGGCGCGGCCCATGCGGATCAGCGCTTCACGCAGCATCGGCCAGCCTTTCGGGTCGTGATAACGCAAGAACGCCTTGTGCAGGCGACGCTGCTCTTCGCTCTTGACGATGGTCACGCCATCGCTCTTGTAGGTCACCTTGCGCAGCGGGTTCTTGCCCGAGTGGTACATCGCAGTGGCGGTGGCCATCGGCGACGGGTAGAACGCCTGCACCTGGTCGGCGCGGAAGCCGTTGCCCTTGAGCCACAGGGCCAGGTTCATCATGTCTTCGTCGGTAGTGCCCGGGTGGGCGGCGATGAAGTACGGAATCAGGTACTGCTCCTTGCCGGCTTCCTTGGTGTACTTCTCGAACATGCGCTTGAACTTGTCATAGCTGCCGATGCCCGGTTTCATCATCTGGTTGAGCGGACCTTCCTCGGTGTGCTCCGGGGCGATCTTCAGATAACCACCGACGTGATGGGTCACCAGCTCTTTGACGTACTCCGGCGACTCGACCGCGAGGTCGTAACGCAGACCCGACGCGATCAGAATCTTCTTCACACCCGGCAGGGCACGGGCGCTGCGATACAGCTGGATCAGCGACGAGTGGTCGGTGTTCAGGTTCGGGCAGATGCCGGGGAACACGCAGGACGGCTTGCGGCATGCGGATTCGATTTCCGGGCTCTTGCAGGCGATGCGGTACATGTTCGCGGTCGGGCCGCCGAGGTCGGAAATGACGCCGGTGAAGCCCGGGACCTTGTCGCGGATCTCTTCGATTTCGCGAATGATCGACTCTTCGGAACGGTTCTGGATGATCCGCCCTTCGTGCTCGGTGATCGAGCAGAAGGTGCAGCCACCAAAACAGCCACGCATGATGTTCACCGAGAAACGGATCATGTCGTAGGCCGGGATCTTTTCCTTGCCGTACGCCGGGTGCGGAACGCGGGCGTAAGGCATGCCGAACACGTAGTCCATTTCTTCGGTGGTCATCGGAATCGGCGGCGGGTTGAACCAGACATCGACCTCGCCATGCTTCTGCACCAGCGCACGGGCGTTGCCCGGGTTGGTTTCCAGGTGCAGCACGCGGTTGGCGTGGGCGTACAGAACCGGGTCGTTACGGACCTTTTCCATCGACGGCAGACGAATCACGGTCTTGTCGCGGGTCATGCGCGGGCTGGCGAGGATCTGCACGACCTTGGCTTCCTGCGGATCTTCGACCGGCCCCTTCTCCTGCTCGATGGCGCAGGCCTGGGTGTCTTGCGTGTTGACGTACGGGTTGATGATCTTGTCGACCTTGCCCGGACGATCGATGCGCGTGGAATCCACCTCGTACCAGCCCTGCGGCGTGTCGCGACGGATGAACGCGGTGCCGCGCACGTCGGTGATGTCTTCGATCTTGTGGCCCCACGACAGACGCTGGGCAACCTCGACGATGGCACGTTCAGCGTTGCCGTACAGCAGAATGTCGGCGCTGGCGTCGATCAGGATCGAATTGCGCACGCGATCCTGCCAATAGTCGTAGTGGGCGATGCGGCGCAGCGAGGCTTCGATGCCGCCGAGCACGATCGGCACGTGCTTGTAGGCTTCCTTGCAGCGCTGACTGTAAACCAGGCTGGCGCGGTCAGGACGCTTGCCGGCCATGCCACCAGGCGTGTACGCGTCATCGGAACGGATTTTCTTGTCCGCGGTGTAGCGGTTGATCATCGAGTCCATGTTGCCCGCCGCGACACCGAAGAACAGATTCGGCTCGCCGAGCTTCATGAAGTCGTCTTTGGACTGCCAGTTCGGCTGCGCAATGATCCCGACGCGAAAGCCCTGCGACTCCAGCAGCCGGCCGATGATTGCCATGCCAAACGACGGGTGATCGACGTAGGCATCACCGGTAACAATGATGATGTCGCACGAATCCCAGCCAAGCTGATCCATCTCCTCCCTGCTCATCGGCAGGAATGGCGCTGGCCCGAAACATTCGGCCCAATATTTTGGATAGTCAAATAACGGCTTGGCTGCTTGCATGTCGACGACCGGTGTTGAAGTGAAAAATCGCGGGCGCGGAATATAGCACAAAATTTAACCAATTCCGACGGCAATGGTCGGTTTTCACGACAACGTGCCCTGCGCGCCTCCAGCAGAAAATCTCCGGTGAGCTTCAACCCGCCAGACAGCAGCAATGACGCTGAACACCTTGCAGAACCCGATGACCGGAGTTCTGCAACCGCCACTTTTTCAAGGATGAAGAAACATGGCCGTAAAACCGCCTCGCAATGGCAACATCCATGTGGACGTGGACGTCCACATCCGCTCGAACCGACCGATGGACGGCAGGACGGAAACCAGTGGTACGCCGGGCCGCAAAAACCTCGATCCGTGGCTCCTTGGCGAAAAACCGAAACCGCGGACACCGCCGCCCGGGGTGGCGGACGCCGATGCAATTCTGCCCGCCCCGCCTGTCATCCTCCACCGGACACCGGCCCCTGTTGAAATTCGTCTCTTCCACGATCAGTCGTTAAGGCGCTATTGGATCAAAACCGCGGCAAAACTGCCGCCCGCCAACGGCGAAGGATTCAGGATCTACAACAAACGACAGTACGTCGACGTCTCCGATGGCGGCGTCGTTCTGGTCGCGGTGGAGCCAGCCACCGGACAGTACCGGGCCCGGCTATCAAGCGAACTGCATGCCTCCGGGCCACTGCTGTTGCGCGATGTCGACAGCGGACTCTGGCATCCACTCAATGATGTCGACGCAACCCACGTACCGCTGACCGATGCAAGCCTTCAACCGTTTCGCACTGATCTGGATTTCAGCACATCCGAACCCGGCAGCGATGGGCTGTTTCGCCACGACGGCAAGCTCTACGTGGTCATCCACAACCAAGCGTACCAGGCAATGCTGGATCTCGACGCGTCGAGTCCGTCGCACAAGGTGTGGCGCATCGTTAACGCCAAGGATCCGGTCGCCACCGACAGCGCCAACATCTACCGGGCCAGTCGCAGCGGCGAAACCCGGGCCATCACTCGCAACGAGGCGGGCGTCTGGGTTTCTGTAATGACGGGGCTGAGAGGCGGCATGCCGCGCAATAACCCGAGGCAGGTCAATATGGCCCTGCTGATGCAACGTTATGAACCCTTCCAGAAAGCCCACACCGCTCTGATCGAATCATCCACGCAGTACGACGCGCTGTGGAGCGAGGCCCGACAACAGGCGGAAAGTCCCACAAGGACCGCGGCTCTGGTCGCCGTTGAGGTGCATTTGCTCAGGCACATCAGAAAACAGACGGCCTTCGTTCAGTCGCTCGTCGACAACAAGGACTGGATGACCATCCTCAAGGCCGGCGGGCTATTCAAGGAAGAACTGCACACCTTCCGGGTAGAACACGTCGAGTCCCTCAACAGGCTCATGGCCGTCATGGACCTCAGGGTCAGGCCTGAGACGACAGACCTGAGTGCCGACAGCTGCAGGAAAATCCTCACTCACCTGGACAAGAAGCTGAAGTTCCTCGAGGAGCGTCAGGTAGTGATGGAGCAGATCAGAAAAGCCTCCCCCGGAGCGGCCGCACAACTGGCGGAGCTCAGCCAACAGGTACCGACGGCGGAGCGCATCAACTTCAACAAACTGACGCTTTATGTGCACCTGTTTGCAGGCACTCCCGACCAGCCGCCAGACACCACAATGCCTTCGCTGTCTGCCATCGACCTGATCACCGGGGATCTGAGCAGTGTTCCAGAACGAGAGCACACCATGGCACTCCTGCTGGCCCTTGACCAGATCAGAGGGGACAAGAGTCGCTTCGAAATGCTGCTGAGCTCGCAAAGCCCCAAGGACCAATACCTTGAGCAGATCATTGCCTTGATCGAACCGATCGAGAAGAAGATTGACAGCACTTTGAACGAAATCCTTGACGTTTCTATGCCCCATTCCGATCTGCCGAGCCTCGACCAGGATATCGATTTCGACTTCATTCCGGCGCAACCCGTCTACGCCGAGACAGGGCGTCCCGCCCCCGCCAGGAAAATGTTCCGAACGCGCCGGCACGGCACTTACAGGGTACTGGTCGGGGAGACCGAGACCGCCCCGGACGGCAGCGTCATCATCAAGGTTGCCGATCCGTTGCGACCCGATTCGCCCCCCCGGCGCTACGAAAAAAGACAGGAAGAGTGGCTGCCAGTGCTGCCGCCAATCGTCCGTGTACCGCGAGCGCAACTGATCCGCGAAGCAACCGCGTCACTGGACAGCCATGAGCACCACATGGCCGATGCGCGCGTCCAGGAAGCCCAAAAAGCCAACCCGACGAACATCATGGAAACTCTGGGCACCGAAAGCGACCGGCTCAATGAGCAGGCCAGACGGCTGGAGGACCATGCAAGCCAGATCGAGGATAGCGTGATCGTCGATCTCGCCGCACGCCTGCGAACCGCAGCCGATGCCTTGACGGACCTGGGGCAGAAGATCCACATGCGGATGTACAAGGACAAAGACGTGCTGGACATCATGCGCCTGAACTATCTGATGGATCGCGCCGAAGTCAATGTCCGCAGGACGGTTAATCGCAAGGCGCTGGGCAAAGGCAAGGAAAGGGAGTTCCTGGACGTTTATTCCATCAGCGATAGCACTGACGGTGCGCCGTTGTGGGAAGCGCATTTTCACTATGACAGGCAGGACAGCCACCCGCTGGGCTTCAAAACCAGAGGCGGTCATTTGAAAACCCTTGAACAGAGCAGACTCGGGGTCAAGTCGCAGCGCCGCGATGAACTGGCCGGTCGGCCGCATACCGAGATCTGGCGCAATCATTTCGATGGCAAGACAGCGCAAAAAATATTCACCATGGCGGACAACGCCGCTGCGCTCTCCAGCTAAATGGCCATGCCCGGGCAACGGGCTTGTGCCTCCTGTAACAACCAACAGGCAATGACGCCGAACGTTATCGGCGCCCGTTCGCGGGCGCCTGACAAGCAAACTTGCAAGGAAGTAAAAATGTCACCACGACTACCCTTCAAAGGAACCGTTGAACACTCTGCACGACCGCCCCGGCAAGGCTCGGAAACAGCAAGGCCCGAGACGCCGCCGCGTGTCGATTTCGGCCCGTCGACCTCACGGGGAACACTAACCCCTGAAGGGCCCGGCAGACCTGCAAGCGACGCTGACCCGGATACCGTCACGCCGATACCGGCGGTAACGATTCGTGAGTCAGCGCCCCCAAGGGCCGCACTCACGCGTGAGCAATGGCCCCTGGAGCATTACTGGATCACCGTCCCCCCTGATTTACCAGGTCCGAACGCCGAGGGTTTCCGGATGCACAAGGGACGCCGGTACGTCGATGTTCCCAATGGGGGTACGGTGCTCCTTGGAGTCGACACGCTTACCCGTCAGTATCGAGCCCGGTTATCAACCGATCTGGAGGCCCTCGGCCCGGTACTGCTGCGTGACGCCGAAAGCGGGCTCTGGCATCCACAGGATGCCTCCAGACCAGCCCCGCCTGCATCGACCGAACCTGTTACAAGTGGATTGCCTCGGCCCGGCGCAGAACATGCGCGGCCGGTTCAGCGACGATTGGCAGACCGGGTTGCCGCCATCGTCAATCGACTGCGCAGTCCGCACGCTCGCGCAAAAAGGCTGTATCCCTCCATGAGCGAGGAACAGATTGACGCATACCTGCGCTCGCTGGGCAGCGACATCGAAGGCGGGCTGAGTCGACGCGAAACAGAATACAAAACGCTCAAGGACCAACTGACGCTCTGGCGCAACGCGTCGTCCACGACGTCAGGCGCAGCAAAAGACTGGGCAGAACAGGTCGCCCTCGAAATCAAACGCTGCTTTCGTCGCGAGACCGGCACATCGTTGAGGCTTGCACCTGGCAGCGGCACCCTGCCCGCGTTGAAGGCTGATTTCAGCCATGTCCGCGACCTGGCCCTGGACTCTGTGACCTGGACGCCCGCAGCCGACACGTTTCTCACCGGCTTCTCGCGCCTGGAGCAATTGACGATCACCCGCGCCACGCTGGACAGACTGCCGGTAGCCCTGGCGCAGATGGGCGACCTGCGAACGCTGGATCTGAGTGCAAACCGGATTCTGCTGGACACACCAAACGCAGCGACACTTACCGCACTCGGCAATATTGAAACCATCAACCTCTCGCACAATCCGCTGAGTATCGCGCCCGACTTCAGCGCACTGACCGGTTTGAAAGCGTTGAACTTGAGCAATACGCAGCTGGATCAGTGGCCTACAGGATTGCGCAACCTGAAGGGTCTGCACATCGTCGACTTGCGCAATAACCGATTGCAGGAAGTACCGCAGACACTGCTCGATCCCCCCGCCGCGCAGCTCGAAGCCACCGTCAGACTCAACGGCGTCACCCTCATCGAGGGCAACGACTTTGCGCCCGGCTATTGGAAAACCCTGGAACTGTACTGGCGCCGCCTCGCCACGGATCATCCGGCACTGCCCGGCCCCGCTCATCCGCAGGGTCTGAGGCTGGCCGAAGACATTGCCGAACTGGCGATGGTGCAGAGGATGTACCCGGACAAGGATACCCAGGCCGCCAGGGATTATGTTCTGCATCTGAGTGATGAAGCACTGACCCGACGCCTGCAAGAGTTCGAGTTGCTTGAATCGCAACTTGAAAATCATGTGGCCGATAATCACAACCGTGTATCGATAGATGTGGAAGGTCGCACCGTTAACCTCGGGGCGCCGCGACGTCTGGCCAGAATCATCAAGGCCTGCTGGCTGCAAGAGTCGGGCGCAATCCTCAGGATACCGCCCGGCAGTGGACCATTGCCGGCACTGACGGCGGACTTCAGCCATGTCCGGACGCTGGACCTTCAGGCCGTCCATTGGTCGGATGCTGGCGAGACATTCCTCGCCAATTTCACCCAACTGGAAACGCTCTCCATCAATCACTCCAGTCTTCGCAAATTGCCGGCCTGCATAGGTGATATGGACAAACTGGTTTACCTGGATCTGAGTTCGAACAGCCTTGAGCTGGATGAATCCAGTGCTGCAAAACTGAGTGCGTTGAGCCGGTTGAAGATCGTCAATCTGTCCCGGAACCCACTGAAAAAGTCCCCCGATTTCAGTGCGATGTCCGGGCTGACAGGCCTGGACCTGCATGACACGGGGATCGACCAGTGGCCCGCCGGCCTGCTGGGCAACACGGCGTTGACGGCCCTTGATTTGCGCAACAACCACTTGACTGAAGTACCAGAGGCCCTCATCAACCCGGTACCTGAACAATTGGTCTCGACCGCGAAAATCAACGGTGCCACATTACTGGAGGGCAATGACTTTCCTTCCGGCTACTGGAAAACATTCGATCGTTACTGGCGACGCGTGCACGCTGCACACCCCGAACTGATGAACCCGGCACATCCCGCGGCATTTGACAGCGATAACTCCAGGGCGCAGCGATACCGGCGTTTGTATCCGCTCAAAAGTATCAAGATGTGCAGGGAATATATCTGGAGCCTGGAGAAGGGTACCGTCGGCACAAGACTGGCGAGTCTCGAGCTGGAGTTCAGCACCCTGAAAACTCAATTGGACGCCTGGGTTTTTTCTGGAGGCGGCAACCGCCAACGGTATGTTCGCGCGAACCGGTTGTTGATCAACGCAGAAACCCGCCACGATCGAACGGCGGCAAGTCGACGGATCATCAGTTGCTGGCGACGTGAAACACCGCAAAAACTGGCCAATGACAGCACCCCCATCGGCCTTGAACTGGATCTCAGCGGCCTGAGGTTGCAAAGCCTGCCGGATATCGATGTGGACTTCAGTCACGTTGGCTCACTCAACCTGAGCAGTATGGGCCTGAGCACCTCGCCGGAAGGTTTTCTGACCCGATTCCGCCATGTCCGCTGGCTGGATCTTTCGCGCAATCAACTGCGCGAGTTGCCCCCGGCCGTGGGCGAGATGAATGGTCTGACCCGACTGTTCCTGGAGAAAAACCAGATTGTCCTGACCGACGAGACTGCCCGCATTCTTTCAGCGCGCACCACACTGCGAGCATTGGGCCTGCATGACAATCCACAGTTGGCCGTCGTCCCGGACTTCAGCGGGATCATCGACATGCGCTCGATGAGCCTGGCCAACACGGGCATCACCACCTTTCCTGCCGGCATTGCCGATCAGCCGCTATTGGATACCGTTGATCTGAGCAACAACCGGATCGAGGAAATCCCCGATTCCGTCATCGCGCCGCCGGACGAGCGACTTGCCCACACGGCCCGCGTCAACAACGTAACCGATATCTCTCATAATCCGTTGTTGCCAGAGACGCGTGCCCGGTTGAACCGTTACAACGCTCGATTGATAGAAGCAGAGATGCCGCTGACCGGCCCGAACAACCTGATCGACACAGCAGACGGCCACGTGCCTGTGGTGCCACGAATGACCACAGATAATCCAATGGCTCGCTGGACTGTCGGAATGTCGATCGATCAACTGTCAGCCCGACGAGTGCAATGGCAAACACTGCGCGACCTGCCAGGGTCGGATGGCCTGTTCAATACACTTGACCGCCTGCTGCATGTTCCCGCCGGCCATAACGACCTTCAGCAACGGGTCTGGAAGCTGATCGACAGCATTACCGAAAACAGTCCGGAATCCGAACGCCTGCGCAGCGAGCTGTTCGAACGTTCGGGCGAGGCGGCCTGCTGTGATCGGGCCGCTTTCACGTTCGCCAATCTGGAAACCCGGATGATGATGCATAACGCACGTAGCCTGGCTCGCGATCAAGCACAAGGCCCGCAACTGACAGCACTGTCCAAGGCGTTGTTTCGCTTGCATGAAGTCGACAAGATCGCATCGGCGGACATTGCACAGCGAGAGGCGAAAATCCTCGAATCCAGACAGGGCCAGGGTGCGCCGTCGCTTGCGGCACCGCATGTGTCTGAGGAAGTCGAGATCAGGCTTTTCTATCGCCACGGTCTGAAGGACCGCTTGCAACTGCCGGGGCAGCCTGAGCGCATGGGTTTCGGGCATCTGGTCAATGTATCGAAAGCACAAATAGATGCCGCGTACGAAAAAGTCATCGCACTGGATCACTCGCCGGAAGAGTTTCAGGCTTTGTTATCGAGGGAGTTCTGGCAGGAGTTTGTCATCCACAAATACCAGTCTCAATTCGAAAAGCAGCGGCAGCCGTTTCAGGAGCGACAGGCAATTCTCGACAAGGCGTATGCCGCCAACACCCTGTCGTTTGACGATTACGATGCGCAATCCAGAGCACTGCAGGCACCGCTTGCGATCGAGGAAGCCGCATTGATCGAAACGCTGACCCGGCAAGAACTGGACGAGCAAGCGAGCCTCGGCACTGTCGAGAAAGCCGCGGGCGAAGACGCATAAGGCAACTAAAGACGACGTGTTGGCCGAATGATTTCGGCCAACACTTATTCGTCGTCGTCGAAATTGTAACTGCCCGGCGCCAGGTTTTCGAAGCGCGTGTACTTGCCGATGAACGCCAGCCGAATAAACCCGATCGGGCCGTTACGCTGCTTGCCGATGATGATTTCGGCGATGCCCTTGTGCTCGGTTTCCGGGTGATACACCTCGTCGCGATAAACGAACATGATTACGTCGGCGTCCTGCTCGATCGCTCCGGATTCCCGCAAGTCGGAGTTCACCGGGCGCTTGTTGGGGCGTTGTTCGAGGGAACGGTTGAGCTGCGACAGTGCGACTACCGGGCAGTTGAATTCCTTGGCCAAGGCCTTCAAGGATCGGGAGATCTCGGAAATCTCGTTGGTACGGTTGTCACCACTGGAACCGGGGATCTGCATCAGTTGCAGGTAGTCGATCATGATCAGACCGACGTCGCCGTGCTCACGCACCAGACGCCGGGTCCGCGCGCGCATCTCGGACGGGCTGATACCGGCGGTGTCATCGATGAACAGTTTGCGATCGTTGAGCAGGTTGACCGCCGAAGTCAGGCGCGGCCAGTCATCGTCTTCGAGTTGGCCGGAACGCACCTTGGTCTGATCGATACGGCCGAGCGAGGACAGCATACGCATGATCAGCGATTCGCCTGGCATCTCGAGGGAGTACACCAGCACCGCCTTTTCGCTGCGCAACACGGCGTTTTCCACCAGGTTCATCGCGAAGGTGGTCTTACCCATCGACGGACGACCGGCAACGATGATCAGGTCGGACGGCTGCAAGCCGCTGGTTTTCTCGTCGAGATCCGTGTAGCCAGTGGACAGGCCGGTGATCGCGTCGGCGGTGTTGAACAGGGTATCGATGCGGTCGATAGCCTTGGTCAGCAGCTCGTTGACGCCGACCGGGCCACCGGTCTTCGGCCGCGCTTCGGCGATCTGGAAGATCTGCCGTTCGGCTTCGTCGAGGATTTCTTCGGCAGTGCGGCCTTCCGGGTTGAAGGCGCTGTCGGCGATCTCGGTGCTGATGCCGATCAGTTGGCGCAACGTCGCCCGCTGGCGGACGATCTGCGCATAGGCCTTGATGTTGGCGACGGACGGCGTGTTTTTTGCCAGTTCGCCAAGATAGCCGAGGCCGCCGACCTGCGACGTCTGACCTTCCTTGTCCAGCTGCTCGGCAAGGGTCACGACGTCGATCGGCGAGTTCTGATCGGCCAGTTTGGCGATCGCACGGAAGATCAGGCGGTGGTCATGTCGATAGAAATCGCCGTCGGAGACTTGATCGAGCACGCGTTCCCAGGCGTTGTTGTCCAGCATCAGACCACCGAGTACGGCCTGTTCGGCCTCGATGGAATGCGGCGGCACCTTCAGGGCAGCGGTTTGCAGATCGTATTGCTCGGGAGCGGAAATATCGTTCATGGCCACTTGAGTATTAGTGAAAAGCAGGGAATTCAGAAAGACAAAGGGCACGACCTGTAAACAGGATCGTGCCCGATGTTAACCGCCTGACGGACAAGCCGCCAGCCGATCGATGTTGCTTAAGCTGCTACCACGACAACGCGTACGGTGGCTTCAACTTCGGCGTGCAGGTGCACGGCCACGTCGAATTCACCCACGTTGCGGATGGTGCCGTTCGGCAGACGAACTTCGCTCTTCTGCACTTCAACGCCGGAAGCGGTCAGTGCGTCAGCGATGTCGTGAGTACCGATCGAACCGAACAGCTTGCCTTCGTCGCCAGCGGTGGCAGTGATGGTCACTTCCAGCTCGGCCAGTTGGGCAGCACGGCTTTCAGCCGATGCCTTACGGTCTGCGGCAGCTTTTTCCAGCTCGGCGCGACGCTCTTCGAACGCAGCCAGGTTGGCAGCGGTCGCAGCGGTAGCCTTGCCGAAAGGCAGCAGGTAGTTACGGCCGTAACCGGCCTTAACGTTTACTTTGTCGCCCAGGTTGCCCAGGTTGGCGATTTTTTCCAGAAGGATCAGTTGCATGTGAAAATCCTCTAACTTTTAACCTTCACCGTTCGCGCTGTCGGTGTCTTTCGACACGTGACGACCGCGAAAATCAATCAGGCTGTCGACAATGGCCAGAACCACGAGCAACGGATAGATCAGCTGCATGAACAACAGCAGCGTGACGTACAACCCCACGAGCCAGAAACCGGCCAGTCGCTTCTGCCCGACCAGCCCGTGCATCAGGGCCAGCCCGGCGAACACCAGCGGTACACTGCACAACGGCGTCAACATGGCCATCTGTGCACCGAGATTCGGGCCCAGAAGCATCAACGCCAGCAGTAACATCGCCGGCCCCAGCGGGATGCGGATGGCGCGAAACTCGCGACCGAAACCACCCGGGTTGTACAACAACGCCTGCCAATGCCGCCCGACAATCAGGCTCAGCACGCTGACGATCTGCAACAAAGCCGCAATCAGTCCGGTCAGGACCGGTGCAATCAGGGACGCGAAACGCGCTTGCTCATCGACCGACAATTGCTTGTAGGTCTCACCGAGGAGCGCTGGCATGACCTTTATGAGGGCCTGTGCAAGCATCTCGATCTGGGCCGCAAACGCGACCCCGAGCACCACTGAAAACACCACTCCGATCACTACGCTGACCAGCAGCGTGCGGACCCAGGATTCGCTTGCGCGCAAAACCAACGCAAGCCCCGAAGACCCCAGCAGCACCAGAAGTGCCCGTGGGTCATCGGCATACAGCCACCAGATCAAGGCTGGCAGCAGTCCCAGCGACAGAACGCCAAGGGCGTCCGTCAATCCGCGCCGCAGCAGCACAAGGCTCCCGGCGGCAGCACCCAACCAATACAACAACGGCAATGTTGCACATCCGGCCACCACGAGAGTGGCCTGCATTCGGCCTCGCATGATGAACTCAGCTAAGGCGCGCATGCGTTCAATCCTTTGCTACTTGTCGACTGCCCGGTCTCAGCGGCCGTGGCTGTCGGTGTAGGCCAGCAGGGCCAGGAAGCGGGCGCGCTTGATAGCGGTGGCCAGCTGACGCTGATAACGAGCTTTGGTACCGGTGATGCGGCTTGGAACGATTTTGCCGGTCTCGGATACGTAAGCTTTCAGAGTGTTGAGATCTTTGTAATCGATCTCTTTCACGTCTTCAGCGGTGAAGCGGCAGAATTTACGACGACGGAAGAAACGTGCCATTTGATAGGCTCCTTAATAAGGTCCGTGGATTACTCGTCAGCGTTATCGCTGTTGTCGCTGTCATCACTATCAGCGCTATCAGCGCCTTCGTGCTCAGGACGGTCGCGACGCTCACGGCGCTCACTGCGGTTTTCTTCAGCCTTGAGCATCTCGGACTGGCCGGTAACGGCTTCGTCGCGACGGATGACCAGGTTACGGATCACTGCATCGTTGTAGCGGAAGTTGTCTTCCAGCTCGGCCAGGGCCTTGCCAGTGCACTCAACGTTCAGCATCACGTAGTGAGCCTTGTGAACATTGTTGATTGCGTAGGCCAGTTGACGACGGCCCCAGTCTTCCAGACGGTGGATTTTGCCGCCGTCTTCTTCGATCAGCTTGGTGTAACGCTCAACCATGCCGCCGACTTGCTCGCTCTGATCCGGGTGGACCAGAAAGATGATTTCGTAATGACGCATGAATGCTCCTTACGGGTTGTAGCCTGCCGCTCAAAAACGGTCAGACAAGGAGTGAATGACACTTATGGACTTGCTGGCGCGGGGCACATGCGTGCCTGCCGTCACAGCAAGGGGCGCAATTGTAGAGAAGGGACAGAAGAGGTGCAAGGCAATTGGTGATTATTTGAACAACCACCGATCTTCCAGACACCTTGAACAAATGTGGGAGCGAGCTTGCTCGCGAATGCGGTCTGTCATCCAACAAATACGTCGACTGACACTCCGCTTTCGCGAGCAAGCTCGCTCCCACATTTGAATCGTGTACGACTCAGGACTTCTTCGCGGCAGCCTTGGCTTTTGCACCGCGCTGACGCTGTGCTTCGAACAGGCAAACACCGGTGGCGACCGACACGTTGAGGCTGCTGACGCTGCCGGCCATCGGCAGGTTTACCAGATAGTCGCAATGCTCGCGGGTCAGGCGACGCATGCCTTTGCCTTCGGCGCCCATGATCAGGATGGTCGGCCCGGTCAGGTCCTGGTCATAAATGCTGACCTCGGCCTCACCCGCTGTGCCAACAACCCACAGACCGCGCTGCTGAAGCTTCTCCAGAGTACGCGCCAGGTTGGTCACGGCCACCAGTGGGATCACTTCCGCCGCGCCGCAAGCCACTTTACGCACGACCGGAGTCAGCGTAGCCGACTTGTCTTTCGGCACGATCACCGCCAGCGCACCGGCCGCATCGGCCGAACGCAGGCAGGCGCCGAGGTTGTGCGGGTCGGTCACGCCGTCGAGCACCAGCAACAACGGCGCGCCTTCGGTGCGGTCGAGCAACTCGTCGAGCATCGCCTCGCCCCAGACCTGGCTCGGACTGACTTCCGCGACCACGCCCTGATGTACGCCTTCAACCCAGGCGTCCATTTCGCGACGTTCGGCCTGGCCGACCTGAACACGGTTTTCATTGGCCAGTTCGACCAGCGTCTGCACACGCGGATCGTTGCGGCTTTCCGCCAGCCAGATCTGCTTGACGCGTTTGGGATGGTGACGCAGCAACGCTTCTACCGCGTGAACGCCGTAGATTTTTTCCAACTGACTCATGACTTCGCCTTCGGTTTACGCGCCCCGCCGCTTTTGGCTGGAGCGGAGCCCGCTTTTGGCGGGCCCTTACGGTGTTTGCTCGGTTTGGCTGGCTTGCCGTCGGTCGCCCTGTCAGGCGCCGACCGCCCGGTCTTTCCCCCGGACGCCGCTTTACCACCGTTTTTCGCATCGGCCAGCAAGGCCTTCTTCAATTCACGGCTTTTGCGCAGCTCGGCGTTTTTCGCCACGGCATCGCTCGGGCGATAGGCTTCGGCAACCTTTTCCTTGGCCGGACGACGGCTGGCGGTTTTTGCTGGAGCCTTTTCTTCCGAAGCCTTGGCAGCAGGCGCAGCGGTTTCGGCGCCACGTTTCTTGCGACCGATCGGCGCGCTGATGGTTTTTTCCGCCATCTCGAAGTCGATCTTGCGTTCGTCGAGATCAACGCGCATGACCCGCACTTCAACGGTGTCGCCAAGACGGAAACTGCGACCGGTACGCTCGCCCGCCAAGCGGTGATGCACTGGATCGAAGTGGTAGTAATCGCCCGGCAGCGCGGTGACGTGCACCAGGCCTTCGACGTAGATATCGGTCAGCTCGACGAACAGACCAAAACCGGTCACGGCGGTAATCACGCCCGGGAACGACTCGCCGACGCGATCCTTCATGAACTCGCACTTGAGCCAGTTCACCACGTCACGGGTCGCTTCGTCGGCGCGGCGCTCGCTCATCGAGCACTGCTCGCCGAGCTGCTCCAGGGCCGCTTCGTCGTACGGATAGATGCGCGCCTTCGGAATGGTCATCGCACCGGCACGACGAACGTGCGGGGTGTCCTGTTTGGAATGGATGACGCTGCGAATCGCGCGGTGCGTGAGCAGGTCCGGGTAACGACGGATCGGCGAGGTGAAGTGAGTATAGGCTTCATAATTCAGGCCGAAGTGACCGTCGTTTTCAGCGCTGTACACCGCCTGACTCAACGAACGCAGCATGACCGTCTGGATCAGATGGAAGTCCGGACGATCCTTGATGCTCGCCAGCAGGGCCTGATAATCCTTCGGCGATGGACCATCCTTGCCTTTGTGCAGGGACAGGCCGAGCTCACCCAGGAAGGCGCGCAGCTTTTCCAGACGCTCTGGCGGCGGACCGGCGTGGACGCGATAAAGCGCAGGAATTTCGTGCTTCTTGAGGAATTCGGCAGTGGCGACGTTGGCCGCCAGCATGCACTCTTCGATCAGCTTGTGCGCATCGTTACGCACGGTCGGACGGATTTCGGCGATCTTGCGCTCGGAACCGAAGATGATCCGGGTTTCCTGGGTTTCGAAATCGATCGCGCCGCGCACGTGACGAGCGGCCAGCAACACTTTGTACAACGCGTAGAGCTGCTTGAGGTGCGGCACGACGTCGGTGTATTCGCCACGCAATTTACGCGCTTCGGTAGCTTTCGGCGTTTCCAGCATCGCGCTGACCTTGTTGTAGGTCAGACGGGCGTGGGAATGGATCACCGCTTCGTAGAAGCAGTAGTCGGTCATTTCGCCGGACTTGGAGATGGTCATCTCGCAGACCATGGCCAGGCGATCCACTTGCGGGTTCAGCGAACACAAGCCGTTGGACAGTTGCTCCGGCAGCATTGGAATCACGCGCTCGGGGAAATACACCGAGTTGCCGCGAACCTGAGCTTCGTTGTCCAGCGCCGAGCCGATTTTCACGTAGCTGGAAACGTCGGCAATCGCCACGTACAACTTCCAGCCGCCGGAGAACAGGCGCAGCTTGCCCGGTTTGGCTTCGCAGTAGACCGCATCGTCGAAGTCGCGGGCATCTTCGCCGTCGATGGTGACGAACGGCAGATGGCGCAAGTCGATGCGCTTTTCTTTGTCCTTCTCTTCGACTTCCGGCTTCAGTTTGGCCGCTTCTTTCAGCACGGCTTCAGGCCAGACGTGCGGAATGTCGTAAGTGCGCAGGGCAACATCGATTTCCATGCCCGGCGCCATGTAGTTGCCGACCACTTCGACCACATCGCCTTGCGGCTGGAAGCGCGGCGTTGGCCAGTGGGTGATTTTCACCTCGACGAACTGACCGATCTGCGCATTGGCGTTGCGGCCCGGAGTGACCAGCACTTCCTGCTGGATCTTCGGATTGTCGGCAACGACGAAACCGATACCGCCTTCTTCGAAGTAGCGGCCGACGATGGTTTCATGAGCGCGGGACACCACTTCGACGATCACGCCTTCGCGGCGACCACGACGGTCGAGCCCGGACACCCGCGCCAGTGCGCGGTCACCATCGAACACCAGGCGCATTTGCGCCGGGCTCATGAACAGGTCGTCGCTGCCGTCGTCCGGCACGAGGAAGCCGAAGCCGTCACGGTGACCGCTGATGCGGCCGAGGATCAGGTCGAGCTTGTCCACCGGCGCGTAAGTGCCACGGCGGGTGTAGATCAATTGAGCGTCGCGCTCCATGGCGCGCAAGCGGCGGCGCAGGGCCTCGATCTGGTCTTCTGTGGTCAGACCAAACTCTTCGACCAGTTGCTCGCGGGCAGCAGGCGAACCCCGATCGGCGAGGTGCGCCAGGATCAGTTCGCGGCTGGGAATAGGGTTTTCGTATTTTTCCGCTTCACGAGCGGCCTCGGGATCGAGGGACTGCCAATCGGCCATTAGAGAGTTTTCACCTTGTCTATATGCGGGTTAGTTTGGCATAGGCGCCGGGAAACGGGAAATTTCCGACTCTATAAGGCTTTACAAGGCCCTGTGTCGACGCTCTGATACGGTTTTGAACACCGCTGGTAAAAAAATTCAGTTTTTTCTGCAGCAGGGGTTTACAGTTAAAAAGGCGCTCCGTATAGTGCGCGCCATCGACGACGCACAACAGCGCTTTCGATGATGCCCAGGTGGTGAAATTGGTAGACACGCCAGCTTCAGGTGCTGGTGACCTTACGGTCGTGGAAGTTCGAGTCTTCTCCTGGGCACCAATTTCGAGTTTGAGACTAGATCAGTTTCAAGACTCACACAAAACCCGCGAAAGCGGGTTTTTTGCATTTGCAGGAAAGCTTTTGTTCACACTGATTTATTAAAACCAAATCAGGGGTTTACAGATCAAAAAGGCCTCCGTATAGTGCGCCACATCGACAGCGGCAACGCTTACGATGATTGCCCAGATGGTGAAATTGGTAGACACGCCAGCTTCAGGTGCTGGTGACCTTACGGTCGTGGAAGTTCGAGTCTTCTTCTGGGCACCAATTCAAATTCAAGGTCCAGGCCTTGGATTTCACAAAAACCCGCGAAAGCGGGTTTTTGCGTTTCTGGCCTCCTGAATTTCCCGTAGGTCTGGTAGGAGCTCGTAGGAGCTGACGAGTGCAACGAGGCTGCGATCTTTTGATCTTGCTTTTCCCCGTAACTCGCAGGAGGCAGATCAAAAGATCGCAGCCTTCGGCAGCTCCTACCCGATCCCCTTGTCCCGCACAAGGCGCACTTGAGAAACAATATCGTTTATCATTGTTGCAAGTTTTTGCAATGCGACAGTGAGGAACCCTGCGAATGACGTTTCGAAATACCCTGCGCCGAGGCCTGACCTTCACCCTCCTCGGCCTGGCGCTCGCCACTCCCCTCACCCAGGCTGCCGATGCGGTTTCCCTGACTCTCTACAACGGCCAGCACAAGGAAGTCGGCGATGCGATTGCCAAGGCTTTCGAAGCCAAGACCGGCATCCACGTCAACGTGCGCAAAGGCAGCAGCAATCAGCTCGCCAGCCAGATCATCGAAGAAGGCGACCGCTCTCCCGCCGACGTGATCTACACCGAAGAATCGCCACCACTGAACAACCTCGGCGAACAGGGCCTGCTGGCAAAGGCCGACGACGCCACCCTGGCGGTTCTGCCGGAAAAATATGTAGCAGCAAACGGTACCTGGATCGGCGTTACCGCCCGCGTCCGCGTGGTGGCATTCAACCCGAAACTGATCGATGAAAAAGATCTGCCGAAATCGGTAATGGAATTTTCCGACCCGCAGTGGCAAGGCAAGGTCGGTTTCGTGCCGACCAGCGGCGCCTTCCAGGAGCAGGCCGTAGCGATCATCAAACTGCACGGTCGCGACGCTGCCGAAGAATGGCTGACCGGCCTGCGCGCGTTCGGCAAGACCTACAGCAACAACATGGTCGCCCTCAAAGCCGTAGAGAACGGCGAAGTCGCCACGGTGCTGGTGAACAACTACTACTGGTTCGCCCTGCAACGCGAGAAAGGCAAGCTCGACTCCAAACTGCATTACTTCACCGGCGGCGACGCTGGCGGCCTGATTACCGTGTCCAGCGCTGCCGTGCTGAAGTCCAGTAAACATCCAAAAGAAGCCCAGCAATTCCTCGCTTTCATGGCCAGCGAAGAAGGCCAGCGCGTGATCACCCAGACCACCGCCGAATACCCGCTGCACAAAGGCATGGAGTCGGACCGCGGTCTCAAGCCGTTCAGCGAACTGGAAGCGCCGAACGTCACTCCGGCGGATCTGGGCAATGCTGAAGAAGCGCTGGAGCTGGAACGCGAAGTTGGCCTGAACTGATGGCTGCATCGTTATCGGCCCCCGCCACGCGCGGGGGTTATGTGCCAAGACGCAAACGGCCGTCGATATGGCTGGTGCTGCCGGTATTGCTACTGGTGGTACTAAGCCTGTTGCCACTGGCCTATGTCGGAGTGAAAGCCTGGCAGGCCGGCTGGGCCGAGGCTTTGCATTTGTTGTGGCGTCCGTATGTGTTTGGCTTGCTGCGCAACACGTTGGCGTTAATGGTCGGCGTAACGATTACCTGCGCCGTGATCGGCCTGTCGCTGGCATGGCTACTGGAACGCAGCAATCTGCCGGGGCGACGCCTGTGGGGCGTGATCCTGTGCCTGCCGTTTGCGGTGCCGGCGTTTGTCAGCAGCTTCACCTGGGTGTCGCTGAGTGCACAGTTCGAAGGCCTCGGCGGAGCGATTCTGGTGATGAGCCTGTCGAAGTATCCGCTGATCTTCCTGCCAGTCGCGGCGACCCTGCGAAATCTCGATCCCTCTCTCGAAGAATCCGCCCGCACGCTGGGGCAGAATCGCTGGGGCGTGTTTTTCCGCGTCACCCTGCCGCTGTTGTGGCCATCGCTGTTGGCCGGCTCGCTGCTGATTGCTCTGCACATGCTAGTGGAATTCGGCGCGCTATCCATCATCGGCCTGCAGACCTTTACCACGGCGATCTACCAGCAATTCGAACTGGAATTCAGCAACGCCAACGCAGCGATGCTTTCGGCGGTGTTGCTGGCGTTGTGTCTGCTGTTGCTGTGGCTGGAGTTGCGTGTGCGCGGCAAGGGCCGGCATGTGCGCACCGGCCAGGGCGCTGCACGACAGGCTGAACATGTAAAGCTTGGACCGTGGGCGGCACTCGGTCAGTTGTATTGCCTGCTGCTGGCGATTATCGGCAGTGGCATCCCGCTGGGAATGTTGGCCTACTGGCTGGCGGTCGGTTCGTCGGCGGCGTTCCCGGTAGCAGCGATCACTGAGGCGCTGTTGTCGTCGTTGGCATTGTCGTTGGGCGGCGCGGCGCTGTGTCTGGTGCTGGCAGTGCCGGTCGGGCTGCTGGTGGTGCGCTATAAAGGCCAATTGGCAATCTGGGCCGAACGCCTGCCTTATCTGCTGCACGCGCTGCCGGGCCTGGTGATTGCGTTGACGCTGGTGTATTTCGCTCTGCATTACGTGCCGGTTCTATACCAGACCTCGGGCTTGTTGCTGATCGCCTATGCGCTGCTGTTTCTGCCACTGGCGCAGGCGCCGATACGTACGGCACTGAACAAGGCTGCGCCACAGCTGGAAGAAGCGGCGCGGACCTTGGGCGCATCGTCGTTTACGGCGTTTTGCCGGGTGACCTTGCCGATCATTTTCCCGGCACTGGGCGCGGCGTTTGCGCTGGTGTTCCTCGATGCGATGAAGGAATTGACGGCGACGTTGCTGCTGAGTCCGACCGGGCTGAACACCTTGGCGACCGAGGTCTGGGCGCATACCGCGAATGTCGAGTTTGCGGCCGCAGCGCCTTATGCGGCGTTGTTGATTGTGGTCTCGGGGCTGCCTGTGTATTTGCTGACGACGCGGATGTATCTGAGCCGCTAAAAGATCGCAGCCTTCGGCAGCTCCTACATCGGAATTTGCGTTTCCCTGTAGGAGCTGTCGCAGGCTGCGATCTTTTGATCTTAAGCCCTGAATTGCCCCAGGCTGGCTTTCAATTGCGCCGCCAGACCATCCAGCACCTTGCCACTGGCCGTGGTTTCCACCACTGCCTGCGCCGCTTTCTCGGCCTGCGCATGAATCGTCTCGACCCGCCCTCGCACTGCCTGCGCTCCCTGCGCCTGATGCGCAGCTGCCTGCGTCGCCAGACCGATCGCCGCGTGCACCTGCTCGACCGAAGCCTGCACCGACTGTTGCAGCCGCGCACTGTCGCGCAATACCAGCAAACCTTCGCTGGCCTGCCGTCCGGCCTGACCAATCGCTTCGACCGCCTCACGCGCGCCCTGCTGCAGCGCGACGATGTGCGCCTGGATATCGCCGGTGGAGCTTTGCGTTTTGCTCGCCAACGCACGCACTTCGTCCGCGACCACGGCGAATCCACGACCGGTCTCGCCCGCCCGCGCCGCCTCGATCGCCGCGTTCAACGCCAGCAGATTGGTCTGTTCGGCGATGCCGTGAATCACCGTCAATACCACTTCAATCTGTTCGCTCTGCTGCGCCAGTCGCTCGATGACTTTCGCCCCGGTATCGACCTGCCCGGCCAGTGCTTCGATCAGGCCGCCGACCTTCGCCGAGGTTCGGGTGTTTTCATCGGTGGCCTGACGAATTTCAACGACCTGTTTCAATGCCGCCTGCATTGCCTGGCTTTCCGACTGCGCCTCATCGGCCATTTGCGAAAGAGCACGCAGGCTTTCCGCGACCTCATCACGCTGCATTCCGGCAGCCGCATCGGCGCCAGCATTGCGCAGGGTCATTGCGCCAATTTCCACACCAGTACGCTGAGCGACGTCGCCCGCCTCACGCACGATCGGCTGCAACTTGTCGACGAAGCGATTGACCGCCGAGGCCATGTCGCCGATCTCATCCTTGCTGTTGATCTGCACACGCTTGGTCAGATCGCCCTCGCCTGCCGCCAGATCGTCCATCGCCGCGTTGAGCATTTTCAGACGATTGACCACTCGATGACCAAGCACCACCGCCAGCAACAGCAGCACGCCACAGCCGACCAGCGCCAGACCGAGACCGATGCGCCAGCGCAATGTCGCGGCCGCCTCTTGAACGGTTTGCGCGGTGTTGGCTTTCATTTCGCCAGCGGTTGCCTGCGCCGATTGCAGGCGTGCCTGCATGGCCTTGGCGCTGTCCGCTGCTGCGCCTTTGAGGCTGTCGCCGACCAGTTGATCGCTGCTGGCAATCAGCGCCAGAAAGCGCTTGTCGAGCTCGGCCAGATCGGTTTCCACCGAGGCCGTGGAAACGCCCATCAGCACCTTGCCGATTTCCACGCCATTGGGATTGATCGAGGCCTCAAGGTAGTAGACCGAAGGATCGTTTTTCGCCGCATCCAGGACTTTATCCAGCGCACGCTCGCCCTGGCCTTTTTCCAGCAAGGCCTTGTTGATCGGGTTTTCACGATTGAGATAACGGGTCAGATGCTGGCCAGTGGCGTCGTCGTACACCACGAACAGCACGTTGGGATTGCGCTGGGCGCGACGAGCGAACTCCGAGAGCGTCGGCACGTCGCTGTCCCACATGGCACGCGGCGCTACGGATGCAAGCAACTGCGCCATGTCGTTGGCCGAATCCTTGAGGTCCTTTTCCAGCGTCGCCCTTAGTTGCGCCTGCTCATCTTTGAGACGCGCGGACAGGCCGACCGTCAGGCGCTGACGAGTGCTGGCCGATAACGCATCAAGACTTGAAGTGACTTCACGCCCGGCCTGCTCCAGTTCACCGGAGAGCTTCTGGCTGTCGGCACCCAGGCGCACGGCCAGATCGGCTTCCAGCGCCGTGACCGTGCTCCGCGTCAGGGCAACCGCCACCAACACCTGCACCAAAAGGGCGATACCAAGGGTAACGAACACCGGCCGCAACAAACGGCTTTGTAACAGTGAGAGAACGGCTGACACTTTAAATCCCTCTACTTCTGACGCCATTAATTTGATGGCACTCTTGTAGACAGATTCACAGCAAAGGTCATGCCGTCCAACAGGCATAAACGACAAAGGCCCCGATTAAGGGGCCTTTGTTTTTTACATCAACGACTTATCAGGCAAACGGATGACGCAGAACGATGGTTTCGTTGCGATCCGGGCCCGTCGAAATAATGTCGATCGGCGCGCCGATCAACTCTTCAACGCGTTTGATGTAGGCACGAGCATTGGCCGGCAGCTCTTCCAGGGTCTTGGCACCCACGGTCGATTCGCTCCAGCCCGGTACTTCTTCGTACACAGGCTGCAGGCCTACGTAGCTGTCCGCATCGGTCGGCGCAACGGCATTGCCTTGCGCGTCTTTGTAGCCGACGCAAATGTTGATGGTTTCCAGACCGTCGAGCACGTCCAGCTTGGTCAGGCAGATACCCGAGATGCTATTCACATCGATAGCACGACGCAGGATGACGGCGTCAAACCAGCCGCAACGACGGGCACGGCCGGTGGTCGCGCCGAACTCATGACCTTGCTTGGCCAGATGCGCACCGACTTCGTCAAACAGCTCGGTCGGGAACGGGCCGGAACCGACGCGAGTGGTGTAGGCCTTGGTGATGCCCAGGATGTAGTCGAGGAACATCGGACCAACGCCCGAACCGGTCGCCACGCCACCCGCGGTGGTGTTGGAGCTGGTCACGTACGGGTAGGTGCCGTGATCGATATCGAGCAACGAACCTTGCGCGCCTTCGAACATGATGTCCTTGCCGGCACGACGCAGGTCGTGCAGCTCGGCAGTCACGTCGAGCATCAGCGGCTTGAGCAGCTCAGCGTATTCCTTGCACTCGGCCAGAGTCTTTTCGAATTCGATGGCTGGCTCTTTGTAGTAACCGACCAGCATGAAGTTGTGGTAGTCCACCAGTTCACGCAGTTTGTCTTCGAAGCGCGGCATGTTCAGCAGGTCGCCGACACGCAGGCCACGACGGGCAACTTTATCTTCGTAAGCCGGGCCGATGCCGCGACCGGTAGTACCGATCTTCAGCTCGCCACGGGCCTTTTCACGGGCCTGGTCCAGCGCGACGTGGAAGGACAGGATCAACGGGCAGGAGGGGCTGATACGCAGGCGCTCGCGCACCGGTACGCCTTTCTCTTCCAGCTTGGTGATCTCGCGCAGCAGGGCGTCAGGTGCAACCACCACGCCGTTGCCGATCAGGCATTGCACGCCTTCGCGCAGCACGCCCGACGGAATCAGGTGCAAGACGGTTTTTTCGCCGTCGATCACCAGCGTGTGACCCGCGTTGTGGCCACCCTGGTAGCGCACTACGGCGGCAGCATGTTCGGTCAGCAGATCAACGATCTTGCCTTTGCCCTCATCACCCCACTGGGTGCCCAGGACTACGACATTCTTACCCATAACACTTGTCCTCATTCGCGCAAACTTGGTGCCGGCGATGGCCGGCAGGAAAACTCAAGAAGCCAGTGGCGATACTTGCCAAAGCCCGTTCTGCTGAATCAATTGCCGGTCGCAGTCCGCATCACGGGCGGCGGCCAAAGGTTGTCCAGGCAACGCCTGAACGACACGCTGACCCTCACTGCGCAACTGGCAAACCTGCTGCCAGAGTGCTGCATCCGTACTGTCAGGCATCCAGATACCGCCAGACGGTAGCTCGATCTCAGCACGCCCCAGGGTCACCAGGGTTTTCAAATCGGTAGAGAAGCCGGTCGCCGGACGGGCGCGACCGAAGTCGGCGCCGATGTCGTCGTAACGACCGCCCTGAGCAATGGACTGACCAACGCCCGGCACGAACACCGCGAACACCACACCGGTGTGGTAGTGATAACCGCGCAATTCGCCGAGGTCGAAATACAACGGCAACTGCGGGAAGCGCACGGAAAGCCGCTCGGCAATCGCCAGCAGATCTTCCAGCGCCGCCAGAACCGGCGCCGGCGCATTGGCCAGACGCTCGCGGGCAGCGCTCAACACTTCACGGCCGCCGCACAGATCAACCAGTGCGCGCAGCATGCCCGACAGATCCGCAGGCAGACCTTCGGTGAGGGTAATCACTTCATCGATGGCCTTGCGCTGCAACGCGTCGAACAACTGCTGCTCGACCTCACCGGACAAACCGGCGGCGCGCGCCAGACCACGGTAGATGCCGACATGCCCGAGGTCCATGTGCACATCCGGCACGTCGGCCAGTTGCAGCATGGCCAGCATCAGGCTGATGACTTCGACGTCGCTGCTCGGGCTGGCGTCGCCGTACAACTCGGCGCCCAACTGGATCGGGCTGCGCGAGGACGACAGTGCACGCGGCTGGGCGTGCAGCACGCTACCGGCATAGCACAGACGGCTCGGGCCTTCGCGACGCAGGGTGTGCGCATCGATGCGCGCGACCTGGGGCGTGATGTCGGCACGGAAACCCATCTGCCGGCCCGATTGTGGGTCGATGACCTTGAAGGTACGCAGATCCAGGTCCTGGCCCGCGCCGGTCAGCAGGGATTCCAGGTACTCGATATGGGGAGTCACGACAAACTCGTAACCCCAGCTCTGGAACAGATCCAACACCTGACGACGCGCGACTTCAATGCGCGCCGCCTCCGGTGGCAGTACTTCTTCGATGCCATCTGGCAGCAGCCAGCGGTCTACCGTTGCCATTACGCCATTCCCCTTTGATCCGGGCGGCCAGCACGAGGGCGAGCCTTGAGTGAAGCAGAAAATGACCGGAGCGTTCAAAACGCACGCGCATGAACGACGCAGCGAAAGGCCTGTTACCGGCTTCGCCCATCACTTTCCTCGAAAAACGCTCGGGCCGTACAAACCCGAAGCCTGCAACAAAAACAGCAATCAAACGTGCAGACGCAAAAAAGCCGGGAATTTCCCGGCTGCCGCATCATACACACGTTTTCCGAAAGGATCACCCCGCCCGAGGTTTTAGCCGCCGGGCGGAATGATTCAGGTCAACGGCGTGTCAAGGCTTGGCTTTTTCCAGGTAACGGAAGAAGTCGCTGCTTGGGTCGAGGACCAGGACGTCGGATTTGTTCGCGAAGCTTTCACGGTAGGCACGCAGGCTACGGTAGAAACCGTAGAACTCCTGATCCTGACCGTAGGCCTTGGAGTAGATCGCAGCAGCCTGGGCGTCACCGTCACCGCGAACCTCTTCGGATTCACGATAGGCTTCGGCCAGCAGTACGCGGCGTTGACGATCGGCGTCGGCACGGATGCCTTCGGCCAGCTCGTTACCCTTGGCGCGGTGCTCGCGAGCCTCACGCTCACGTTCGGTGCTCATACGCTCGAACACGCTGCGGTTCACTTCTTTCGGCAGATCGATGGCCTTGACCCGGACATCGACCACTTCGATGCCCAGCTCTTTTTCCGCCATCTTGTTCAGCGACGCGGTGATGTCGGCCATCAGCGCATCACGCTCACCCGACACGACTTCGTGCAGGGTGCGCTTGCCGAACTGGTCACGCAGGCCGGATTCCAGACGACGGGACAGACGCTCGTCGGCAATCTGCTTCAGACCCGAGGTCGCGGTGTAGAAGCGCTCGGCATCTTTCACCCGCCACTTGGCATAGGCATCGACCATCACGGCTTTCTTTTCCAGAGTCAGGAAGCGCTGCGTCGGTGCATCCAGCGTCAACAGACGCGCGTCGAATTTGCGCACCTGGTTAACGTAAGGCACTTTCACATGCAGACCCGGCTGGACGTCGGCCTGAACCACACGACCGAATTGCAGCAGCACCGCGCGCTCGGTCTGAGCGACGATGTAGAAGCAATTCCAGCCTACCAGTACCACGACGACGCCAACGATCAGGGCGATCAGCGATTTATTGCTCATCAGCGGGTCTCCCTTGTACGCGTCTGCGGCACGTCAGTGACATGCGGCGTGACGTCCGTGTTGTTGCTGGCGGCCGAACCGGTCACCGGTGCGCTACCCGAACTGTTCTGGATCATTTTGTCCAACGGCAGGTAGAGCAGATTGCTCTGGCCGTTCTTGTTGCCGGTCACGAGCACCTTGCTGGTGTTGCTGAAGACTTCCTGCATGGTGTCCAGGTACAGACGCTCGCGGGTGACTTCAGGTGCCTTGCGATACTCGGCGACCAGCTTGGTGAAACGATCGGCCTCACCCTTGGCGCGCGAGATGGTCTCGTCGCGGTAACCGTTGGCATCTTCGATGATGCGCTGGGCCTGACCACGGGCTTCCGGCACCACGCCATTGGCGTAGGTTTCGGCCTGGTTGCGCGAACGCTGCTCGTCTTCACGGGCGCGGATCACGTCATCGAAGGCTTCCTGTACTTCACGCGGTGCCGCTGCACTCTGTACGTTGACCTGGGTGACAGTGATACCGGTGCGATAGGTATCGAGGAAACGTTGCAGACGCTCCTTGATTTCGCTGGCCATCAATTCACGACCTTCGGTCAGCACCTGGTCCATGGCGGTGGAACCGACCACGTGACGCAGTGCACTTTCGGTCGCGTGCTGCAGGCTGATTTCCGGCTGATCGACGTTCAGCACGAAGTCCTGCAGGTTGCTGATCTTGTACTGCACGGTCAGCGGCACTTCGACGATGTTTTCGTCTTCAGTCAGCATCTGGCCCTGCTTGGTGTACGCACGCTCACGCGTCACGTTCTCCATGTACTTTTTATCAATCGGCGGGAAGTAGATGTTCAGGCCGGGGCCGACAGTCTCGTAGTACTTGCCGAAGCGCAGCACCACGGCCTGCTCCTGCTCGTCCACCACGTAAACCGCGCTGTACAGCCAGACGGCCGCCAGCACGACCAGGCCGATGCCGAGCAGACCGCCGAAGCCGCCACTGCTGCGCCCCGAACCACCGCCGTCATCACCGCGTTTCTTACCACCACCGAACAACCCGTTCAGGCTTTCCTGCAGCTTTCGGAAGGCCTCGTCGAGATCCGGTGGCCCCTTGCGGTCGCCGTTATTGCGGCGCTTGCCACCCCAGGGATCCTGATTATTCGAGTTGCCACCCGGCTCATTCCAAGCCATAGCGCTCTCCATCTGATAAAGCAAAGACGCACCCACGGCGCGCCGACCAATGCTACAGAATGCCTGCCGTCGCGGCACAACCGCTTTGTCAGGCTTTTATTGCAAAGTGTGTTGCTCGATGAATTCCATCGGCTGCAATCCTTCGCGGCTTACCAATCGATTCAGCTCGATCCGGGGCAAACGAACGGCCAGCAGGCTGACACCTTCTTCATCGTATTCTTCTTTCTGCACCGCCCCGAGTTCGAAGAACTGCGCACGCAGTCGAGCGAATCGTTGCGGCAAGCGCAAGGTACCGACGAACAGATCACTGCCGAGCAACTCGGCTATGGCCTGTTCAAGCAACTCCAGACCGCTGCCATCACGCGCCGACAGCCAGACCCGTTGCGGCTTGCCATCGGCATCGCGCTGGATCTGCGGCTCGACGCCTTCAAGCAAATCGAGTTTGTTATAGACCTCGAGGATCGGCAAGTCCTGGGCACCAATCTCGCCCAGCACGACCATCACCTGCTCGATCTGCAACATGCGATCCGGTTCGGCCGCATCGATCACGTGCAACAGCAGGTCGGAATTGCTCGACTCTTCGAGCGTAGACCGAAATGCCTCGACCAGCTTGTGCGGCAGGTGACGAATGAAACCCACAGTGTCGGCCAGGACAATCGGACCGAGGTCGTCAAGCTCAAGGCGGCGCAGGGTCGGGTCGAGTGTGGCGAACAGTTGATCGGCCGCGTACACGTCGGATTTCGTCACGTTGTTGAAGAGTGTCGATTTGCCGGCGTTGGTGTAGCCCACCAGCGAAACGGTAGGAATGTCCGCACGGGATCGGCCACGGCGCGACTGTTCGCGCTGACTGCGCACCTTCTCCAGCCGCCCCTTGATCTGGCGCAGGCGGACCCGCAACAGACGGCGGTCGGTTTCCAGCTGGGTTTCACCCGGGCCGCGCATACCGATGCCGCCACCCTGACGTTCAAGGTGAGTCCAGCCGCGAACCAGCCGGGTGCTCATGTGGTCAAGCTGGGCCAGTTCGACCTGCAGCTTGCCCTCATGGGTACGTGCGCGTTGAGCGAAAATATCGAGAATCAGCCCGGTGCGGTCGATCACGCGACACTCGAAAACACGTTCGAGGTTGCGTTCCTGACTGGGCGTGAGGATGTGATTGAAAATCACCAGATCGGCTTCTTCAGCCTTGACCAGGTCGCGCAGTTCCTCGACCTTGCCGCTGCCGATCAGATATTTGGCGGTTGGCCGATGACGCGGCACGTTAAAAAACGCAACGGTCTCGGCGCCAGCCGAATTTGCCAACTCCTGAAACTCCTGCGGATCTTCGCGCGCCTCAGGGTCCTGTCCATCCAAGTGAACGAGGATGACTCGCTCACCACCACCGTGGCGCTCAAAGAACAAAGGAGACTCCTATCAGGCGTTACCCGGCGCTGCATCGGCATCGCCCTGTTCGTTTTCGGTTGCGCTAGGCAGACGAATTGGACGAACCGGCACGACGGTCGAGATAGCGTGTTTGTAGACCATCTGGCTGACGGTGTTTTTCAGCAGGATCACGAACTGGTCGAACGACTCGATCGTTCCTTGCAGCTTGATACCGTTGACCAGGTAGATGGAAACCCCGACTTTCTCTTTACGTAAAGTGTTCAGGTAAGGGTCTTGTAGCGAATGCCCTTTTGACATGTGCCGCACTCCTTTAAGGATTCAATAATAAAAACAGATAAATTCAGATGGCTTCGGCCGTCACACCCCCAAGGATAGACGGCAATTGCAAGGACTCAGCTCAATATGGAGATGGTCCCAAGGTATTTCAAGGCGCGTGGCAGATTGTCGCAATCAAGACTGTCCAGCCAGTGTAAATCGTCCCAGCTGCGCAGCCAGGTAAACTGGCGCTTGGCCAATTGGCGCGTGGCGATGATGCCCCGCTCCTGCATCTGGGCCAAGGTCAGCTTGCCGTCCAGGTAATCCCAGACTTGGCGGTAGCCTACCGCACGTATAGACGGCAACCCGGCATGCAGGTCACTTCTTTTACGCAGGGCTACGACCTCGTCGATGAATCCCTGTTCCAACATATTTGTGAATCTTTGTTCAATTCGCTGGTGCAGAACCTGACGATTCGCCGGAGCAATGGCCAGGTTCGCGACAGTATAGGGCAATTGTTGGCGTCCCGAAGCGGCTGCTTCAGTACTTTGCGCAGATTGTTGCTCGCGCAGGGCGGTCATGCTCTGCCCGCTGACTCGATACACTTCCAGCGCCCGACTCAAGCGTTGCGGATCATTTGGATGAATGCGCGCCGCCGACACCGGATCGATTTGCGCCAATTGATCGTGCAGCGCTTGCCAGCCCAGACGTGCAGCTTCTTCCTCGATCTGCGCGCGCACCTCGGCATCGGCCGCCGGCATGTCCGCCAGACCTTCGACCAGCGCCTTGTAATAGAGCATGGTGCCGCCGACCAGCAGCGGGATCTTTCCCCGCGCAGTGATTTCGGCCATGGCCTGCAACGCGTCGCGACGGAAATCGGCAGCGGAATACGCTTCAGCGGGGTCGAGGATGTCGATCAGCCGGTGCGGGTATTCGGCCAACAACTCTTTCGAAGGTTTGGCCGTGCCGATGTCCATGCCGCGATAGACCAGCGCCGAATCGACGCTGATCAGTTCGCACGGCAGCACCTTGCTCAGCTCGATGGCCAGATCGGTCTTGCCCGCAGCGGTCGGGCCCATCAGAAATATTGCTGGAGGGAGCTGGCTCATCAACGACCGCGCAGGAACAGTTTGTCCAGATCGTCCAGGCCCAGTTGGGTCCAGGTCGGTCGGCCATGGTTGCATTGGCCACTGCGCTCGGTGTTTTCCATATCGCGCAGCAGGCCGTTCATTTCCGGCAGGGCCAAGCGCCGGTTGGCGCGGATCGCGCCGTGGCAGGCCATGGTGCCGAGCAGTTCGTTGAGATGCGCCTGGATACGGTCGCTGGTGCCGTATTCCATCAGATCCGAAAGCACGTCGCCGACCAGTCGATTGGCTTCGGCCTGCTTGAGCAATGCCGGAATCTGCCGGATCGCCAGGGTTTCCGGCCCCAGTCGCTGCAATTCAAAACCAAGTCGCTGAAACCACGCCGCATGTTCTTCGGCGCAATCGGCCTCGCGCTGACTGACTGCCAGCGACTCCGGCACCAGCAACGGCTGGCCACTGAGACCTTCGCTGGCCATGGCGATTTTCAGGCGCTCGTACATGATCCGCTCGTGGGCGGCATGCATGTCCACCAGCACCAGGCCATGGGCGTTCTCGGACAAAATATAGATGCCCTTAAGCTGCGCCAGTGCATAGCCGAGCGGCGGAATATCTTCCTGACCGGTCGGCAGTGCGCTGGCATTGGCTTCAGGCAGCGGCGCGAAAAACTCCTTGTAAGCAGCTTGCGCCTCGGCAGCAGGCAGCGCCGACTGCGGACGCGGCGTGTATTGATACTGATAAGCGCCGCCAGCGCTGGCGCCGGACGAAGTATTGAACACCGGTTGCGCCTGCGGCTGCTCCAGCAGCGCATTGGCGGCCAGACGCATCTCGCCCTGTGGGCCGAATTCGCCCGCCTCGATCCCGCTCGGCCGAACGATCGCCGTGGTGACCGAGCCGGCCAGTTGATCTTCCGGACGCACATCGCCCAACGCGCGGTGCAGCGTGCCATACAGGAAGTCGTGGACCATGCGCCCGTCACGGAAACGCACTTCGTGTTTGGTCGGGTGCACGTTGACGTCTACCGCTGCAGGGTCGACTTCGAAAAACAGGGCGAAGGTCGGGTGCCGACCGTTGAACAGCACGTCGCGATAAGCCTGGCGTACCGCGTGGGCCACCAGTTTGTCGCGCACCGCTCGGCCGTTTACGAAGAAATACTGCAAGTCAGCCTGGCTACGGTTGAAGGTCGGCAAACCGACCCAGCCCCACAGGTGCAAGCCATTGCGTTCGATCTCGATCGGCAGCGCCTGCTCAAGAAAACCCGAACCGCAGATCGCCGCCACACGCCGTGCGCGGGCTGCATCATCGTGGGCCTCGTGCAGGCTGAGGATGGTCTTGCCGTTGTGACGCAGATGAAAGGCCACGTCGAAGCGCGCCAGCGCCAGACGCTTGATCACTTCTTGCAGGTGATCGAACTCGGTTTTTTCGGTCTTGAGGAATTTACGCCGGGCCGGGGTGTTGAAGAACAGGTCGCGAACTTCCACCGAAGTGCCGACCGGATGCGCCGCCGGCTGCACGCGCGGCGCCATGTCGCGGCCTTCGGTTTCGACCTGCCAGGCCTGATCGGCATCGCGGGTGCGCGAGGTAAGGGTCAAGCGCGCCACAGAGCTGATCGACGCCAGCGCCTCGCCACGGAACCCCAGGCTCATCACCTGTTCGAGGTCTTCGAGGTTGCGGATCTTGCTGGTGGCGTGACGGGCCAGGGCCAGCGGCAGGTCATCGGCGGAAATACCGCTGCCGTCATCGCGCACGCGCAGCAACTTGACGCCGCCCTGCTCGACATCGACGTCAATACGCTTGGCGCCGGAGTCGAGGCTGTTTTCCAGCAACTCCTTGATCACCGAAGCCGGGCGCTCGACCACCTCACCAGCGGCGATCTGGTTCGCCAGTCGTGGGCTGAGCAGCTCGATGCGCGCAGTGTTCAATACCTGGTTCATTCTTTCGACGCCAATTCGGTGCCAGGAATGGTCAGGTGCTGACCGACTTTCAGCTCATCGCTTTTCAGGTTGTTGGCGGCACGCAAGGTGGCTGGCGAGACCTGATAGCGCACGCCGATCATCGCCAGGGTTTCCCCCGGGCCGACCCGGTGGTCGCGCGGGCCTTGGGCAATCTTGCCGGAATCACGCAGCCAGGCGATGTAGGTGCCCGGTGGCGGATTCTGCTGGAAGAACTGGCGCACGCCGCTGCTGATCGAACGGGCCAGTGCTTGCTGGTGGCTCGATGCAGACAGTTTGTTCGCTTCGTTGGCGTTGGAGATAAACCCGGTTTCGACCAGGATCGACGGAATGTCCGGCGACTTCAGCACCATGAACCCGGCTTGTTCCACCCGCTGTTTGTGCAGCGGCGTGACCCGGCCAATGTTGGTCAGGACCTTCTGGCCGACGTTCAGGCTGGAAGTCAGCGACGCGGTCATCGACAGGTCGAGCAACACACCGGCGAGCATGCGGTCCTTGTCGTCGAGGCTGACGTTGCCGGCCCCGCCGATCAGGTCGGAACGGTTTTCACTGTCGGCCAGCCAACGCGCAGTCTCGGACGTAGCGCCACGATCGGACAGGGCGAACACCGACGCACCGAAAGCAGCGGCGGACGGCGCGGCGTCGGCGTGGATCGAGACGAACAGGTCGGCGCCCTTCTTGCGGGCGATCTCGGTACGCCCGCGCAATGGAATGAAGTAGTCGCCAGTCCGGGTCAGTTCGGCGCGGAAGCCTTTCATGCCGTTGACCTGACGCTGCAGTTCGCGGGCGATCTGCAGCACCACGTCTTTCTCACGCTGGCCGCGCGAGCCGGACGCGCCCGGGTCTTCGCCACCGTGGCCGGCGTCGATCACGACAATGATGTCGCGCTTGCCGGCCGGGGCTGGCGGCAGCTTGATTGCAGGTTCGGTAGGGGTCACCGGCACGGCCGGCACGGTCGCCACCGATGGCGTAGGGGCCGGCGGCGGCGCGGCATCAGCCGGATTGTCGAACAGATCGACCACCAGACGGTTGCCGTACTGCGCGTTCGGCGCCAGCGAGAAGCTTTTCGGAGTGACGGCTTTTTTCAAGTCGATGACCACCCGCAGGTCGGTCGGCGTACGCTGGGCCGAACGCATCGCAGTGATCGGCGTGTTCGCAGTCTGCACATTCAACGGCGCGCCGAGGGTGGCGCCATTGATGTCGATCACCAGCCGGTCCGGGGCAGTCAGGGTGAAAACGCTGTGCTGCACCGGGCCACTCAGGTCGAAGACCAGTCGCGTGTTGTCCGGCGCCCGCCACAGGCGCACGCTGTTGACCTTTGAATCGGCCACAGCGTTGACGGTTACTGCCATCAACATCAGTCCAGCGGCAGCCACCAACGCGCGAAAGCGCATACCAAACCCCATCATTTAATTGGATTCCAATGCCAAAGCGGCACACCAGGCCTCGCCGCGCGAGCCCTGGGCTAAAATTTTCAGCGAACGCCCGCTGTCTTGCGGGCCAATGGTAATGGTCAGGTCAGGCTTTGGCAAAAAGCCTGCACCTTTATCGGGCCACTCGATCAGACACAGGGCATCGTCTTCGAAGTAGTCGCGGATGCCGAGAAACTCCAGTTCCTCCGGATCGACCAGACGATACAGGTCAAAGTGGAAGGCGCGAATGTCACCGATTTCGTAGGGCTCGACCAAAGTGAAGGTCGGACTTTTTACCGCACCGACATGCCCCAGCCCACGAATGATGCCCCGCGACAGGGTGGTTTTGCCCATGCCCAGGTTGCCTTCAAGAAAAATCAGGCCATGGCCCTGGGTCACGCGGGCGATCCGTGCGCCAAAGTCGCTCATCGCCTGTTCGTCGGCCAGATACAGGGTTACTTCAGACACGGTGCATGCTCCTCCAACAACTGACGGATGGCTGGAATCAGATCACTGGCCGCCAGCCCACGGCCGAATTTCCCTTGTTGCACGCCGGCATTGGCGTGCAGCCAGACGGCCAGACTTGCAGCGGCGAACCCGTCCATGCCTTGGGCCAGCAATGCGCCGGTCAGACCGGCCAGCACATCACCGAGCCCGCCAGTGGCCATCGCCGGATGGCCTTGATGACACAGAGCCAGACGCCCATCGGGATGGGCGATCAGACTACCGGCGCCTTTCAGAACCACTACCGCTGAATACTTTTTGCTCAACGCCAATGCAGCCGCCGGGCGATCCGCCTGCACTTCGACGGTACTGACGCCAAGCAATCTCGCCGCCTCGCCCGGATGCGGGGTAATCACGCAATCCTTGGGCAACTGGACAAAATCGCTGGCAAGCAGGTTCAACGCGTCAGCGTCCCACACCTGCGGCAGCGACGCATTGGCGGCTGCCGACAACAAGGCGCGACCCCAGCTCGCCTGACCGAGGCCCGGCCCGACCACCAGCACTGAAACCTTTTCCAGCAGGCCCATCAGTTGATTGGCTGACGAGGTGCCGAGCACCATCGCCTCCGGCACGCGAGTTAGCGATGCCGGCACATGCTCGGGACGGGTCGCCAGCGATACCATGCCCGCGCCGCTGCGCAAGGCCATTTCAGTGCTGAGCAGAATCGCCCCGCCGAAACCATGATCGCCGCCAATCAGCAGCACATGGCCAAAGCGGCCCTTGTGCGAGGTCGGCGCGCGGGGCGCAAGTGCTGGAAGATTAGCGGCACTGAGGCGTCGAGCGCAGACAGGGATGTCACTGAAGGTTTCGGCAGTGGCCTGCAGATCGTTGAAGACCAGTTCACCGACATGATCTGCCGCATCGCCGGTCAACAGCCCGACCTTCATACCAATGAACGTCACCGTGAGATCGGCGCGTACCGCGACACCCAATTCCCGACCGGTATCGGCGCACAGCCCGGATGGGATATCGACGGCCGCCACCGGCAACCCGCTGGCATTGATGGCGGCGACGGCAGCGGCATACGGTTCACGCACTTCTCCACTGAGCCCCGTGCCGAGCAGGGCATCGAGGACGACACCGCACAGTTCGCTTTGCGCCTGCCAGCCCTGCACCACAACGCCTGCGGCCACGGATTCGGCATAGGCCAGTGCGGCATCACCCTGCAAACGTTGCGGATCGCCGACGGCGAGAACTCGCACCGCCCAACCAGCCCGCAGCGCCAACGCGGCGACCAGATAACCGTCGCCAGCATTGTTGCCGTGCCCGGCCAATACCGTCAGCTCGTTCGCTGTGGGCCACTTGCGCGCCAGCGCGCGCCAGGTCGCGCGGGCGGCGCGCTGCATCAATTCGAAGCCCGGCGTGCCAGCGGCGATCAGCCGGGCGTCGAGTTCGCGCACCTGCGCGGCGCGGTACAGCGCGTCGGGTAATTCATCTTTCGTCTGCGGCATGCGTCTTCGGGCTCCGATGTCTGGCAGAATTATACGCACCTCAGCTCCGGTTTCTCTCGCCTCATGTCCGCCATCAGCACAGACCTGCCCGCCCTCGCCCAATCGATCAAGGATTGGGGCCGCGAGCTGGGCTTTCAGCAAGTCGGCATCAGCGGTCTGGACCTGGCCGAGCACGAGCAGCATCTGCAACGCTGGCTTGAGGCCGGCTATCACGGCGACATGGACTACATGGGCGCCCATGGCAGCAAACGCTCGCACCCCGAAGAGCTGGTGCCGGGCACGTTGCGCGTGGTTTCCCTGCGCATGGACTACTTGCCGGGCGATACCGAAATGGCCAAACGCCTGGCTGAGTCGGAGAAGGCTTACGTGTCGCGTTATGCCTTGGGCCGCGATTACCACAAATTGATCCGTAAACGTGTTCAACAATTGGCCGACAGGATTCAGGCGCAGATCGGCCCATTCGGTTTCCGTGCCTTTGTCGACAGCGCGCCGGTGCTGGAAAAAGCCATCGCCGAGCAGGCGGGACTGGGCTGGATCGGCAAAAACACCCTGGTGCTCAATCGCAAGGCTGGAAGTTATTTCTTCCTCAGCGAGCTGTTCGTCGATCTGCCGCTGCCGGTGGACGAACCGCACAGCACCGAACACTGCGGGCGTTGCACCGCATGCCTCGATATTTGTCCGACCAACGCCTTCGTCGGCCCATACGTGCTGGACGCTCGGCGCTGCATTTCCTATTTGACCATTGAGCTGAAAACCGCGATTCCCGAAGAGTTGCGGCCGTTGATTGGCAATCGGGTATTCGGCTGCGATGACTGCCAGATCGTCTGCCCGTGGAACCGTTTCGCCCGTCCGACCGGGGAAAGCGACTTCAAGCCTCGGCACAATCTGGATAACGCCGAACTGGCCGAGCTGTTTTTGTGGAATGAAGAAAAATTCCTCAGCAGCACCGAAGGCTCGCCGCTACGACGGGCGGGGTATGAGCGCTGGTTGAGAAATCTGGCGGTGGGGCTGGGTAATGCGCCTTCAACGATCCCGGTGCTGGAAGCCTTGAAGGCGCGCCGCGATTTTCCTTCAGAGCTGGTGCAGGAACATGTTGAGTGGGCACTGAAACAACATGGAATCGGGTAACCCCTGTAGGAGCCTGCGAAGGCTGCGATCTTTTGATCTTGTTTTTAAGGGCAAGATCAAAAGATCGCAGCTTTCGGCAGCTCCTGCACAGGGATCGCGTCACGGCGCGTCGTTGTAGACGAACTTGGGCATTTCCCAGTGAAAACGGATCGCCAGCAGGCGTAGCAGGAAGCCGCCAAACAGCGTAATCAGAATCGCCTGCTCGCCCGGCACGTTCAGATACAGGCACAGCATGTAGCACCACGCGGCGGCAAACGAGACGCTGGCGTACAGCTCGCGCCGGAAAATCAGCGGAATGTCATTACAGAAAATATCGCGAAGGATGCCGCCGAACACGCCGGTAATCACGCCGCTGACCGAGGCCACCAGCATGCCATGGCCCATTTCCAGCGCGGTCATGCAGCCGATCAGGGTAAACGCAACCAGACCCACGGCATCGAGCACCAGAAACAGCGAGCGCAGATGACGCATCCAGCGGGCAGTGAACACCGTAAACATCGCTGCGACCGAGGTCAGCACGAGGTATTCCGGATGCTTGACCCAGGTCAGCGGGTAATGCCCGAGAAGCACGTCACGCACCGAACCGCCACCGAGCGCCGTGATGCAGGCGATCAGCACCACACCAAACCAGTCCATGCCGCGTCGTCCGGCAGACAGCGCGCCGGTCATGGCTTCGGCGGTGATGGCGATCAGATAGAGCATCAGCAGCATGATGGCAGTCCAGACAGGAAGGCGCGCAGTCTAGCCATTTCGGTCATGCGATCCAATGTAGGAGCTGCCGCAGGCTGCGATCTTTTGAATTTGATTTTAAACAAGATCAAAGGATCGCAGCCTGCGGCAGCTCCTACACAGCGATCGCGTCAGAACTTGATGAAATGCTTGCGGTAGTGCTGCAACTCGGCAATCGATTCGCGGATGTCGTCCAGCGCCAGATGGGTGCTGCCCTTCTTGAAGCTGTCGCGCACGTCCGGCGCCCAGCGCGCGGCCAGTTCCTTGAGCGTGGAGACGTCGAGGTTGCGATAGTGGAAGTAGCTTTCCAGCGCCTTCATGTGGGTATAAAGGAAGCGACGGTCCTGGCAGATGCTGTTACCACAGATCGGCGACTTGCCCTTCGGCACCCATTGTTCCAGGAAAGCGATGGTTTCGGCCTCGGCCTCAGCCATGCTGATGCGGCTGTCGCGCACACGCTGGGTCAGGCCAGAGTTGCCGTGGGTGCGGGTGTTCCACTCGTCCATGCGCGCAAGCACTTCGTCGCTGTGGTGGATGGCGATCACCGGCCCTTCGGCCAATGTGTTCAGCTCACTGTCGGTGACGATGGTGGCCATTTCGATGATGACATCGTTGTCCGGGTCCAGACCGGTCATTTCCAGGTCGATCCAGATCAGGTTCTGCGGGTTTTGCATATTCGGGCTCCTAGGCAATGCTGCGCAGTTTAGCCTAGGCCGGTGCCCGGGCGTGCTAAACTCGCGGCCGTTTTACCTAATCGCTGCATTCTTCAGACGGAACACCCATGGCCAAACGCCAACTCAATCGTCGTCAAAACTGGCGCATCGAAAAGATCCAGGGCGAGCGCGCCGCACGCGCCGCCAAACGCGAGTCCTCGGCGGTTGAAGCCCTCGAGGGCGGCGACCTTGGCCCTGAACAACACGGCCTGGTGATCGCCCACTTCGGTGTGCAGGTCGAAGTCGAGGCTGTCGACGGCGAACTCGCAGGACAAGTGTTCCGCTGCCACTTGCGCGCCAACCTGCCGGCGCTGGTCACCGGCGACAAAGTCGTCTGGCGCGCCGGCAACCAGGGCATCGGCGTGATCGTCGCGCAACTGCCGCGCAGCACCGAACTGTGCCGTCCGGACAGCCGTGGCCAGCTCAAGCCGGTCGCTGCCAACGTCGACATGATCGTCATCGTTTTCGCGCCGCTGCCCGAGCCCCACGCCAACCTGATCGACCGTTATCTGGTCGCCGCCGAACACGCTGGTATCCGCCCGCTTCTGCTGTTGAACAAATTCGACCTGATCGACGAGCAGAACGCCCCGGCGCTGAACGCGCTGCTGGCGGTGTACCGCACGCTGGGTTATCCGGTGCTGGAAGTGTCCGCCCACCACGGCAACGGCATGGAACAGTTGCAGCAGCAGCTCGACGGGCGCATCAGCGTATTCGTCGGCCAGTCCGGCGTCGGCAAGTCGTCGCTGGTCAACAGCCTGCTGCCGGAGGTCGAAACCCGTGTCGGGCCGTTGTCCGAGCTGTCCGGCCAGGGCACGCACACCACCACCACCGCGCGCCTGTTCCACTTCCCCGGCGGCGGCGAACTGATCGACTCCCCGGGCATCCGCGAATTCGGTCTGGGCCACGTCAGCCGCGCCGACGTCGAAGCCGGTTTCATCGAGTTCGACGACCTGCTCGGCACTTGCCGTTTCCGCGACTGCAAGCATGACCGTGAACCGGGTTGCGCGTTGCTCAAGGCGCTCGAAGACGGTCGCATCCAGCAGCAGCGCATGAACAGCTACCGCTCGATCATCGCCAGCCTGCCTGAAAACGGCTATTAAACAGCCGCGCCGGCAGCCCTGCGCCACGGGCTGCCGGTTGTCAGACTGCATCTGACGCACGCCTCTCCCCCTTAAACATCAGCCTTGTCTGTAGGCTTTTGCGCGCCTGCTCGCAGGACCCTTCTGTTTTGCCGCGCAGACCTTGTAGGTCTTTGCCAGCGGCCTACATTCGTTTCCTCCTTCGCTTACCGCGATCTCAGAGGAATCCAATGCAAAGCTGTCATTCATTCATCAGCCATTCGTCCCGCAGCGCCCACTTGCGTAGTCCCCACAGAATCGTCAGCGCGAACAGCCTGCTCACGGTGGTGTAACCATGCGCAAGGCACTGTTTATCGGCATCAATGACTATGCGCATATTTCCGGGTTGAGCGGCTGTTGCAACGACGCCATGGCCATGGCCTCGGTACTGAAAACCAACGCCAATGGCGACCCCAACTTCAAGAATGTCGTGTTGACGTCCGCCGAGGATTATCTCAGCCGGGAAAAGCTCGAAGACCAGATCCGCGAACTGTTTTCCGGGGATTGCAACGTGGCTTTGCTGTACTTCGCCGGCCATGGCGGTTTCGATGCCGACACTGACGAAGGCATGTTGATCGCGCAGGATTACCGCAACGCCAAGGACGGCATCCGCATCAGCGACATCCTCAACTGGGCGGACAAAGCCACGCGGATCAAAAACAAGGTGATCATCCTCGACTGCTGCGAAAGCGGTTCAGCCGGCGAAGTCCGCGCCTTGCGCAGCGAAAGCAGCATGGTCAGCGAAGGCATGACGATCCTGACCGCCTGCAAAAAAGCCCAGCCGGCGATGGAGGGCATGCAGCACGGTGTGTTCACCAGCCTGCTCCTGCAAGCGCTGCATGGCGGCGCAGCGAACATCCTCGGCAGGATCACTCCCGGCAGTCTGTATTCCTTCGTCGATAACGCTCTCGGTGCCTGGGAACAGCGCCCGGTGTTCAAGACCAATGTGTCGCAGTTCATTTCCCTGCGTGAAGTCTCGCCGCTGATCCCCAAGCAAATCCTGCGCAAATTGCCGGACTGGTTCGCCGAAGCCGAATCGGTGTTCCCCCTCGATCCCAGTTATGAGCCCACTGAAAAAGCGTTCGTGCCAGAACATGGCGAGGTTTTCGCCCAGTTGCAGAAGTGCAACCGCCACAGCCTGATCGAGCCGGTCGATGCCGAACACATGTACTACGCCGCCCTCCACGCCACCGGCTGCCGCCTGACGGCACTCGGCGCCTATTACCGCGAACTCGCCCTCAAAGGACATTTCTGATGCCAGTCTTTATCAGCTACCGCCACCTGGATCGCGCGCATGCGATCGCCATCAATACCCGTCTGACCCAAGCGAAGATCAGGACTTACCTTGATGTCCTCGACCCGGAATCGCAAACCACCGATGACATTACCGGAGTGATCACCCGCAACATCACCGAGTGCACGCACTTGCTGGCGGTGGTGTCGGAGAAGACCGCGCTGTCGTGGTGGGTACCATTTGAAATTGGCGAGGCGACGATCAGTAACCGGCGGATCTGTACGTTCAAAACCGGGCCTGCTGAACTGCCGATCTACCTGGACAAGTGGCCAAAGCTGAGCACCGCCAGTGACCTGGATTTCTTTATCGATGCATATCGTGATGAGGTGTCGAACCAGCGCTCGATCACACTGGACTCGTTCAGCGACTCGGTGAAAGGGGCTTACAAGCGCGATGCAGAGATGTTTCATGAACAGCTGAAGAACCGGATTCGTCGCGGGTTCTAGAACGCCGTCACGTCTGAAAATCCCCTCACCCTAGCCCTCTCCCAGAGGGAGAGGGGACTGACCGAGGTGAATGTTCCAAGTACGCCGACCTGAAATACTGAGTCGAACTCGAATTCGAAAAGCACACAAATCGGCTCCCTTTCCCCCTCGCCCCCTTGGGGGAGAGGGCTGGGGTGAGGGGGGTGCGCTTGGCAACGCACCAAATACAAAGCCGAAAATCAGCCCAAAAAAAACCGACATCACTGTCGGTTTCTTTTTCAATCATTGCTTCGGCGCTGGCGCGGCCCCACCCGGCTCAGCCGGCTTCGGCGCGGCGTCATCGAACAGATTCAACCGTTCGCGCAACTCATGCGCCGGCACCGGCTGCTTGTCCGCTGGCAACGCATTCGGATCAACCGGGGCTGCCGGAGCAGCACCGTTCTGACCCTGATCTGCCGGTTTCGCCGCCTCAGGACCCTGCGCACCTTCGATCGCCGCCTGGGCTTTTTTGGTCAGCACGACAATGTCGATCCGGCGATTGACCGGGTTGAACGGGTTTTCCCGGTCGAACAACGCCGACGAGGCATAACCGACCACCCGCGCCACCTGCGCATCCGGATAGCTGCCGGCGACCAGTGCCCGACGCGCGGCGTTGGCGCGGTTGGCCGAGAGTTCCCAGTTGCCGTAATCGCCAGTGCCAATGTACGGCTTGGCATCAGTGTGGCCGCTGATGCTGATTTTGTTCGGCACCGCTTTGATGGTGTCGGCCATGGCCAGCAGGATGTCTTCGAAGTACGGTTTCAGGCGCGCGGAACCAGAGTCGAACATCGGCCGGTTCTCGGCGTCCATGATCTGGATGCGCAAGCCGTTCGGGGTGATTTCGAAGAGGATCTGATCCTTGAATTTCTGCAGCTGCGGGTTTTCGTCGACCTTGTTCTGCAGTTCTTGCAGCAGCAGTTCGAGACGCTCCTTCTCCACCTGCTCGGCCATGCCTTCCACCTGCTCAGTGTCGACCGTGACCTTGTCCGGTTGCGGCTGCGATTTCACTTCCGGGTTGAGGGTGTTTTCCGGCGCCAGGGTCGGTGTACCACCGAGGTCGATGATGTACGGCGTGCCGCTTTCGGAGAAGCCGACCGGGTCCTTGAAATAACCGGCGATGGCGATCTTCTGTTCCGGCGTGGCGGTGGACAGCAACCACAGCACCAGGAAGAACGCCATCATCGCCGTGGCAAAGTCGGCGAAGGCGATTTTCCACGCCCCGCCGTGGTGCCCGGCGGCAATGCGCTTGACACGCTTGACGATGATCGGCTGATTATTTTCCATGACTTAACGACCGCGAACCGCTTGTTCCAGCTCGGCGAAGCTTGGACGGTGCGCCGGGTACAGAACCTTGCGCCCGAACTCGACCGCCAGCGACGGCGGCATGCCGGACGCGGAAGCCACCAGCGAAGCCTTGATGGCTTCGTAGACGTTCAGCTCTTCCTTGGCATCGTGCGCCAGGGAGTGCGCCAGCGGGCCGAAGAAACCGTATGCCGCGAGAATACCGAAGAAAGTACCTACCAGTGCCGCACCCACGTGCAGACCGATCGACGCCTGGTCGCCCTCGCCCAGCGAGGCCATGGTCACCACGATACCGAGTACCGCCGCGACGATACCGAAACCGGGCATGCCGTCGGCGATGCCGTTGACCGCGTGCGATGGGTGTTCGAGGTCTTCCTTGAGGCTGTACAGCTCCATGTCGAACAGGCCTTCCAGTTCGTGCGGAGCCATGTTGCCGGAGGACATGATGCGCAGGTAATCGCAGACGAACGCGGTCATGCGTTCATCCTTGAGCACCGCCGGGTACTTGGCGAAAATCGGGCTCGCGGCCGCATCTTCGATGTCGCCTTCAATCGCCATCATGCCTTCGCGGCGGCTCTTGTTGAGGATCTCGTAGATCAGCCCGAGCACCTCCAGATAGAAGGTGTGGGTGAAGCGCGAACCGAACATGCTCAGGGATTTCTTGAGCACGTGCATCGTCATGTAACCGGGGTTGGCCTGGAGGAATGCGCCGAGGGCCGCACCGCCGATGATCATCACCTCGAAAGGCTGGATCAGGGCGGCAATCTTGCCGTGGGAGAGCACGTATCCGCCGAGCACGCTCGCGAATACGACGATGATGCCGATAATTTTAGCCATAGGTAGAAGGTACTTACTGAGTCGGGTTCAAGGTCATATTCGGAAGTTAAAAAATCTCTTCTTCTACTTATCGGCAAAACTGCGCCAGACTATAGCCAGTTCAGGCGAAAAGCCAATTTAGCCCATGCCGGGCGCGTCTACAGTCAGTGAAGATCTTGTCCAGACATGGCTAATGAAACGAACATTGCGTCGGTAAAACCGACCACCCTCCAGGCGTGGGTCAAGCTGCTCGACAGCGTCCGTCTGCCCGTGCCACAAGAGGCTCACGACAAAGTCTGCCGGGCGATCCGCGACAATCGCAGCTCGCTGCGCGACATTGCCGATCTGATGCAGGACAGCCCGGCGCTGGCCTTGAGCATCATCCGTGAGGCGAATCGTCACACCCACGGCACCATGGCCGCGCCAGCGGAAAATCTTGAGGTAGCGATCAATCGCCTCGGCCTTGCGCGTACCGAAGAATTGCTCGCGCGCCTGCCTGCAGAACCGCACAGGCAGATCCCCAAGGCCTTGCGCCAATTGCAACTGATCAGCCAACACGCGACGCAACAGGCCAACGGCTTTTTTGCCAGTCGCCTGGCGCGGCTGTGGCAGGACATTCATTGGGGCAGCCTGTTGTTTTTGTCGCCGCTGTGGCCGTTGGCACTGACCTATCCACAGTTGCTGGAAGAATGGGAACTGCGGGTGATCCACAAGGGCGAGTCGGCGCGTGTGGTTGAGAAGCAATTGTTCGGCGTGCGCCTGTTGAGAATTGCCGAAGCGCTGGTCCATGCCTGGCACCTGCCGATCTGGGTCGAGCAAGGCTACAAATTGCTGCTCAGCGAACAACGCGAACTGGTCAAGGTATTGCGCATCGCCCGTGACAGCGAACACCCGCTGCGCCAGCAGAATCGCCTCGACGATGACCCGACGCTGCGGCGCTGGCTCAATCAGCCGGCCAATACTGTGCTGCTGGCCAACGGCTTGGCGCTGTCGGCGCAACAGGCCTGGGACAGTCCGCACAGCAAGCGCTGGCAGTACCTGACCAGCCTGTATTTGCAGATTTCCATGGACGAAGTGCAGCAACAGTTGCACCAGCAAGCCGCGAACAGCGCGCGCCAGCATGCAATGCCTGATTTGTGGCATCCGGCGGTTTCGCTGATCTGGCCGTGGGGCAGCCGTCGTTTGCCTGCCGGAATGCTGCCGGCAGCGGCACCGAATGTCGAAGATTTGAGCCAGTGGCGTCGGCAATGCGCCGAACTGCTCGCCGAGCCCAGTCGCTTCACCAATGCCATGAGCCTGACCGTCGCTGCCCGCGAGGCACTGGTGGCCAGCGGCATGCGCCGGGTGATGATTCTGATGGCTGACCGCACGCACTCGACTCTGCGCGTACATCAAACCGCCGGCCTGCCCAAGGACGCGGCGGCTCTGAGTTTTGTCGTCAGCCAGAGCAAGGTACTGCAACGCTTGCTCGCCCAGCAGGCGCAGGTGCGCATCACTCCAGAGAACAACGCGCAGTTCTCTGCCTTGTTACCCGCGAGCCTGCGCACACTGTTTCGCGGCGAGCATCTGTTCCTGCGGTCACTGGTCAACAACGGCCGGGTGATCATGATCGTCGTCGCCGATCAGGGCGGCGGGCCGTTTGCCGACATCACCGAGCAAGCCTTCGGCAAAACCGCGCAGTGCATCGAAAAAGCCCTGCACAGCTTTAGCAGCCGTGGCCAATGAGCCTGCGCTACAATCCTCCCCTTTGTGCTCTGGAGACCTCACATGTCTGACTTCTCTGGCTTGCCGCTCGTCATCGAGCCGAGCGACCTGCTGCCGCGCCTGGAGTCCCCGGAACTGATTCTGGTGGACCTGACCAGCCCTGCCCGGTATGCCGAAGGTCACTTGCCCGGCGCACGTTTTGTCGACCCGAAGCGCACTCAGCTCGGCCAGCCACCAGCGCCCGGGCTGATGCCGGCGAAAGCCGATCTGGAAGCGTTGTTTGGTGAGCTCGGTCATCGCAAAGATGCGGTCTACGTCGTGTATGACGATGAAGGCGGCGGCTGGGCCGGGCGCTTCATCTGGCTGCTCGATGTCATTGGCCACGACAAGTACCACTATATAGACGGTGGCCTTCCGGCCTGGCTGGCGGACGGCATGCCCATGTCGATTCAGGTGCCGGCCCCGGTCGGTGGACCGGTCTCGCTGACCCTGCACGACGAACCGACCGCCACCCGCGAATACCTGCAAAGCCGTCTCGGCGCGGCCGATCTGGCGATCTGGGACGCGCGCGGGCCGCTGGAGTATTCCGGCGAGAAAGTTCTCGCAGCCAAGGGCGGTCATATTCCTGGCGCGGTCAATTTCGAATGGACCGCCGGCATGGATCAGGCACGCCAGTTGCGCATCCGCAGCGACATGCCGCAGATCCTCGAAAACCTCGGGATCACCAAGGACAAGGAAATCATTACCCACTGCCAGACCCATCACCGGTCGGGCTTCACTTATCTGGTGGCCAAATCCCTCGGTTATCCGCGGGTCAAGGGCTACGCCGGTTCCTGGGGCGAATGGGGCAACCACCCCGACACGCCTGTCGAGATTCAAGCTTCCAAGGACAACTAATGAAAGAGCGTCTGTTTATCCTCAGCCAATACCTGCTGCCGCATCACCTGCTGTCGCGCCTGGCCGGCTGCATCGCCGAATGCCGCGTGCGCTGGTTCAAGAATGCCTTCACCCAATGGTTCGCCAAGCGTTATCAGGTGGACATGTCGCAAGCACTGGTCGAAGACCTGACCGCTTACGAGCACTTCAACGCCTTCTTCACTCGTGCCCTGAAAGACGGCGCGCGTCCCCTGGACGAAACCCCGGGCGCGATCCTCAGCCCGGCCGACGGTGCGGTCAGCCAGCTCGGCCCGATCGAGCACGGCCGCGTGTTCCAGGCCAAGGGTCACAGCTTCAGCGTCCTCGAATTGCTCGGCGGTGACGCGGCCAACGCGGCGCCGTTCATGGGCGGCGACTTCGCCACCATTTACCTGTCGCCGAAGGATTACCACCGCGTGCACATGCCGCTGGCCGGCACCCTGCGGGAAATGGTCTACATCCCGGGACGAATTTTCTCGGTGAATCAGACCACCGCCGAAAACGTTCCCGAGCTGTTCGCCCGCAACGAGCGTGTGGCGTGCATTTTCGACACCGAGCGCGGGCCGATGGCCGTGGTGCTGGTCGGCGCGATGATTGTCGCTTCGATCGAAACCGTGTGGGCCGGTCTGGTCACGCCACCGAAGCGCGAGTTGAAAACCTTCCGCTACGACGAAACCGCACGCGCGCCAATCCATCTGGAAAAAGGCGCAGAACTTGGACGCTTCAAGCTCGGTTCGACGGCGATCGTGCTGTTCGGCCCTGATCAGGTGAAGTGGGCTGAAGAGCTGGTGGCCGGCTCGCCGGTGCAGATGGGCCAGGGTCTGGCACTGCCGAAAGCGTGATGCTGTTCGCGGAAGCAGCCGAGGCTGCTTCCGCAAACCGCGGCAATTGCTGCTATGGTTTTGCTCATGAGCCAGAACCTCTTCCCTCCCAAGCTACGCGCTCCGACTCCTACGCAAACACGCCTGTCGTTTTGCGACGCCAGCCCGCGCGACCTCAAGCGCTGGATCGCCGGCCTGCCCAAGGCCAACATCGGCGAAACCGCGCGGCTGCTCTATCAGGGCCTGGGCGAACTCAACCTGCTGCTCACCCCCAGCGATAATCGCCTGCAACTGCTGGAGTTGCTGCGGCCCGAGGTGTATTTCGTCTGCCAGCATCTGGAACGGCATTTCCTGCATCAGGCGATCATGCTCGACGAGCGTTCGCGCAAGGTCAGCAACCTGTGCCAGGCGCTGCAAGGCCAGTTGGCCATCGGTTATAAGCAGATCGTCCTGCGCATCCTGCCCAAATACAGCAAGGACCGCGGGACGCTGGTCAGCACCGCCTTGCAACGCGCCGCGCATGCCCTGAAGGCGCAACTGGTGCGCGCCACGCAGCTGTACAGTTCACCGCCGGAACACGTGTGGTTCGAATTGCATCAGTTGTATCGCAGCGCTGCGCAATTACAGCTGCAACAACGGCGGCTGCGCGATGATCTGGCGTTTTTGACCAGCGAACTGAGCGTCGAACAGACCTACATTGCCGCTCTGCTCTTGGGCAGCGCCCGTTGCAATCAGTTACGCCAGAGCCAGATTGCCAGACTCGCCGAGGTGATCGAGCCGTGGAGCGCGCTGCTCACGCTGTATCCCGATCGCGCCAATGACGGTCTGTTTGCGGTCAGCCCGGAACTCGATGTCGGCCCGCGTTACCGCAAGATGTTTCGCAGCGAACAACAGAGCGAGCTGATGGGCTTCGACCCGCAACCGCTGGTGAATAACCTCGAAGCGCATTTACAGCAGCAACCGACAACCACGCCGTTGCCCCTCTCTGCAGGGCTCAGCGTCGACACCCTGCAACATCTGCACGCCACCTGGGGGCAGGCCGCCGAGCGCAGCTTTCAGCGCAGCGCCGGCCAGGGCACGTTGACCGTGTGCGTCGGCATGAGCGCCCTGCACTTCTATCTCGGCGGCGAGCGCACCTTCAGCGAATTACTCAAACATCCGGTGGCCCCCGCGGCGAATTTCAGCCGCGTCGTAGCCAACGGGGAAAAGGACAGCTGGAGCCAGGCATTCGACGCGGCACCGCAAAGCAACGATGAGCTGTTGCCGTACGAGGAAATCCAGTACGACCAGTTGGTAGAAGACGAAAGCCCCGGCAACGCGCCGAATTATCCGACTTACGCCCTGCCGGTGATCAATCATAGCCCCGGCGGTTATTGCCTGGCCTGGCCGAGCGAGGTGCCGGCCGAATTGCAGGCCGGGGAAATGCTCGGCATTCAGGACAGCGAAAGCAGAGGCTGGAGCATTGCAGTGATTCGCTGGATCCGCCAGGTACGCGGCAGCGGCACGCAGATGGGCATCGAACTGGTCGCGCCACACGCCCAGCCGTGTGGGCTGCAACTGGTGCGTTCAAAGGACGATCACGGCCATTATTTGCGCGCTTTGCTGTTGCCGGAGATCAGCGCGATCGACTTGCCGGCTACCGTACTGGCGCCGCGCCTGCCTTTTCAGGAAGGCAGCAAGGTTTTGATCAACACTCAGGGCGAGGAACACCGCGCGGGGCTGGATCGGCGGGTGGCGAGTACGCACAGCTTCAACCAGTTCGCCTATCGCTCGCTGGATACTGCGCAGAATGGCGGGGGTGAAGAGGATTTTGATTCGTTGTGGAATTCGCTTTAAAGCAAAAGATCGCAGCCTTCGGCAGCTCCTACAGGGAAATGCATTCCAAATGTAGGAGCTGCCGAAGGCTGCGATCTTTTTGCTTTGTCAGTTACAACTGCCCGTCGCGATCGCGGAAACCCAGAAGATACAACACGCCATCCAGCCCCAGCGTTGAAATCGCCTGCTTCGCCGATTGCTTCACCAGCGGTTTGGCGCGGAACGCCACGCCCAGCCCGGCAATCGCCAGCATCGGCAAGTCGTTGGCACCGTCGCCGACAGCAATGGTCTGTTCCAGGCGCAAGCCTTCCTTGTGCGCCAGCTCCTTAAGCAAGTCAGCCTTGCGCTGTGCATCGACAATCGGCTCGATCGCCACGCCGGTGCACTTGCCGTCGACCACTTCCAGCTCGTTGGCGAACACGTAGTCGATACCGAGTCTGGCTTGCAGCTGCTTGGCGAAATACGTGAACCCACCCGAGAGAATCGCGGTTTTGTAACCCAGGCGCTTGAGTTCGGCAAACAGGGTTTCAGCGCCTTCGGTCAGGCGCAGCGAGGCGCCGATCGAGTCGAGCACACTGACGTCGAGGCCCTTGAGCAGCGCCAGACGCTCCTTGAAGCTGGCGCGGAAATCCAATTCGCCGGCCATCGCGCGTTCAGTGATCTCCGAAACCCGATCACCTACGCCGGCCGCCTTGGCCAATTCGTCGATCACTTCCGCTTCGATCAGCGTCGAGTCCATGTCGAAAACAGCCAGACGGCGGTTACGGCGGAATAGCGAATCTTCCTGAAAGGCGATATCGACGTTCAATTCCTGCGCAACGCTGAGGAATTCGGCGCGCAGGGCCTGCGGATCGGCCGCTTCGCCACGTACGGAAAACTCGATGCAGCCCTTGCCCTTATCGGCCGGAGTATCCAAAGGCATGCGCCCCGACAGGCGGTCGATATGGTCGATGTTCAGGCCATATTTGGCGGTGATCGCGCTAACCGCCTGCAACTGGCCAGCGGTGACCTTGCGCGTCAGCAGGGTAACGATATGGCGTTTCTTGCCCTGATTGCCCACCCACTGCTGGTAATCCTCTTCGGACACCGGGGTGAAGCGCACTTGCTGATCCAGTTCATAACCCTTGAACAGGATGTCCTTGAGCACCGACTTGCCCTGCTCGGAATCGGGAATCTCAACCAGGATGCCGAACGACAGGGTGTCGTGGATCACCGCCTGACCGATGTCGAGAATATTCACACCACCTTGTGCCAGAACACCGGTGATGGCCGCCGTCAGACCCGGACGGTCGACTCCCGTGATGTTAATCAGGACGATTTCGCGCAACGCGCACCCCCGCAACTGGAAAAAAACCGCATTCTACCCACTTTCAGTGACCATCGGGCACCGCGAGCGCTTTGCCGGTCTGGGGCCTGTCGCTATACTGCGCGTCAACTTCACGGACAAAGAGCCGAGCTCAAGTGAACCGGCCCACGCCAGTCAAAACCGATAACTTCTTCCTGCTGATCTTCCGTGCACTGCGCCACCGCCGTGTACCGATTGCATTGCGCATTGCCAGCCACAACGTGATCCTGGTCGCTCTGGCCCTGGTGATCTATGCCGGGGTGATGGGTCTGCAATTCAAGCAGGCCATGCACGAGCAGGCCGATGCGCTGGGCGAAAGCCTGACCACGCAGACCGCCACATCCGCCACCGAGCTGCTGGTGTCCAACGACATCCTCAGCCTCAACGTGCTGCTCAACAACCTGACCAAGAACAAACTGGTCGCTCACGCGGCGATCTACAGTGTCGACAACCGCATCCTCGCCGAGTCCGGCCAGCGTCCCAAGCACAGCCTGCTGGGCGAAGCCGAGGGCATGTACGAGAGCAAGATCACTTTCCAGGACGTGACCGCCGGGCAACTGCGCATCAGCCTGGACATGGATCAGTTCCAGCAGCCGATGACTATCAGCCTGCAGAGCATGGGCATTTTGAGCGCGATTCTGCTGGCACTGTCGCTGGCCCTGAGCTTGCGCATGGGTCGTTATCTGTCGACGCCGCTGCTGCAATTGCGCGTGTGGCTGCGCCGGATCGACGCACACACGCCGGGCATTGATCGGCAGGATGAAATCGGCGATCTGGCGCGCCAGCTGCACGCCAGCTACGCCCCGGAACCCGAGCCTGAGCCTGAACCCGAGCCGGAATTCGCCGAGGATGAAGACGAGCCGGAATTCGAGGTGCGTAACCTGCGCGATCCGAGCTTCGACGAAAGCCGCCCGCTGGCCGCGAAGAAACCGGCACCGCGTCATTTGGTGAGCACGGTCGAAGACGATGATGACGACGACGACGCTTTCGCCGACCTGCGCGACGAATCGCTCAACAGCGCCGCCCAACCGCTCACGCGCAAACCGACCCCTGACGTCCCGCAGCACACCGCCGTACTGGCTGTGCAACTGGGTTCGCAGGAACAACTGCGCCGCTTGCCTCGCGCACGTCTGGAAGAATTGCAGGAACGCTATCGTGACTGCCTTGAACAGGCCGCTTCGCTGTATCAGGGCGAAATCGAAACCCTCAACGATGGCAGCACACTGCTGCTGTTCCACACCGAAGATTGCGGCGACGACTACCTGACCAATGCCATCTGCTGCGGCGAACTGCTGCGTGCGCTAGGTCATCAGTTGCAGATCGAGGTCGCAGACAGCGGCATCACCCTGCAATTGCAACTGGGCCTGACGCTGGGCGATGAGTTGTTCGGTTTGAGCCAGATTGATCTGCTGCTGACCGATTCTGCGCAGGATGCACTGGCCTTGTCGCAACACAGCCGCAACCTGCTGCTGGTCGAGCGCAAGATCAGTGACGACGCGCTGATCCGCCAGCGTGCGCGGATCCGGCCAATCGCCAGCCCTGAAGGCGCTTGCTGTGTCGAGCGGTTGATGGAGCCGTATCCGTCGATGCTGGAGCGGCAACTGGCGCGGATGCATGAGCGCCGAGCGTAAGGTTTAGGCAACATACGCAAAAGCCCGCAGACGAGTGAATGTCTGCGGGCTTTTTTGTGTGCGGCGTTATTGGGATCGTGGGCATCCATGAAAAGCCCCTCACCCTAGCCCTCTCCCAGAGGGAGAGGGAACCGACCGAGGTGTCTGGCGCCATACATCGACCTGACAGATCTTGGCGATTATGGATTCACCTCCGCGCGTTCACATCGGTGTAGCTCTCGAATATCCCCCAATCGGTTCCCTCTCCCTCTGGGAGAGGGCTAGGGTGAGGGTTTTTTTGATCTTCCACCTTGCCTCCAGACACAACAAAGCCCGCACAAGGCGGGCTCTGTTCTGACTCGTTCCAGGCTCAGAAGCGAAACACTTCCATATCCGTACGAATCGGCGAAGCCATCGGAATCTTCGGTTGCTTCTCGGCATCCGCCGCCGGCGCAGCAGGTTTCGGCGCGGCTTTGCGTGTTGCCTCCGCCACTGGCGGCTGGTTGGCCAGCGGCTTGAGCGCCACCGACAATTGCTCGGCCAGACGCTGCAACAGAACCCCCTGTGCCTGCACCTGCGAAGCGGTGCTGCCAGCGTGCGTTTCCTGCAGATGAACGATGCGGTTATCGCGCACTTTGCCCCGGCGATCGATCAAACGCCATTGCGCATCGAGAATGGCCGGTTGTTTCGCCCCGGAATCCAGACGGGTGATGGTCAGGAGCACCTGCACATCCGGTGTGAACCCGGCGGTCGCAGGCGCCAGCACCACTCGCTGGCTGTCCAGGTGGCCCGCGACCTGCCGCATCAGCAACTGATCGATATCCGACGAAAGGCTGCCAGCCCAACGACCGTCGGTCGCCGCTTGCAGGCTGCCGTCCGGTTGACGTTGCAGAAGTGTCTCGCGCTGAAGGTAATCGGCAACCACTACCGGCCCCAGCAAAACCGCCATGCCCGCGCTTTGCGCAGGCTGAACCGGACTTCCGCTGTCCAGTTGATACAGCGACACCGGCTGGTGAACGCTGCAACCCGCCAGGCCAAGAACGCCGGCGAGCAACAAAATAAGGGGGCGTAGAGCAGTCATCATCCCGTCCAGGTGGCCGCCACAAGGCTGACCACAGTGAAAATACTCAATAAATATGAAGAACGCTCGACCACGCCGGCGCTTGAAAGGCCATATCATCCGTGAATATGCGTTCCGACTCCAGCGCCAAAGCGTCGATCTACGCGTTTAATCGCAGATCGAACGCTCTAGGGTGGCGTTCTCGCCTAATTGAGGTTTTCGACGAGCAGCGCATCCACTCTCTGGAAGCCCCTTGGCAACTTGTTACCACGGCGTCCTCGCTCACCTTTGTAATGTTCGAGGTCGTCGGCCTTCAGTGACAGGGTCCGCTTGCCAGCCTGCAACACCAGGGTGGCGCCTTCCGGTAGAACGGCGATGTCCGTGACATATTCCTCGCGGCTGGCCACGCGCTCACCGGAAATACCGATGATCTTGTTGCCCTTGCCCTTACCCAATTGTGGCAGATCGCTGATCTTGAAGATCAGCAGGCGACCTTCGGTCGTGACCGAGGCCAGCCAGTTCTGCTCACGATCGGCGACCGGGCGCGGTGCGATGACCTTGGCGTTGTTCGGCAAGCTCAACAGGGCCTTGCCAGCCTTGTTCTTGGCTTGCAGGTCTTCGCCTTTGACCACGAAGCCGTAACCGGCATCGGAAGCGATAACGTACAGCGCATCGTCTTCGGGCATCAGCACGCATTCGAACGAGGCGCCCGGTGGCGGCGTCAGGCGGCCGGTCAACGGTTCGCCCTGGCCACGGGCCGACGGCAAGGTGTGCGCGGCGACTGAATAGCTGCGACCGGTGGAGTCGATGAACACGGCAAACTGATTCGAACGCCCCGCCGCCGAGGTCTTGAAGCCGTCCCCCGCCTTGTAGGAAAGACCGGTGGCGTCGATGTCATGGCCCTTGGCCGAACGCACCCAGCCTTTTTCCGACAACACGACGGTGACTTTCTCGTTCGGCAGCAGATCGTGCTCGGTCAGCGCCTTGGCTTCGGCGCGCTCGACAATTGGCGAACGACGGTCGTCGCCGTAGGTTTCGGCGTCCTTGAGCAGCTCGGTGCGCACCAGTTTTTTCAGCTTGGCTTCGCTGCCCAGCAGGGCTTGCAGCTTGGCTTGTTCCTTGAGCAGCTCGTCCTGCTCGTCGCGCAGCTTCATCTCTTCCAGTCGCGCCAACTGACGCAGACGGGTGTCCAGGATGTAGTCGGCCTGAATCTCGCTGAGGGCGAAACGCTCGATCAGTTTGGCTTTCGGGTGCTCCTCGGTACGGATGATGTGGATCACTTCATCCAGATTGAGATAGGCAATCAGCAAGCCGTCCAACAGGTGCAGGCGACGCTCGACCTTGTCGAGGCGGAATTGCAGGCGGCGACGCACGGTCAGCACGCGGAACTCCAGCCATTCGACCAGCAGCGCACGCAGATTTTTCAGCTGCGGCTTGCCGTCCAGACCGATGATGTTGACGTTGACCCGGTAGGTCGACTCCAGCTCGGTGCTGGCGAACAGGTGCTGCATCAGCGCTTCGTGATCGACGCGGCTGTTGACCGGGATGATCACGATGCGGCACGGGTTTTCGTGGTCGGATTCGTCGCGCAGGTCGGCGATCTGCGGCGCTTTCGACGGTTTGGCCTGCATCAGCGCGGCAATCTGCTCCAGCACCTTGGCCCCGGAGACCTGATGCGGCAGCGCGGTGACGATGATGTCGCCGTCCTCGACGTGGTAAACGGCGCGCATGCGCACCGAGCCCTTACCGGTTTCGTACATCTTCAGCAGGTCGGCGCGCGGCGTGATGATTTCCGCTTCGGTCGGATAGTCCGGCCCCTGAATGTGCTCGCAGAGCTGCTCGACCGTGGCTTTCGGCTCATCGAGCAGACGCACGCAGGCAGTGGCGACTTCGCGCAGATTGTGCGGCGGCACGTCGGTGGCCATGCCCACGGCGATACCGGTGGTGCCGTTGAGCAGAATGTTCGGCAGGCGTGCCGGCAACACCAGCGGTTCCTGCAGGGTGCCGTCGAAGTTCGGGCCCCAGTCAGCGGTGCCCTGGCCCAGTTCGCTGAGCAGCACTTCGGAATAGCGCGACAGCCGCGCTTCGGTGTAGCGCATGGCGGCGAAGGACTTCGGATCGTCCGGCGCCCCCCAGTTGCCCTGGCCGTCGACCAGCGTGTAGCGATAGCTGAACGGCTGCGCCATCAGCACCATCGCTTCGTAGCACGCCGAGTCGCCGTGGGGGTGGAACTTGCCGAGCACGTCACCGACGGTACGCGCCGATTTCTTGTGCTTGGAATCGGCGTCCAGCCCCAGCTCGCTCATGGCGTAGACGATACGCCGCTGCACCGGTTTCAGGCCGTCGCCGATATGCGGCAGGGCGCGGTCCATGATCACGTACATGGAGTAGTTGAGGTAGGCATTTTCGGTGAAGTCAGCCAGCGAGCGGCGTTCTACACCGTCCAGGCTGAGATCAAGGGAGTCGCTCATGCGGGCCTCATCGGTTCGTTGTCTGGCGCAGCAGCATGGTGCCACCGCGCTGGGTAAATTCAAGTTTGTTCAGGGCGCTCATGCCGAGCAGCACCTGATCGCCATGCAGCCCCGGCGCCACCAGTGCGCGGACATCCCGCAGCACAATGTCGCCCAATTGCAGGCGCGCAATCTTTGTTCGATAACCCTGGCTCAGGCCATTGGCCGTGCTCAGGGTCACGCCGAAACCTTCTTGCAGCTTCAAACGCTTGGCCAGATCCGCCGGAATCGCCACATCGGTAGCGCCGGTGTCGAGCATGAACTCGACCGGCTCACCGTTGATCTGGCCGCTGGCGACAAAATGCCCTTGGGCATTGCTCGCCAGTTTCACCTCGATAAAACCTTCGCCCTGCTCCGACGTAACCACGATGTTCGGATTCTGCTGGCGCTGTTCCCACTGCCCGAAAAATTTCGTCGCGAGAAACAGCGCCGCGCACCAGGCGAAAACCATCAACACCCGACCGGCACGCTTGCCCGGCGGTTGCCGACTCATGGCCTGGCGCTCCAGCCACCGTCCGGTGCGGCGAAGCGCCAGACCACCGGGCGGGCCTCGCCGTCGGCACGCGGGCCGAAATTATTATCGACGCCGATCCAGGCACCTTCAGCATCAATGATCAGCGCTTCTTCCAGCCCGTAGTTCTGCGAGTAGCGTCGTTTTTCCTGCAACAGTTCACCGGCATATGACCAGCATTTCTCGACCCTGGCCGTCTGTGCATCGCGACGACAGATCTCATAAGCATTGCGTTCAAGAGTAAACAGCTTGCCGTTGAACAGTGAAATGTCGGAAAAGTCGCGATGAACCGCTTTCGCCTTGGGAAACTGTGGCGGCTGCATCTCCTTGCCGCCCTCACTGAGCAGCACGCAGCGACCGTCGCAATCCCACACCGTCTGCTGGCGCTTGATCAGCAGCAGCCCGCGTTTCTGCCGTTCGGCGGCCAGCCAGATCTGATCACCGGCGGGGTTGATCGCCAGGCCCTCGAAGATCGAATTGAACTTCAGCAGCAGGCCGCTCGCCCGCGCTTCGCGAACCAGCAGCGGCGAGATCTTCAGCCAGTTCGCCGGGCCGCTGACCGGCACCTGCAATACCGCGGCGTGAGCCTCGCTGACGATGTAGCGATTGCCAGCGCTGTCGCAACTGATGCCTTCGAAATCCAGATCGCCCCCGCGAATGAACGACGCCGCCCAGGTACGCGAGCTCAAGCCCCACGGCAGGCCGCTTTCGGGCACGGGCGGCACGTCGATGTGCACGGTTTGCGCTTGCCAGACCGGATCGCGGGTATCGAGCCGGTAAATCTGCTCATCATCGCGATCGGACACCGTCCACAGTTCATTGCCGCACATGGCCAGCCCCGACAGGTTGCCGCCACGCATGCCCTCGACCGGGTGCTCGGAAAGCAGCCGCAACTCTTGCAGCGGCTCGGCCGACACGCTCAGCGCACTCAGCAGCAACGCACCCGCCAAGGCCCAGCCAAACTGCATCAGGCCAGCACCTCGGCGAGGTTGCCTTTGGATTCCAGCCAGGATTTGCGGTCGCCGGCGCGTTTCTTCGCCAGCAGCATATCCATCATTTCCGAGGTTTCGGCGAAGTCTTCGCCCAGCGTCAACTGCACCAGGCGCCGGGTGTTCGGATCCATGGTGGTTTCACGCAGTTGCGGCGGGTTCATTTCACCCAGCCCCTTGAATCGGGTGACCTGCGGCTTGCCGCGCTTCTTCTCGGCCACCAGGCGATCGAGAATGCCGTCGCGTTCGGCTTCGTCGAGGGCGTAGTAGATCTCTTTACCGAGGTCGATGCGGTACAGCGGCGGCATCGCCACATAGACGTGACCGGCATCCACTAACGGGCGGAAGTGCTGGACGAATAGCGCGCACAGCAAGGTCGCAATGTGCAGACCGTCGGAGTCGGCGTCAGCGAGGATGCAGATCTTGCCGTAGCGCAGCTGGCTCATGTCCGCGGCGCCCGGATCGACGCCGATGGCCACAGCGATGTTGTGCACTTCCTGGCTGGCGAGCACTTCGCTGCCGTCGACTTCCCAGGTGTTGAGGATCTTGCCGCGCAACGGCAGGATCGCCTGGAATTCCTTGTCCCGCGCTTGCTTGGCCGAACCACCGGCGGAGTCACCCTCGACCAGGAACAGCTCGGAACGCATCGGATCCTGCCCGGCGCAGTCAGCCAGTTTGCCCGGCAGTGCCGGGCCCTGGGTGACGCGTTTGCGCTCGACTTTCTTGCTCGCCTTGAGGCGGCGACCGGCATTGTTGATCGCCAGTTCGGCCAGGGCCAGACCGGTTTCCGGGTTGGCGTTGAGCCACAGGCTGAACGCATCCTTGACCACCCCGGAGACGAACGCCGCCGCTTCACGGGATGACAGACGCTCTTTGGTCTGGCCGGAGAATTGCGGTTCCTGCATCTTCATCGACAGGACGAACGCGATGCGCTCCCAGACGTCTTCTGGCGCCAGCTTCACGCCGCGCGGCAGCAGGCTGCGGAATTCACAGAATTCGCGCATGGCATCGAGCAGGCCCTGACGCAGACCGTTGACGTGAGTACCGCCCTGCGCGGTCGGGATCAGGTTGACGTAGCTTTCCTGTACAGCGTCGCCACCTTCCGGCAGCCACAGCAGCGCCCAGTCGACCGCTTCTTTATTGCCGGCGAAGGCGCCGCAGAACGGCTCGTTCGGCAGCCGTTCGAATTCGCTGACCGCATCCACCAGATAGGAGCGCAGGCCGTCTTCGTAATGCCACTCGACTTTCTCGCCGGTGCCTTTGTCTTCGAAGCTGACCAGCAAGCCCGGGCACAGCACAGCCTTGGCCTTGAGCACGTGCTTGAGGCGGCTGATAGAGAATTTCGGCGAGTCGAAGTATTTCGGGTCCGGCGCGAAGTACACGCTGGTGCCGGTGTTGCGCTTGCCGACGGTGCCGACGATTTCCAGCTCGGAGGCCTTGAAGCCGTCCTTGAAGGTCATCTGGTATTCATTGCCGTCACGTTTGACCCGCACGCGCACTTCGGTGGACAGGGCGTTGACCACGGAAATACCCACCCCGTGCAAGCCGCCGGAGAACTGGTAGTTCTTGTTGGAGAACTTGCCGCCCGCGTGCAGCTTGGTGAGGATCAGTTCAACGCCGGACACACCCTCTTCCGGGTGAATGTCGACCGGCATGCCACGGCCGTCGTCACTGACTTCCAGCGAATGGTCGGCGTGCAGGATGACCTGCACCGATTTGGCGTGGCCGGCCAGGGCTTCGTCGACGCTGTTGTCGATGACTTCCTGGGCGAGGTGGTTCGGCCGACTGGTGTCGGTGTACATGCCGGGGCGTTTGCGCACCGGGTCGAGGCCCGAGAGGACTTCGATGGCGTCGGCGTTATAAGAACTAGCGCTGGGAGTGGCCATAAGGTCTCGTCGTCAGTCATTCATGAAAGAGGGGCAAGACTTCACAGCGTGGTGAAATCGATTGCCTGATACATATCGGCAGCCATGCCGGCAAAACTCAGCAACGCCGGCAATTGCCCGGCAAAGCCCTGGAAACTGTGATCGCCGCCAGCCTGGATGCGCAAGGCACAGGCGCGGTAATACTGTTGGGCGAGGCGATAATCCAGCGTTTCGTCGCCGGTTTGCAACCAGACCTGATAACGCTGCGGATCCTGCGGTGGTGGCACTTCCAGTTCGGCCAGCGCCGTGACGTGGTCGTGGGTCAGTTCCCAGGTTTCATCGGTGTAGAGGTTTTTCTGCGTGCCCAGATAACCATCGAACATCCGGTGCGGGCTGACCGCCGGGTTGACCAGCAGGGCTTTCAGGCCATGGCGCTCGGCCAGGTGAGTCGCATAGTAGCCGCCGAGCGAACTTCCCACCAGCAACGGCCGGCCCAGCTCGGCGATTGCCTGTTCGAGCTGACCGATGGCTTCGCGCGGATGGTGATGCAGCGCCGGCACGCGCAATTGCCCGCTCAAGCCCAGCCGCTCCATGACCGCGACCAGCTGACAGGCCTTCTTCGAGGCCGGCGCGCTGTTGAAACCGTGGATATAGAGGATCGAACCGGACATTTGAGCTCCCTGGCTGTCGGCGAAAGATAGCGGAGTTTACAGGGAGTCTGCATTGGATGGGCCATACAAATGCACCTGTAGGAGCTGCCGAAGGCTGCGATCTTTTGATCTTGTCTTTTAAAGCGAAAATCAACAGATCGCAGCCTTCGGCAGCTCCTACACGGAGGTCTCAGTAACCGTTGGAGCGGTAATCGACGGTGAACTCGAAGTTGGTGACTCGTTCGACGCCGGTTTCCAGTTGGCCATCCGGCAACAACCGCAACCACCGATACCCCGGCGCCTGCTCGCCGACCTTGAAATCCGCACTCCCCGGCTCGAACTGGATGCACGTCGAAGGCGAGGCCATCAAGCGCACGCCATTGCGCTCGCAGTCGATTTGCTGATGCACGTGCCCCCACAGCACCGCGCGAACCTGCGGAAAGCGATCCAGCACTTCAAAGAACGCTTCCGGGTTGCGCAAGCCGATCGGTTCCATCCACGCACAGCCGATCGACACTGGATGATGGTGGAAGCACACCAGATGATGACGCTCCGGCGCTTCACTGAGCGCGCGGGCCAGCAACTGCAACTGGTCGTCCTGCAGATAGCCCGGTACCGAACCCGGCACCGCCGAATCCAGCATGGTCACCCGCCAATTGCCAATATCGACCACCGGTTCCAAGAGCGTGCTCTGCACCGCCGCCTCGGCCATCACCAGCGGCTCGTCGTGATTGCCGGGAATCCAGCGCGCCGGCGCATCGATCTGCGCGCTCAGTTGACGGAAGGCCTGATAGGACTCCAGCGTGCCGTCCTGGGAGATGTCACCGGTGGCCAGCACCAGATCGATCTGCGCCTGTTGCGCCAACACCAGGTCGATGACCCTTTGCAGGCTCTCGCGGGTCTTCATGCCCAGCAGCGTGCCGTCCGCCTCGGCGAACAGGTGGCTGTCGGACAACTGCACCAGCAGCGCCGGGTCGGCGCTGGTCAATGTCGATACGCTGGGCAAGGCGCTCTCCCGGGGCTAAGCACGCAATGGATGGGTGCGGCAATTATGCTGGGGGATGACACAAAGGGGAAACCGCCGAAGCGGACGCAGTTCACAACTAGCGAACGACTTCGTACTCGTGCCCCAACGCCAGGCAATGACTCAGCCATTCGCCCAGGAACACATTGAGCTGGGCCTTCTCATCAGGCTGGTGCATGGCGGCGTTCGGGTAAGGATAGATGCCCCGAAAGCGTCGTGCATGTTCGGCGCTGACCACTTCGGCCATGCGCGCGTCGTGATAGACCTGCACTTCCAGCTGCGGCACCGGCAACCAAGGCAGGCTGTGCTCCTGGCGCACCTGCAACGTCGTGGTGTACGGGCAGGTCTGCAGCACTTCGAGGGCGAGCACGCCGAGCATCTGCTCGCCCTGGGTCACGGCGATACGCCGCGCCTCGGGTTCGTTGCGCATGTCCGGCAGCAGTCGCATCAGGCGCGCGTAGTTGGCCTCGCAGGCGGCTTGCAGCCTCACGAGGTCAACCCGATAACGATCGCGCAGCTTGTTTACGACCATAGCCCCCTCACTTCGGCGCGGTTCAGCGCCAGCCACTGCAAGGCGATGATGCTCGCCGCGTTGGCAATCCGTCCGTCACGCACGGCCTGCAAGGCATCTTCGAATGCCCAGACCGTTACGCGAATGTCTTCAGCCTCTTCTTCCAGCCCGTGCAGACCGCCGACGCCGTCGGTGCTGCAACGCCCCAGATACAAATGCACGAATTCGTTGCTGCCACCCGGCGACGGGAAATACTTGGTCATCGGCCACAACGCCTTGATGTCCAGCCCAGCTTCCTCCTGCGCCTCGCGGTGAGCAACTTCTTCCGGTTGCTCATCCTTGTCGATCAGACCGGCGACCAGTTCGACCAGCCACGGGTTGTCGGCCTTGCCCATGGCGCCGACGCGAAACTGCTCGATCAGCACCACTTCATCGCGCTGCGGATCGTAAGGCAGCACGCAGACGGCATCATGGCGCACGAAGATTTCACGGTTGATCTCGCGGCTCATGCCACCGGCGAACAATTCATGGCGCAGGTGCACACGGTCGAGCTTGTAGAAGCCCTCGTAGCATTTTTCGCGCCGCACGATATCGACGGCGGTCGGAATGGCGTTGGCAAAGTCAGTCATAAGCATCCTCTTTACTGCACATCCATCACGAGGCTGCGTGCGGTTACCGGCAACCTCGACTTCGCGCCATCCTAACGCGCCCGCACCGTTTGATGCAGCCCCTTTACCGTCAGCGGGATGGACGGTGACGGTGAAACCCACTCTAATTAGCTTAGTGGCGAACTGACTGCCTCGTTGAGAGTCGAAGCGGTAACTTTTCGCCTTCCCCTGCTTTCGAAAGGACGCCCATGTCGCTTTTCAAAATCGCCTCTGTGGCCGCTATTGCCCTGACTCTGGGCGCCTGTGCCAGCCTGTTCCAGCCCAACTATCGCACGCCGCTGGAAACCACCCGCGACGCCTCGGAACAACTCAAACCCGGCTGTTCCAACCCCGATTGCCCGTTGGTGAACATCGACACCCTGCGCTTCCCGGATGAGCCGGCACTGGACGGCATCATCGAAAAGCGTCTGCTGCAAATGACCCGCACCGAGAAGAACGCACCCGTAGCGCCAACCCTGGCCGCCTACCGCGAGCAGTTCCTGGCCAGCGCCGGCCCGCGCAACAGCAGCTATCTGCAAGCGAAAGTACGCGAGCAGCATGACGGACTGGTGATCATCGAGCTGTCGAGTTACCTCGACACCGGCGGCGCCCACGGCACTCCGGGTCGCGGCTTCATCAACTATTCGCGCCAGCAGCACAAGGTGCTGAACCTGTCGGACATGTTGCTGCCGGGTCAGGAAGAGGCGTTCTGGAAAGCCGCGCAAGTGGCGCACAACAGCTGGCTGATCAGCACCAAACTCGATCAGGAGGCGGAATTCGTCGCGAACTGGCCGTTCGTGAAAACCCCGCACGTAGCACTGACCTACGGCGGCGTGATCCTCAAGTACGACGTGACCACCATCGCGCCTTACGCGCTGGGCCACGTCGAACTGAAGATCCCTTACCCGCGCCTGAACGGCATTCTCAAGCCTGAGCTGTTTCCCGGCCGTAACTGAAGGCCCGGCCCAGCACCAGTTGTAGCAACCCTGCCAGCACCAGCGCCGGCAGGGTTGCGCCGACATCCGGATACAGATTCGCCAGCAAGTGGTAGGTGCTGACCCCGCCCAGCCACGCCAGCAACGCCGGCCAGCGCAATGCGGCTAACGCGACCTGAGTACTGCGCTTGCGCAGGATGAAGTGATCCACCAACACCACGCCGAACAGCGGCGCAAACACCGAGCCGATCAGCAACAGGAAATTCTGATACTGCGCCAACGGCGCGAGCAGAGCGATCAGCGTGCAGATCACGCCGATGGCCAGGGCCAGATGCTCGACTTTCAGACGCAACAGAATCCCGCTCGATACCGCTGCCGAATGAATATCGGCGAAAGCGTTTTCCGACTCATCGAGCAGAATCAGCAACAGCGGAATGCCCAGACCGGCGCCAGCCAAGGCCAACAGCAGCGCGTTGACTTCACCGCTCGGCGCGAACGCCAGGGTGTAGGCGACGCCGAGGCTCATCAGCCAGAAGTTGCCGATGAAAAAACCCACCGCTGTGCCGCCGAAGACATTCTTCGCACGCTTGCCGAAACGCGAGTAATCGGCAATCAGCGGCAGCCACGACAGCGGCATGGCGATAGCAATGTCGAAGCCCACGGCGAACGGCATCGAACCGTCACCGGCGCGCGCCCACAGCGCCGCGAGGTCGGCTTTGGCGAACAGATTCCAGGTCAGCCACAGGCACGCCGCGAGCAGCAGCCAAATGCCCCATTTGCGCAGAATCTGCCGCACGAACGTCAACGGCCCGCTCACCGCGAGCAAGGTCGCCAGCGCCCCGAAGAACAGCGTCCACAGGATCGGATTGGCCCACAGCGAGCCTTCGCTGAAGGCACGGGTGCCAAGCAGGCTGGCAGCATCGCGCATGACGATGATTTCGAACGAGCCCCAGCCGATCAGTTGCAGCAGATTGAGCAGCGCCGGCAGGCTCGCGCCTTTGCTGCCGAGGCTGAGCTTCAGCGCCGCCATCGAAGACAGACCGGTATCACTGCCGATCACGCCAACAGCGGCGAGCAGCAGCACGCCGACCAGCGTGCCAAGGAAAATCGCCAGCAGCGAGCCGGACAGACCCAGACCCGGCGCGAGCAATGCGCCGGTCTGCAAAACCATCAGGCCGATGCCGAGGGAGAACCACAGGGAAAACAGATCGCGCCCGCCGAAAACACGCTTTGCAGCGGGGACGGCGAGATCGGGGGAATAGGTGCCGGGTTGAATGCTCAAGGGTGTTATCTCAGAGGGACAATTGTTGTTGTGTCGACCGCATTCGCGAGCAGGCTCGCTCCCACAGAGGAACGCGTTCCAAAGTGGGAGCGAGCCTGCTCGCGAAGGGGCCTTCTCAGGCCAGTTCAGATTTTTTTGTACAGCTGACTGCCTTCCTTCTTGAACCGCTCGGCCTGCTCCGCGAGGCCTTTTGCGACGTCCACGTCGACCGCATCGATGCGCTGGTTGGCCGCGTATTCGCGGACTTCCTGGGTGATCTTCATCGAGCAGAATTTCGGCCCGCACATCGAGCAGAAATGCGCGACCTTGGCCGAGTCCTTCGGCAGGGTTTCGTCGTGATAGGAACGCGCGGTGTCCGGATCCAGGCCGAGGTTGAACTGGTCTTCCCAGCGGAATTCGAAACGCGCCTTGCTCAGTGCGTTGTCGCGAATCTGCGCGCCCGGATGTCCCTTGGCCAGGTCCGCTGCGTGCGCGGCGATCTTGTAAGTGATGATCCCGGTTTTCACGTCATCCTTGTTCGGCAGACCGAGGTGCTCCTTCGGTGTCACGTAGCAGAGCATCGCGCAACCGAACCAGCCGATCATTGCCGCACCGATACCCGATGTGATGTGGTCGTAACCCGGGGCAATGTCAGTGGTCAGCGGGCCGAGGGTGTAGAACGGTGCCTCGTCGCAGCACTCGAGCTGCTTGTCCATGTTCTCTTTGATCAATTGCATCGGCACATGGCCCGGGCCTTCGATCATGGTTTGCACATCGTGCTTCCAGGCGATCTTGGTCAGCTCGCCGAGGGTTTCCAGCTCACCGAATTGCGCGGCGTCGTTGGCGTCGGCAATCGAGCCCGGACGCAGGCCGTCGCCGAGCGAGAAGCTGACGTCGTAGGCCTTCATGATTTCGCAGATTTCTTCGAAATGGGTATAGGCGAAGTTCTCCTTGTGATGCGCCAGGCACCACTTGGCCATGATCGAGCCGCCACGGGAGACGATGCCGGTTACGCGTTTGGCGGTCAGCGGCACGTAACGCAGCAGCACACCGGCATGGATGGTGAAGTAGTCGACGCCCTGCTCGGCCTGTTCGATGAGCGTGTCGCGGAACAACTCCCAGGTCAGGTCTTCGGCAACGCCGCCGACTTTTTCCAGCGCTTGATAGATCGGCACGGTACCGATCGGCACCGGCGAGTTGCGGATGATCCACTCGCGGGTTTCGTGAATGTGCTTGCCGGTGGACAAGTCCATGATGTTGTCCGCGCCCCAGCGAATGCCCCAGGTCAGTTTCGCCACTTCTTCTTCGATCGAAGAACCCAGGGCGCTGTTGCCAATGTTGCCGTTGATCTTCACGAGGAAGTTACGGCCGATGATCATCGGTTCCAGCTCGGTGTGGTTGATGTTGGCCGGGATGATTGCGCGGCCACGGGCGATCTCGTCACGGACGAATTCGGGGGTGATGATTTTCGGCACGCTGGCGCCGAAGCTGTGGCCGGGGTGTTGCTGATCGAGTAGGCCGGCGGCGCGAGCCACTTCCAGCTTCATGTTTTCGCGGATGGCGACGAACTCCATCTCGGGCGTGATGATGCCCTGACGCGCGTAATGCATTTGCGTGACGTTGTGCCCGGCCTTGGCGCGGCGCGGATTGTTGACGTGGGCGAAGCGCAGTTTGGTCAGCTCCGGATCGGCCAGGCGTTCGCGGCCGAAGTTGGAGCTCAGACCGGCGAGGCGCTCGGTGTCGCCGCGATCATCGATCCATGCCGAACGCACATCGGCCAGGCCTTTGCGCACATCGATGATGACATTCGGATCGGTGTACGGGCCGGAAGTGTCGTAGACAGTGACGGGCGCATTGATCTCGCCGCCGAAGTCGGTCGGGGTTACATCGAGGCTGATTTCGCGCATCGGCACGCGGATGTCCGGGCGCGAGCCCTGAACGTAGATTTTTTGCGAACGGGTGAACGGCTTGACCGATTGCTCGTCGACCTTGGCCGAGTCACTCAGGTTGATCGCGTTTTTTTCTTTTGTTGTCATCACGGGCTCTCCAGACAGCATCCAGCAGTGGATTGTCGGAGCAGAACCTGAAAGGCACGGACGCACCAGGACCGGTGCTGTGCATTCGTCGAGCGTTCGATTGTCGAACAATATCCCGGACGAAGCACAAGAGGACTCGCCGGGTGACGAGAAATCTTGTTCCCTACGCAGGCGCTAACCTGATCAGGTTCAACGGGATCCGAAATTATTCGATCTCAGCCTCATAGCAAGGCACCCCGACAAGAACCCGGCCAGTCTAGACACAACCGCCGAGGAACGCCAACACCGCAGCGAACGCCATGATGAATGGCGTAAATACACAGACTTGCCCGATTGTTGCCGGAGCAATGCGCAACTACACTCGCTTGGCCTGGCTCAGCCTTGACGCTGTGCGGGCTGCGCCTTACCTTTGGCGCCCGGATTACTTCCATAATATTCATGCTAGGGATCGCCTCATGCTGCGCAAACTTTCACTGGCTGTTGCCGTGTCCTGTGCGTCCAACACAATGGCCTGGGCAGCGGAAGCACCCTTGTCGACCAAAACCGATCTGGTCAGCGTCTACCAGGAAGCGGTCGACAACAACGCCGACCTTGCGGCAGCCCGCGCCCAGTACGGTGCGCAGAAAGAAGTGGTGCCGCAGGCCCGCGCCGGTCTGTTGCCGAACCTGTCCGGTGGCGCCGAAGTCGCCGACGTGCGCACCTCGATCGACCAGCCCTCGGCCATTGCCAACCGCAGCGCGCACTCCTATCAGGCGACGCTGGCGCAGCCATTGTTCCGCGCCGATCGCTGGTTCCAGTACCAGGCCGCCAAGGACGTCAACGAACAGGCCGCGCTGCAGCTCTCGGCCACTGAACAGAACCTGATCCTGCAATCGGCCGAAAGCTACTTCAATGTGTTGCGCAGCCAGGACAATCTGGCCTCGACCAAGGCTGAAGAAGCGGCGTTCAAACGTCAGCTCGACCAGTCCAACGAGCGCTTCGATGTCGGCCTCTCGGACAAGACTGATGTGCTGCAATCGCAAGCCAGTTACGACACCGCACGGGCCAACCGCATCGTTGCCCAGCGTCAGGTCGATGATGCCTTCGAGGCGTTGATCACCCTGACCAACCGTCAGTACAACTCGATTCAGGGCATCGTCCATACGCTGCCGATCCTGCCGCCAGCGCCCAACGATGCGAAATCCTGGGTCGATACGGCGGCGCGGCAGAACCTCAATCTGCTCGCCAGCAACTACGCGGTCAGCTCCGCCGAGCAGACGCTCAAGCAGCGCAAGGCCGGCCACTTGCCGACCCTCGACGCCGTGGCGAAATACGAGAAAGGCGACAATGACGCTCTCGGCTTCGCCAACCCGAACTCGTTTGGCGCGCCCTACGGCGGCAACGTCGAACAGAGCACGCTGGGCCTGCAACTGAACATCCCGATCTACAGCGGCGGCCTGACCAGTTCGCAAGTTCGCCAGTCGTACGCACAACTGGATCAGAGCGAACAGCAGCGCGAATCGCTGCGCCGGCAGGTAGTGGAAAACACCCGCAATCTGCACCGCGCGGTGAACACCGACGTCGAGCAGGTGCAGGCGCGTCGCCAGTCGATCATCTCTAACCAGAGCGCCGTGGAAGCCACTGAAATCGGTTATCAGGTCGGTACGCGCAACATCGTCGACGTCCTCGACGCGCAGCGCCAGCTGTACACCTCGGTGCGCAACTACAACAACACGCGCTACGACTACATTCTCGACAACCTGCGCCTGAAGCAGGCGGCGGGCACGCTGAACCCGGGTGATCTGGAAGATCTGCGGCGCTATCTGAAGGCCGACTACAACCCGGACAAGGACTTCCTGCCGCCGGATCTGGCCAAGGCTGCCGAGGCGCAGCTCAGGGCGCGGCCTTAAGCCACAAAAGCAAAGATCGCAGCCTTCGGCAGCTCCTACAGTTGGAATGCATTTCCTTGTAGGAGGTGCCGAAGGCTGCGATCTTTTCGCTTACTTGATCAATCTGCCCAAGCCATCCAGCAAACGCTGCAACGCGCCCTGATTACGGCGCATCACCGCCAGTCCGGCCTCGGCCATGCGCTGCGCGTCACGCGGCAATTCGAACAAGCGCTGCACCTCCACCGCCAGGCCCTCGGCATCATCCACCTCGGCCAGCGCCCCGGCTTCGCGCAGTTGCGCAGCGATGTCGAGGAAGTTGAACAGGTGCGGGCCGCTGAGTACCGGTTTCGCCAGCGCGGCGGGTTCGAGCAGGTTGTGCCCGCCGTTCGGGACCAGACTGCCGCCGACAAAGGCACTGTCGGCCAGGGCATAGAGAAACAGCAACTCGCCCATGGTGTCGCCAAGCAGCACAGAAGTCTGTGGATCGACATCGGCCCCGGTCGAACGGCGCACCGTGGCGAAGCCTTCGCGCTGGCACAGTTCGAACACCGAGTTGAAACGTTCCGGGTGGCGTGGGACCAGAATCAACAATGCATCCGGGTGACAGGCCAACAGGCGACGATGGGCATTCAATACCACTTCGTCTTCGCCTTCGTGGGTGCTGGCGGCGATCCACACCGGACGATCCTGAGCCTGCCATTGGCTACGCAATTCGGCCGCACGTTGCAGCAATTGCGGATCGATGGTCAGGTCGAACTTGATCGAGCCGGTGACTTCCACTGTTTTCGGACGTGCGCCGAGATCACGGAAGCGCTGGGCTTCGGCTTCGGTCTGTATGGCGAACAAACTTATTTCCGCCAGCATCGGCGCAGTGAGTTTGCGCAAGCGCCCATAACCACGTGCCGAACGCTCGGACAAGCGTCCATTGGCCAGCGCGACCGGTATCCCGCGCTTGGCACATTGATGAATATGGTTGGGCCACAGCTCGGTTTCCATGATCACTGCAAGCCTGGGCTGCACGCGCTCAAGAAAGCGTGCCGCTGCGCAGGGCAAGTCGTACGGCAAATAACAGTGCTGGATGCGCGGCTCGTTGGCGAACAGTGCCTGAATCCGCTCCGAACCGGTCGGGGTCATGCAGGTCACGGTGATCGGCAGCGTCGGATAGCGTTCCAGCAGAGCGCGAATCATCGGCGCGGCAGCAATGCTTTCGCCCACCGACACCGCATGCACCCAGATGCCGCCGGGCTGCAAGGTCGGCATGCCGTAAGTGAAGCGCTCGCCGATGCGCTTGGCATACGCTGGCGCCTTGCGCGCGCGCAGCCACAGCCGAATCGCCACCAATGGCAGCCCCAGATAAAACAGCGCGGTGTAGAGAGTTCTATTCATGGCGGCGGAGTTTATCGGCTTTTGTCGCCGATCGCCCGCAAGTGCACGGCAAAACGTTCCGCCAGCCAGCGCGCGGCCGGGCCGAGCGGCTCGTCGCGGCGCCAGACCAGTTCCACCACCAGCGCCGGCGGCGTCCATTCGCTGTCGAGCTCGACCATCAGGCCCTGATACGCCGAGTACTGCACAACGTGGCGCGGCAACCACGCCCAACCGAGATCGCGCACCAGCCATTCGGACATCACGTAAAAGCTGTCGGCGCGCCACACCTGTGGGCTGGCCGGCTCGTTGCCGGGATAGACGCTGGTCTGCGTCGACATCAGCAGTTGCCGATGTTGCGCCAGTTGCTGACAGGTCACGTAAGGCTGCTGCGCCAGCGGATGCTTGACGCCGCAGACCGTGACCATTTCAACGCTGCCGAGCACGCGGCGCTCAAGGGCCTCGGGGATTTCATCGTGATAGAAGAGCAGGCCGAGATCGGCGCGACGCTCGACCAGTTTGCGCGCGACTTCGCCCTGGGCAGCGCTGGTCAGTTGCACTTCCAGGCTGGGAAACTGCTCGGCCAGTTCGCCGAAACTTTCCACCAGCGCCTGATAGGGCATCGCCTCGTCCTGGGCCACGCGCAGTTGCGCTTCCTGGCCGCGCAGCATGGCCATGGCGCGGCCGTTGAGGCGCTCGCACTGGCGCAACACTTCGCGGGCCTCTTCCAGCAATGCCGCGCCCGCCTCGGTGAGACTCGGCTGCCGACCGCTGCTGCGCTCGAACAGGCTCACGCCCAAATCCTCTTCGAGCATTGCGATAGCGCTGCTGATCGCTGACTGCGCTTTGCGCTGCCGCCGCGCCACGGCGGAAAACGAACGTTGCTCGGCAACGTCGACAAATATGCGCAACTGCTCAAGATTCCACTGCATGCCGGCTTCCAACCCATCTTCAGGACAGATAGGTAATGACTTTACCCCATCTGAGCATTCCCTAGAATGTCGCCTCAGCAAGCAACGATTTATCTGAGGGATTGAAATCATGAACGCCTACGTCTATCTGGCCATCGCCATCTGCGCCGAAGTGATCGCCACCGTTTCGATGAAAGCGGTCAAAGGCTTCAGCACGCCACTGCCGTTGATTCTGGTCATTGTCGGTTACGCGATTGCGTTCTGGATGCTGACGCTGGTGGTACGCACCGTACCGGTGGGCGTTGCCTACGCTGTCTGGGCGGGGATGGGCATTGTCATGGTCAGCGTCGCGGCGCTGTTTATCTACGGGCAAAAGCTCGATGTACCGGCAATGCTGGGGATGGCGTTGATCGTGCTGGGGGTCGTTGTGATTCAGCTGTTCTCCAAGACCGCCGGGCATTAACCGCCAGACACAATCCCCTGTGGGAGCGAGCCTGCTCGCGAATGCGGTATATCAGTCCACGAATACGTCGACTGGCATTCCCTCATCGCGAGCAGGCTCGCTCCCACATTTGGATATGCATTCAGCCAGTTGATCATCGACAAATCCGCCCTTTTCCCGAGTCTGTATACTGCGCCCTCGTCTTGAACACTGAGGTCGCTGCATGCCATCCGTTATTTCCACCGACGTTATGATTGTCGGCGCTGGTGTCGCCGGCCTCTGGCTGAATGCGCGCCTGCGCCGCCAGGGTTTTTCGACCGTACTGGTGGAAAGCGCCAGCCTCGGTGGCGGGCAGAGCGTGAAGTCCCAGGGCATCATCCATGGCGGTGCAAAATACGCGCTGCACGGTGCGCTGACCGGCGCCTCGGAAGCCATCGCAGATATGCCGCGCCGCTGGCGCGAGGCGCTGGCCGGCAATGGCGAGCTGGACTTGTCCGGCGTGCGCCTGCTGTCCGAAGCGCATTACCTGTGGTCGCCGGGCACCCTCGCCGGCAACCTCACCAGTTTCTTCGCCAGCAAAGCCGTGCGTGGCCGGGTCGATCAGGTCAAGGGCGACGAACTGCCACCGGCCCTGCAAGACAAGCGTTTCAAGGGCAAGGTCTACCGTCTCGCCGAACTGGTGGTCGACGTACCGAGCCTGATCCAGCGTCTGGCCGAGCTGGCCGGTGACGGTCTGCTCGCCGGTCAGGTCATCGAGCCGCTGCTGGAAGCGGGCGTGCTGGTCGGCCTGAAAGTCGACGGCCGCGAGATCCGCGCCCAGCGCATCGTCCTCAGCGCCGGCGCCGGTACCGCCGAATTGCTCGAAGCCCTGGGCCTGAGCCGGCCGGCCATGCAACGCCGGCCGCTGCACATGATCCTCGCCAAAGGCCCCGGGCTGAAACCGCTGTACGCGCACTGCCTGGGCGGCGGCACCAAGCCGCGCATCACTGTGACCACGCACCCGGCGGCTGACGGCCAGTGGGTCTGGTACATGGGCGGCGACATTGCCGAAAGCGAAGGCGTGGCCCGCGAGCCGGCCGAGCAGATCGCCACCGCGCAACAGGAAATCGCCCAATTGCTGCCGTGGATCGACCTCAGCACCACCCAATGGGCAACTCTGCGCGTCGACCGCGCCGAGCCGCTGCAGACCGGCCTGACCCGCCCGGACAACGCGTTCCTCGCCGAGGAAGGTCGTCTGCTCGTCGGTTGGCCGACCAAACTGGCACTGGCGCCGGACTTCGCCGATCGCGTCATCGCGTCCTTGCAACACGACGGCATCCAGCCGCAAGCGACCGAGCCGTTGCCGCCGTTGCCAAAACCGCCGCTCGGCGTGCCCGCCTGGGAGCAACTGCTGCCATGACCATCGCCACTCTGCACCAACTCCATCGCCCGCTGGGCAGCACCGGCCTGACGGTTTCGCCGCTGGGTCTGGGCACGGTCAAACTCGGCCGCGACCAAGGCGTGAAATACCCCAACGGTTTCCAGATTCCCGGTGATGACGAAGCGCGCATGCTGCTGCGTCAGGCGCGGGATCTGGGCATCAACTTGATCGATACCGCGCCGGCCTACGGGCGCAGCGAAGAACGTCTCGGCCCGCTCCTGCGCGGCCAGCGTCAGGACTGGGTGATCGTCAGCAAGGTCGGCGAAGAGTTTGCCGACGGTGTGTCGCGCCATGACTTCAGCGCCGCGCACACGCGGATGTCGGTCGAGCGCAGCCTGCAACGTCTGGAAACGGATTTTATCGATCTGATTCTGGTGCACTCCGATGGCAAAGACATGGCCATCCTCGAGCACGAAGAGGTGTACGCCACCCTCGCGGCGCTGAAGGCCGAGGGCAAGATTCGCAGCTTCGGGTTTTCCGGCAAAACCGTCGAAGGCGGCTTGAGAGCGCTGGAGCAGGGCGACTGCGCGATGGTCACCTACAATCTGAACGAACAAAACGAAAAGGCAGTCATTGACTACGCTGCTGCCCAGGGCAAAGCCATTCTGGTAAAAAAAGCCCTGGCCAGCGGGCATGTCTGTCTGAGCCCCGGAGTTGATCCGGTGCGCGCCAGCTTCGAGTTGCTGTTCACTCAGCCCGGCGTCGCCAGTGCTATTGTCGGCACGATCAATCCGCTGCACCTCGCCCATAACGCCGCGACCGTTGCCCAGGTCCTGCGTGGTCACTGACGCCGCCCCGCGGCCTTAAGCAGGAGCCGATATGCCGCGCACGCTCATCCGCAAGAACCCGAGCAACTTCAAGACGCTGCCGCTGTTCGTCGAAGCCACGCCCGAGGGCCTGAGCTATCAGAGCGTCGGCATGCCGCTGAATTTCGCCCAGACCCTGCAACGGCGCAAACCGGTCAGCGTCGCCGACAGCGAGCGCTTTGCGCTGGAACTGGCCAACCTCGGCGTATCCGTGCGCTTGACATTGCATTGGCAGAATCGCGATTACTGGGTGCTGGTACGCCAACGCCGGCAGGATCGCGGCGATGTGGTGCTGAAGCTGATTTCCGGCTACGTGCCGGCCCACGAATTGAACATTCCGCTGCACACAGCAATACAGGAAATTGCCGAAGAATGCCTGTTGGAAACCCCGGAAGGCTGGCTCGGCGGGCGCTTCAACGAAACCTGGCTGCCGGCACCCTACTCCGCTGCGCTGCACTATCGTGAGGCGCTGCCGTTTCGCCTGACACCGTTGTCCGGTTCGGCGCGTCCGGTGCGCTGCGCCAACCTGCAATTGCTGGAGCGACCACGGGCCTACGTGCATCTACCGACCGCGTCGCTGCAATTGATCTATGACTTGCGCCTGGAAGTGCCCAAGGAAGCCAAGTCCCTGAGTTTGTTTCATGTCGATGAACGCCTCGAGGGCGATCAGTTGGTCGCGCGGCTCGACCGCAAGCGGCCAGACCTGTATCTGATGCCCCTTAAGGATGGCGCGCCAACTGCGGAGTTGTTCACCCTCAAACGAGACAAGTTGATACCGGCCAGCACCCGCGGCATTCATCTGGCCGAGAGCTTTGCTACCCAGCAGGGCTGGGTGGTGCACGACGAGCGCATTCGCTGGAAGGACTGGCTGGTGCAACAGGGCCTGCAACCGGCCAAGGCACCCCGCACCGGCCTCAAGCAGTTGAGCATCAAGGCGCTGCGCCTGGTCGGGCTGGGCAGGAAACGCGCAAGCCGCTAGCGGCGGCGATCCCACCAGGTGCGCAACGTCGCGAAGAAGTGAAAGTAACGGTTTTCGCGCTTGCCCATGCCACGCTTGGGTGAGAACGACTCTTCGGCAAATGCGCCGGTGATGCGCACGCGAGAGGCCTGGATCGGCAGTGTGCAAACCTTGGCGCCCGCCTCCAGTAGCGCGTATTTGAGCAAGCGCTCGGAGTGCAGCTTGCGGCCGGTCGCCTGGCAGAAATCGAAGATGCGTTCGATGCGTTTGCCGTAGGCGACATACGTATCGCGCCCGCATACGGCGAACCGGTCATTCAGACCGCCCCACCACTGCCAGTCCGGAATATAAGCGTTGTGCCGCCGCGCCTCGGCATGGTTGAACACGTAGGCTGGCAGTGGGGTGTGGAAGAAATTGTCCGGCCGCACAAAAACAACGAAATCCGGATTGAAGGATTCGATCTCGCCGGTGACGGTGTACAACGAGTTGAGCTGATAAATCAGGTTGCGCAACGACGCATAGTCATCGGCCCAGGTATCGCCCTGTGCCTTGACCTGATCGAAATCCCAACGCTCGAGCACACCTTCGGTCGAGGTCAGCGCGCCGCTCATGGACTCGAAGGGCTGGTAGTTGTCAGCCGCCAGTTCGCCTTTCTCGCCCGAGCGCGAATTCTGCACTTCATCGACTTTATACAGATGATAAAAGCACTTCACCTCGCTGCCCGCAGGCAACTGCGCCAGTACGTTCTGTTCGATTGAAGGGAAGCAGATCTGCGAATTTCTCGGAATCCCGAAAAACGCCACGGCAATTTTCAACACTCGATTGCACCTATGAAAAAGTGATTCGGGCCAGCGGGTACCCGGCTGCAGCGTCGCTTATTTGCGCTGAAACAGTCTCTGCCACCAGTGGCGAGGTTGCAGCGGTACGACAATGACAGCGGACTTTTGCAACCAGTCCCGCTCGTAATCCCAGGCATGCCCGCCCCACAACTTCCCCGCTTCGTTGGAAAATCCCAGGGTCATCAGCTGATAGGAATAACCGACATGCTCGCGTAGCCAGTCGAACAGCACCAGCGTGTTGAAACCTGTAGACGGTCCGACATAACGCTTGCCGCCGGGGCGGTCGACCGGGTAGTTCCACAGCGGCGGTAACGGGATGCGATCCCAGTACATTGCCACGCGGGGCAGCGGGCACATCGGCGCCGCACAACCCACCAGCATGGTGAAGCAGCGCTCGCCCGCGCGGTCGAACAATCGCTGCACGTCCGCGCTGCAGGGCAGCCCGAAAAAGTAGGCATCCGGCGCGTTGTAGCCGTGCACAAAGACGTTGACGCTTTGCGCGTTGAGCAGCGATGCCTTGATGCAATGATTGAAACTGACGACGACATCATTGGCGCCGATGTTCAGCCGCGCGAAGTCGACTGCGGTAATGGCGGGATTATTGGCGATCAGTACAACTCGGGCGGCGCGGCTCAGGCATTCACGCAGTGCATCGGGCAAGGCCTGCAAAACCGACTGGTCGCCACCGGGCAGCGCATCCAGCGCCATGTCGTCATCCGTCATTCAGGTCGGTACCTTCATGCCGTAACGCAGCTTGACCCAGAACCGGGTAAAACCCGACGGCGGCTGCCATGGGCGCATCTCGCGCTGGATGGCTTCGGCGAGTGCCTGGCCGACCCGAGCAAACGAATAGCGGCTTTCGGCAAACGCCTGGCCGTTGCTGGCAATGCGTTGTGCCAGTTCGGGGTCGTCCTGGAGCAGTTTGATCTTCGCCACCGCCTCGTCTTCGCTGCGGTAGAACACGGTGTTGTGCATGTCTTCGAAACCGAGCAATCGGTCCTCTTCGCCCTGGCTCCAGGCCAGCAGCACACAGCCGCACGCCATAGCCTCGAAGTTCTTGATCATGAATTCGTTCATGCCTATGTCGGCGCTGACGAAGATCTTGATGCGATTGAGCGTTTCCAGATACTCGGCGCCGGACTTGGTGCGGGTCACGAGCATGCCGGTGCGCCGCGAGAGCGATTCAAGCATGGCCTTGCGCTCGGCGTACTCGGTACTTTTCAAGCTGCCGAGGAAGCCGATCGGGATGTCTCGCTCAACACCGGTGTTGTGCAGCATCTGCTCGTCGTAGCCTTTGGAAACGAACACCGTATCGATGCCCTCCGCCAGCATCTTGCGCGCGACGACCGCACCGGAGACCAGCGCCCGACAGCTCGGCAAGCGGCTATACAGACGCGAATACACGCCACGATACTTACTGGCGGGCATGTAGTTCTGATAAGCATCGTGTTCCAGAAACACCAGGCCCGGAATGCACTTGAGCACCCGCAATTGCGGAGCCAGACGTTTGACCCGGGAGAAAATCACCACGCGGTCGAAGGTCTGGTACTCGACCGAAGCCAGAAAAGCTCCGAGGTTCATCTGCTGCTGCTTGCTCAGACGATAGATGAAACATTCATCGCAGTTCTGCTGAACGATGTCATAGAGCCGATCGAGGATGACCCGCTGCTCGTCCATCACCAGGAGCATGACTTTCATAAGTTAAATGACCACGTAACGTAGGCAGGCAAGCGCAGCGGATTCAAGCCTGCCAACTTCAACGGAAACGGTGAGATCCCCAAGGCAAAATCCGTTCACACGTGGTACACAACGGTAAAGGTTCATCTGATCAGCGACTGCGGATTTTTTCGACAATCGCCGTCGTCGAGCTGTTTTCCACCAGTCCCAATACTTTCACGGTGCCGCCGTAAGCGGTCACGATATCGGCGCCGACCACTTGATCGATGCTGTAATCGCCGCCTTTGACCAGCACATCAGGCTTGACCTCGCGCAGCAGGTTCTCAGGCGTACCTTCCGGGAAACTGATGACCCAATCCACCGCGCCCAGACCTGCCAGCACCGCCATTCGTCGGTCGACGCTATTGATCGGGCGACCAGGGCCTTTCAGGCGACTGACCGAAGCATCGTCATTGACTGCGACAATCAGGCGATCGCCCTGAGCCCGCGCCTGTTCCAGATAGGTCACGTGGCCGGCATGAAGGATGTCGAAGCAGCCGTTGGTGAAAACGATTCTTTCGTTGTGAGCACGGGCATCGGCGACGGCCAGCACCAACTGCTCAAGCCCCAGCACGCCACGCTCGGAACCCTCTTCACGCTGAATGGCGCGACGCAGTTCCGGGGCGCTGATGGCGGCCGTACCGAGCTTGCCGACCACAATACCCGCAGCCAGGTTGGCCAAGGCCACGGCATGAGGCAGGTCTTCGCCTGCCGCAATGGCGGCGGCAAGGGTTGAAATCACCGTGTCGCCGGCACCGGTCACATCGAACACTTCGCGGGCGCGGGCCGGCAAGTGCAATGCGGGTTGATCAGGGCGCAACAGAGTCATCCCGTGTTCGCCACGAGTGACCAGCAGCGCGCCCAGTTCGAGGTCGTGCATCAGCGTCGCGCCCTTGCTGACGAGTTCGTGTTCGTCAACGCAACCGCCAACGATCGCTTCGAATTCGCTGAGGTTCGGCGTGATCAGGCTGGCGCCACGGTAGATCGAGAAATCCTTGCCTTTCGGATCGGCCAGCACCGGGATGTTTTTCGCCCGTGCCGCCTGAATCAGCGCCTGATGGTTTTTTAGCGCGCCTTTGCCGTAGTCGGAAAGGACCAGCACCTTGATACCTTCCAGAAGATCATCGACCTGCGAGCCAAGGGCCAGCGCATCGGTGGCGAACGGTTCTTCGAAGTCGATACGCAGCAGCTGCTGGTGCCGGCTCATGACCCGCAACTTGACGATCGTCGGCTGATGCGCAATGCGCTGGAACAACGCGCGTACACCAGCGCCCTTGAGACTGTTGCTCAGGCTGTCGGCGGCTTCGTCATCACCGGTCACCCCGACCAGCGACGCCGGCGCACCGAGCGCGGCAATATTCAAGGCAACGTTCGCGGCACCGCCCGGACGATCTTCGATCTGCTCGACCTTGACCACCGGCACCGGCGCCTCAGGGGAAATCCGTGAGGTTCCGCCATGCCAGTAACGGTCGAGCATGACATCGCCGACTACCAAGACAGGGGCTTGATCGAAACGCGGCATGGACAACTTCATGGAGCAACCCACATACAAATGAACAGGGGCGCGATATTAACACAGGGTAAAGCGCCGTCCGCCTCAATCTGAAAGGTCGCGGACCCAGAACAGTTCATGGCGCCGCACTGCCTTGCGGAAAAACTCGTTACTGCCTGTAACCGGCCAGCGTCGTCCGACAAGCCACTGTTGAATGACACGACGCAACTGGCGCTTGAATCCGAGCGAACCTTGCAGGTCGTGCTCCATGGCCAGCGCCATGGCCTTGTCGAGCTGCACATCCGCCGACAGCATCGGACTCCACAAATGGTCGGCCGGCAACGGCTCGATCGCCGGAGGCAGGGCGATACCAGCACCGGCCGGACCCATCGGCCATCGATCGTTGTCATGCAAGTGGTTGGCGTACATCAGCAAGGTCGCCGGCTTCCACGTACTGGCGGCGATAGCTTCCAGCACGGCACGGGTGGAGGCTACGTGATCGCTGTGCGGGTCCAGCTCGGGATGCGGAGTGACGACGACTTCGGGGCGAAAGTGCTCAAGCAATGCTTGAATATCGCCGACGAGATTGACCCAGGTCGGCGCGCCATCGACATCGCCCGGCAGTTTGAACGGATTGTGCTGCCGAACACTGCGCACATCGTCCTCGCCTGATTCCCGCGAGCCGAATGACGTGTTCGGCTCTTCGGCCATCGCCGGCAATTGCAGGCAGTAGTAACCCAACTGCACGCAATGGCTGGCCGGGACCCCGCCCCACAGCGGAATGCTCAGGCTGTCCCAGCTGCGCAACCGGCCCTTCAAGCGCGCCGCCTGGGCCTTGTCCAGCCCCAGACGCTGGAAGTCATCAGCTTCGATTTCACCCTGGGTAAGGGTAACGATGCTGGCTTCCTCGGTGCGGCAGTAGAGACCGAACGCCGCCAGCTCGGCATCATCGGCGTGGGGCGCGATGATCATGACCCGTTGCTGTGCGTAATCGGGATTGCTCATCACCCACAGCGTACCGCTGGAACTCAGCGTGCAATGGCGACCACGCAGCGTCAGCGTATTTGCGCCAAGCGCTGCGGCTTGCCCGGACAGATTGAGATAGCGCCGCCCGCTGACGCCACGCTCGAAGTCCTGGCGATCGTCACCCAGCTCGACATAAGGGTCCAGCCAGCGCCCCAGCCAGGTGGTCTTGACCTGAAGCTCAAGCACCAGTGTTTCTCCCGACGCCAGCGGTTCGCTCAGATGCACGATACCGGCATCCAGCTTCACGGCTTGACGCGGAGTATGGCCGGGAAAGTTGTATTGATAGTCGTCGGCCGCGCTATAGAACAGATGGTCGGCAAACCACGCTTCGTGCGCCACCCAGGCCAAGACCAGCAGCACCGGCACCAGCCACCAGCCGAGCAAAAAGCCGGCCGCCAGCAGCGCGATCACAAACGCGATCAGGAACATTCGCTTGCTGCGGCGGTGAGCCTTGAGGAGCTGTTGCTTGCGAGCAGTCATGGTTTCAGACCTTGTAGACCGGCACCGTATGGCACCAGCGATCCTTGTATTCACGGTCGGCTCGGCCGAACGAATAACGCAGCGTCTTGCCCAGTGCCTGAGCATCCGCCCAGGCCTGCTGGGTGTTGACGAAACTCAATACACTGCCGGGGCTGAACTCGCGGCTTTGCGGATCGACGCCGCCATTGACGTATTCCAGCGATACCCACTGTGGCGCTTCGACACGGTAGAGAATCTGAATCGCCACTGGCGCCGATTCAAGCATCACTACCGACCCGGTCATGAACTCGCGCAGCAGGGTGAAGACTTCGACCAGCCCGGCCTTGCCAGGCACTTCGAAACCCCAGCGGCGCTGGAACAGATCACCATAAGCGGCGGCCTGCTCTTGCGGCGTCAAGTCGGACATCGGAATCAGTGCACCACCCGCCTCTTCCAGCAGGCGCTGTTCGCGACGCTGGTTGTAGCGAAACTTCTTCGAGTAGTCCTCAGGCAGCCGCGCCAATGCCAGTCCTTCCGGCTGGACGCGCAGAGTGCTGATCTGCTCGGCGTTGAGTTGCGAAACATAAGCCATGCGCTGACGCACCGGAACGACGGCATCCGCGGCAATTGGCAAAATCAGCTCGGCGTTGCCCATATCGAGCAGCCCGCGCTTGCCTTCGCGCTTGAGCACTTCTTTGGACAGAGCGGCGTGCCTGCCCCAGCAGGCAACAGCCGCGACGACGTCACCATCGACGATCCAGCCCAGGTAGTGCAGCTTGATGCCGACAAACGTCGACAACCGTTCCACCACGTCGGGATGAGTGGCAAAACTGCCACCGAAGCGCTGCCAGGCCTGAGCATAGGCCGCCTGATCGATCTCGCTCCAGCCACGTTCACGCCAGATGCGAAACGCCGTCAGCATAGGTCGGTCGCATGAGTCGGTTGCGGCTCATCGCCCTCTTCAAACTCTTTGGCATGCAGCCGCGAGTAGTAGCCGTTGTGCGCCAGAAGCTGAGCATGAGTGCCACGTTCGACGATTCTGCCTTCATCCATGACCAGGATAAGGTCGGCCTTTTCGATGGTGCTCAAGCGGTGAGCGATCACCAGTGTCGTGCGGTTTTGCACCACGTGATCCAGAGCCGCCTGGATATGCCGTTCGGATTCGGTATCGAGGGCCGATGTGGCTTCGTCGAGAATCAACAGCGGCGCATCCTTGAGCAACGCGCGCGCAATGGCGATGCGCTGACGCTGGCCGCCGGACAGCAGCACGCCATTCTCGCCAACCAGGGTTTCATAGCCCTGCGGCATCTTGATGATGAACTCATCGGCGTAGGCTTCCGTGGCCGCGCGCTTGACCTCTTCAAACGGCGCGCCCGCAAGATCGCCGTAGGCGATATTGTTGGTCACCGTGTCGTTGAACAGCGTGACCTGCTGGGTCACCAGGGCTATCTGCCGACGCAGGCTGCGCAGGGTGAGATCCTGCACCTGCACGTCATCGAGCAAAATCTGCCCGTGCTCCTGCTCATGCTGGTAGAAGCGTGGAATCAGGCCGGCCAGAGTCGACTTGCCACTGCCGGAGCGACCGACCAGCGCCACCATTTGCCCTGGCTCGACGACGAAACTGATGTCGTCGAGGACCTTCTTCTCGCTGTCCGGATAGCTGAAACTGAGGTTGCGCACTTCGAGGCGACCTTGCAGACGGTCGCGCTCGACCGTCCCCTGATCGACTTCCGCCGGCTCGTCCAGCTGTTCGAAAATACTCTCCGCACCGGCGACTCCCTTCTGGATCGTCGAGCTGACTTCGGAAAGCTGGCGAATCGGCTTGGGCAGCAGGCCAGCCATGGTGATGTAGGCCACCAGATCACCCGGCGATGCATCACCGCGAAGGTACAGGACCAAAAACATCACCACTGCCATGGCGCTGTACGTCACTAATTGCAGCATCGGTGTATACACCGCGCCGGTCTTGGTCATTGTCAGCTGTTTGTCGGTATTGCTCTGGCTGGCGTCATGGAAGCGTACCTTTTCATAGGTTTCGCCACCAAAACTGCGGACCACGCGGTAGCCGTGAATCGTCTCGGATGCGACGTGCGTGACGTTACCCATCGAGACCTGAATCTTTTTGCTCTGCTTGCGGAATTTCTTGCTGGTGCTGTTCACCATCAGACCGATGACCGGCAGGATAGCGACCATCACCAGGGTCAGCTTCCAGTTCATCCACAACAGGGTGCAGAACAGGAAGATCACCGTCATGCCTTCACGGATCACCACTTTGATCGCGTCGGTGGCGGCGCCGGTGACCATGGTCACGTTGAACGTGATACGGGAAATCAGGTGGCCGGAGTTATTCTTGTCGAAATAGCTGTTGGGCAGATCCAGCAGCTTGTTGAACAGAACCACACGCAGGTCATGCACCAGCCCCAGAGAGACCCGCGCCAGAAAGTAGTTGCCCAGATACGAACCGACGCCTTGCCACACAGCAATCAGCACGATTAGCAACGGCACGCTCTCGAGCAATTGCAACTTGCCCAGATAGGGGTTGCCGGGGAACAGGCTGGCCTCCGGGTTGGCCAGGCCATCGACGAAATACTTGAGAATGTAGGCGAGCATCGGTTGGGTCGATGCGAAGATCAGAAAGCCAACAATACTCAGGATGAACAGGCCGGCGTAAGGACGCACGTAAGCCAAAAGGCGGAAATAGATCGCCAGCGTCGACTGGGCTTTCGGTTCAGGACTGCTCATGGTAATCCGCGTAAATCAGTGAGGCGGCGATGATATCACAGGCCCTTTTGCGCCGATCAACATCACCGGGCGCCAGCCATTGGGCAAGTCGGTTAAGATAGCCGGCTCATGATGGGGAGTCAGGCATGCAATCGATTGATCACAGCACTTACGAGGCACTGCGCAAAGGTGCTCAGGTACTCGAAGCCGACGGTTCCGGCGACAAGGTGCTCAGGTTGGCCGACGGTCGCATGCTCAAGCTTTTCCGCCGCAAGCGCTTGCTGAGTTCGGCGCTGTTCTTTCCCTACGCGCAGCGCTTCGCCAACAACACCAAGGCATTGCAGCAGCGCGGCATCCTCTGTCCGAACGTCATCGCGGTGTATCGTATTCCGAGTATCGAGCGCGACGGCGTGTATTACGCGCCGCTGGCGGGCGAAACCGTGCGGCAATTGCAGGGCACGCCCGAAGAAACCGAGACGTTGCGCAGTCAACTGGGAGCGTTCATTGCACAGCTGCATGAAAAAGGCGTGTATTTCCGGTCCTTGCACTTTGGCAATGTGGTGCAGACACCGGAGAATCAGCTCGGATTGATCGACATCGCCGACCTGCGTTGCCAGAGGCATGCGCTGAGCGACAGCAAGCGACTGCGCAACTTCGCCCACTTGCTGCGCTACAAACAAGACCGGCAATGGCTGCTCGGCGGCGATGCCGGAAAAACCTTTCTTGAAGGTTATCGCCAGGCGTTGCCGAGCAAGCGACAGGCTGCGCTGATCGAACGCCTGCGCCTGCTGCTGGGCTGACGTCTAACGGCCGATGACCAGAATCGTCGCGCCCCTGCGATTGGCGAAGCGTTCGATGATGCGCATTTCATGTGTCGCCAGCCATTCGCCCAGCCACGGCTCATCGCCCTTCCCTTCGATGAGAAAATAACGATACTCACCGGCGTGCTCCGGCGACATTGCCTGTTCACGGGTCAGCGTCGGCAGGACGTAACCCCGCCCCGCGTAATAGCTGATGCGACCGTCTTCGAACCAGGCGCTGGCCTCAGGTTCGACGTGCGCGGACATCCAGCGCCCGGCGGCCACGTAATGAGTCTTGCCTGCGCCGGTCGAAATCACATTCGACAGCATCACCAGCAACGCCGCCACGACCAGCACTTTGGTCCAGCGCGGAAACTGCCGGGCAAACGCCGCCAGCCCCATCGCCAGTAGCGGTACGACCAGCAGATTGAGAAAGCTCAGATAACGGGCATTCATGAATTGCTGCTTGATGAAAAACAGCATCAGCACTACCAGATACAGCAGTGCTGCCCAGGCGAACGGACGATAGTCACGCCAGTAAGTACCCAGGACACCCCAGTTGCGGCGCAGTACGAACGGGGCAGCGAACGGCCCCATCAGCTTGACGAATGTGATCGTCATCGTCGCCAGCAGCCCGAAGAACACGATGCGCCCGGCTTCATCCTGGGAATACTTGTTGATCAGCGAGTTGCCAAATTGTTCGGACAGCAACTGAAACGAGGCGTAGACGCTGTGCGGTGCAATCATGTCCAGATAGAGCATGAAGCGCGCCGACATGAACACTCCAAACGCCGATGCAACCAACAGCCCCACCACCGGCAAAAGAGCAAACTGCAGCAAACGAGTGCGCTGGCCAGAGCGCCAGAGCCCCGGCATTTGCCACAGCCCGAGCGCCGGCAACAAGAGTAATGCCTCAAGCCGAAACAGCGCTGCAGCCACAATGGCCAAGTGAATGAGACCGGCTCTGAGCCAGCCGCCCAGGGCCTGCCAACGCAGTGCCTGCCATAACGCGAGGGTGCAGAAAAACCAGAAACCGCATTCGCGGATGATGTCGTTTCGAAAGGCATTGACCGCAGGCATCGCCAGCACAATCAGACACGCCCAGCCGGCAAGCTCGGGAGAGCGTCGGCGAATACAATCGACCATCAGGGCACTGGTGCCGGCGAAAAACAGGCCGCACCAGAGATAGGCGCTCAACTCCAGCGGCAGCAGCAGGAAGCGATGGGTCAGGGCCAGAAGAATGGAGAACCACGGCCAGTCGAAATGCACCCAGGCGACGTCGGGTCCATGCAAGACAACCTGATGTGCAATATCGATGTACAACGCGGCATCGCGCCCGACCGTTGCGGTACCCGACACGGCAATCAGCGACAGTAGAATACTTGCCCAGAAGGCCACACTCACCGGTCGCTCACTGATCAACTGAACAGCCCTGACCGCCAATTTACTGCCCGTACCTTTCACCCAGCCCCCTCACATCACGCGCCACAGGTACGCAAAAAACAACAATCAACTTATCTGAACAGCAGACGCAAGGCTTTGCGCATGTACGACCAGCGCCCAAGGATGCGCCAGTCAGCGCGTAGCGCTTGCATATAGAATGTTTTCGCCAACGCATATTCGCCATGCGAATAGCAATCGCGGAACAACGACAGACAACGCTGCGCCAGATAGGCCTGGCGCAGATCCTGAAACTCTTGCGGCATCCGTTGACTGGAAAACACTTCACCGACCACCTGCTCAGTACCCGCTGCCAGGCTCTGGCGCAGATCATGGCGCATGCTGTCGGCGTGCTTGTAAATGAGTGCCAGCGGCTGCTCGACCACGGTGCAGGGAAAGCGCGCCAACACCTGGGCAAACACCGGCAGATCTTCGACGTTGCGCAGGCACTCCGGATAGTTGCCCGGCGCGAATACCTCACGATGCATGGCACAGGCACCGTTTGAGATCGACACCGTCTTGTCCAGCAGATAGCCCCTGACTCGCTGTCGCAGCGTGGCTGGCAGCGGTTTGACAGCCTGCAGGCTGCGCTTGCCACCGGAGAAGATCGACCAATGAGCGCCAATGATCATCCGCGTTTCCGGGTGACTGGCGATGTGTTGCGATAATGCCGCCAGCGCACCGGGAGCCATCTCGTCATCTGCGTCGAGAAAAATCAGAAACTGCCCCGTGGTTTCCTCGATCCCGCGATTGCGCACTGAAGACAGCCCGCCATTGCTTTGGCGTATGGCACGAAAACGCCCGGCATGTTCAGCCAGCAACGCTTGCAACACCTCGGGCGTGGAGTCAGTGGAACCGTCATCGATAACCAACAGCTCCGCTGCCGCGTCGTGCAACTGCACCAGCACCGATTCCACGGCACGTGGCAGCGATCTGGCGTAGTTGTACGCGGGAATCACGACGCTGATCAGTGCCTCAGTCAAGACTGTTTCCTTGCACACCTTCTTTGACGACAAGAATATCTTCCATGATCAGATATTGCAGGTCAGAGCCGAAAAACATGTTCAGCGCGTCAGTCGGCGAGCAGATCATCGGCTCGCCGCGTCGGTTGAGCGACGTGTTCAGCGATACGCCGTTACCGGTCAGGTCTTCCAGCGCCTTCATCATGTCGTAGTAGCGCGGGTTGTACTCACGCTTGAGCACCTGAGCGCGTGAAGTACCGTCTTCATGGACAACTTCCGGCACGCGGGTCTTCCATTCTTCAGCGACTTCGAAGGTGAAGGTCATAAACGGCGCCGGGTGATCGATCTTGATCATCTGCGGCGCAACGGTGTCGAGCATCGACGGGCAGAAAGGCCTCCAGCGCTCGCGGAACTTGATCTGGTGGTTGATGCGGTCGGCCACACCGGGAATGCTCGGACAACCGATGATCGAACGACCACCGAGTGCACGCGGGCCGAATTCCATGCGGCCCTGGAACCAGGCCACCGGATTGCCTTCGACCATGATCCTGGCGATTTCTTGCGGCATGTTGTCGAGCTTGCGCCAGGTCGGCTTGTTCTCATGACGAGCGCAGGCGGCAATCACATCTTCGTTGCTGTAAGACGGGCCAAGGTAGACGTGCTCCATCTTCTCGACCGGTACGCCACGGGCGTGCGACACGTAAGCGGCAGCGCCGACTGCGGTGCCGGCATCGCCCGACGCGGGCTGTACGAACAGCTCCTTGATGTCGTCGCGGGCGATGATTTTCTGGTTCAACTTGACGTTCAACGCACAGCCACCGGCGAACGCCAGCTTGCCGGTTTCCTTGAGCACATCGCCCAGATAATGATCGATCATCTGCAACGCCAGTTTTTCGAACAGCGCTTGCATGCTGGCGGCGTAGTGGATGTACGGCTCGTCGGCAATGTCGCCTTCGCGCTTGGGCCCCAGCCACTCGATCAGCTTCGGCGAGAAGTAAAAGCCTTTGCCCTTCTCTTTATAACGACGCAGGCCGATGACGTTGGCGTAGTCGGTATTGATCACCAGCTCGCCATTCTCGAACGAGGCCAGACGCGAGAAGTCGTACTTGCTGGCATCGCCGTACGGCGCCATGCCCATGACTTTGAATTCGCCGTCGAGCATCTCGAACCCGAGGAATTCGGTGATCGCGCCATACAGACCACCAAGGGAGTCCGGATCGAAGAATTCCTTGATCTTGTGGATCTTGCCGTTTTCGCCATAACCGAAGAAGGTCGTGGCGTATTCGCCTTTACCGTCGATGCCGAGGATCGCGGTTTTCTCTTTGAAACCCGAGCAGTGATAAGCACTGGAGGCGTGAGCGAGGTGATGCTCGACCGGTTCGATCTTGATTTTCTTCGGATCGAAGCCCAGTTGCTCGAGGCACCAGACGATCTTGTTGCGATAGCGCTTGTAGCGACGGTTGCCCATCAGGATCGCATCGAGGGCGCGATCCGGGGCGTACCAGTAGCGCTTGGCATAGTGCCAGCGGGCCTTGCCGAACAGGCTGATCGGCGCGAATGGAATTGCCACAACATCAACGTCGGACGGCTTGATGCCGGCTTGCTCGAGGCAGAATTTCGCCGATTCGTAGGGCATGCGGTTCTTTGCATGTTTATCGCGTACGAAGCGCTCTTCTTCAGCTGCAGCGACCAGCTTGCCGTCGATGTACAGGGCTGCGGAAGGATCATGGCTAAGGGCGCCGGACAGGCCAAGAATCGTCAATGCCACAGGGGTCTAGCCTCTTTAGTCTGCGTGCAGGCGCGATGCGCCTTGAAAATTGATGTGCCCTCGCACAGGGCGAGTGACAGCTAAAGGGCGGGATTATAGCGTAAACATCAGGGGAATTACCCGGTGCGAATTGCACTACCGGTATTGGCCCGATTCAACGGGCACTAAAGCCTCAGTAGCCGTCCCTGCGCCAGTAAATACTCAGATTTCCGTCGGCAGCCTGGCGATAGATCGTGTAGGGCAGCGAAACCGTGTCGAACGCAGCGGACAACGGCAGATCAAACAATACGAAGGACACAATGCCACCAGGATTGGGCGGCGCGTTCAATATGCAGAAATCAAAGGCCAGGCCGCTGTAGATACGCGGGATGGATTGACAGTAAGTCTTCTGTTTGCGCAGCTTCCGAGCGGCATCTGCGTCGTGCTGCAACACCGTTGAGACACTGCCACAGCCTGATAGAACCGAGAACAAAACGCCTAGCGTCATAATCTTTTTCATGCCCGAGGCTCGTCATCCGAAATCGTCAGGCAAATTAGCATCGAGGCTGAACAGCAGACAGTTCATGGCTTCTGGAGAAGCTGTAGGACAAGTCGCTGTTATTTGTCCGTAGCCGCCAACAGGCTCGCCCTCAGAGCAGGCCGAGCTATTGTGCGAGCCAGCCTGCTGCGAAAAGGCTCAGCCAGCGTCGGAGATATCCTTGGGCAACCGCTGATCGATGACTCGATACAACGCGCTGCTTTGCGGCCAGTTACGCATGAATCGCGCGCGATCGCGGGCATAAGCCGGGGCGAAACTGCCGACCGAGGCATGCTGACACATCGAATCGAGATCGATCAGCGCCCAGCGATCCGTCTGCCAGAACAGGTTGTGGCCTTTGAAATCGCCATGGCTGATGCGCTCGGCGATCAATCGGGCAAACAGTCGATCCAGCGCTTGCAACTCGGCTTCCGGCGCCTGGCCACTTTCCACGAACGGCGCAAAGCGCTCGATGATGTCCGGCCCCGGCAGGAACTCGGTTACCAGATACGCGCGGCCGCGCAGCCACATAAAGCGCTTCTCCAATACCGCCAGCGGTCTCGGCGTAGCGATGCCAAGGAACGCCAGACGATTGCCTTCACGCCACGAATGCCAGGCCCGGCTCGGACGCCAGAAACGCTTGAGCCAATGGGCAAAGCCCTTGATGTTGTAGCGTTTTATCACCAGCGTGCGCCCGCCCGCCTGAACCTTGCCGACGCTGGCTGCGCCGCCGGTCTTGTACAGATGCCCCTGATCGAGCAGGGCGTCGGCCTGTTCGAGCACCGGCAGCATGGCGGCTTCTTCTTCGCGGCGGATGGCGCGCAGGGCAAACGCGCCGCGATGCACTGCAAACAATGTGCATTCGCGGCCGACCTTGATCAGGTAATCCCTGAGCCGCCATCTACGCACTTTGTCGATCTGTGTCTGCAACGCCTCCAGCGGTAACGCATGCTCGCTGTTGCTCAACAGGTAATACACCAGCAACTCTTCGGTGAACGGCTCGAGTGATTTGGGCAACTGGGCGAAAAACACGCCGAGGTTTTCCAGCACTTTTTGCCGGGACAAGGGCTGCCCCGCCGTCTCCGCGCGAACCCCGGCGCCATCGATCAAATACAGCTGACCGCCATGGCGCAGCAGATTGTCCAGGTGCAAATCTTCCTGCCAGAGCCCTTTGCCATGCAGTCGACCAATGGCATCCAGCGCTTCGGCCAACACCGCCGTTTGCTCATCGGCCAGCGCCGGCAACGCCTCGACCTTCGCCCAGGCATCACCGAGGCTGTGCGCGCCTTCGAGAAACTCAAACAGTAGCCAGCCACCTTCTCCGTCTTTCAGACCATCGACCAACAACAGCGGCGTGGTCATGCCCTGGGCCGCCAGCAGGCGCACGCCTTCGAGTTCACGCTGGAAATGCCGTGCTGCCTTGCTGCCGACCAGCAATTTGGCCAGTACCGTCCGGCCGCGCCAAACGCCGGCGCCAACATAGCGCTGCCCGGGCAAGACGCGCAGCAGGCTCAACAATTGCAGATCCGCCGTACCGGCCGCATCCGCCAGGGTCACGCTCAGCGGTAATGAGGGGCCGCGCCCTGTCCGCGCCAGCTCGGACAATTGCATCAACGGGTCTCCTTGTGACTGCGTCGGGCCGTCAGCCGGACCAGCCAGCTGTCGAGCAGATCACCGTCGATCGGCTGATCGAGGTACGCCGCGAGCAATTGGCGCAAGTCTGCCTCGCTCCACTGTGGCGCGCGGCGTTGCAACGGCTCCAGATCCTTGATCCGGTCGCGCATGCCGAACAGCAACGGCCGGGTCTTCTCCAGATCAATCAGTTGCGCCTCATAGCCGTCGCCGGTAGCGCGCAGAAAAATATGCTTGGGATAAAAGCAGCCATGCACCTGACGCGCGCCGTGCAGGCGCCGCGCCAACAGCCCGCAAGCCTTGAGAATGGCCGAATGCTGCGCCGCGCTGAGTTGCGCCCAGCGGGCCAGCAACGATTCCAGATCGCTCCAGCCGTCCAGCGCGCGCGTGAGCAGTACCGCCCTGACTTCACCGTCGACCTTGCGCTCGCCAAAAAAAGCCGCTTGCAGCGCCGGAATGCCGAGCTTGCGATAACGGCTGATATTGCGAAACTCACGGGCAAAGCTGGGCTCGCCAAACGGCGCATGCAAGGTGCGCGTCAGGTAATTGCTCTGGCGCTTGAGGTAATAACCCTGGCCTTCCAGATCCAGGCGGAACACGCTGCTCCAGCCGCCACCGGAAGTATTGGGCTCATCCACCGCTTCCAGCTGTCTGGCCCACAACGCCTCGAAAGTGCCGAGACCGTGGCGCTCGAGCAGCGCACGGTCTTGTTCGGCGAGAAAATCAGTCATTCACGTCCCTCAAAAAATCTCACCACGTGCCGAATCCGTTTCTTGTCGGCAACATTGAGCCGATCGCACTGGCGGTATTGCTTATAGAAGCGCAGGCGCTGGGTATTGGACAGGTGATATTTGGCCAGCTTGTCGAGACAGGCCAGGTCCTTGGTGATCCGGTACTTGAGCCAGAAGCCGCGCCAGAATTCACCGTTGGGGCAATCGATCAGGAATATGCGCGCCTGATCGTCGATCAACAGATTGCGCCATTTCAAATCGTTATGGGTAAAGCGGTGATCATGCATTGTCCGGGTATAACCGGCCAGTTGCCGGCTGACACCATCGACCCAGGCGCGATCCTTGAGCTTGGGATCCTTGCGCTCGGCCAGCGCCGAGAGGTCTTCGGTGTTGGGCAACTCGCGGGTGATCATGGCGCCACGATCGTAGGCCGCACCACGCCTTTCCAGACCCCAGGCCACCACTTCGGCGGTTGGAATGCCCCACTTGGCGAAGCGCTTGAGGTTCTGCCACTCCATCTTCACGCGCGGCTTGCCAAGGTAGCGGCGCAGGCCCTTACCGGCACCGACGTAGCGCTTGACGTAGTAATTGACACCGTCGCGCTGCACGCGGATCACCTCCGACAGCGGATCGCGGGTCAGGCGTTCGCCCTGCAACGCAAACACCGCTTCGAGGCTGCCGAAATCTTCGGCAAGGTCGCTGTACTGCGGCTCAAGAGTCCAGCCCGCCATCAGAGCGCGTCCCCGTAACGCTGCTTACGCTCATAGAGCTTGTCGGCCTTGCCTTGCAGCCAGTTCAGCAGCGGCGCTTCCTGCGCCAGAATCTGCCGCAGCGGCTGCTGGAAATAGCCCTTGAGGAAACGCAGTTTGTCGCGGCGGGTCAGGCCGATGTCCAGCGCCGAAAAGTACAGCGCCGCGAGGTCCTTGTTGCGCCAGCGTTGGGTGATCTTCGCGCGGGTCTGGGCACGGTGCAGGTCGATCACCGAGAGCTTGAAATCTTCCGGCGTGACCGGCTTGTCGGTGTGCAGCAGGAAGTGGCAGATGTAGCAGTCGCGGTGGTTGACCCCGGCGCGGTGCATCATGCCGGTCATCCGCGCGACTTCGGCAATCAGCGCGCGCTTGAGCTTCGGCGCCGGCGGCTGCTTGACCCAGTCGATGCTGTAATCTTCCAGACTGATGGTCGGCGCCAGTTCTTCGGTGACGATAAACGAATGCTGATCCGCCGGGTTGCTGCCCTTCTCGCCATACGCGACGGCGGTCATGGTCGGCACGCCCACTTCCTGCAAGCGCTGAATGGCTTTCCACTCCTGCCCGGCGCCAAGCACCGGCAGTTTGGCGGTCAGCAGGTTCTTGAAGATTTCACCCCAGCCGATGCCACGGTGGATCTTGACGAAAAAACCATGCCCGTCGACTTCCGTGCGCAATGTCCGGCGCGCTTCCAGCTCGCGGTATACCTCGCCCTGCAAGCCTTCGACTGCGGCGAACGGGTCGCGTCCGGCCCAAAGGCTTTTGAACGGTTCAGCCAGCATCAACTTCATTAAGCGTGCTCCGCCAGAATCACATCGGCCGCGTGCTGCGGCATGCTGTAGAGGTCGGCCGTCTCGGCGAAGGCCAGACCGTTGCGGCTCCAGGCCGCACGTGCAGCGTCGTTGCTCAACATCTCGGTCAGGTACTGCGTCAGTTGCGCCTGCTCGAACGGCTCGTCCAGCACTCGCCCGGCATCAGCCTCGGCAATGTAATGGGCGTAGCCGCAGACCGCACTGACCAGCACCGGCAACCCGGCGACCAGCGCTTCAAGCAGCACGGTACCCGTGTTTTCGTTGTACGCCGGGTGAATCAACAGGTCGGCACCAAGCAGAAAACGCGGGATATCGCTGCGCCCTTTGAGAAAGGTCACGTTGTCGCCCAGGCCCAGCGTCGCACTCTGCATCTGGAACAATTTGGGGTCATCCTGGCCAATTACAAACAGTCGCGTGCGTTTGCGCAATTCGGCCGGCAATGCGGCCAGCGCTTTCAGGCTGCGATCGACGCCCTTGGTCTTGAAGCCGGAGCCGATCTGCACCAGCAGCAGTTCGTCGTCCTTGAGACTGAATTCGGCGCGGAACCCGGCGCGGATTTCATCAGCATTGGCTGGACGCCGACGATCCTGGGCGATGCCCGGCGGCAGCAGGTGGAAGCGTTCGAGTGGCGTGTCGTAATACTTGATGAACAGCGGCTGCTGCACTTCGGAAATCATCAGCACTTCGGTCTTCGCGTCTTTGGCAAAGACCGCGCGCTCGTACTCGGCGAAATGGCGATAGCGGCCCCAGCGGCGGTACAGCGAGTTGCGCAAGTTCTGCGCCTTGTCTTCGAAGCAGCCATCTGCCGCGTAGTAGACGTCCAGACCCGGCATCTTGTTGAAACCGATCAGGCGATCGACCGGGCGCCTGGCCAGGTCCGCTGCCATCCACGCGCTGAGTTTCTCGTTGCGGCGGTGATTGAAGAACGCCTTGACCGGTGCCACCAGCACTTCGAAGCCCGGCGGTACGTCGCCTTCCCAGATCAGCGTGTAGACGCGAATCTGATGACCACGCTTCTGGCACTCGAGGGCGATGCGCATGAAGTCGCGCTGCAAGCCACCGAACGGGAAATATTTGTACAGGACGAATGCCAATTGCATCAACGCAGCTCCTCAGCCATCAACAACGTGCTCAGTCGGCTGGCGACACGCTCGGGGTTTACACGCGTGAAGCACAAAGGCTGCTCGCGTTTCAGGTCAAACTGACGGGCATCCTGCTCGGTCGGTTGATAAGTACATTTCTTCTGCAGGCAAGGTGCGCACGGGAAGTCGCTGGCCAGATGAACCTGCAATTTGCCGTAAGCGCCAGTCAGGCCCGGGTTGGTCGGGCCGAACAGCGAGAGGGTCGGCACGTCCAGCGCAGCAGCCAGATGGCCGAGTCCCGTGTCCACCGCTACGCAAGCCTGCGCGCCGGCGAGGACTTTGCCGACGCCAGCCAGATTCAGCTTCGGCAAGACTTCGGCGTGTTTGAAGCCGGCGGCGATACGTTCGGCGCGGGCCTTTTCCTGCGCGTTGCCCCACGGCAGCTTCACGCCAACGCCGAGGTAGCCGACCCGCTCGGTCAGCTCGCGCCAGTAGATTTCCGGCCAGTGCTTGGTGTCCCAGGTGGTGCCGTGCAGAAACACCACGTAGGCATTCTTGCGTGGCAACTCGACCAGCCGTTCAACACTGAGGCCGTAATCGCCGAGGCCTTTGGGCAAGTCGTATCCCAGAGCAATGGCGAACAACTGACGCACGCGTTCGACGGCGTGCTGGCCACGGGCGACGGCGAGTTTACGATCGTAGAAGCGTGCAGCCATCGGCTCGCGAGCCGAGGTTTTATCCAGGCCGGCCACCGGGGCTTTGACGTAGCGGGTCAACCAAGCGCTCTTTAACAGGCCCTGGGCATCGATCACCAGATCGTATTTGTTCGCGCGCACGCTTTGCTTGAAGCGTTTCCACTCGCCGCTGGTGATGGTCTTCCAGATGTTTTTGCGCCAACGGCGAATCGCCACCGGAATCACTTTGCCAACGGCCGGGTGCCAGGTCGGGATTTCGGCGAAGCCTTCTTCCACCACCCAGTCGAACTTGATCCCCGGGATCGCGCGGGCGGCGTCGGTCAGCGCCGGCAACGCGTGAATCACGTCGCCCAACGATGAAGTCTTGATCAGCAATACCCGCAAGTTAATGAACCTCGACCACGGAGCCCTGCAGTTTCTGCAAGGCATCGTTGACCGCATCCGGCATCAACTGGCGCAGGCAGTTGTAATGGCCGAAACGGCAGGTGCGATCGAAGCAAGGGCTGCATTCGATGCCCAAGCGAACGATTTCGACCTGCTCGGCCAGCGGCGGGGTGAAGCCCGGCGAGGTCGAACCGTAGACCGCGACCAGTGGACGATTCAACGCCGCGGCGACGTGCATCAGGCCGGAATCGTTGGACACCACCGAGTCGGCGCAGGACAGCAGATCGATGGCCTCGGCCAGCGAGGTGCCGCCGCTGAGGTTGACCGACTCTTCGCGCAAACCCGGGATCAACCGAGCGCGGATGTCTTCGCCTACGGCATGATCGTTTTTCGAGCCGAACAGCCATACCTGCCAGCCTTCGCGAATGCGTGCTTCGGCAACTTTCGCGTAATGCTCGGACGGCCAGCGCTTGGATTCGCCGAACTCGGCGCCGGGGCACAGCGCCAGGACCGGGCGATCGAGGGTCAGCCCGAACTTGGCCAGCGCGGCTTCGCGGGTCACCGGGTCGATTTGCAGACTCGGCCGCGGGTACGGCTTCGGCAGCTCGGCGTTCGCTTCATAGGCCAGCGCCATGAAACGCTCGATCATCAGCGGATAGCGTTCTTTATCGAGAGTGCGCACGTCGTTGAGCAGGCCATAGCGGAATTCGCCGCGCCAGCCGGTGCGCTTGGGGATGCCGGCAAAAAACGGCACCAGTGCCGATTTCAGCGAGTTGGGCAGCAGGATCGCCTGATCGTACTGGCCGCGCAGGGATTTGCCGATGCGCCGGCGCGTCGCCAGTTCCAGCGCGCCATGGCCGAGCGGGAAGCTCAAGGCGTTGCGCACTTCGGGCATGCGCTCGAGGATCGGCCGGCTCCACTCGGATGCCAGCACGTCGATTGCGCAGTGCGGGTGGCGCTGCTTGAGACACTGAAACAGTGTCTGCGCCATCACCATGTCACCGACCCAACTGGGTCCAACGATCAGAATATTCATGTGGTTTCCAAAAACGAACCGGGGAGGCATTTACGCCTCCCCGCCTCGATAATCATTGTGGAAGCGGCGCAGCTGGCGATGGGTCACTTCCTTCAACATGACTGTCGACTGTCATTGCGCTATCGCGAGCAGGCTCACTCCTACATTGTTTGTTCATCCTGCTTCAGATCTACAGACACTGTAGATCTCCTGTGGGAGCGAGCTTGCTCGCGAAGGGGCCATCACATCCTACATCGGAGTCATCTGACACTCCGTCTTCGCGAGCAAGCTCGCTCCCACAGGGTATTGGGTGCTGCATAAACCGGCTTCAGCTTAGCCCCAACTCACGCCAAATCCGCAAAACCTGCCGGCGTTCGTCGGCAAACTGGTCGCCCGGTATCACCCCGGCATCTTTCTGCAAGGCCTGCCGGTGGGCGGCGGAGCGGTAGGCTTTGTAGGCCTCGCGCAACAGACTGGCATCTTCGGCGGGCATCAGCCCTTCGTGTTCCAGCTCTTCCAGAATGCGGATGTTATCGGTCCAGCGCAGCAGCGGCGGATGGCTGTGCGACCACGCCAGGGCCGCGTATTGCACCATAAATTCAATATCGACGATACCTCCGGCGTCCTGCTTGAGGTCAAACGGCACCGTCGCTTCGAAGGCATTCGCCGCTGTGCCGGCCGCAGTGCTGCGAGTGCCAAGGTTGTCGCGCATCTTGGCGCGCATCTCGCTGACTTCCTGTTGCAATTTTGCCAGATCGCGCGCCCTGCCCAAGACCTGCGCACGGACTTTCTCGAATGCCTGGCCGACATCCTGACTGCCCACCAGCACCCGCGCACGCACCAAGGCCTGATGCTCCCACGTCCACGCTTCATTCTCCTGATAGCGCGCGAACGCGCCGAGGGAACTCACCAACAGCCCGGAAGCACCGGACGGACGCAGACGCATGTCCACTTCATACAGCTGGCCGGAATTGGTCTGCGCCGTGAGCAGGTGAATGATCCGCTGCCCCAGGCGCGTGAAGAACTGTGCGCCATCGATGGATTTCGGCCCGTCGGTTTCCGCCTGCGGATCGCCATCGTGGATGAACACCAGATCCAGATCCGAACCATGCCCCAATTCAATACCGCCGACTTTGCCATAACCGACAACGATGAAGCCGGGATCGCACAGCGTGCCATCGGTGCGCAGCGGCGTGCCGTACTTGGCCACGGTCTGGCGCCAGGCCAGGGCCAGCACTTGTTCGAGAATCGCCTCGGCCAGCCAGGTCAGGTAATCGCTGACCTTCATCAACGGCAGACTGCCGGCGATTTCCGAGGCAGCCACGCGCAAGCGATGCGCCAGTTTGAAATGGCGCAAGGCTTCCATTTGTTGTTCGAGGTCGTCCTCGGGAATTCGCGTCAGTCGCTCGCGCAACTCGGCTGCCAGCTCCGGCGCCAGCGGTGGTTTGAACAGTCGACCTTCGTTGAGCAACTCGTCGAGCAGCAGCGGGAAGCGAGTGATCTGCTCGGCAATCCACGGGCTCGCCGCACACAGCGTCAGCAGACGGCGCAGCGCACCGGGGTTTTCCGTGAGCAACACCAGATAGGCCGAACGCCGCGCCACCGCTTCCACCAGCGGCAGCACACGCTCAAGCACCAGATCAGGATTGTCGTGTTCCACCGCTTGCGCGAGCAGCCGCGGAATGAAGGCATCCAGACGTTCGCGCCCCAGCCGTTGCATCGCGCGCAACTGCGGACTGCCGCGCAAACCGGCCAGCGCCTTCAGCGCTTTACCGGCATCGACGAAACCGCCCTCTTCCAACTGCCGGCACGCGGCCTCTTCGTCCTGTTCTTCTTCCCACAGCGGCAGCCATTCACCGCCGACCACCACTTCGCTTTCGCTGCCTTCTTCCTCGTCGGGATCGGCAATCACCTGAGCGAAGTGCCAGGCCACGCGGCCACGCCAGAACATCAGTTTTTCGTGGAAGGCGGCCCAGTCGGCGAAGCCGAGCATGAAAGCAATGCGCGCCTGATCCTGCGCGCTGTCCGGCAGCATCTGCGTCTGACGGTCGGCAATCGCTTGAATGGCATGTTCGGTGTAACGCAGAAACTCGTAACCTTCGCGCAATTCACTGACCACCGCCGGCGGCAGATAGCCCTGCCCTTCCAGGGTGCTCAGCACCTTTAATAGAGGACGCTGTTGCAGGCTGAGGTCGCGGCCACCGTGGATCAGTTGAAAGGCCTGAGCGATGAACTCGACTTCACGGATGCCGCCGGAGCCGAGTTTGATGTTGTCGGCCATGCCCTTGCGCCGCACTTCCTGCTGGATCAACTGCTTCATGGTGCGCAGCGCTTCGATCGCCGAGAAGTCCAGATAGCGCCGATAAACGAATGGCCGAAGCATGTCGAGCAACTGCGCGCCGGCGACCTGATCGCCAGCCACCACCCGCGCCTTGATCATCGCGTAGCGTTCCCAGTCGCGGCCCTGATCCTGGTAATACTGCTCCAGCGCATTGAAGCTGAGCACCAGCGCGCCCGACGATCCATATGGACGCAGGCGCATGTCGACGCGGAAAACGAAGCCGTCGACCGTCATCGGGTCGAGGGCCTTGATCAGACGCTGACCGAGACGAATGAAAAATTCCTGATTATCCAGCGAGCGCTTCACGCCAACGGTTTCGCCGCCTTCGGGGTAGGCGAAGATCAGGTCGATGTCCGAGGAAAGATTCAGTTCTACGGCGCCGAGCTTGCCCATGCCAAGGATGACCATCTGTTGCGGCAAACCGCTGCGTCGGCCGGTCGGTGTGCCGAATTGCTCGCAATGGCGGCTGTACAGCCATTGATAAGCCTGATCAATGGTGGCGTCGGCCATGTCCGAGAGGTCGCGACAGGTCTGTACCAGATCAGCCTGGCGGGTCAGGTCGCGCCAGATGATCCGCACCTGATGGCGCGCACGCTGGCGGCGCAGGGCACGGCCGAGTTCATCTTCGCTCTGCGCGCTGTTCACCGCGGCGGCGATCTGCGCGCGCATCTCGCCGGGCGCAAAGGGCCGGTCGAGTTCGCCGGACGCCACCAGCGACAGCAACATCAAAGGGTCACGAACGCTCTGTTCAATGACAAATTCACTGGCGGCGGTGACCCGGGCGAATTGCGCCCAGCGCTCCGGGGTCCAGTTCGACAGGCCGTGATCGTCTTCAAGGGCGGCGACGGACGTACGGAACGACTGCTCGGATCGGCTGACCAACGGCAGGAGAATGGCGGGCAGTTCGGCAAGCGCGGGCAGGGTCATGGTCTATCCTTGATCGGCGTATAAAGGGCCGCTTGTAGTGAATGATGAAAACCCGCTACGTGAAGGACTGTCGAACAAAAGTTAGAAATAGCTGAAATTTCTTCTTCTTTGGCATCCAGCATCAAACTTTCACCTTATTCGGATGGAAAACGACCCGCCTTAACGATTATTCTCACAACGCAGTCGGAGGCCACAAGCCTTTCATCTGTAGTTTTACTACTCGTCTATACATTCGAAAGGCTGAAATGCCGGAAGATTTGTAGTAAAACTACACGCCGCCGGAACAACCTGTCGGCAATCCAAGAATTTTAAATCGTCTGCCCACAAGGCCAGTCGCAAACTCAGGCAACCGATTCTGGAAGCCTTTCCGCCCTGGAGCAAGCCATGCAAGACCTCGATCCCGTCGAAACCCAGGAATGGCTGGACGCCCTGGAATCGGTTCTCGACAAAGAAGGCGAAGACCGTGCTCACTATCTGATGACCCGTATGGGCGAACTCGCGACCCGCAGCGGCTCGCAGCTCCCTTACGCCATCACCACGCCTTACCGCAACACGATCCCCGTTACCCACGAAGCACGCATGCCTGGCGACCTGTTCATGGAACGCCGCATTCGCTCGCTGGTACGCTGGAACGCGATGGCCATGGTAATGCGCACGAACCTGCGAGATTCGGATCTGGGTGGTCACATCTCCAGCTTCGCTTCCAGTGCGACCCTGTATGACATCGGCTTCAACTATTTCTTCCAGGCCCCGACCGACGAACACGGCGGCGACCTGATCTACTTCCAGGGCCACACTTCGCCAGGCGTATACGCCCGCGCATTCATGGAAGGCCGCATCACCGAAGACCAGATGAACAACTTCCGTCAGGAAGTCGATGGTCAAGGCCTGTCGTCCTATCCGCACCCTTGGCTGATGCCTGACTTCTGGCAGTTCCCGACCGTATCGATGGGTCTGGGTCCGATCCAGGCGATCTACCAGGCGCGCTTCATGAAGTACCTGGAACACCGCGGTTTCATCCAGCCGGGCAAACAGAAAGTCTGGTGCTTCCTGGGCGACGGCGAGTGCGACGAGCCGGAATCCCTGGGCGCGATCTCCCTGGCCGGCCGCGAGAAGCTGGACAACCTGATCTTCGTCATCAACTGCAACCTGCAGCGCCTCGACGGCCCGGTTCGCGGCAACGGCAAGATCATCCAGGAACTCGAAGGCGTGTTCCGTGGTGCACAGTGGAACGTGACCAAAGTCATCTGGGGCCGTTTCTGGGACCCGCTGCTGGCCAAAGACGTCGACGGCATCCTGCAACGTCGCATGGACGAAGTCATCGACGGCGAATACCAGAATTACAAAGCCAAAGACGGCGCGTTCGTTCGCGAGCACTTCTTCAACACGCCTGAACTCAAGGCAATGGTTGCCGATCTGTCCGACGACGAGATCTGGAAACTCAACCGTGGCGGCCACGACCCGTACAAGGTTTATGCGGCGTACCACGAAGCGGTCAACCACAAGGAACAACCGACCGTGATCCTCGCCAAGACCATCAAGGGTTATGGCACCGGTGCCGGCGAAGCGAAAAACACTGCGCACAACACCAAGAAGGTCGACGTCGAGAGCCTGAAGCTGTTCCGCGACCGCTTCGACATCCCGGTCAAGGACGAAGAGCTGGAGCACCTGCCGTTCTTCAAGCCAGAGCCAAACAGCGCCGAAGGCCGCTACCTGGCCGAGCGTCGTGCCGCACTGGGCGGTTTCGTGCCGCAGCGCCGTGCGCAGAGCTTCAGCGTACCGACTCCGGATCTGGACACCCTCAAAGCCATCCTCGATGGCTCGGGCGACCGTGAAATTTCCACCACCATGGCTTTCGTGCGGATCCTCGCGCAACTGGTCAAGGACAAGGAAATCGGCCCGCGCATCGTCCCGATCATCCCGGACGAAGCCCGTACCTTCGGTATGGAAGGCATGTTCCGTCAGCTGGGTATCTACTCCTCGGTCGGCCAGCTCTACGAGCCAGTCGATAAAGACCAGGTGATGTTCTACAAGGAAGACCAGAAAGGTCAGATCCTTGAAGAAGGCATCAACGAAGCAGGCGCCATGAGCTCGTTCATCGCTGCCGGTACTTCGTACTCCAGCCACAACCAGCCAATGCTGCCGTTCTACATCTTCTACTCGATGTTCGGCTTCCAGCGTATTGGCGACCTGGCCTGGGCCGCTGGCGACAGCCGTACCCGTGGCTTCCTGATCGGCGGCACCGCCGGCCGTACCACCCTGAACGGTGAAGGTCTGCAGCACGAAGACGGTCACAGCCATCTGCTGGCGGCGACCATCCCGAACTGCCGCACCTACGATCCGACCTACGGCTACGAGCTGGCGGTGATCATTCAGGACGGCATGAAGAAGATGACCGAAGAGCAACAGGACATCTTCTACTACATCACCGTGATGAACGAGTCGTACCAGCAGCCAGCCATGCCGGCCGGTGCCGAAGAAGGCATCAAGAAAGGCATGTACCTGCTCGAGGAAGACACTCGTGATGCGGCGCACCACGTTCAACTGATGGGCTCCGGCACCATCCTGCGCGAAGTGCGTGAAGCGGCGAAGATCCTGCGTGAAGAGTTCAACATCGGCGCTGACGTGTGGAGCGTCACCAGCTTCAACGAACTGCGTCGCGACGGCCTCGCTGTAGAGCGCAGCAACCGTCTCAAGCCTGGCCAGAAGCCGAAGCTGAGCTACGTCGAAGAGTGCCTGAGCGGCCGCAAGGGTCCGGTCATCGCCTCTACCGACTACATGAAGCTGTTCGCCGAGCAGATCCGTCAGTGGGTACCGTCCAAGGAATTCAAAGTCCTGGGCACCGACGGTTTCGGCCGCAGCGACAGCCGCAAGAAACTGCGTCATTTCTTCGAAGTCGACCGTCATTTCGTGGTGTTGGCAGCCCTGGAAGCACTGGCTGACCGTGGTGATATCGAACCTAAAGTCGTGGCCGAGGCCATCGTCAAGTTCGGCATCGACCCGGAAAAACGCAACCCACTGGACTGCTGAGGAGACATTTTGTGAGCGAACTCATTCGCGTACCTGACATCGGCAGCGGTGAAGGTGAAGTAATTGAACTGTTTGTGAAGGTCGGCGACCGCATCGAAGCCGACCAGAGCATCCTGACCCTGGAATCGGACAAGGCCAGCATGGAAGTGCCGGCCCCGAAAGCCGGCGTCATCAAGAGCCTGAAAGTCAAGCTGGGCGACCGCCTGAAAGAAGGTGACGAACTGCTCGAGCTGGAAGTCGAGGGCGCCGCAGAAGCGGCCCCTGCACCTGCCGCCGCTCCTGCGAAAGCCGAAGAGAAACCGGCTGCCGCACCTGCTGCTGCCGCGCCGGCCGCTGCTCCTGCTGCCGCTTCGGTACAGCAAGTGCACGTGCCGGACATCGGTTCGTCGGGCAAGGCGCAGATCATCGAGATCCAGGTCAAGGTCGGCGACAAGGTAGAGGCTGATCAATCGCTGATCACCCTGGAGTCCGACAAGGCCAGCATGGAAATCCCGTCGCCTGCCGCTGGCGTGGTCAAGGCCATCAGCGTCAAGCTCAACGACGAAGTCGGCACTGGCGACCTGATTCTGGATCTGGAAGTGGCAGGCGCTGCGGCCCCTGCTGTCGCCGCTCCGGCTCAGGCTGCTGCGCCTGCTGCCGCCGCTGCGCCAGCCCCGGCTGCTGCTCCGGCAGCAGCGGCCGCTGACAGTGTTCAGGACATCCATGTCCCGGACATCGGTTCGGCCGGCAAGGCGAAGATCATCGAAGTGCTGGTCAAGGCGGGTGACACCGTCGAAGCCGACCAGTCGCTGATCACCCTGGAATCCGACAAGGCGAGCATGGAAATTCCATCGCCTGCCGCCGGCGTGGTCGAAAGCGTTTCGATCAAGCTGGATGACGAAGTCGGCACCGGCGACCTGATTCTCAAGCTCAAAGTAAAAGGCGCGGCACCTGCTGCGGCCCCGGCTCCGGCTGCTGCACCAAGCGCTCCGGCATCTGCCGCTGCTGCTCCGGCCGCTGCTGCACCTGCTGCCGCTCCAGCCGCCGCACCGGCCAAGCCCGGCGCGAAAGTTCACGCCGGTCCAGCCGTGCGTCAACTGGCCCGTGAGTTCGGTGTCGAGCTGAGCGCTGTTGGCGCCAGCGGTCCGCACGGTCGCATCCTCAAGGAAGACGTGCAGGTTTACGTCAAGGCGATGATGCAGAAGGCCAAGGAAGCGCCGGCCGCTGCTGGCGGCGCTACCGGTGGTGCGGGCATCCCGCCGATCCCGGTCGTTGATTTCAGCCGTTTCGGCGAAATCGAAGAAGTGCCGATGACCCGTCTGATGCAGGTCGGCGCTGCCAACCTGCACCGCAGCTGGCTGAACGTGCCTCACGTAACGCAATTCGACTCGGCGGACATCACCGAGCTGGAAGCCTTCCGTGTTGCGCAGAAAGCCGTGGCCGAGAAGGCTGGCGTCAAGCTGACCATCCTGCCGCTGCTGCTCAAGACCTGCGCGCACTTGCTCAAGGAACTGCCGGACTTCAACAGTTCGCTGGCACCAAGCGGCAAAGCGATCATCCGCAAGAAGTACGTGAACATCGGCTTCGCCGTCGACACTCCGGATGGCCTGCTCGTGCCGGTGATCAAGAACGTCGACCAGAAGAGCCTGCTGCAACTCGCTGCCGAAGCAGCTTCGCTGGCTGAAAAAGCCCGCACCAAGAAGCTGTCCTCGGACGAGATGCAAGGCGCCTGCTTCACCATTTCCAGCCTCGGTCACATTGGCGGCACCGGCTTCACGCCGATCGTCAACGCGCCGGAAGTGGCGATCCTCGGTGTTTCCAAGGCAACCATCCAGCCAGTCTGGGACGGCAAAGCCTTCCAGCCGAAGCTGATGCTGCCACTGTCGCTGTCCTACGATCACCGTGTGATCAACGGCGCTGCAGCCGCACGCTTCACCCAGCGTCTGGGTAGCCTGTTGGGCGACATCCGCACCATCCTGCTGTAACCCAAACGGCCCTCCGGTAACGGAGGGCCGCTTGCTGCACCCTTTCGAGCGCCACACGCTCGTACCTCAACCCCGTCAATTGACGGGGCTTTTTTTGCCTGAAATAAACCGGGCCGCGCACCTTTCCTACAACTTGCGCTGATATCGGCCACAGGTCTGGTCCACTTAACGCCAATATTTTCCGCCGCCGGCCAACTAACCTCTGCTCAGGAAAGTTGCATCAACGCGCTCCGCTTATTCATTTCTTATTTCTTCAACTTTCGAACGGAATCGATCATGTTCAAACCGACTATCGGCCCCATCGTGGGCCACACCACAACTAACCAAGTGCGCATTTTCATTCGCGGTGAACAACAGGACAACAAACGCGTATTCGCCGGATTTCGTGCTCGCAAGGCCGGCGCGGAAAAATGGTCAAACAGCGTATTTGCACTTTTAAGTCCGGCCAACGACATGTCGGGTGTACTGGTACTGCAGGATCTGGAAGCCGATTGCGAATATGAATACCAGGCCGGCTGGTTGAGTCCGATGAACCCGGTGCATACGATCGACACGGTAGTGGAGTTCCCACTGCAATGGCCGCGCCAGCTCTATCGCTTTCGCACCCGCACCGCGCAAGTCAGCCAGCCCCGGGGCTTTATCGTCGGTTCGTGTCGTTATCTGCGGATCACCGCTGGCATCGCCTCCTTACCGCAACTGGGTGATCGGATATTTGGCTCGATCAATCAACTCATCGAAAACAGTCAGCCAGCGGTCAGTGCGGTGATCATGACGGGTGATCAAGTGTACGTGGATGATCTGAATCTCATCGCACCTGATCGTGAAGCAAAAGATATATTGAAGAAATATCGAACAGCATTTTCACAGCCGAACATTCAACGACTGATGTCCAACATATCGACTTACATGATACTCGATGACCATGAAATCGAAGATAACTGGCCTGCCAATGCCAAAGCGGCTGACAGGGACTTATATCGCAACGCCATGGCCGCTTATGAACTTTATCAAGCCAGCCACGGCCCGGTTTACTCATGTAACAGCGAGGGCCAGATAGACCGGGATACCTTGAAGCATTACTGGTATCAGTTCGGCGACAGCGATATCGCCTGGTTCGTGACTGACAGTCGCACCCGGCGCAACTTGTCAAAGGATGACCGACGGATTCTCGACGCTGAACAGGAACAGGCGCTCCTTGAGTGGCTGATCCACAGCCCGGCGCGGGTGAAGTTCGTGGTGACCAGCGTGATGTTCTATCCCGACCGCAAGTTCAACGGTGATGATGCCTGGAAAGCATTTCCCGAGCAGAGACTGCGTCTGTTGGAAACCATCCGCACCCATCGGATCAAAAACGTGGTGTTCGTCTCCGGCGATGTCCATGGTTCTCTGACCAGTCGCCTCACTCACAGCGAGGACGCCGACTTTGAAGTGCATACCATCGTGTCCTCGCCGCTGCACAACAGCAAACTGTTGCCGTATGCCAAGGCTTCAACGTTCATCCTTGATGAACCGCTGGTGCGCACGGCTGCCGGTGACTACCGGCACGAGCTGACCAGTGTCGTAGTCAGTCAGGACAATTTCGCTCATGTGGTCGTCGAGGCTGACCGGATTCTGGTCAAGTATCACGATCGTGACGGCAAACTGCTGCAGTCGATCAGTATGAAATTGCGTTGAACCCGCTAAAGATCGCGGCCTTCGGCGGCTCCTGCACGGATATGCGCGCCCGGTGAGGTTGCGATCTTTTGTTCATTTCATTCGTGCACTGGAGAAATGTTCACTGCAGCCGACATATTCTTATAGCACTTGGCCTTCATCTCTCTTGTCAGTCGGGGCCGCAATGATGCAACCTTGCCGCAGCCAACAATCAAGAGGGCGAGAGCCCGGCGCATTCAGCATATTTCCAAGCGAGTTCCCTTCATGAAGAGCCAACCCGATGCCGCCAGCCGTATGGCGGCCGAGGTAGTGACGCAGTTGCCGGTGCCTTCGCGGCTCGGCATGCTGCGTTTCGAGCGCTTGAATGAAGCGAGTTGGGCGATGCTGTTCCTCGATCCCAATTGCGAACGCCAGTTCGGTCAGCCGGCTGTCGAGCTTTGCGCGCTGGTCGGTTCGCCCTACGCCAGCCTGATGGAACCGCAAGCGCGCTATCAACTGCACGACGCGATCCAGCAGCAACTGAGCAAAGGTGCGCATTACGCGGTGCGCTACACCCTGCACACCGCCGCGGGCGCGTTGAACATCCTCGAATTGGGCGAAGCCTATAAACAGCACAACCGGCACTTGCTGCGCGGCTATCTGCTGGCGGTCGACAGTATGTTCGATGAGGCCCAGGCGCTGTCTTCGGTCGATCTGGAAACCCAGAATTCACGTCTGCAAATAGCCCTTGAGCTGAACCAGCGCGCCCAGCAGGAACAGCTGCAGCATCTGGAACGCGTACGCGCGCAGCAGGATCTGATTCTGCTGCTCGCCCGCCAGCGTTACAGCACGCACAACTCATTGCAGGAAGCCGCAGAACTCATCACCCGTTGCGCCTGCGACATCTATGAAATCGACTGCGCCAGCCTGTGGAACCTTGAAGGTCAGCAGTTGCTGCCGATCTCCGCTTACCATCGCGCGCCCCAGGAATACATCCTGCCGGATCCGATCGATATCAGCGGCTTCCCCGATTACATGGAAGCGCTGCACAGCAGCCGCGCCATCGATGCGAACAACGCCATGCATGACCCGCGCACGCGCGAAATGGCCGAGGCGATGCGCCCGCGTGACGTCAATGCAATGCTCGACGCGAGTATTCGTGTCGACGGCCAGGTGGTCGGTGTGCTGTGTCTGGAACAGACTGGCGCCACCCGCGCCTGGCAGTCCGATGAAATCGCCTTTGCCGGCGAGCTGGCCGACCAGTTCGCGCAAGTCATCAACAACCACAACCGCCGCACCGCCACCAGCGCCCTGCACCTGTTCCAGCGCGCGGTCGAGCAAAGTGCCAACGCCTTTTTGCTGGTCAACTGCGACGGCGTTGTCGAGTACGTCAACCCCAGCTTCACCGCGATCACCCAGTACACCACCGAGGAAGTCCACGGCCAGCGCCTGTCGGAATTGCCGGCGCTGGAAAATCTCAGCGAGCTGCTGTTCGACGCGCCCTCGGCGCTGGCCCAGAGCAACAGTTGGCAGGGCGAATTCAAAAGCCGGCGCAAGAATCTCGAACCCTACTGGGGGCAGCTGTCGATTTCCAAGGTCTATGGCGACAACCGTGAGCTGACGCATTACATCGGCATCTACGAAGACATCACCCAGACCAAACTGGCGCAGCAACGTATCGAGCGCCTGGCCTATACCGACAACCTGACCAATCTTGGCAACCGCCCGGCATTCATCCGTAACCTCGACGAGCGTTTTGCCCGCGACAGCGATGCGCCGATCAGCCTGTTGCTGGTCGACATCGACAACTTCAAGCGGATCAACGACAGCCTTGGTCACCAGACCGGCGACAAACTGTTGATCAGCCTCGCCCGGCGTTTACGCAACAGCCTGAGCCCGAGCGGCAGTCTTGCACGCTTCGCCAGTAACGAGTTTGCCGTGCTGCTGGACGACACCGATCTTGAGACCGGTCAGCAGATCGCCAGCCAGTTGCTGATGACCCTCGACAAGCCAATGTTCGTCGACAACCAGTTGATCAGCGTCACTGGCTCGGTCGGCCTGGCCTGCGCGCCGTTGCACGGGCGCGACCCGCAAACCCTGATGCGCAACGCTGGTCTGGCGTTGCACAAAGCCAAGGCCAACGGCAAGCATCAGGTGCAGGTATTTACCGAAGCGTTGAATGCCGAGGCCAGTTACAAACTGTTCGTTGAGAACAATCTGCGTCGCGCCCTGACGCAAAACGAGCTCGACGTTTTCTACCAGCCGAAACTTTGCCTGCGCAGCGGTCGTTTGCTGGGCATGGAAGCACTGCTGCGCTGGAATCATCCGGAGCGCGGCATGATCCGCCCGGACCAGTTCATCAGCGTCGCCGAGGAGACCGGCCTGATCATTCCGATCGGCAAGTGGATCGCCCGCCAGGCTTGCCGCATGAGCAAATCGCTGACCGCCGCTGGCCTGGGCAATCTGCAAGTGGCGATCAACCTGTCGCCGAAACAGTTTTCCGATCCGGATCTGGTCGCCTCCATCGCCAACATCCTCAAGGAAGAAGCACTGCCGGCCAATCTGCTCGAACTCGAGCTGACCGAAGGCCTGCTGCTGGAAGCCACCGAAGACACGCACTTGCAGCTTGATCAGCTCAAGCGTCTGGGTCTGACCCTCGCCATGGATGACTTTGGCACCGGGTACTCGTCGCTGAGCTATCTGAAGAAATTTCCGATCGATATCATCAAGATCGATCGCAGCTTTATCCATGAGATCCCGGACAATCAGGACGACATGGAAATCACCTCCGCGGTGATCGCCATGGCCCACAACCTGAAACTCAAGGTCGTTGCCGAAGGCATCGAAACTGCGGAGCAACTGGCGTTCCTGCGCCGGCATCGTTGCGACGTCGGCCAAGGTTATCTGTTCGACCGGCCGATTCCCGGTGACGAGTTGATCAAAGCCCTCAAGCGTTACCCGCGCGGACCGCTCTGTCTCTGAAACACCGTAGATCCCTGTAGGAGCTGCCGAAGGCTGCGATCTTTTGATCTTGTTTTTGAAGGACAGATCAAAAGATCGCAGCCTTCGGCAGCTCCTACATTGGATAGTGCGAAATCGGGCATCATTCGGCACACTGGCGGTCTGACTTTTACCTCCAACCTGACTGAGAGGAACGATCATGGTTCTGCGCTCGGAAATTCTGGTGAACAAAAACGTGCTTCCAACCAAAGAACAAGCCCTGCCCGGCCGCGAAACCCCGATGACCCTGCCGGAAAAACACTTCGTCTTCGAAGACACCGCGCTGCTCGGTCCATTCTTTCAGGACGTCGACTTCGCGATTTTCGGCCTCGGTTGCTTCTGGGGCGCGGAACGACGCTTCTGGCAGCGCGAAGGCGTGGTCAGCACCGTGGTCGGTTACGCCGGTGGCTTCACGCCGAACCCGACGTATGAAGAAGTCTGCTCGGGCCTGACCGGCCACGCCGAAGTGGTCTTGGTGGTGTATGACAAGGCCCAAGTCAGTTACGAAGAACTGCTGGCGATGTTCTGGGAACTGCACAACCCGACTCAGGGCATGCGTCAGGGCAACGACATCGGCACCCAGTACCGCTCGGTGATCTACGCCACCACCCCGGAGCAACTGGATGCCGCGCTGAAGAGTAAAGCCGTGTATCAGGCTGAACTGGCGAAGGCTGGTCTGGGTGAAATCAGCACCGAGATCGACCAGGCCCCGACCGTGTACTTTGCCGAGGCCTATCACCAGCAGTATCTGGCGAAGAATCCTGAAGGTTACTGCGGCATTGGCGGCACCGGCGTGTGCATGCCGGCGAGCCTCGCGGGTAACTAAATCCTGACAGCAAAAGATCGCAGCCTTCGGCAGCTCCTACAGGGAAACGCATTTCAACTGTAGGAGCTGCCGAAGGCTGCGATCTTTTGATCTTGCTGTTGATCAGCTCTCGGCAATCAGCCAATCCATCTGCCAGCCACCTTGGGTCTGCCCAAGCTTCTTCGACAGCCACGGCAGCAACTCACGCAACTCTTCCTCCAGCCCCCACGGCGGATTGGCGATCGCCAGCCCGGAACCGTTCAGGCTGTTCGGCGTGTCCAGCGGATGCACGAGCAACTCCACACGCAGCAGCTTCGGCGCACCCGTGCCTGCCAGGTCCTGATAGAAACGCCGCAGTGCACGCTGATCCTTCACCGGATACCAGATCGCTGCCACGGTCTGACGCATACGGCCGATGGCTTCTTTCATCGACGCCGCACAGCGCTGCATCTCGTCGAGCTGCTCGAAAGGCGGATCGATCAGCATCACCGCGCGCTTCTCCTGCACCGGCAACATCGCCCGCGCCACGTGCCAGCCCTCACCCAGATGCACTTTCACCCGACGATCACCGGCCATGTTGTCCTTGAGCAACACACCGTCTTCAGGGTGTTTCTCGTTGAGCATCACCCGATCCTGCGGCCGGGTCAGACGCCGAGCCAGCTCGGGAGAACCCGGGTAGTAGCGCAACTGCCCATCCGGGTTCATCTCGTGCAGCACCTTCATGTAGTCGGCGGTCAGTGCCGGCAGGTCCGGCTGATCCCACAACCGCGCGATGCCTTCCAGATACTCGCCGGTGCGATTGGCCTGATCGCCCTGCAAGTCATACAGACCAATGCCGGCGTGCGTGTCGAGATAGGCAAACGGCTGCTCCTTGCGCGACATCAGGGCGATGAGGCGGGTCAAGGTCAGGTGTTTGAACACATCGGCGTGATTGCCGGCATGGAAGGCGTGACGATAATTCATGGCTGCTCCTGCGAAGGGCGCAAAGTTTACCTTTTACCGGGCGGCAAGTCAGGGGTTGGCGGCCGAGCGGACAAACGCCTGCCCTCACCCTAGCCCTCTCCCGGAGGGAGAGGGGACTGACGGTGGTGATCTTGCGAGTTACATCGACTTGAATGATCGACGTGATCTCAGGCTTGGCCAAACGAAGGTCACCGCTGAAGTCGCAGGTCGGCGTACAACACCCAGACACCTCGGTCAGTCCCCAGAAAGAACACCACCATCCAGCCTTGGCCAAGCGAAGTTCACCACTGAAGTCGCAGGTCGGCGTATTTCACCCAGACAACTCGGTCAGTGCCCTCCGCCTCTGGGAGAGGGTGAGGGGCTTTGCTTTTATGGCGTTAAACTGGCTAACCATGAACGACAGGAAGTCAAAAACTCATGCGATATCTGATCATCTGTTTACTCAGCCTTCTTGGCCCATACTTAGCCCTTGCCGACGAAACCCACATTGAACAGGCACGCCAGACACTAAAGAACTACGGGCTGAGCCACTGCATCCTGGCGCCATTCAATGAGCGATCAGCCCTGAGAAAAGACATTGCACTATCCGCCGATGCCTACTCATTCATGGGCAACGGCCTGCATTCCATCCTGCAAAATGAAGACACGCTGCAAGTGCTGCACGATCCCTATAAAGAAACACTGAGCTACGTGTTGGCGGCTTACGAGCAGACACCCTCACGCAGCAAACACTCAAATGAGAAAGTAGTGTTCCTTGCGTGCCTGAAAATCTACAACTCCGAAGCGTTCAACCGCTTTATCCAAACTCAAGATGCCTACATCTCTGACTGACTCCCTGATTTCAATCAACATCAAAAGATCGCAGCCTTCGGCAGCTCCTACATGGGATAGGCGCTCACCCTGTAGAAAGCTGCGATCTTTTGATCTTTTTCAGGCGGGTAAGCTGCGCAGGCGCTTGCCGATGACGTCCAGCACATCGCAGCCATCGCGCAGTGGAATCGCGCAGAGCAAGGCAAAGTCGCTGAGGATCACGGAGTCGCATTCGATCGAGCCGCGCATGCACATGTTTTCCAGGACCTGGGCCACGGCGCGAATGCGGTAGTTGGCGGCGTCCATGAGGATGTCGAGGGGCACGTGGGTGTCGATGAACAGGCTGGGCATGTCGCTGCAATTGCCGGTCAGGGCCATGAAGCGGTTATCGGGGTGAGGGGTGATTTTTTCGTAAGGAGGATCAGTATGCATATTGGCCATTTTTGTCGTTCCATGATTGATTAACGTGAGCCGCCATCACACCTTCCTACGGGTTAGGGTGGCAGCTGTGCGCAGGAGTAGGAACCGAGCAATCATGGACCTCGGCCACGCCGAAGCGTGCCCCACGCACAGCCGCCGCGAACGATCTTACGGACTTGAACCAAGTGCCGCAAAAAGCCAACGAACTGTAACGTCATGAATGCGGGGATCCTTCACCCTGTCACCACTCTCGCAGTGACAACGAAAAGACTATCCCTGCAACCCAGCGCGCACCAGTTCATGAAAACCGCCGCGATTCGAAGGAAACGTCCGAAGCTTTTGCCCCGAAAATTCACTCTGACTCTGCCAGCAAAAACTCCAGAAGCGTCGATCGTGACGAATCTTCCGACATCGATAATTTGAAAAACTGCCCGACCTTGCAGCGCAGCACCGCCTCGGGAAATGCCTCGAACATGGCTGGGTGTTCTTCGCTCAGCCATTGCAGAGCGTTCGCGACGCGTACGCTCTCATCAGTCTGCGCCAGCACCGGTTTCGGCACGTTCCACCACGGAAAGACCCGCCCCGAAACCAGCGCCCGACCGCCGATTTCAAAGGCTTTCCCATTGATCAACCCTCGCGAGATCACCGGCAGCAATTGCGCGGAATTGACCTCGTCAGACTGCAAAAGAGGCAGTAAAAACCGACCATCCCAAAAGCGGAAAAACACCGCCTTACCGTCCGGCATCAGCACTTGAGTCAGGCTGCGGAAATGTTCGACCAGCACTTCAGGATCCGCCGAAGACACCGCCAGCCACCCCCAGTCCCGCGAGGCGGTTTCCGCTACCCAACGTAAAAACTCACTGTCCGCAGCGACAATTCCCACATAGGGCATCACCGCATCCCACTCGGCATAAATGGTCTCGGCCCAGATCGGGTGAGCCGAGCCCTGCCAGGCTTTGAACGCATCGGCGTCGCTGGCGCGGCTGAAAATCGCGAACAGTTGTTCCGACGCCAGCAGCGGCTGACGCGCCAGCCAATCTTCGGGGGTTAATACTTCAGGCTGCACAAACACCGTCCTTGCACCGCTCACACTCTTCGCAGAATGGCGCATCACCTTTGAGACTCATGATTTGTGCGGCCGTGAGAATCGCCGCCGGCGCAGCGGCCAGTTTCTCCGGCAATCCCGGCGCCACTGGTGCCGCACTCATTGCCGCCATCGGCGCGCCGCCCACGACAATCGGCACGCTGCTGAAAATCCCGCCGGGGCCGATATTGATCCACTGCCCGCCGGCCTGAATCGTCGCGCTCGCGCCGCCATCGATGACCACTTGCTGGCCTGCGCTGATATGGATCTGCGCCGAGGCGCTGGTGGCCTGACTGTTCACCCGCACCTGCTGGTCGCCGAGCACGGACAAATGATCATCCTGCCTGACTTCGGTCTGCCGCTGGCCGTGAGTGATGCGCTGCTCGTCGGCCTTGAGTTCATGCCGGGCGGTGCCGGTGACCACCACACTGCGCTGATTATCGACCTGCAGCTGTTGGTCGTTGAGCACGTGCTGGGTCCAGTTGCGCTGGGCGCGCAGGTAGATTTCCTCGGCGCCCTTTTTGTCCTCGATGCGCAGTTCGTTGTAACCGCCACCGCCGGGGCTGCTCTGGCTGCGGAAAACGCTGCGGGTCTTGTCCGCCGGCAGATCCAGCGGCACCGGGGTCGCGGCGTTGGGCAGGCACCCCATGACCAGCGGCTTGTCAGCATCGCCATCGATGAAACCGACCAGCACTTCCATGCCGACGCGCGGAATCAACACGCTGCCGTAGTGATCGTGAGCCCACCCGGTGGCGACGCGCAGCCAGCAACTGGAGTGCTCGTTCAATTCGCCATCGCGATCCCAGGCCAGTTGCACTTTGACCCGGCCATATTCATCGCAATGGATTTCCAGATCTTTCGGGCCGGTGACCACGGCAGGTTGGTAACCGGACATGCGCGGCTTCTCCGGCGCCAGTGCCGGGCGAAAGAAAACGTCCCAGGGCGTGGCGACGAAGGTATTGCGGTAACCCTGAAAGGATTCGCCATCGCTGGTCACCGACTCCTCCAGCACCTGCGGCTGGCGGCCGCGATGTTCGACGGCAGTGAGCAGCCACAGATCATTCCAATCGTTGCGCGGATGCTCGGTGAGTTGCAGAAAATGTCCGCTGACCAATGAAGATTCGTCGCTGCTGCCCTCGGCCTGACGGTAATCGGCAACGTGCCGTTCCAGCGCACGTCGCGTCAGGTGTTTGCCGGTTTCACGATCATTGAATTGGCCGGGGAAGTGATAGTCCTCCAGCACCGGACGCTGTTCACCGTCGCTGCGACTTTCCAGCGACAGGCGTGGTTTCTCGAAATTGTAGTCGCGCCGGGTGACGACGCTGGTGCGGGTTTCCACGCGCACGTTGAAACGCTGAATCGCCGGGGCGCCCGCCGACATGCCGCTGCCCGGCAGATACAACGTTGGCGCGGCCAGCTTGGGGAATACGGTCTGGTCGTCGCCGAACACCAGCAAATGGCCTTCGGGGCTGTGTTGAAAGTGGTAATGAATGCCGACTTCGGCACACAGACGCTGGATAAAGGCCAGGTCGCTTTCGGCGTATTGCACGCAGTACTCGCGCTCCGGATATTCGCTGCCCAGGCGAAATTCAAAGGCATCGCGCAGGATCGAATGGTCCTTGAGAACCTGAGTGACAATTTGCGGCACGCTCTGATGCTGAAAAATCCGCTGATTGATGCGATGGCCGAGATACGTCAGACGCGGGACGAGGCTGAGGTGATAGCGTGTCAGACGTTTCCCGGAATCGCCCTGTCCGACCTGATAAATCTGACCGTGAATACCGCAACCCTGAGCATCAAAACTCAGATATGCCTGACCATGCAGCAGGCTTTCCAGATCCAGGTCCGGCCGCTCGCTGACCAGTTCCAGTTCGAAGCGAAAGGGTTGGCTGATGGCTTCCCTGCCCGTGAACTCAAGGACCTTGAGGTCATGCTGGGCGCCTTCGAGGGTCAACGTGAAACGCGGTTGATTGGCAGGCGCGAACATCCGATGTCTCTCTGCAGTGTGAGGGCGGGCGATTCTGCATGAGGGGCAAGGGGCGATGAGCAGGTGACGGGAAATTCAGATTTGCCCTACGTAGTTTGCTGAAAGGACCTTGTTAATTCGGCCGTTCGACTACAGACAATTCAAGCAAATCCGCCACCCACCCTGTGGGAGCGAGCCTGCTCGCGAAGACGGTGTACCGGTCGAGGCATTTGTCGGTCCAGCAACCGCCTTCGCGAGCAGGCTCGCTCCCACATTGGATCTGCACATTCTTCAGGGAAAACCACAGGCAATAAAAAAGGCCCGCCTCCGGTAGGAGACGGGCCGTTCTCATGTGAGCCGAAGCTCAGTCCATCACTTGTTCAGATGGAAGTCTTTTTCCGCTGCCTCGAAGCGCTCAACCATGCCGCGAGTCGGCTCACCCGCCTTGCTGACAAAGTAGATGGCCAGGCTGGCGAAGATGAAGCCAGGAATGATTTCGTACAGACCCAGCAGTTCGAAATGCTTCCAGACCACCACGGTGATCGCACCGACCAGGATACCGGCCAGTGCGCCGTTGCGGGTCATATCTTTCCAGATGACCGAGATCAGCACTACCGGACCGAACGCAGCGCCGAAACCGGCCCAGGCGTAGGACACCAGGCCCAGTACGCGGTTGTCCGGATTCGCAGCCAGTGCGATAGCGATCAGCGCCACCAGCAGCACCATGGCACGACCGACCCAGACCAGCTCCAGTTGCGAAGCGGACTTGCGCAGGAAGGTCTTGTAGAAGTCTTCGGTCAGGGCGCTCGAGCACACCAGCAACTGGCAGCTCAGGGTGCTCATTACCGCAGCCAGAATGGCCGACAGCAGCACACCGGCAACCCATGGGTTGAAGAGGATTTTTGCCAGTTCGATGAACACACGCTCGTGGTTCTCGGTCACAGGACCGGCCACTTCCGGGTGCGCCGAAAAGTAGGCGATACCGAAGAAGCCGACGGCCACGGTGCCGCCCAGGCACAGGATCATCCAGGTCATGGAGATGCGACGGGCGTTGGCAATCGATTTCACCGAATCCGCTGCCATGAAACGCGCAAGGATGTGCGGCTGACCGAAGTACCCCAGACCCCAGCCCAACAGCGAAATCACGCCGATGAAGGTGGTGCCCTTGAGCATGTCGAAGTTGCTTGGATCGTTGGCTTCGATCGCCAGGAACGTGGTATCGACGCCGCCGGTTGCCAGCAGAACGATGATCGGCGTGAGGATCAGCGCGAAAATCATCAGGGTGGCTTGCACGGTGTCGGTCCAGCTTACCGCGAGGAAACCGCCGACGAAGGTGTAAGCAATGGTCGCCGCAGCACCAGCCCACAGCGCCGTCTCGTAGGACATGCCGAAGGTGCTTTCGAACAGACGTGCACCAGCAACGATGCCGGAAGCGCAGTAGATGGTGAAGAACACCAGAATCACTACTGCCGAGATAATTCGCAGCAAGCCGCTTTTATCTTCGAAACGGCTGGAAAAGTAGTCCGGCAGGGTCAGGGCATCGCCGTTGTGCTCGGTCTGCACACGCAGACGGCCGGCGACGAACAGCCAGTTCAGGTAGGCACCGACGATCAGGCCGATGGCGATCCAGCTTTCGGACAGACCGGACATGTAGATGGCGCCCGGCAGGCCCATCAACAACCAGCCACTCATGTCGGAAGCACCGGCCGACAACGCGGTTACGACACTGCCGAGGCTGCGACCGCCGAGAATATAGTCGGAAAGGTTGTTGGTGGAGCGATAGGCCATGAAGCCGATCAGCACCATTGCTGCGATGTAGATCACGAACGTGATCAGGGTTGGATTGCTTACGCTCATTGAGTTACGCCCTGGCTTTGTTTTTATGTAGCGGCGGTGGTGAACCGCTCGCAAACGACGACGTTTTGCAGACGATCCGGGATCCCGCGCATTTAAGACTGATGTTTCCCCAGGAAAGCCATCAGCCGATGCACCGGGTTATTCCCGGTTGCACCTTGGCGGCGAATGCTATGCAACAAAGCAAATAAGGTGCAACCAGTTTCGCCCGAATTAGTTGCACCCAGTCGGATTAATCGACAATCACCCCGTTTTTGCTCCCTTTTGTGGCAATCACGCCTCTTTGCTAGAAGTAAAAGCACCAAGCAGGAGCAGCACTTTCGTACCAGAAATTATTTCCTGACGAGCTGCGTATTATTCCGGCAAAAAAAGGGTTGCACCCGGTTGCACCTCATTCAGCGCACGGCTAATCTTGCGGCCAGCTGATGCCACGCAACTGTGGCAACCATGAGGATAAAAATATGGCTACCACCACCCTTGGGGTCAAACTCGATGACCCGACCCGCGAGCGCCTGAAGGCTGCCGCAACCTCGATCGATCGCACGCCGCACTGGCTGATCAAGCAGGCAATTTTCAATTACCTGGAAAAACTCGAGGGTGGTGCAACCTTGACCGAGTTGAACGGTTTGACCGCCAAAGATGCCGATGACGCAGGCGAAGTGCAGACCGATCACGCTCACCAATGCTTCCTCGAATTCGCCGAAAGCATCCTGCCGCAATCGGTTCTGCGTGCCTCGATCACCGCGGCCTACCGTCGCCCTGAGCCGGAAGTGGTGCCGATGCTGATCGAGCAGGCGCGCCTGCCGGCACCGATGGCCGAAGCCACCAACAAACTCGCCGCGACCATCGCAGAAAAACTGCGTAACCAGAAGAGTGCCGGCGGTCGTGCCGGTATTGTCCAGGGCCTGCTGCAGGAATTCTCCCTGTCGTCCCAGGAAGGCGTGGCGCTGATGTGCCTGGCCGAAGCGCTGCTGCGCATCCCGGACAAAGGCACCCGCGATGCGCTGATCCGCGACAAGATCAGCACCGGCAACTGGCATCCGCACCTGGGCAACAGCCCTTCGCTGTTCGTCAACGCTGCGACCTGGGGCCTGCTGCTGACCGGCAAACTGGTTTCCACTCACAACGAAGCCGGCCTGACTTCTTCGCTGAGCCGCATCATTGGCAAGAGTGGCGAGCCGATGATCCGCAAGGGCGTCGACATGGCCATGCGCCTGATGGGCGAGCAGTTCGTTACCGGCGAAACCATCGCCGAAGCGCTGGCCAATGCGAGCAAGTTCGAAGCCAAAGGCTTCCGCTATTCCTACGACATGCTCGGTGAAGCGGCACTCACCGAAGTCGACGCACAAAAATACCTGGCCTCGTACGAACAGGCGATCCACTCGATCGGCAAAGCGTCCCACGGTCGTGGGATTTATGAAGGCCCGGGTATTTCCATCAAGCTCTCGGCGCTGCACCCGCGCTACAGCCGTGCGCAATACGAGCGCGTGATGGACGAGCTGTATCCGCGCCTGCTGTCGCTGACCCTGCTGGCCAAGCAGTACGACATCGGCCTGAACATCGACGCCGAAGAAGCCGACCGCCTCGAGCTGTCGCTGGATCTGCTCGAACGTCTGTGCTTCGAGCCGCAGCTGACTGGCTGGAACGGCATCGGGTTCGTTATCCAGGCTTATCAGAAGCGTTGCCCGTACGTGATCGACTACGTGATCGATCTGGCCCGTCGCAGCCGTCATCGCCTGATGATCCGTCTGGTAAAAGGCGCGTACTGGGACAGCGAAATCAAGCGCGCCCAGGTTGAAGGCCTGGAAGGCTATCCGGTCTATACCCGCAAGGTGTACACCGACGTTTCCTACATCGCTTGCGCACGCAAACTGCTGTCGGTGCCGGAAGTCATCTATCCGCAGTTCGCCACGCACAACGCCCACACCCTGTCGGCGATCTATCACATCGCCGGTCAGAACTATTACCCGGGGCAGTACGAATTCCAGTGCCTGCACGGCATGGGCGAACCGCTCTACGAACAGGTTGTAGGCAAGGTTTCCGAAGGCAAGCTGAACCGTCCGTGCCGCGTGTACGCACCGGTCGGCACCCATGAAACCCTGCTGGCGTACCTGGTGCGTCGTCTGCTGGAAAACGGCGCCAACACCTCGTTCGTCAACCGCATCGCCGACCAGTCGATTTCGATTCAGGAACTGGTGGCCGATCCGGTGGCGCAGATCGAGCAGATGGCGACCGTGGAAGGCGGTTTCGGCCTGCCGCACCCGCGCATTCCGCTGCCGCGTGACCTGTACGGTGCCGAGCGCGCCAACTCGAGCGGCATCGACATGGCCAACGAACATCGTCTGGCCTCGCTGTCCTGCGCCTTGCTCGCCACTGCGCACAATGACTGGAAAGCCGCGCCGATGCTTGGTTGCGCGTCCAGCAACGAAACGCCGGTCGCCGTGCTGAACCCGTCCGATCACCGCGATGTGGTCGGCCACGTTCAAGAAGCTACCGTCGAAGACGTCGACAACGCCATTCAATGCGCGCTGAACGCCGCGCCGATCTGGCAGGCCACGCCGCCGGCCGAACGTGCAGCAATTCTGGAACGCGCCGCTGACTTGATGGAAGGTGAAATCCAGCCGCTGATGGGCCTGCTGGCTCGCGAAGCCGGCAAGACTTTCGCCAACGCCATCGCCGAAGTGCGCGAAGCGGTCGATTTCCTGCGTTATTACGCAGTGCAGGCGCGCAACGATTTCAGCAACGACGCCCACCGCCCACTGGGTCCGGTGGTGTGCATCAGCCCGTGGAACTTCCCGCTGGCGATCTTCAGCGGCCAGGTCGCTGCGGCATTGGCTGCCGGTAATCCGGTACTGGCCAAACCGGCCGAGCAGACTCCGCTGGTCGCCGCTCAAGCCGTGCGTCTGATGCTCGAAGCCGGCATCCCGGAAGGCGTGCTGCAACTGCTGCCGGGTCGCGGTGAAACCGTCGGCGCTGGTCTGGTCGGTGACGAACGCGTCAAAGGCGTGATGTTCACCGGTTCCACCGAAGTCGCGCGCTTGCTGCAACGCAACATCGCTGGCCGTCTCGACAGCCAGGGCCGTCCGATTCCGCTGATCGCCGAAACCGGTGGCCAGAACGCGATGATCGTCGACTCCTCGGCACTCACCGAACAAGTCGTGATCGACGTGGTGTCGTCGGCCTTCGACAGTGCCGGTCAGCGCTGCTCGGCGTTGCGCGTGCTCTGCCTGCAGGAAGATTCCGCCGATCGCGTCATCGAAATGCTCAAAGGGGCCATGGCCGAAAGCCGTCTCGGCAACCCGGAGCGTCTATCCGTGGACATCGGCCCGGTGATCGACGCCGAAGCCAAGGCCGGTATCGACAAGCACATTCAAGGCATGCGCGACAAAGGTCGCAGTGTTTACCAGGTGGCGATTGCCGACAGCGAAGAGATCAAGCGCGGCACTTTCGTCATGCCGACCCTGATCGAACTGGAAAGCTTCGACGAGCTGCAACGCGAGATTTTCGGGCCAGTGCTGCACGTGGTTCGTTACAAGCGCAAAGAGCTGGATCAACTGATAGGCCAGATCAACGCATCCGGTTACGGCCTGACGCTGGGCGTGCACACGCGCATCGACGAGACCATCGCCAAGGTGATCGACAACGTCAACGCCGGTAACGTCTACGTCAACCGCAACATCGTTGGTGCCGTGGTCGGCGTGCAGCCATTCGGCGGCGAAGGCCTGTCGGGTACTGGCCCGAAAGCCGGCGGCCCGCTGTACCTGTACCGCCTGCTGTCGACGCGTCCGACCGACGCCATCGAACAATCCTTCGCTCGTGGTGACGCCATCGTCGCCCCGGACGTGCGCTTGCGCGATGCCATGAGCCAATCGTTGAACGCTCTGAAAGCCTGGGCCGACAACAACAAGTTCGCTGATCTGAGCAGCCTGTGCGTGCAATACGCGGCGCAATCACAGAGCGGCATCACCCGCGTGCTGGCCGGGCCAACCGGCGAGAAAAACAGCTACGCGATCCTGCCGCGCGAGCACGTGCTGTGCCTGGCGGAGGTCGAAGGTGATCTGCTGACGCAACTGGCGGCGGTGCTGGCGGTGGGTGGTTCGGCAGTGTGGCCGGAAACCGAGCTGACCAAGGCCTTGTTCGCCCGTCTGCCGAAAGAAGTCCAGGCACGGATCAAGCGCGTTGCCGACTGGAACAAGGACGAAGTGGTGTTCGATGCAGTGCTGCATCATGGCCATTCCGACCAGTTGCGCGGCGTCTGCCAGCAGATCGCCCAGCGTGGCGGCGCGATCGTTGGGGTTCAGGGCCTGTCTCAGGGCGAGACCAACATTGCCCTGGAGCGTCTGGTGATCGAGCGGGCATTGAGCGTCAACACCGCTGCGGCGGGGGGTAATGCCAGTTTGATGACCATCGGTTAAACCGCTGTAAATCCAGGCGACCGCAATGGTCGCCTGGAATGAAATACCCTGTAGGAGTGAGCCTGTTCGCGAAGACGGAGTGCCAGACGACATGAATGTTGCCTGACCCACCGCTTTCGCGAGCAGGCTCGCTCCCACAGAAGATCAAAAGATCGCAGCCTTCGGCAGCTCTTACATGGAACCGCATTCCAAATCTAGGAGCTGCCGAAGGCTGCGATCTTTTGCTTCTGCATCACGCTCATCAATCTTCCTGTTCAGCCTTCATCAGCACACCTAGACTCGGCCCAACCCCAATTTCCAGGTAGGCCGCCATGTCCGAGACGCTGCTCAGTTCCCGCAATCTGGCTTTCGAGCTGTACGAAGTCCTTGATGCCGAGGGCCTGACCCGGCGTGAGCGCTTTGCCGAGCACAATCGCGAGACCTTCGACGCCGCCATCGGCACTGCGCGCAACATCGCCGAAAAGTATTTCGCCCCGCACAACCGCAAGGGCGATGAAAACGAGCCGCGCTATGAAGATGGCCAGGCCATTCTGATTCCCGAAGTGAAACCGGCCGTGGATGCCTTCCTCGAAGCGGGTTTTCTCAACGCCGCACGTAGTTTCGAGGCCGGCGGCATGCAACTGCCGACCCTGCTGTCGCAAGCCTGCTTTGCGCATTTCCAGTCAGCCAACGCCGCGTCGACCTCGTACCCGTTCCTGACCATGGGCGCGGCCAACCTGATCGAGAGCTTTGGCAGCGAAGAGCAGAAACAGCGCTTCCTGCAACCCATGATCGACGGCCGCTTCTTCGGCACCATGGCCCTGACCGAGCCCCATGCCGGTTCGTCGCTGTCGGATATTCGTACCCGCGCCGAGCCGGCATCCGACGGCACCTATCGCCTCAAGGGCAACAAGATCTTCATTTCCGGCGGTGATCACCCGCTGTCGGAAAACATCGTGCACATGGTGCTGGCCAAACTGCCGGATGCACCGCCGGGGGTGAAAGGTATTTCGCTGTTTATCGTGCCGAAGTTTCTGGTCAACGACGACGGCAGCCTCGGCCAGCGCAACGACGTCCTGCTCGCCGGGTTGTTCCACAAGATGGGCTGGCGCGGCACCACTTCGACGGCACTGAACTTCGGCGATAACGGCGAGTGCGTCGGCTATCTGGTGGGCAAGCCGCACCACGGCTTGAGCTACATGTTCCAGATGATGAACGAAGCGCGGATCGGCGTCGGCATGGGCGCGGTGATGCTCGGTTATGCCGGTTACCTGTATTCGCTGGAGTACGCCCGCGAGCGGCCGCAGGGTCGGGTGCCGGACAGCAAGGATCCGACCACGGCGCCGGTGGCGATCATTCAGCACGCGGACGTCAGACGCATGCTGCTGACGCAGAAATCCTACGTCGAAGGTGCATTTGATCTTGGCCTGTATGCCGCGCGGCTGTTCGATGACACCACGACGCTGGAGACCGAAACCGAGCGTAAACAGGCGCATGAGCTGCTGGACCTGCTCACGCCGATCGTTAAATCCTGGCCATCGGAGTTCTGCCTGAAAGCCAACGAACTGGCGATCCAGATTCTTGGCGGCCACGGCTACACCCGCGAGTACCCGGTGGAGCAGTACTACCGCGACAACCGCCTGAATCCGATCCACGAAGGTACCCACGGTATCCAGTCGCTCGATTTGCTCGGACGCAAGCTGGCGCAGAACGGTGGCGCCGGGTTGAAGCAATTGATTCGCTTGATCGCCAACACCGCGCAACGCGCGACCGCATACGACTCGCTGAGCGCACTGCGCGAACCGCTGGAAAAACTCGTTGCCCGCCTGCAAACCGTGACCATCGGCCTGCTCACCGATCTGGCCCAGGGCAAGGTCAACAGCAGTCTGGCGAACTCGGCGCTGTACCTGAAAGTGTTCGGCCACGCAGTGATCGGCTGGCGCTGGCTGGAGCAGGCGATTCGCGCCGAGGAAGGCCTGGCCAAAGGCAATGCGGCGGATGTCGACTTCTATAAGGGCAAGTTGCAGGCGGCGCGGTATTTCCTGACGTGGGAAGTGCCAGGGTGCCAGCATGAGCTGGACCTGCTGGAAGCGCGGGACGATACGTGCCTGGGGATGCGCGAGGAGTGGTTCTGATCGACGACCGGGGTGAGTTCGTGACCCTCACCCCAGCCTCTCCCCGAAGGAGAGGGAGCCGATTGGGGGATATTTGAGAACTACGCCGACTTGAAATGACCTTACCGAATCCATCATCGACAAGTCTTTCAGATCGACGCATGGCGCAAGACGACTCGGTCAGTCCCCCGCGGGCCTACTCTCTCTGCTTCAACCCTGACTGATCGTCTTGGCAATGGTCTCGACCGTGGCGCTGACTTGCTCTTGATAACGCTCGAGTTCTTCTTTGTGCTGCTTCTTCATTTCGATCTGCTGCGAGCACAGATTCATCGCCGCCAGGACCAGCAAGCGATCGCCGATCAGCGTCGGGTATTTGCGCTTGGTGTCTTCCAGCGCTGCCTTGAGCATCATCGCCGCGTCGAGCAGGGTCTGTTCTTCCCCGGCCGGCGCCTTGATCGAATAGTCCTCGCCAAGAATGGAGATGACTTTTACCCCTGCTGTGCCGTGGTTCATGCGCTGACGGGACCTGCGTTGACGCGATCGACCAGTGCCTGGATGCGCGCGGCGGTGGCGCCGTGTTTTTCTTCCTGCTCCATCAGGTTCAGTTGCAGGTTTTCGTTTTCATCCTTGGCCTGGGCCAGTTCCGTGGACAGGGTCTGGTTGGTCTGCAGCAAGGTCTGGTTCTGTTGCACCAGATCGCTGACGAGCTGTTCCAATTGGCTGAGGGATGCTTCCAACATTTTGATCTTCCAAGCGTTTTTCAAAGGGCGCGTACGATAAAGAAAAGTCACCACGGATGCCAGGGTTAAACCGGCGCAAGGCCTTGATTTGCCTGGCGGGCAAGCGTTCTCGCGAGTTCAAAAGACTGTGATTGGTCGATCTGGTTCCTGCACTTCGTCGCTCAGGGCTGTCTGCGACAAATACGCACACCACCTCAAGACTTTAGTCGTACGACCGATAAGTCACCCATACAGCAGTCTCAGCCCGCATGGATGCGGCCCTTTTCGGTATCCGCCCATGTCCCTTCGCAATATGAATATCGCCCCACGGGCGTTCACCGGTTTCGCCCTGATCGGCGGCCTGATGTTGATTCTCGGCGTGTTTGCGCTGAACCAGATGAGCAAGATCCGCGCGGCCGGCGAAGACATCGCCACCGCCAGCGTGCCATCGATCAAGGCCCTCGACGAATTCACCCAACTGACCCTGCGTCTGCGCGTGCTGTCCTATCGTTTGCTGATCAACCGCGAACCCGACGTGCAGCAGAAAACCATCGAACTGTTCGACATGCGCAACCGCCAGATCAGCGATGCGCAACGTGCCTACGAGCCGCTGATCTCCGGCCCTGAAGAACGCGCGGCGTACGATCAATACGTGCAGTTGCTGGCGCAGTACCGTCAGCTTGAAGAGCGCATGAAAACCCTGTCGCGCAACAATCAGGTCGACGAGTTGCGGCAGATGCTCAACAGCGATTTGCTGAGCAACTCTGAAGCAGTAAACACCGCCCTCGCGCGCTTGCTGGAGATCAATACCCAGCAAATTGCCGAGACCGATCAGGGCGCCAAGGATCAATACTCGATGTCATTCGATCTGGTCGTCACCTTGTTGGTGATCGCCAGCGGCTTGACCTTGCTGTTCGCCTGGCTGCTGACCGTGAGCATTACCAAACCGATTTCCAAGGCACTCGAGGCAGCGGAAACCATCGCCGAAGGCAACCTGACCCAGCCGATCCATGTCGATGGCGAAGATGAAGCCGGGCGCCTGCTGGCCGCCATGGCCAAGATGCAATCGAAGCTGCGCGACACCCTGCAGCGCATTTCCGGTTCGGCCACGCAGTTGGCCTCCGCCGCTGAAGAACTCAACAGCGTCACCGACGAAAGTGCTCGCGGCCTGACCCAGCAGAACAACGAAATCGAGCAGGCGGCCACTGCCGTCAACGAGATGACCAGTGCCGTCGAAGAAGTCGCGCGCAACGCGGTCAGCACTTCGGAAGCCTCGAAAAACGCCACCACTTCGGCGGGCGACGGTCGTGATCTGGTGCAGGAAACCGTCAGCGCCATCGAACGCATGAGCGCCGATGTGCAGAGCACGGCTTCGCTGATCGGCGATCTGGCCAATGAATCCCGCGATATCGGCAAGGTACTCGACGTCATCCGTGGCCTCGCCGACCAGACCAACCTGCTGGCACTGAACGCAGCGATCGAAGCGGCCCGTGCCGGTGAGGCCGGTCGTGGTTTCGCCGTTGTGGCGGACGAAGTGCGCGCGCTGGCCCATCGCACTCAACAGTCGACCAGCGAAATCGAACGCATGATCGGCAGCATCCAGAGCGGCACCGAACACGCCGTGGATTCGATGCGCAACAGCACCGAGCGCGCCGAATCGACCTTGAACATCGCCCGAGGCGCGGGTATGTCGCTGGACACGATCAACAGCGCCATCGTCGAAATCAACGAGCGCAACCTGGTCATCGCCAGCGCCGCCGAAGAGCAGGCGCAGGTGGCGCGGGAAGTCGACCGCAATCTGGTCAACATCCGTGATCTGTCGGTGCAATCGGCGACCGGCGCGAGTCAGACCAGTGCGGCGAGCAACGAGCTGTCGCGCTTGGCGCTGGATCTGAACAACATGGTTGGACGGTTCAGTCTGTAAATTTTGAGATCAAGGTCAAAAGCCCCTCACCCCAGCCCTCTCCCAGAGGGAGAGGGGGAAAGGGAGCAGATCTCTGTGCTGTTCAAACCTGAGTCCGACGCGCAATTGCAGGTCGGCGTTATTCGAACAAACACCGCGGTCAGTCCCCTCTCCCTCTGGGAGAGGGCTAGGGTGAGGGCCGCAATCGTCCGCCTGCCGCAAATCCTGATGCCACCCTGAAAAAGCTTTTTGACAGCATCACATTTCAACAGGTTAGAATCGCTGGCACGCAGACTGCATGGTCAGTTTGTGCCCCCGTCTTTACGCTTCTGGAGTACTGCCTTTGAATGCGACGACCATCAACAGCCTGTTCTTGATCGGCGCGTTGCTGGTAGGCGCAAGCATTCTTGTCAGCTCGCTTTCTTCACGTCTCGGCATTCCGATTCTGGTCATCATCCTCGCGGTCGGCATGAGTGCCGGGGTCGATGGTGGCGGGATCATTTTCGATAACTACCCGACGGCCTATCTGGTCGGCAACCTTGCTCTGGCGGTGATCCTGCTCGACGGCGGTTTACGTACGCGGGTTTCCAGTTTCCGCGTGGCGTTATGGCCGGCGCTGTCGCTGGCCACGGTCGGGGTGTTGATCACCACCGGGCTGACCGGCATGGCCGCGGCGTGGCTGTTCGACCTCAATCTGATTCAGGGCCTGCTGATCGGCGCCATTGTCGGCTCGACCGACGCCGCTGCGGTGTTCTCGTTGCTTGGCGGTAAAGGCCTCAACGAACGGGTGAGCGCCAGTCTGGAAATCGAATCCGGCAGCAACGACCCGATGGCGGTGTTCCTCACAGTAACCCTGATCGACATGCTCGCCAGCGGCGAAACAGGCCTGCACTGGAGTCTGCTGACCCACCTGATCCGCGAGTTCGGCATCGGTGGTGTGATCGGTCTGGGCGGCGGCTGGGTGATGCTGCAACTGGTCAACCGCATCAATCTCGCCGCCGGGCTCTATCCGATCCTGATCATCGCCGGTGGTCTGGTGGTGTTCGCGTTGACCAACGCTTTGCACGGGAGTGGCTTCCTCGCCGTGTACCTGTGCGGTCTGGTCATCGGCAACCGGCCGGTGCGCAGCCGCCACGGCATTCTGCACATGCTCGACGGCATGGCCTGGCTGGCGCAGATCGGCATGTTCCTGGTGCTGGGCCTGCTGGTCACGCCCCATGATCTGCTGCCGATCGCCCTGCCCGCCCTTGGTCTGGCGCTGTGGATGATCCTGTTCGCGCGGCCGCTGTCGGTGATGGTCGGCCTGCTGCCGTTCAAGGCCTTCCACGGTCGCGAAAAAGCCTTTATTTCCTGGGTCGGCCTGCGCGGCGCGGTGCCGATCATTCTCGCGGTGTTCCCGTTGATGGCCGGATTGCCGCAAGCGCAGCTGTATTTCAATCTGGCGTTCTTCATCGTACTGGTCTCGCTGCTGGTGCAGGGCACGAGCCTGCCGTGGGTGGCCAAGCTGCTCAAAGTGACGGTGCCGCCGGAGCCCGCGCCGATTTCCCGGGCGGCGCTGGAAGTGCACGTGACCAGCGAGTGGGAACTGTTCGTTTACAAGCTCGGCGCCGAGAAATGGTGCATCGGTTCGCCCCTGCGAGACCTGAAAATGCCCGAAGGCACACGCATCGCCGCCCTGTTTCGTGGCCAGCAATTGCTCCATCCGTCGGGTAGTACGGTGCTGGAAGTCGATGATTTGCTGTGTGTTATTGGCCACGAACACAACTTGCCGGCCCTCGGCAAACTGTTCAGCCAGGCGCCGCAACGCGGCCTCGATCTGCGTTTCTTCGGCGACTTCGTGCTCGAAGGAGACGCCCAGCTTAAAGCGGTTGCAGCGCTGTATGGCTTGCCGGCCGAAGGCATCGATCCGGACATGACCCTGGGCGCGTTCATTGCCCAGAAAGTCGGTGGTGCACCCATCGTCGGTGACCAGGTGGAGTGGAACAACACCCACTGGACGGTCGCGGTCATGGACGGGAACAAGATCGGCAAAGTGGGCGTCAGATTCCCCGAAGGAAGTCGCCCGGGTCCCGGGCTCTTCCTCTAAACTGCCTCCACTCTCACTTGCTTGACCGGTCTCTATGCCTACCCTGCGCTCCTTTTTCGCCGCGGCCCTGTTGGGCCTCAGTCTTGTCGTCGGCCCGCTGCATGCTGCCGAACCACCGTCCAGCGACGCCGTGCAGGCCAGCCTCGACAAGCTGGCCGACAGCAAACTGCCGGACGCTGACAAGAAGACCCTGCAGACCGTCCTGCAGAACACCCTCAATCAGCTGAACAACCAGCGTGATTACGAGCAGAAGCTGATCGATCTCAAGCGTCAGCTGGCCAATGCGCCGAAGCTGACGATCGAGAACACCCGCGAACTCAGCCGCCTCAAGGCCACCGCACCAGTGCCGGTCGCGCAGCGTTTTCCGAAAGAGTCGATCCAGCAACTGGAGCAGATCCTCACCGACCGCTCCACCCAGCAAAGCGATCTGCAAAAAGCCCTGGCCGAAGCCAACAGTCTGATCATCACCGCACAGACTCGCCCCGAGCGCGCGCAGGCTGAGATTTCCGCCAGCCAGACGCGCATCCAGCAGATCAACACCATCCTCAAATCCGGCAAGGACACGGGCAAAACGGTCACCGCCGAACAGCGCGACCAATTGAATGCCGAACTGGCCGCACTCAATGCGTTGATTCCGCTGCGCCGTCAGGAACTGGCCGGCAACACTCAATTGCAGGATCTGGGCAACGCCCAGCATGACTTGCTCTCGGAAAAATCCGATCGCCTCGACCGCGAAATTCAGGAACTGCAAACCCTGATCAACCAGAAGCGTCTGGCGCAGTCGCAGGAAACCGTTACCCAGCAATCGATCGAAGCGCAGAAGGCCGGCGGCAGCAGCCTGCTGGCAAGCGAGAGCGCGACCAACCTCAAGCTTTCCGACTATTTGCTCAAGAGCACTGACCGCCTCAACGAAGTCACGCAGCAGAACCTGCAGACCAAACAGCAACTCGACACCCTGACCCAGAGCGATTCAGCACTGGACGAGCAGATCAGCGTGCTCAAGGGCAGCCTGTTGCTGTCGAAGATTCTCTATAAGCAGAAACAGGCGTTGCCGCATTTGAAGGTCGACCGCGACCTCGCCGACCAGATTGCCGATATTCGCCTGTATCAGTTCGATGTCAGCCAGCAGCGGGAGCTGTTGAGCAATCCGGCGACCTATGTCGACAATCTGCTGGCCACGCAGCCGCCGGAGCAGGTCACCCCGCAGTTGCGCAAAAGCCTGCTCGATCTGGCCAACACCCGCGCCGATCTGCTCGAGCGGCTGAACCGCGAATTGAGCGCGATGCTCAATGAGTCGATCACCCTGCAGCTCAATCAGAAACAATTGCTCAGCACTGCGCAGAGCCTGCGCGCGACCCTCGACGAACAGATGTTCTGGATCCCCAGCAACAAGCCGCTGGACGTGGAATGGATGCGCGGCGTGCCGGAGCGGCTGGAGCGGCAGGTCAACACCCTGCCCTGGGCATCGAGCCTGAGCGAACTGACTGACGGCCTGACCCAGCGCCCCTTGCTGTTCCTGCCGTTGGCATTGCTGATCGGCGCCCTGCTGTGGCGACGCAAGGCACTGTACGGGAGACTCAACAAGGTTCACCAGGACATCGGCCACTTCAAGCGCGACAGTCAATGGCATACGCCGCAGGCGATTCTGATCAATATTCTGCTGGCGATGCCGGTGGCGCTGGGTCTGGCGCTGTGCGGTCTGGCCTTGCAGATCGACGCGCGCGGGCAGAACGCCAATATGGGCGCGGCACTGTTGCAGATGGGACAGGCCTGGCTGGTGTTCTACACCGCTTACCGGATCCTCGCGCCCGGCGGTGTGGCGGAATTGCACTTCCGCTGGGAGAAGCCGCAGGTCGAGTTCCTTCAGGGCTGGGTGCGTCGACTCGGCCTGGTAGTAATGGCGCTGGTCGCCGTGGTAGCCGTCGCCGAGTTGCAACCGGCGGCGCTGGCCGATGACGTGCTAGGCATGCCGGTGGTGCTGACTTGCTATGCGTTGATGGCATGGCTGCTCAGTCGCCTGCTGATCAGCAGCCCGACCCACCAGAATGCCTCGCTGTTCCGCAAAGCCGTCGGGGTGATGTTCACCCTGCTGCCGATCGCCCTGTTTGTCGCGGTGTGCTTCGGCTACTACTACACCGCACTGAAACTCAGTGATCGCTTGATCAATACCTTGTATCTGCTGATGTTCTGGCTGGTGATCGAGGCGACCTTCGTGCGTGGCCTGAGCGTTGCCGCGCGGCGTCTGGCTTACCAGCGCGCGCTGGCCAAACGGCAGGCAGCGAAGGAGGCTGGCGACGGCGAAGCGGTGATCGAAGAACCGACGCTGGATATCGAAAAGGTCAACGAACAGTCCTTGCGCCTGATCCGTCTGGCCCTGCTCGGCGGCTTCATCGCGGCGCTGTACTGGGTCTGGTCGGACCTGATTTCGGTGTTCTCGTATCTGGACAACATCACCCTCTACGAATACACCAGCGGCACCGGCGCCAACATGAGCATGGTGCCGATCAGCATCGGCGACATGCTCGGCGCGCTGATCATCATCGGCATCACCTTCGCGCTGGCGCGCAACTTGCCCGGTCTGCTCGAAGTGTTCGTGCTGTCCAAGCTCAATCTGGCGCAGGGTAGCGCTTATGCGACAACGACGCTGCTGTCCTACGTGATTGCCGGCGTTGGTTTTGTCACCACCCTGTCGACCCTCGGCGTCAGTTGGGACAAGTTGCAATGGCTGGTGGCGGCGCTGTCGGTAGGCCTCGGTTTCGGTATGCAGGAGATCTTCGCCAACTTCATCTCCGGCATCATGATCCTCTTCGAACGCCCGGTGCGAATCGGCGACACCATCACCATCGGCAACCTCTCGGGTACGGTGAGCAAGATCCGCATCCGCGCCACGACCATCACGGATTTTGACCGCAAGGACATCATTGTCCCGAACAAGACGTTCATCACCGGGCAACTGATCAACTGGTCGCTGACCGACACCATCACTCGGGTAACGTTGAAGCTCGGCGTCGATTACGGCTCGGATCTGGACCTGGTCAAGGAGCTGCTGCTCAAGGCGGCCCGGGAGAATCCGCGCGTGCTGAAGGAACCGGAGCCGCACGTGTACTTCCTCAACTTCGGCGAAAGCACCCTCGACCACGAACTGCGCATGCATGTGCGTGATCTGGGCGACCGCAACCCGGTGCTCGATGAGGTCAACCGCTTCATCAACCGCGAGTTCAAGAAGCAGCACATCAACATCTCGTTCCGGCAGATGGAGGTTTATCTGAAGAACCTGCACGGCCAGGAATACAAGATGGTGCCTGTGGAACCCGAGAACAAAACCATCGTGCCGATCGTCGACGGGCAGAAACCGTTGCCGGAACCGCCACCGAGCAAACTCGACTAACCGACATGGTCCCAGCAGAATGCTCGGACATTCTGCTGGAGCCGGCCCGTGAAAGCCCTCGACGAACTGACTTTCGACAACCGCTTCGCCCGTCTCGGCGACGCGTTCTCTGCGCACGTACTGCCGGAGCCGATCGACAACCCGCGTCTGGTGGTCGCCAGTCCCGAAGCCCTGGCCTTGCTGGATCTCGACGCGACCAGCGCCGAAACCGAAGAATTCGCACAACTGTTCGGCGGCCACAAACTCTGGGCCGACGCCGAACCGCGGGCCATGGTGTATTCCGGGCATCAGTTCGGCGGCTATACCCCGCAACTGGGTGACGGTCGCGGTCTGCTGCTGGGCGAGGTCTATAACAACGCCGGTGAGCACTGGGACTTGCACCTCAAGGGCGCCGGGCAGACGCCGTTTTCGCGCATGGGCGATGGCCGCGCCGTATTGCGCTCCTCGATCCGTGAGTTTCTCGCTTCTGAAGCGCTGTACGCGCTGAACATTCCGTCTTCGCGGGCCGCCTGCGTGATCGGCTCCGACACGCCGGTCTGGCGGGAAAAGCAGGAACGCGCGGCGATGGTACTGCGCCTGGCGCCGAGCCATATCCGCTTCGGCCACTTCGAATATTTCTACTACACCAAACGCCCCGAGCAGCAGAAACAGCTCGCTGAGCATGTGCTGGCGATGCACTTCCCAGAATGCCTTGAGCAACCGGAACCGTATCTGGCGATGTTCCGCGAAATCGTCGAGCGCAACGCCGAGCTGATCGCCAAGTGGCAGGCCTATGGCTTCTGCCACGGCGTGATGAACACCGACAACATGTCGATCCTCGGCATCACCTTCGACTTCGGCCCGTTCGCCTTCCTCGATGACTTCGACGCGCATTTCATCTGCAACCACTCCGATGATCAGGGCCGCTACTCGTTCAGCAATCAGGTGCCGGTAGGCCAGTGGAACCTCAGCGCCCTCGCCCAGGCGTTGACGCCGTTCATCAGCGTCGAGGCCCTGCGTGAAACCCTCGGCCTGTACCTGCCGCTGTTCCAGGCGCACTACCTCGACCTGATGCGCCGCCGCTTCGGCTTCACCACCGCCGAGGACGATGACCAGCAACTGCTGGAAAACCTGCTGCAACTGATGCAGAACAGCGGCGTCGACTACACGCTGTTCTTCCGCCGCCTCGGTGAAGAGTCAGCCGAACAGGCCATCGCCCGCCTGCGCGACCACTTCGTCGATATCAAGGGCTTCGATGCCTGGGGCGAACGCTACGTCGCCCGGGTGGCCCGCGACGGCGATGCCGATCAGGCACAACGCCGCGCGCGGATGCACGCGGTCAATCCGCTGTACATCCTGCGCAATTACCTGGCGCAAAAAGCCATTGATGCGGCCGAGCAAGGCGATTATTCCGAGGTGCGCCGGCTGCATGCGGTGCTGAGCCAGCCGTTCGAGGAACAGCCGGGAATGGAAGGTTATGCCGAGCGGCCACCGGAGTGGGGCAAGCATTTGGAGATCAGTTGTTCTTCCTAAAGCTTTTCATAGGTGAATGCCCGGAAGGCAGGTCATAACCTAAAGCCATATAGTCGCAATGGAAAATTGCAACCAAGCGCGCTCAGAAAAACAACTATTCACCACGTACGTTCGACTTGCTCAGCGAAAATAATTGAGAAGAGTATCGACATCTGTAATAGAGCGTCGAACATCCGCGAATAGCTCTCTCATCTCCTTTTCAACACCATCGTACTCCCATAAGACCCGATCATTCTCATCCAAGATTGCGATCACATTCGTATAGGACCAGTAAAACTCCTCTTCATCGGTATAGTGGCGATATTTAACCTCGTAGAGAGCGATTCTTTTCCCCTTAAATCTAGTCTCTACAAAAAGAGGAAAGTAATTGTTAGTACCCTGTTTAATTGTCAACGGCACGTCGCTTACCGCCCACCTGATTGAGCGCCGTGAAGTCTCCTCAATTAGGCGAACGACCATATTTCTCGCGGTAGAATTTTTCATACTCGAGCTGCCTCATTATCTTTTGCATAACTGTCAAGTAAAACCGAAAATCTATTCAGTTCGCGCTGCACTCGCCATGCACGGGCCGGATTAAGGTCAGGCGCCCTTCGAAATAGTGTTTTATCTTCACTCATTAAGGCAAGAAGCTCGTCCGCACATTCCTTTTGCAACACTTCGAGGCTAGGCCTGATACTTTGCACATGCCCTTTAGCTTTGTAGATAAGCGTTATAGCCTCATGTTTGTATTCTAAATGCTTCTTCGCTTCCTCGGGATCCTCTAAACCTTCGAGCGCTTCCCAATTCTTAATTCCTTCCCGTATTGCGGGCAATAGCGCCTCCAATACAGAATGAACTTCGGGAACGCGAATTTTCTTCTTGAGCAAACTACTTATTCGGCCGACATAAACGAAGGTTACAACCGTAAAAATCGTACCAAATATGGTAAATACAATTCCTACCTGATTGGCTCCACCCCAAAAACTATCACTGCCCCAGCCTAAAGCAGCTGCACCCAACAACAGGCAAAGAAACAACCATTTTGGCAAAGAAATACGCCCCAGCATCTCCATTTCGCTAACCTTCCCAAAAAACAGAACCTTACAACCTCATATTGCCGGGAGTCTACCCCAATCAAAACGAAGAAAAGCCGACATTATCTGACAGAAATTTCTTACGCGTTAGAAATGCGATTGAGCTGACGTGTAGAAAGACCAGATCCGGCCGATGGCAGCGCTGAATATAGAATTCTTGAAATCCCCGTTTATGCCTCCAAGATACAAAAATTACGAACACAGTGTTGGTATCACAATGGCTCTTCTAATACCCTGCCCCACCTGCAACGGCCTCAACCGCATTCCCGCCGAGCGCCTGGCTGACCAGCCCAAATGCGGGCGCTGCAAGTCTGCGGTGCTGTTGAGCAAACCGTTCGAACTCAAGCAAGGCGATTACGCCAGTCAGATCAAAGGTGATCTGCCGTTGCTGGTAGATGTCTGGGCGGACTGGTGCGGACCGTGCAAGTCGTTTGCGCCGGTGTTCGAACAGGCCGCAGCGCAACTGGCGGGCAAGTGTCGGCTGGCCAAGCTCGACAGCGAGGCGAACCCGCAGTTGTCGGCGCAGTTGGGGATTCGCTCGATTCCGAGTCTGATTCTGTTTAAAAACGGCGGGGAAGTGGCGCGGCAGAGTGGTGCGTTTCCGCTGCCGCAGCTGATGGCGTGGCTGCGTAGCCAAGGGATCTGACACAACTAGATCACCCTGTGGGAGCGAGCCTGCTCGCGAAAGCGGCCGATCATTCAGCGCTGATATTGGATGTGCCGGCCTATTCGCGAGCAGGCTCGCTCCCACATTAGGAGTTTGCGTGTCATTCGGAAAATCAGTGGTCTTCCAGCAGATTGTGCAGTTCAACAAACTGCTGGGTCAGTTTGTGCCGTGGGTCGAGGTGGATCAGCGGCATGCTGGCTTGGTGCGACTCGCGCATGCGCACCGAACTGCTCAGATACACCGGCAGCACCGGCAGGCCCTCAGCGATCAGCTCATCAAGCATCTGCTGTGGCAGGCTGGCCCGGGCCTGAAACTGATTGACCACAATGCCTTCGACTTCCAGGCCTTCGTTGTGGTCGTCCTTCAGTTCCTCGATTTCGGCGATCAGCCCGTACAGCGCCTGACGCGAGAAACTGTCGCAGTCGAAAGGAATCAACACCCGATCCGCCGCAATCAGCGCCGATACCGCGTAGAAATTCAGCGCAGGCGGGGTGTCGAGATAAATGCGGTCGTAGTCTTCGGACAACTCGTCCAACAACTTGCGCAGCTTGTTGATCTTGTGTTTCGCCTCGAGCTTGGGCTGCAGATCGGCCAGCTCGGCGGTGGCGGTGATGATGTGCAGGTTGTCGAACGGGGTTTCGTAGATGTCGGCCTGATTCTTTTTCGAGAACGGCCCTGAAGACAGGGTCTGTTTGAAGAAATCGGCGATGCCCATGGGGATGTCGTCGCCGGTGAGCCCGGTCAGGTACTGGGTGGAATTGGCCTGGGCATCGAGGTCGACCAACAACGTGCGATAACCCTCGCTGGCGCTGACCGCCGCCAGGTTGCAGGCGATGCTGGATTTGCCCACGCCACCTTTCTGATTGAACACCACGCGCCGCATGACCAAACCTCCGTGTATCAAAGAATGACCGAGTGTAGTTGCCGTCGACCGCGCTTCGCTACCTTCACGGACATGGACTACGCCGTCAGGTGTAAATATCGACGCTCAGCCATGGAAAAAACCGCCAGCCATCGCAGAGACTCCTGACAGACGGGCCGCGGGGAATATGGATAATGGCCAAGTGATAGCCACCCCAACGAACCGCTCGGTACATTTTGTTGGGCAAAATGTAACCAGCATTTGCTACACACCCGTCGCACCGGGATAATGCGCGCCACCCGGCGCCCTGCGCCAAGCCAAGCCTGCTGCGGCGCTGGCGACTCAACGCGTCAACGAAAGCCCGCAGGGGCGGGATGAATGTCCGTGATCAACTTCAACATCGCCCAATGGCGCGCGTGGGCCCCGGGGCTCGACAGCGTGGACGCCTGGCAGGCCTGGAGCCGACAACCGGTCGTGCTCCAGAGCAGTGATGCCGCGCCCGATGTGTCGTTTCTGCCGGCCATGCAACGCCGTCGCCTCAGCCGCCTGGCGCGCATGGCCTTCAGCGTTGGCTGGCCGCTGGCCGACGGACGGGACAATCTGCCGCTGGTGTTCGTCTCCCGGCACGGGGAAACCCCGCGCACCTTTGAAATCCTTCGCGACCTGGCCACCGAACAGCCGCTGTCGCCGACCCAATTCAGTCTCTCAGTGCACAACGCCATCATCGGCTTGTGGTCGATCATGCGCGGCGAAACCAGCGAAATGACTGCCCTCGCTGCCGCTGGCGACGGCCTCGAACACGGCATGCTCGAAGCCGCTGCGTTGCTTGATGAAGGCGCCCCGGCGGTGCTGCTGGTGGTCACCGAAGAGCAACCGCCCGAGGCATATTCACAGTGGGTCGATGATGTGCCGTTCCCTTATGCACTGGGTTTGTTGCTCACGCCCGGTACCGACTGGCGGCTGACCCTGAACAGCAGCACCGAAACCCGGTCAAAGGCGCACTGGCCGCACCCGCTCAACCTGCTGCGAACCCTACTCGGCCAGCAACCTGACTGCCAACATGCGTGGAAAAATCGTGTATGGACCTGGCATCGCAACCCGTGACCGCCAAACACCGCGACGCCTACTACTGGCGCCTGCTGGCCACTGCTGCGAGCTTCGCGTTGTTCGGGCTCGGCGGGCTGTGTCTGCGCCTGCTGGTGTTTCCGCTGCTCGGCTGCCTGCCCGGTGACGCACTGGCACATCGCCTGCGCGCCCGGCGCACGGTCAGCCGGCTGTTCTGGTTTTTTGTACGCTTCATGGCTCGCACCGGCGTGCTCACCTACGACATCGAGGGCGCAGAACGCCTCGGCCGGCCGGGGCAGATGATCATCGCCAACCACCCGTCGCTGATCGATGTGGTATTTCTCATCGGTCTGGTGCGCCACGCCAATTGCGTAGTGAAGAAGAGCCTGTGGGAAAATCCCTTCACCCGTGGCCCGCTGCGCCGCACCGAATACATCAGCAACGACGGCAGCATGGACATGCTCGACGCCGCCGCGCAGTCGTTGCAGGACGGTCAGACCCTGATCATCTTCCCCGAAGGCACGCGCACCCAGCCGGGGCAGGCGCCGGCCTTTCATCGGGGGGCGGCGGCGATTGCCTTGCGCGGTGCGAAAATCGTTACCCCGGTGATCATCAAGGTCAGCCCGACCACCCTGACCAAAGCCGAGCCGTGGTATCGCATCCCCCATCGCCGCGTGCACTTCAGTTTCCGCGTGGGGGCCGATATAGACCCACAGACCTTCGCCGCGCAAGGCCCCGCACCGCAGGCCTCGCGCAAGCTCAACGATTATTTGCATGACTATTTCATTAAGGAGCTCGCCGCAGATGAGCGAACTGAACACCGCTAGCCTGGTGCGTGACATCAAACTGCTGATCATCGACGCCCTCGGCCTCGAAGACATCAGCCCCGAGGACATCGGCGACGAGCAGACACTGTTCGGCGAAGGCCTCGGCCTGGACTCCGTGGACGCACTGGAACTGGGCCTGGCGATCCAGAAAAAATACGGCATCAAGATTGACGCCGATGCCAAAGACACCCGCAACCATTTCACCAACGTGGCCAGCCTTGCGGCATTCGTCACGGCAAAACAGGCAGCTTGAGACCGGACCATGCAAACTCGTGACGATATTTTCAACACCCTGCGCGATGCCCTGGTCGAGCTGTTCGAACTGGATCCGGCCCGTGTAAGCATGGACGCCAATCTGTATCAGGATCTGGAAATCGACAGCATCGATGCCGTCGACCTGATCGATCACATCAAACGCCAGACCGGCAAGAAAATCGCCGCCGAAGAGTTCAAATCAGTGCGCACCGTCGGTGACGTGGTCGAGGCGGTGTTCCGTCTGGTTCAACCGGCCGCATGAGCCGACTGATCGGCCTGGGCCTGCTGCTGGCCGGTCTGCTGTACCCCTTTGCGGTGTATTTCGGCATGGAGCATTTCGCCCCGTGGCAATTTGCGCTGCTGCTGGGCAGCCTGTGGCTGGCGCGCGCCCTGACCGGCGAGCGTAAACCCGGCAGCCTGTGGATGGCCTGCGTAGCGATCGCGTTCTGCCTGCTGCTGGCGGTATTCGACAGCCCGCAATTGCTGCGCTGGTACCCGGTGCTGATCAGCGGTTTCATGCTGGTGCTGTTCGGCGTGAGCCTGAAATACGGCCCGCCGATGGTCGAGCGTCTGGCGCGCTTGCGTGAGCCGGAGCTGCCGGAGGTTGCCGTTCGCTACACACGCAAGGTCACGCTGGCCTGGAGCGTATTTTTCTTCTGCAACGGTTTGTGCGCCGCCCTCCTCACCCTGTGGGCGCCGCTGGATTGGTGGATGTTGTACACCGGCCTGATCTCCTACGGATTGATCGGCCTGATGTTTGCCATTGAATGGCTGATACGACAACGGGTAAGAGGCCGTACATGAATTGGATAAAACTTGAGCAGCTGTTGCTCAAGGCATGGCCGGCGCGGGCGATCTGCCAGGCGCCGGCCCTCGATCACACGCAACTGCGAGCGCAGGCCCTGAGCGTTGCCGCTGGCCTGCAAAGTCAGGGCGTGAAACGCCTGGCCGTGCACCTGGAAGATGCCGCCGACCTCGCCATCGCCCTGCTCGGTGCGTGGCGCGCCGGCGTCAGCGTGTTGCTGCCGGCAGACCTGCAAGCGCAGACGCGCCAGCGCTGGTCGCAGGAAGTCGATCTATGGCTGACCGATCAATCGGGCGATGCACAGTTGGACGACTTCACTCAGCCCGAACTGCCCGGAGCACAACTGGACCTCGATCAATGCCGACTGAGCCTGTGCACCTCCGGCTCCAGCGGCGAACCCAAGCGCATCGACAAGACCTTGCGCCAGTTGGCCAACGAAGTCGAAGCGCTGGAACAGTTGTGGGGCGCAGACCTCGGTGAAGCCTGCATCATCGGCAGCGTCGCCACGCAACACATCTATGGTCTGCTGTTTCGCGTGTTGTGGCCGTTGTGCGCTGGACGTCCATTCGTGCGCCGGCAACTGGCGTTTTCCGAAGACTTGCAGCGCGCCAGCCGCGAACACCCGGCGTTCGCCTGGGTCGCCAGCCCGGCGCTGCTCAAGCGCATGGGCGACAACCTCGACTGGCGAGCCTTGAGCGCAGTGCGCCGGGTGTTTTCATCCGGTGGCGCGTTGCCGCTGGAGGCCGCGCAAAGTCTGCAACAGCGCTTGCAGCAATGGCCGACGGAAATCCTCGGCAGCTCGGAGACCGGCGGCATCGCCTGGCGTCAGGGCGAATCGTTGTGGCAGCCGTTCACTGGCGTCGAGCTGAGCCAGGACAGCGACGGCGCCCTGCTGATCGCCTCGCCGTATCTGCCTGCCGGCCACGTTGAACACAGCGCTGATGCCGCGCGCATTGCCGCCGATGGGCGCTTCGAACTGCTGGGTCGCCTCGACCGGATCGTCAAACTTGAAGAAAAACGTATCTCGCTGCCAATGCTCGAACAGGCTCTGATCGATCACGACTGGGTCGCTGAAGCGCGCCTCGGTGTCGTCCAGGAAAACCGCGCCTCGCTCGGCGCGCTGCTGGTGCTCAGCGAATCTGGCCTGTTCGCCCTGCGCGAACACGGCCGCCGGGGCCTGACCGAAATTCTGCGCAAACATCTGAGCCAACATTGCGAAGCCATAGCCCTGCCCCGGCGCTGGCGCCTGCTGCGGCAAATGCCGTTGAACAGCCAGGGCAAACTGGCGCAAGCCGACGTCGAAGCATTGCTGCTGGCCGCACGGCCGAAAGTCCCCGAAGTGCTCGAGCAAAGCACAAGCGACGGCGAGTGGAGCCTGCAACTCAGCGTGCCGCCGGATCTGGCCTACTTCAGCGGGCATTTTCCCAAGGCACCGGTGTTGCCCGGTGTGGTGCAGGTGGAATGGGCGCTGAATCTGGGTCGGCAGTTGCTGAAGCTGGACGGCGCGTTCGCCGGAATGGAAGTGCTGAAATTCCAGCAACTGGTGCGCCCGGGTGATGAAATCCAGCTGCATCTGCGTTTCGATGCCGAGCGCGGCAAGTTGTATTTCGCTTATCGCAATGACACGGCGACCTGTTCCAGCGGAAGGATTTTACTGGATGTTGGTCATGGTTGATTTCGGTGAGTGCTGCGCACTCAATCGCGAGCAGGCTCACTCCTACAGGGATCACCGGTATGCATAACCCCTGCGCCGTAATCCCGGTTTACAACCACGAAACCGCGATCACCACCGTGGTCGATGCCCTGCTCGCACAAGGTCTGCCGTGCATTCTGGTGGACGACGCCAGCGAGCCGTCCTGCGCGCGGGTGCTCGACACCCTGGCCGAGCGCGACAGGGTTTTCCTGGTGCGCCTGACCGCCAATCAGGGCAAGGGCGGTGCGGTGATGACCGGTCTGCGCGAAGCCTCGCGCCTGGGCTACAGCCATGCCTTGCAGGTCGATGCCGACGGCCAGCACGATTTGCACGACGTCGCGCGCTTCGTCGGCGAATCCCGCGCCCATCCCGAGGCGATGATCTGCGGCTATCCGCTGTTTGACGAGAGCGTGCCGAAAGGACGTTTGTATGCGCGCTATCTGACCCACGTGATGGTGTGGATCAACAGCCTGTCGTTGCAGATTCGCGACTCGATGTGCGGCTTCCGCGTTTATCCGCTGGCGCCGACCCTGGCAGTGATCGACTCTGCCAAGGTGGGCAAACGCATGGATTTCGACTCGGACATTCTAGTGCGCCTGGCGTGGCGCAATCAGCCGATGCGCTGGCTGCAGACCAGCGTGCACTACCCGCTGGACGGCGTGTCGCACTTCCGCCTGTTCCACGACAACGCGCTGATTTCGAGCATGCACACGCGGCTGTTCTTCGGCATGTTGCTGCGTTGGCCGCTGATCCTCTGGCGGCGGTGGAAACCATGAGCGAAGAAGCCGACAAAAAGCACTGGGCCGACCGCGAAGAGCGCGGCAGTTTCCTGCTGATGAAATTCACCGCGTTCGCCGCCAAAGTCCTCGGCCGCCGCCTGCTCAGTCCGTTGCTGTACGCCATCGTGCTGTATTTTTTCCTGTTCGGCCGCGTCGCCCGGCGCAGTGCCTGGCAGTACCAGCAGCGTCTGGCCGAGTGGAGTCAGCGCGACGACCTGCGCCCGAGCCACTGGCGGGTGTTCGGCCAGTTCATGACATTTGCCGATTCGCTGCTCGACAAGCTCGATGTGTGGAACGGCAAACTGAGCATCGAACAGATCGAAATCATCGACCCGGCGCTGCTGCGCAAGCAATTGCGCGGCAGTCGCGGGCAACTGCTGGTCGGCGCGCATCTGGGCAATCTCGAAGTCTGCCGGGCGCTGGCGGAGATCGGCGAAAAGGTCACGATGAACGTGCTGGTGCACACCAAGCACGCCGAGCAGTTCAACCGCTTGCTCGGCGAGGCCGGGGCGACCAATCTGCGCCTGATTCAGGTCAGCGAACTCGACCCGGTGATCATGCTGCAACTGCACGAACGGCTGGAACGCGGCGAGTGGCTGGCGATCGCCGGCGACCGCGTCCCGCTGCATGGCGGGCGCAGTGTCACCGTGGATTTTCTCGGCCATCCGGCGCCGTTCCCGCAAGGCCCGTGGTTGCTGGCCGGCCTGCTCAAGTGTCCGGTCAATCTGCTGATGTGCCTCAAGCAACCCGACGGCCACTATCGCCTGACTCTCGAACCGTTCGCCGACGCGGTGGTCTGGACGCGCCGCGAGCGCGAGCAGGTCATTCATCAGTGGGCCACCCGCTACGCGCAGCGCCTGAGTCACTATTGCCTCGAAGCCCCGCAGCAATGGTTCAACTTTTACCCTTTCTGGAAGACCGATGACGACGCCAACCCATGAGCCGGTAACCTTCGGCGAACGCCCTCTGCGCATCGAAGACGTGCTGGCCCTGGCCAACCGTCAGGCGCCCGTGCAATTGCAGGCTGACGCCGACTATCGCGAGCGCATCGCCAAGGGCGCGCGGTTTCTCGATTCGCTGCTGGACAAGGAAGGCGTGATCTACGGCGTCACCACCGGTTACGGCGATTCCTGCGTGGTCGCGGTGCCGCTGCATCACGTCGAAGCCTTGCCGCGTCATCTCTACACCTTTCACGGCTGCGGCCTCGGCAAGCTGCTCGACGCGCAAGCCACTCGCGCGGTGCTGGCGGCGCGTTTGCAGTCGTTGTGTCACGGCGTCTCCGGGGTTCGGGTCGAGCTGCTGGAGCGTCTGCACGCGTTTCTTGAGTACGACATCCTGCCGCTTATTCCCGAAGAAGGTTCGGTCGGCGCCAGCGGCGATCTGACGCCACTGTCCTACGTCGCCGCCACCCTGTCCGGCGAGCGCGAGGTGATGTTCCGTGGCGAGCGTCGCCAGGCTGCCGATGTGCATCGCGAACTCGGCTGGACGCCGCTGGTGTTGCGCCCGAAAGAGGCGCTGGCGCTGATGAACGGCACGGCGGTGATGACCGGCCTCGCCTGCCTCGCTTTCGCTCGCGCCGATTATCTGCTGCAACTGGCCACGCGCATCACTGCGCTCAACGTCGTCGCGCTGCAAGGCAATCCGGAGCACTTCGACGAGCGCCTGTTCGCCGCCAAACCGCATCCGGGGCAGATGCAGGTGGCCGCATGGCTGCGCAAGGATCTGGCGATCGACGCGCCGACTGCACCGCTGCATCGCCTGCAGGATCGTTACTCGCTGCGTTGCGCGCCGCATGTGCTCGGCGTGCTGGCCGACAGCCTGAACTGGCTGCGCGGCTTTATCGAAACCGAACTCAACAGCGCCAACGACAACCCGATCATCGACGCTGAAGCCGAGCGCGTTCTGCATGGCGGGCACTTCTACGGCGGCCACATCGCCTTCGCCATGGACAGCCTGAAAAATCTCGTGGCCAACGTCGCCGATCTGCTCGACCGGCAACTGGCGTTGCTGGTCGACGAGCGCTACAACCACGGCTTGCCGAGCAACCTCTCCGGCGCGCCGGCGGATCGGGCGATGATCAATCACGGCTTCAAGGCGGTGCAGATCGGCACCAGTGCCTGGACCGCCGAAGCGCTGAAAAACACCATGCCGGCCAGCGTGTTCTCGCGCTCCACCGAATGCCACAACCAGGACAAGGTGAGCATGGGCACCATCGCCGCCCGTGATGCGATTCGCGTGCTGGAGCTGACCGAGCAGGTCGCCGCCGCCACGCTGCTCGCCGCCAATCAGGGCGTGTGGCTGCGCGCTCAAGCCTTCGATGCGCGTCCGCTGCCGCCGGCACTGGCGGCGATGCACGCAGAGCTGGGCAAAGACTTCCCGCCGGTCATCGAAGACCGCGCGCTGGAAGGCGAACTGCGCCTGTGCCTGCAACGCATCGCCGCGCAACACTGGAGGCTGCATGCGTAGTGCCGGAGTGCTTCACGCCGATACCGAGATTCTGGTGCCGTTTTTCGACGTCGACACCATGCATGTGGTCTGGCACGGCCATTACGTCAAATACCTCGAAGTGGCGCGCTGCGCGCTGCTGGACAAGATCGGCCACAACTACACGCAGATGGTCGAGTCCGGTTACGCCTGGCCGATCATCGACCTGCAACTGCGCTACGTGCGCAGCGCGGTGTTCGGCCAACGGCTGAACGTGCGCGCCAGCCTGGTCGAGTGGGAAAACCGCCTGAAGATCAATTACCTGATCACCGACCTGCAGACCGGCGAACGCCTGACCCGCGCCAGCTCGGTGCAGGTCGCCGTCGAAGTCAGCAGCCGCGAAATGCAACTGGCTTCACCGAAAGTCTTCACCGATGCCGTGGAAAGGATGCTGCGATGAATGTGTTTTTCAAAAGTCTTGGCGTGTTGACGCTGCTGGCCGTGTCGTCATGGGCCAACGCCTTCGACCTGCAACAGCTCAGTGAACAACTGGCGCAACCGGATGTTATCCACGGCCAGTTCATTCAGGAAAAACACCTGCGCGCCCTGCCGCAGCCGCTGATCAGCAAGGGCAGTTTCGTCCTCGCCAAAAATCATGGCCTGCTGTGGTTATTGAAAACCCCGCTGCAACAGGATTATCGGATCACCGCCAAAGGCATCGCACGCCGCGACAACAACGGCTGGCAACTGCTGCCGAACAAGAGCGCCGGCGCCGAGCAGAACCGCCTGTTCCTCGCCGTGCTGCAAGGTGACAGCAGCGGTCTGCAGCGGGATTTCGAACTGGCCCTGAGCGGCACGGCGCAACAGTGGCAACTGACCCTGACCCCACGCTCGATACTGCTCAAGCAAGTGTTCAAGCAAATCAATATCGACGGTGGCGCTCTGGTGCAAACCATCGAGCTGCTGGAAACCCAGGGCGACAGCACCCTGCTGCGCATGCAGGACAGCACCGCCGAGCAACCTCTGAGCGAAGCGGAGCAACATGACTTTGCCGAGTGAGCGCAGGCTGCCCTGGCTGTTCCTGAGCCTGCTGTTGGCCGTCGTCGCGCTGGCTGCCTGGCAGTGGCGCGACGGTGCGCCGCTGTCGGCCAATCTCATGGAGCTGGTGCCCGGCACCAATCCCGACGCGCTGGAATTGCGCGCCGAGCAGCGTATGCAAGAACCGCTCAACCGCGAAATGCTGGTGCTGGTCGGCCACACTGATCGCCAGCAAGCACTGGCCATGGCCCGGCAATTGGGCGAGCAATGGCGGGCCAGTGGTCTGTTCGAAACCGTGCAGTGGAACCTGCAAGCCGACTTGCCGGCGCTGCGCACGCAATTGTTGCAAGGGCGCCTGGCGATGCTCTCGGCAGATGATCGGCAGCTACTCAGCGAGCACCCCGACGCGTTCATCCAGCAGCGGGTGCAGGCGCTGTTCGATCCGTTCAACGGCTTCACCCTGGTGCCGAGCCAGGACGACTGGCTGGGCCTGACCGGGCGCATCCAGAACAGCCAGCCGAAACATGGCGCAGTGCAACTGGACATTGGCAGCGGCGCACTGGTCGCCGATGCCGACGGCAAGAGCTGGGTGATGCTGCGGGCGCGCACCACCGGCAACGCCTTCGACATGAACCTGCCGCTGCAAGTGGCGGATCTGCTCCAGCACAGCCGTGAACAGGCAGCGAAAAGCGACGTGCAGTTGCTTGCCGCCAGTGGCCTGCTGTATGCGGCTAACGGCCAACAACAAGCCACCCGCGAAATGACCTGGGTCGGCGGCGGCGCGACGGTCGGCATTCTGCTGTTGCTGCTGTTGGCGTTTCGTCGCTGGCGCGTGTTGCTGGCGTTCGTCCCCGTGCTGGTGGGCATGCTGTTCGGCGCGGTGGCCTGCGTGGCGCTGTTCGGTCACATGCATGTGATGACGCTGGTGCTCGGTTCGAGCCTGATCGGCGTCGCCGTGGATTACCCGCTGCACTATCTGTCCAAGAGCTGGAGCCTCAAGCCGTGGCGCAGCTGGCCGGCCGTGCGCCTGACCTTGCCCGGACTGACTTTGAGCCTGATCACCAGCATCATCGGCTATCTGGCGCTGGCGTGGACACCGTTCCCGGCACTGACGCAGATCGCGGTGTTTTCGGCCGCCGGTTTGCTCGGTGCCTATCTATCGGCGGTCTGTCTGCTGCCGGCGTTGCTGAAAAATGTCGAACTGCGCCCGGCGCAATGGCCGCTGCGCCTGGCCCAACGCCTGATTCAGCTGCGTGAAGCGCTGCTCGGTTGCATAAGCACGCCCGCGCTGCTGGCCCTGCTGATCGCCTTCTGCGTTGGCGGCCTGATGCAGTTGCAGAGCAAAAACGACATCCGCCAATGGGTCGGGGCGCCGCAGCATCTGACCGACGAAGCGCAGACCATCGCGCGCATCACCGGTTTCCAACCGACCAGCCAGTTCTTCCTCATCCGCGCCGCCAATCAGGAGCAATTGCTCGAGCGCCAGGCAGCGCTGAGCGAGCGTCTGCAGCAACTGGTCAACCTGGACAAGCTGCAGGGCTTTCTGGCCCTCGATCAACTGGTCAGCGCGCCGAGCCAGCAACAGCAAGTGCGCGAATCATTGAACAAACTGCCATCGTTCTGGCAACCGCTGCTCGACCTCGGCGTGCCAGCGGCGGCTTTACAAAACGAATTGCAGCAATTGCAGACCCTGCCCGCCGAAGACATCGACGCGGCGCTGGCCGGCCCGCTCGGCGAACCGTATCGCACGCTATGGCTTGGCCCGACGGAAGACGGCGTTGCGGCGATGACCAGCCTGCAAGGCCTGAATAATCCATCGTTGCTGCGCGTGCAGGCGCTGGACTTGCCAGGAGTGGTGCTGGTCGATCGCCTCGGTGATCTGAACAAGGTGTTCGCCGCCACGCAGATCAGCGCTGCCGAATTGAAACTGGCCTCCTGTGTGCTGATCGTGCTGGTGCTGATCCTGCCGTTCGGCTTGACCGGCGCGCTGCGTATCGTCGCCCTGCCGCTGCTGGCGGCGCTGTGCAGTCTGGCCAGCCTCGGCTGGCTCGGGCAGCCGCTGACCCTGTTCAGCCTGTTCGGCCTGCTGCTGGTGACGGCGATCAGCGTCGATTACGCGATCCTCATGCGCGAGCAGGTTGGCGGCGCGGCGGTGAGCCTGCTCGGCACCCTGCTCGCGGCGCTGACAACGTGGTTGTCGTTCGGCCTGCTGGCGGTTTCCAGCACGCCGGCGGTGAGCAATTTCGGCCTGTCGGTAAGCCTCGGTCTGGCGTTCAGCTTCATGCTCGCGCCGTGGGCCGGGCGCCATGAAGCGGTTGCGGAGACAGCAGCATGATGGTTGTCGGCTTCTGGTTGCTGGCCCTGGCGCTGTTTGCCCTGGCGACCCGGCTAGGCCGCCGTTTCGGCCTGATCCCGATCGTCAGTCAGTTGCTGCTGGCGAGCTTCGGTTTGCCGCTGTTGATGTACTTCTGGATCGAGCCGGGCTGGCAGCTCGGTGGCGCACAATTGATCGCGCCGCACTGGCTGAAGAATCTTTACAGCCTGAGTTTCGCCTTGTTGCTCGGGCATATCCTCAGCGATGTGATCGACCTGCGTTTGGACCGCCAGAGTGTGAAAATCGCTGTGCCGAGTTTCGCTGTGCCGTTCGCTTGCGGGCTGGCGGTCGCGTACTGGTTGCTGCCGGCGCAGCCGTGGCTCAACTCGCTGGCTATCGGACTGGTGTTCGCGATTACCGCAATCCCGGTGTTGTACCTGTACTTGCGCCACATCGATTACCCGCCCGCCGCCACTCGTCGATTGGTGCAGACCGCAATCCTCATCGACCTGACCTGCTGGACGCTGTTCGGCCTCGCCCAGGGGAGCCTGCACCTGAGCAGCCTTTTACTGCCCGTGGCCATGGCCGGCGTGCCGCTGCTCTTGTATGTGCTGCGAGTGCGCCGCCCGTTGACTTACAGCCTCGGCTTCTTCGCCCTGCTGGTGCTGGCCGAGCATTACAAACTCAACGCGCTGATTTTCGGCATCGGCTATCTGCTGTGCATGGCGCTGCTGAAAGTGCCGTTGGTGCTGCCGCTGCCGGCGCGCTGGATGAGCCGTTTGCAAACGTGGATCGCGATCCCGCTGATCCTCACGTTCGGCATCGTTCAGATCGACGTGCACAGCGCCCTGGCCAGTCTTGGCGCCGGGCAATGGGCGGCGCTGCTGCTGTTGCCGATTGCCAGTAAACTGCTCGGCAACTGGCTCGGCCTCGGTTGGGCTGGCGCCTCGTTCGCTGGCGCCAGCCGCTGGCGCGAGAGCGTGCTGCTGAACATTCGCGGCCTGAGCGAAATCGTCTTTCTCAATCTGCTGTTGCAACAACAGCTCATCACCCCGGCGCTGTATTTCGCGCTGATGCTGATGGGCCTGATCGCCACACTGCTGCCGGCCCTGATCGGCCTGCATCGCGCACCCCTGAACAGTCCTTTGCCCCGGAGCTCACGTGCCAATCGTTGAAATGGAATCCCGTCAGGTCGTGATCATCGGTGCCGGCCCGTCCGGCGCTATCGCCGCCGCCCTGCTCAAACGCAAGGGCCACGATGTGCTGGTGCTCGAGCGCCAGCACTTCCCACGCTTCTCCATTGGCGAAAGCCTGCTCAGCCACTGCCTGGATTTCGTCGAAGAGGCCGGCATGCTCGACGCCGTCAACGCCGCTGGTTTCCAGCGCAAGACCGGCGCGGCGTTTGCCTGGGGCGAGCGCTACAGCGCCTTCGATTTCAGCGACACCTTCACCGCCGGCAAGCCGACCACGTTCCAGGTGCAGCGCGCCGATTTCGACAAGTTGCTGGCCGATCAAGCGGCGCTGCAAGGCGCGGAGATCCGCTATGGCGATGCGATCGTCAGCGTCGATTTCGATCAGGCGAAACCACAACTCGAGGTGCGCCGCGAAGATGGCAGCGAGTACCGCGTGGAGGCCGATTTCGTGCTCGATGCCAGCGGCTACGGCCGCGTGCTGTCGCGCTTGCTCGACCTCGAAGCACCGTCGAATTTCCCGGTGCGTCAGGCGGTGTTCACCCATGTCGAAGATCACATCGACAATCCGGCGTTCGACCGCGAAAAGATCCTCGTCACCACCCATCCCGAGCATCGCGATGTGTGGTTCTGGACCATCCCGTTCAGCAACGGCCGCTGCTCGGTGGGCGTAGTGGCGGCCGAGGAGCATTTCCAGGGCCGCGACAGCGACCTCGATGCCTGCCTGCGCAGCTTCATCGCCGAGACGCCGAGCCTCGCCGGGGTTCTGAACAACGCGGTCTGGGACACTCCGGCGCGCACCCTTGGCGGTTACGCGGCCAACGTGAAAACCCTGCACGGCCCGGGCTTCGCGCTGTTGGGCAACGCCGCAGAATTCCTCGACCCGGTGTTTTCCTCCGGCGTGACCATCGCCATGCGTTCGGCGAGCATGGCCGCCGGCGTGCTGCATCGTCAGTTGCAGGGTGAAACGGTCGACTGGCAACGGGAATTTGCCGAACCGCTGAAACGCGGCGTCGACACCTTTCGCTGCTACGTCGAAGGCTGGTACGCCGGCACCTTCCAGGACGTGATTTTCTACGAGGACGGCCAGGCGGACATTCGCCGCATGATCTGCTCGATCCTCGCCGGCTACGCCTGGGACGAGCGCAACCCGTTCGTCAGCGAAGCGCGGCGCCGGCTGAAGATGATTTCCGAACTCTGCGCGCAGGACAACCCATGAATTACCTGAGCGACAGCTACGTCGAGGAAACCCGCTTCGGCTTCTGGTTCCTGCGCAGCCACACCTGGCAGCACCATGTCTTGCGCGTGGCGATCAATGATCTGCGCGGATTGTTCAGTGAAGCTGTGCCGGAACACCCGGTGCTGCTGGACGCCGGTTGCGGTCAGGGCAAGTCCTTCGGCCACCTGCGCCAGACCTTTGCCCCGCAGCGCCTGATCGGCGTCGACGCCGACCCGCACAGTTTGCAACTCAGCGCCGAAGAGGCCACGCGCCTGGGCATGCCAGTCGAGTTGATCGGCAGCGATTGCGCCACGCTCCAGATCGCCGATGCCAGCGTCGATCTGCTGTTCTGTCACCAGACCTTCCATCATCTGGTCGAGCAGGAAAAGGCCTTGGCCGAGTTCTATCGCGTGCTGAAACCGGGCGGCTATCTGCTGTTCGCCGAATCCACCGAGGCTTACATCGATACCTGGGTGATCCGCTGGCTGTTCCGCCACCCGATGCACGTGCAGAAGAGCGCCGCCGGCTATCTGCAAATGATTCGCGAGCAGGGTTTCGAGTTTACCGAGCGCAATGTGTCCTACCCGTATCTGTGGTGGAGTCGGTCGAAGGATTTTGGATTGCTGGAGCGGCTGGGGTTGAGCAAACCCAAGCCATTCGGTGAGCGGGAAGAGACGCTGGTGAATGTCGTTGCGCGCAAGCCATTGCAGGAATCTGTCTGATGTACGGCTATCGATCTGAACACCTGAAAACCTGTGGGAGCGAGCCTGCTCGCGAAAGCGGTGTATCAGTCAGCCAAAGTGGCGAATGTCAGATTGCATTCGCGAGCAGGCTCGCTCCCACAGGGTTTGCTGCGTGGCTGGTGATCGTTTTGTCAGCCTTGCTGTTGAGTGCCTGCGCCAGCCAGCCACCGCTGCCAGCGGCCAACCCGACACTGCCTCTGCCACTGCAACTGCACATCGAGCGCGAGCAAGCCGGACAGCGTCAGGACTGGCTGCTGGTGATCCAGCGCGAAGGCGCCGGCACGCGTTGGTCGATGATGGATCCGCTGGGCATTCCCCAGGCGCGTCAGCAACTGATCGACGGGCATTGGCAGGCCGACGGTCTGCTGCCGCCCAATCCCGAGGCGCGGGAGTTGTTCGCCGCATTGCTGTTCGCCCTGACGCCGTCTGCCGAGCTGCTGCGCAACTATCCCGACGCCCGGCAACAGGCCGATCAGCGTTCACTGCCGGCGCGCTGGGACATCCGTTATTCACAACCGTTGAGCTTCGAATTGAATCTGCCTCAAGGCCCGCACTACCGCGTTTCCCAGTTAGGTGAATCGACGCCATGACCGCTTACCTGAATGCCCTCGGCGTGATCTGCGCCCTGGGCCGCGACAAGTCTGAAGTCGCGCGCAATCTGTTTGCCGGCGACTGTTCGGGAATGCGCCGCGAGTCCGGCTGGGTCGCCGAACGTGAGCTGCCCGTCGCCGGTGTGCACGGTGAATTGGCGGCGATCCCTGCCGAACTGATCGAACACAGCAGCCGTAACAACCAACTGCTGCTGGAAGCCGCCCTGCAGATCCGTGACGACATCGATCGCGCGATCCAGACCTATGGCCGTGAACGCATCGGCGTGGTGCTCGGCACCAGCACGTCGGGCATCGACGAGGCCAGCCGTGGTCTGGCGCATTACATCCGCGAGCAAGAGTTTCCGCGCGAGTATGACTATCGCCAGCAGGAACTCGGCGCTCCGGCAAATTTCCTCGCCGAGTGGCTGCAACTGAGCGGCCCGGCCTACGTGATTTCCACTGCTTGCACTTCCAGCGCCCGCGCTTTGATGAGTGCCCAGCGCCTGCTCGATCTGGGCCTGTGCGATGCGGTGCTGTGCGGCGGCGTCGACAGTCTGTGCAAGCTCACCCTGAACGGTTTTTCTTCGCTGGAAGCCGTTTCCGACGAGCGCTGCAATCCGTTTTCCGCCAACCGCAACGGCATCAATATCGGCGAAGCAGCGGTGCTGTTCGTGATGAGCAAACGGCGCGGCGAAGGCCCGGGCATTGCCTTGCTCGGCGCAGGTGCCAGCTCGGATGCGCACCATATTTCCGCGCCGGAGCCGAGCGGTCGCGGCGCCCTGCAAGCGATGCAAAAAGCCCTTGGCCGCGCCGCTCTGCAAGCCGCGCAAATCAACTACCTGAACCTGCACGGCACCGCCACCCAGCACAACGACGCGATGGAAAGTCTGGCGGTCGCGGCGCTGTTTCCCCAAGGCGTCGCCTGCTCGTCAACCAAGCCGCTGACCGGCCACACCCTTGGCGCGGCTGGCGCGCTGGAGGCGGCGTTCTGCTGGCTGAGCCTGAGCGCCGACAACCCTGAGCAGGCGTTGCCGCCGCACATCTGGGACGGCCACGCCGATCCCGCGCTGCCGCCCCTGCAGTGGGTGACTGCGAGCGAGCGCCTGACGTCCATTGCACCGCGCTACCTGATGAGCAACTCGTTTGCCTTCGGCGGCAACAACGTCAGCCTGATAATCGGAGACGCCCCATGAGCCACTGGCCGCTCGCCGAACTGCTGCCGCATGCCGGCGACATGATTCTGATCGACGCCATCGAGCGCTTCGACGATGAGCAGATTTTCACTCGCCTCACGGTCAAGCCCGACGGTCTGTTCAACCTGCCCGACGGCAGCCTGCCGGCCTGGGTCGGCGTCGAGCTGATGGCGCAGAGCGTCGCCGCTTTCGCCGGTTGCCATGCGCGGCAGAAAGGCAATCCGGTGGCGCTGGGCTTTCTCCTCGGCACGCGCAAGTTCGAGTGCAACGTCGACACGTTTCCTGCGGGCAGCGAGTTGACCATCCATGGCCTGCGCTCACTGGAAGACGATAACGGCATGGGCGTATTCGAATGCCATATCCACGGTGACGGCATTCATGCCAGCGCTCGCCTGAACGTGTACCGTCCGCCGCAAGCCAACCACTATCTGCAACAGACAAAGGAGTCGCACGATGACTGAATCCGTACTGGTCACCGGCTCCAGCCGTGGCATCGGCCGCGCCATTGCCTTGCGTCTGGCGCAGGCCGGGCACGATATCGTCCTGCATTGCCGCAGCGGCATGACCGAAGCCCAAGCGGTGCAGGTGGAAATCGAAGCGCTGGGCCGCCGTGCGCGCATCCTGCAATTCGACGTCGCCGACCGCGAAACCTGCAAAAGCATTCTCGAAGCCGACGTCGAAAATCACGGTGCCTATTACGGCGTGGTACTTAACGCCGGGCTGACCCGCGACGGCGCGTTTCCGGCCCTGAGCGATGACGATTGGGACGTGGTCCTGCGCACCAATCTCGACGGCTTCTACAACGTTTTGCACCCGGTGATGATGCCGATGATCCGTCGTCGCGCCGCCGGACGCATCGTTTGCATCACCTCGGTGTCGGGCCTGATCGGCAACCGTGGCCAGGTCAATTACAGCGCTTCGAAGGCCGGCGTGATCGGCGCGGCAAAGGCGTTGGCGATCGAGCTGGGCAAGCGCAAAATCACCGTTAACTGCGTCGCCCCGGGCCTGATCGACACGGCCATGCTCGACGAAAACGTACCGGTGGAAGAACTGATGAAAATGATCCCCGCGCAACGCATGGGCAGCCCTGAAGAAGTGGCCGCGGCGGTGAATTTCCTGATCTCGGCGGAAGCCTCGTACATCACCCGCCAGGTCCTGGCGGTCAACGGAGGCCTGTGCTGATGAAGCGCGTCGTCGTCACCGGCATGGCCGGCATCACCTCGCTGGGCAGCGACTGGCAGACCATCGCCGGCAACTTCGCGGTCAACCGCAGCGGCATTCGCCGCATGGACGAATGGGATCGTTTCACTGAACTCAACACGCGTCTGGCCGGCCCCATCGATGACTTTGTCGTACCGTCGCACTGGACCCGCAAGCAATTGCGCAGCATGGGCCGGGTCTCGCGACTCGCGGTCGGCGCGGCGGAAAAAGCCCTGGCCGACGCTGGCCTGCTCGGTGACGAATCGATCAAGGATGGACGGATGGGTGTCGCGTGCGGCTCGTCCACTGGCAGCACCGACGAGATCAAAGCGTTCGGCAATATGCTGCTCAACTCGGTGGCCGAGGGGCTCAACGCCAATTCCTATGTGCGGATGATGCCGCACACCACCGCCGCCAATATCAGCATCTTCTTCGGCCTCACCGGACGCCTGATTCCGACCTCCAGCGCCTGCACCAGCGGCAGTCAGGGCATCGGTTACGCCTACGAGGCGATCAAGTTCGGCCGTTTGCCGCTGATGCTCGCTGGCGGCGCCGAAGAGCTGTGCCCGACCGAAGCCATGGTGTTCGACGCGCTCTACGCCACCAGCCTGAAAAACGACGCACCGCAGACCAGCCCACGCCCGTACGACAAGGGCCGCGATGGCCTGGTGATCGGTGAAGGTGGCGGCATGCTCGTCCTTGAAGAGCTGGAACATGCTCTGGCGCGCGGTGCGCACATCCACGCCGAGATTGTCGGTTTCGGCAGCAACGCCGACGGCCAGCACACCACGCGTCCGGAGCAAGTGACCATGCGCCGCGCCATGGAGCTGGCGCTGGAAGACGCCGGCCTGACGCCGGATGCCATCGGTTATGTAAATGGCCACGGCACGGCTACAGAACAGGGCGACATTGCCGAAACAATGGCGACCAGCAGTTTGTTCGGTGAGCGCATGCCGATCAGCTCGCAGAAAAGTTTCCTCGGCCACACGCTCGGTGCCTGCGGCGCGCTGGAGTCATGGTTCAGCATCGAGATGATGAACCGCGACTCATACGTGCACACGTTCAACCTCGACGAGGTCGACCCGCACTGCGGCAAGCTCGATTACCTGCGCGGCGAATTCCGCCAGATGCATCACGACTACGTGATGAACAACAATTTCGCTTTTGGTGGCGTCAACACCTCGTTGATTTTCCGCCGCTGGCACTGACCGCAACACCTTTGGAGTGAAGGGAATGACTCAGTTTCATCGCATCGCCGCGCTACTGGCACTGGCTTTCGTGCTCGGCGGTTGCACCAGCAAACCGGTTTACAACGCCAAGGAAGAGTTCTCACCCAACCTCGGCTTCACCCAGCAGCAGATGAGCCGCGCCATTGTCACCGCGCTCAACGACCGCCAATGGGTCGTGCAATCGGTGCGTCCGGGCATGATCAAAGCGGCGATCACCGTACGCGGTCGTCATCACGCCGAAGTCGATATCCCGTTCACCCCGACCTCATTCGAAATCGACTACCGCAGCAGCTACGGCCTCAATGCCAAGGACGGTAAAATCCACGGCAACTACAACCGCTGGGTCAACCGCCTGCGCGACAATGTGCTCAAGGAGCTGTCGATCAACCCGGACATCGAATTCGTCAACGATCTGGGCATCGTCAAACAAGGCGCGGACGAGCCGACCTACCTGAGCTTCCGCGAAGGCGTCAAACGCGCCACCGACGCCGGCCTGCTCGACGGCAGCGTGAAGTTCTACCTGGCCGGCGAAACCCTGCCAAAACAGGTGCGCAAACTCGACACCGTGAGCAGCAGCCGCAAGACCAACGGCTCGAACAAGTCCGACGAAGACGCTTGCTTCTGGGCCCTGCAATCAGCCCTGGCAACCTTGCAGAACGCAGCGAAAAAAGCCGACGCCAACGCCGTGATCAACATCGCCAGCGTCGACCAGCGCGACCTGTACAAAGACACCGAGAAATTCCAGTGCCGTGCCGGGATGGTAGTGTCGAGCGTGGCGTTGCGTGGTGATTTGGCGCACGTGGATTGAATAATTGACTAACTAGAACGTGTACAAAACAATTTGTCCCGTCTAAAAGCGAATGCCCCGACTTTTCGGGGCATTCGCTTTTCTGCGATCTGAAAAAACAAGGAGCTTGTCAGCGCCATCAACTGTTGCCCTCCCAGCGCTGGCGTTGATGGGGTTCCGATTCAGGTGTATCAAGCTGACCTCACTTTCTGAAGTAATGAACCGGGCGCTGATCGATATTGCCTCATTGCGTGCCTAGTCAATCATTCGACTTACGTCTAGAAACTCGCTTATGCCAAAACCCACCAAAGCAAGCGAAATTATAAAAATATATTCTAAAAAACTGTCAAGGTTGACAGGTGTAAAAAAAACCCTGCCCGCCTACTTTAACTTTTCGGGACGCATCACCCACAACAAATCCCGACAAACTAATTGGAGTCATCGGAAATGAATATACAAAACAAAGCCCAACTTAAGGATTGCCTGGTAGAAATGATGGAAACAGCTACAAGCAACTTTAACACTGCCAATCAAACAGTTGAAAAAAAGGTAACATACAGCTTCGATCTGGAAGCCCGGAATCCGGCCTGGAAACATCAGCTCTTGCCCTCTCCAGATCATCCCTTGTTGACAATCAGAGTAACCGCCTATGGTTCTTCGGCCCCAACACCTCTCGACAAGTATATTGAGGAATTCTGTTCTAAAGACACTCATTCATCAATGCTTGAAACTGAAAATGAAGTCGAAACAACTCACAACCATACCACAATGAGATGCAAGATATTTATAAGCGAACAACGGACTGAGACACAACCAGAGTTTTCAATCGGATCTATCGCGCACTTCCCGGAACATTAACTCCAAAACCGAAGTTTCCAAACGGATTAAGCTGGCGAGGCAAGCCGAGCGATATTCATAATTCTCGTCAAACTGTTGCTACGAGTCGTCGGTAAATTCGACGTTGTAGATTGATCAGCAAGTTTCATCGTCTGTCGCGTTGCAGCTAGGGTTTGTGCGGTTACCTTAGCCGGCATTGTTTAAACGTACGGCTGCCGTTTCTGCGCTCTTCGCGAGCAGGCCCGCTCCCACAGTTGAAAGCGGTCTAATGTGGGAGAGAGTTTGCTCGCGAAGGGTCGTCAGCCTTCACAAAGATTCAGCCCTGCGCATAAGCAATTCGACAAACGCCTTGGCCATCGGCGATCGATGAAGCACGCTGAACATGCTGATGTTCCTATAGGTCCTTCAATAGCATTCAGCTCGCGTACCGAAACCACATCGAAATTGTCGGTGTATCCGCGCCTGAAGCGCCCCATAGCGAATAACGAATAACGAATAACGAATCTGACTCCTTATCAAGTTATAACGACCGCGATGAATTTTCCAGACAGCTAGTGCGAACGGGTCTGAAGGACTGTCATTTCTGACAGGTGTAATGACAGTACGGCGCATCTAACCTGCCAACCCAAGCCCGACACCTTCAGCAATGGGCTCGAGGCACGCATCCTGACTATTTTTTGATGAGGACATATCATGAACGACGAAATAATTATTCTGGAAACCCCTCAAAAGCTCAAAGAACAAATTCAAAAACTCATGGTGGATGTCACCGGAGATAGCTATAAAGATATAAGAAGCAAAAGCGCGAAGCTCTGTTACGTCGAGCAACGGCAGGCGGGAAAAATCGGCTATCGCTTGGACCTTTCGGTTGAGGCGAACGGGTCTGATATCAATGTCTCGCTTGATAATTTTGTATCTACGATCAAAGAATATCTGTACCTGGACCAGGAGCCTCCATTCATGCAAGAAAGTCATGATGGTCAAATGTTCCGCGAGGATCATCAACCGTACAAGCAAAACGTCAAGCACGAAGTCCAAGGTAAAACGATGTATTGCGCCGTCTCGATATCTGTCGAGAGAAACCAATAGCATTGATCAGGCTTATCGCTAACCGATCAGGCTTATCATCACCTTGACCTGATATCGAAGAACCTCGATCGAGTGAAGGGGCGCCAGCAATCAAGCGCCCTTTTGCTTTCAATCCAATCTCAACTTAAGCGAGGTTTTTTAAAACCTGCACGCAGTCAGCGGCTCAACCTTGCGCGTAAGCAGTTCGACAAAAGCCTTGGCCATCGGCGATTTCTGACCCTTGCGCTGCACCAGCCACACCGCTGAAATCGCTTCGGGATCCAGCAGCGGGCGGTAGACCACGCCGTCGATGCGCATGCGTTGATAGGACGCCGGCAGCACTGATACACCGAGGCCGGCTGCGACAAGACCGATGATGGTCATCGCCTCGCCGGCCTCTTGGGCAAAGTGCGGGCTGAATCCGGCATCACGGGCCAGACTCAGCAATTGCGCATACAGCCCGCTGCCGTAGCTGCGCGGAAAAAACACGAACGGCTCCAGCGCCAGCGCCGAGAGAAACAGGCCTTCGTCGCTGCCCTGGGCCAACGAATGCTTGGAGCTGAGCACCGCCACCAACGGCTCGCGCATCAACTCCACCACACTCAGCGAATCCGGCAAACCGAGCGGGCGCATGATGCCGACTTCGATCGACTCGTCCACCAAGGCATCGGCGACCATGGTGCTGCTCATCTCGCGCAGATTCAGATGCACCGCCGGAAACCGCTGACGAAAGGAAAAGATCGCCTGCGGAATGGTCGAGTTGAACGGTGCCGAAGAAGTGAAGCCAATCTTCAGTTCGCCAAGCTCGCCAAGCTGCGCACGCCGGGCGACGTCAGCCGCTTTGTCGACCTGCGCCAGCACCAGCCGCGCCTCCTGCAGAAACAACCTGCCTGCCTCGCTCAACTCGACCCGACGATTGGTACGCTCGAACAATCGCGCGCCGAGTTGTTGCTCCAGCGCCTGAATCTGCTGACTCAGCGGTGGCTGGGAAATGCCCAGCACCTGCGCGGCGCGGCCGAAATGCAACTCTTCGGCGACGGCAATGAAGTAACGCAGATGACGCAGTTCCATGGGAGCTCCAATAGGTCGTCAAAGCTATCAAACAGGTCGAACAATATATTGGATAGAAACATTAGCCAGCTATATGATTTTTTCATTGCCTGCCTGGCTGTGCTTTCCGAGGTCTGAAGTGAAAACTGCTGTCGCGCCCCTTGCCCACGAAGTCCCACCTGCTGCAGCGGATGATGTTGTCGCCGGGCTGCAAGAGATCTACATCGAAAAAGGCACGCCGATGTTCATGCGTACGGTGTTGGCGCTGTTCAGCGGCGGCTTCGCGACGTTTGCCCTGCTCTATTGCGTGCAGCCGATGATGCCGCTGTTGTCCCACGAGTACGGAATCAACGCGGCGCAGAGCAGCCTGATTCTTTCGGTGGCCACCGGCATGCTGGCCTTAGGTCTGCTGATCACCGGGCCGATTTCCGACCGCATCGGCCGTAAACCGGTGATGGTCGCGGCATTGTTCGCTGCCGCGTTGTGCACCATCGCCAGTTCGATGATGCCGAGCTGGCAGGGCGTGCTGATCATGCGCGCGTTGATCGGCCTGTCGCTGAGCGGCCTGGCGGCCGTGGCGATGACCTATCTCAGCGAGGAAATTCATCCACAGCACATCGGTCTGGCGATGGGTTTGTACATCGGCGGCAACGCGATCGGCGGGATGAGCGGGCGCTTGATCACTGGCGTGCTGATCGACTTCGTCAGCTGGCATACGGCGATGCTGGTGATCGGCGGCCTGGCGCTGATTGCCGCAGCGGTGTTCTGGAAGATCCTGCCGCAGTCGCGCAATTTCCGCTCTCGCTCGTTGCACCCGCGCAGCCTGCTCGACGGCTTCACCATGCACTTTCGCGACGCCGGCCTGCCGCTGCTGTTTCTTGAGGCGTTCGTGTTGATGGGCGCGTTTGTCACGCTGTTCAACTACATCGGTTATCGCTTGCTGGCGGCGCCGTACAATCTGGATCAGGTGTATGTCGGTTTGCTCTCGGTGGTCTACCTGTCCGGGATTTACAGCTCAGCAAAGATCGGTTCGCTGGCGGATAAACTGGGACGGCGCAAAGTATTGTGGGCGACCATTGCGCTGATGTTCGCCGGGCTGGCGTTGACGATGTTCACGCCTCTGTTGCTGGTGATCATCGGCATGTTGGTGTTCACCTTCGGCTTCTTTGCCGCGCACTCGGTGGCGAGCAGCTGGATCGGCCGGCGGGCGTTGAAAGCCAAGGGTCAGGCGTCGTCGCTGTATCTGTTCAGCTATTACGCCGGGTCGAGTATTGCCGGGACGGCGGGCGGGGTGTTCTGGCATCTGGGCGGGTGGAACGGGATTGGTTTGTTTATTGGGGCATTGCTAGTCGTGGCGCTACTGGTGGCGTTGAAGCTGGCGAAGTTGCCGCCGTTGCAGGGTGTTAAAGCCTGACAGAACTCCCCTGTAGGAGTGAGCCTGCTCGCGATAGCGGTGGGTCAGCCAATACATTCAGCGTCTGGGCTCGCCGCTATCGCGAGCAGGCTCACTCCTACATTTGAACGGCGCTCGACACTCAATCGCGCAAACAAAAACGCCCGGCATAAGCCGGGCGTTTTTGTTTGCGCGATCACTCGTGATACTGCGCCGACAACTCATGCACTGCACGCAGGAACGCGCCGGCATGTTCCGGATCGACTTCCGGGGTGATGCCATGGCCGAGATTGAACACGTGGCCGCTGCCCTTGCCATAGCTGGCGAGGATGCGCCCGACTTCAGTGCGGATCGCTTCCGGTTTGGCGTAGAGCACGGTCGGGTCCATGTTGCCTTGCAGCGCAACCTTGTCGCCAACGCGGGCGCGGGCGTTGCCGATGTCGCAGGTCCAGTCCAGGCCGAGGGCGTCAGCGCCGGCGTCGGCGATGCTTTCCAGCCACAGGCCACCGTTCTTGGTGAAGAGGATCACCGGCACTTTGCGACCGTCATTCTCGCGAATCAGGCCGCTGACGATCTTCTTCATGTAGGCCAGCGAGAATTCCTGATACGCCGCCGCCGACAGGTTGCCGCCCCAGGTATCGAAGATCTGCACCGCTTGTGCGCCAGCCATGATCTGGCCGTTAAGGTATGCGGTCACCGACTGCGCCAGCTTGTCGAGCAGCAGGTGCATGGCTTGCGGGTTGTCGTAGAGCATCGCTTTGGTCTTGCGGAAGTCTTTCGACGAGCCGCCTTCGACCATGTAAGTCGCCAGGGTCCACGGGCTGCCGGAGAAACCGATCAACGGCACCCGACCGTTCAGCTCGCGACGGATGGTGCTGACTGCGTCCATGACGTAGCCGAGGTCTTTGTGCGGATCAGGGATCGGCAGAGCTTCGATATCAGCCAGTGTGCTGACGACTTTCTTGAAGCGCGGGCCTTCACCGGTCTCGAAGTACAGGCCCTGCCCCATGGCATCGGGGATGGTGAGGATGTCGGAAAACAGGATCGCCGCGTCCAGTTGCGGGTAGCGGTCGAGCGGTTGCATCGTGACTTCGCAGGCGAATTCCGGATTCATGCACAGGCTCATGAAGTCGCCGGCGTGGGCGCGGCTGGCGCGGTACTCCGGCAGGTAGCGACCGGCCTGGCGCATCATCCACACCGGGGTGACGTCAACGGGTTGCTTGAGCAGGGCGCGGAGGAAACGGTCGTTCTTCAGGGCAGTCATGTCGGCATCCGGAAAAAAAGTGCGGGCATTTTCTCAGAGCGCGAGGCAAAAGGCACGGATGTGGGTCAGCCTTTTGTCTATCGGGTCAATTTACTGTGTTGGAAATGCTCTATTGGTAACACTGAAAAACAACTGTGGGAGCGAGCCTGCTCGCGAAAGGGCCGGCACATCCAACATTGCAGTTGGCTGATAGACCGCTTTCGCGAGCGAGCTCGCTCCCACATTTTTGATCGCATTTCAGCTTGAAATGTAATCAGACACCCAGGTAATCGAGAATCCCTTCAGCCGCATTGCGCCCTTCGAAGATCGCCGTCACCACCAGGTCGGAACCGCGCACCATGTCGCCACCGGCGAAGATTTTCGGGTTGCTGGTCTGGTGCTTGTACTGACCTTGCTCGGGCGCAACAACGCGGCCCTGGCTGTCGGTCTGGATTTCGAACTGTTCGAACCACGGCGCCGGGCTCGGGCGGAAGCCGAAAGCGATAACCACGGCGTCGGCCGGGATGATCTCTTCGGAACCGGGGATCGGCTCGGGGCTGCGACGGCCACGGGCGTCCGGTTCGCCGAGACGGGTCTCGACCACTTTCACGCCTTCAACCTTGTCTTCACCGACGATAGCGATCGGCTGGCGGTTGTAGAGGAATTTCACGCCTTCTTCCTTGGCGTTCTTCACCTCTTTGCGCGAGCCGGGCATGTTCGCTTCGTCACGACGATACGCGCAGGTCACCGACTTGGCGCCCTGACGGATCGAGGTGCGGTTGCAGTCCATCGCCGTGTCGCCGCCGCCGAGCACCACGACCTTCTTGCCTTTCATGTCGACGAAATCTTCCGGCGACTTTTCAAAGCCCAGGTTGCGGTTGACGTTGGCGATGAGGAAGTCCAGTGCGTCATAAACGCCCGGCAGATCCTCACCGGCAAAACCGCCCTTCATGTAGGTGTAGGTGCCCATGCCCATGAACACCGCGTCGTACTCGGCGAGCAGTTGTTCCATGGTCACGTCTTTGCCGACTTCGGTGTTGAGACGGAACTCGATGCCCATACCGGTGAAGACTTCGCGACGATTGCTCAGCACGGTCTTCTCAAGCTTGAACTCAGGGATGCCGAAGGTCAGCAAACCGCCGATTTCCGGGTTCTTGTCGAACACCACCGGAGTTACGCCGCCACGCACCAGCACGTCGGCACAACCCAGACCCGCCGGGCCAGCGCCGATGATCGCCACACGCTTGCCGGTCGGTTTGACCTTGGACATGTCCGGGCGCCAGCCCATGGCGAACGCGGTGTCGGTGATGTACTTCTCGACCGAACCGATGGTCACCGCGCCGAAGCCGTCGTTGAGGGTGCAGGCACCCTCGCACAGACGATCCTGCGGGCACACCCGGCCGCAGACTTCCGGCAGGGTGTTGGTCTGGTGCGACAGCTCGGCGGCCTGGAGGATGTTGCCCTCGGCCACCAGTTTCAGCCAGTTGGGAATGAAGTTGTGCACCGGGCACTTCCATTCGCAATACGGGTTGCCGCAACCCAGGCAGCGGTGGGCCTGGTCGGCCGACTGCTGGGGTTTGAACGGTTCGTAGATTTCGACGAACTCTTTCTTGCGTTGACGCAACAGTTTCTTCTTCGGATCCTTGCGCCCGACATCGATGAACTGGAAGTCGTTATTCAGACGTTCAGCCATTGTTAAAACCTCATCAAACTCTTCAGGCGCATATCACTGCGGGTTGGCACGAGTGCTGGAAAGCAGGGTTTTCAAGCTGGCAGCCTTGGGCTTGACCAACCAGAAGCGCCGCAAGTAATCGTCGAGATTCTCGGCGAGTTCACGACCCCACTCGCTGTCGGTTTCGGCGACGTACTCGTTCAGCACGTTCTGCAGGTGGCTGCGGTAGGCCTCCATCGCCTCGCCGCTGATCCGCTGGATCTCCACCAGTTCGTGGTTGACCCGGTCAACGAAGGTGTTGTCCTGATCGAGCACGTAGGCGAAACCACCGGTCATGCCAGAGCCGAAGTTGTAACCGGTCTTGCCCAACACGCAGACGAAACCACCGGTCATGTACTCGCAGCAGTGATCGCCAGTGCCTTCCACGACGGTGTGGGCACCGGAGTTACGCACGGCGAAACGCTCGCCTGCGGTGCCGGCGGCGAACAGCTTGCCACCCGTGGCGCCGTACAGGCAGGTGTTGCCAATGATGGCGCTTTCCTGAGTTTTATAGACGCTGCCCTTCGGCGGCACGATGACCAGCTTGCCGCCGGTCATGCCTTTGCCGACGTAGTCGTTGGCGTCGCCTTCCAGGTACATGTTCAGACCGCCAGCGTTCCACACACCGAAACTCTGCCCGGCCGTGCCTTTGAAACGGAAAGTGATCGGCGCCTTGGCCATGCCCTGGTTGCCGTGCTTGCGCGCGATTTCGCCGGAGATCCGGGCGCCGATCGAACGGTCGCAGTTGCAGATATCCAGCTCGAACTCGGCGCCGCTGAGGTCGTTGATCGCCGACGCGGCCAGCTCGACCATCTTCTCCGCCAGCAGGCCTTTGTCGAACGGTGGGTTGCGCTCAACGCCGCAGAACTGCGGTTTGTCCGCCGGGATGTGATCGCTGCCCAGTAGGGGCGTCAGGTCCAGGTGATGTTGCTTGGCGGTCTGGCCTTCGAGGATTTCCAGCAGATCGGTGCGACCGATCAGCTCTTCCAAGGAGCGCACGCCGAGCTTGGCCAGCCACTCACGGGTTTCTTCGGCGACGTAGGTGAAGAAATTCACCACCATGTCGACGGTGCCGATGTAGTGATCCTTGCGCAGCTTTTCGTTCTGCGTCGCAACGCCGGTAGCGCAGTTGTTCAGGTGGCAGATGCGCAGGTATTTACAGCCCAGCGCGATCATCGGCGCGGTGCCGAAGCCGAAGCTTTCGGCGCCGAGGATCGCTGCCTTGATCACGTCGAGGCCGGTTTTCAAACCGCCGTCGGTCTGCACCCGGACCTTGCCGCGCAGGTCGTTGCCGCGCAGGGTCTGGTGGGTTTCAGCCAGGCCGAGTTCCCACGGTGCTCCGGCGTACTTGATCGAGGTCAGCGGCGAAGCACCGGTGCCACCGTCGTAACCGGAGATGGTGATCAAGTCCGCATAGGCCTTGGCCACACCGGCGGCGATGGTGCCGACGCCTGCTTCGGCGACGAGTTTCACCGAAACCAGCGCCTGCGGGTTGACCTGCTTGAGGTCAAAGATCAGCTGCGACAGGTCTTCGATCGAATAGATGTCATGGTGCGGCGGTGGCGAAATCAGGGTCACGCCCGGCACTGCGTAACGCAGCTTGGCGATCAGCCCGTTGACCTTGCCGCCCGGCAATTGCCCGCCCTCGCCCGGCTTGGCGCCTTGGGCGACTTTGATCTGCAGCACTTCGGCATTGACCAGGTATTCAGGGGTAACCCCGAAACGGCCAGTCGCAACCTGTTTGATTTTCGAGCTCTTGATGGTGCCGTAACGCGCCGGATCTTCACCACCTTCGCCGGAGTTGGAACGCGCGCCGAGGCGGTTCATGGCTTCAGCCAGGGCTTCGTGAGCTTCCGGCGACAGCGCGCCCAGCGAGATACCGGCGGAGTCGAAGCGCTTGAGCACCGACTCCAGCGGCTCGACTTCACTGATGTCCAGCGGCGTATCGAGGGTCTTGACCTTGAACAGGTCGCGAATCATCGACACCGGACGGTTGTCCACCAGTGAGGTGTATTCCTTGAATTTGGCGTAGTCGCCCTGCTGCACGGCGGCTTGCAGGGTGTTGACCACGTCCGGGTTGTAGGCGTGATATTCGCCACCGTGGACGAACTTCAGCAGACCGCCCTGCTGGATCGGCTTGCGCGGGCTCCAGGCTTCGACGGCGAGCGCCTTCTGCTCGGCTTCGATGTCGACGAAACGCGCGCCCTTGATCCGGCTCGGCACGCCACGGAAGCTCAGCTCGCAGACTTCTTCGGACAGGCCGATGGCCTCAAACAGCTGCGCACCACGGTACGAAGCGATGGTCGAAATACCCATCTTCGAGAGGATCTTCAGCAGGCCCTTGGTGATGCCCTTGCGGTAGTTCTTGAACACCTCGTAGAGGTCGCCCAGCACTTCACCGGTACGGATCAGGTCACCCAATACTTCGTAGGCCAGGAACGGATAGACCGCCGAGGCGCCAAAACCGATCAGCACGGCGAAGTGATGCGGGTCACGGGCGGTCGCGGTTTCAACGAGGATGTTGGAATCGCAACGCAAGCCTTTTTCGGTCAGACGGTGGTGCACTGCACCGGTCGCCAGCGAGGCGTGGATCGGCAGTTTGCCCGGAGCGATATGGCGGTCACTCAGGACGATCTGGGTACGCCCGGCGCGCACGGCCTCTTCAGCCTGATCGGCAACGTTGCGGATCGCCGCTTCGAGTCCGAGGCTTTCGTCGTAGTTGAGGTCGATGATCGCCCGTTCGAAACCCGGACGGTCGAGGTTCATCAGCGAGCGCCACTTGGCCGGCGAGATCACTGGCGAGCTGAGGATCACGCGCGAGGCGTGTTCCGGCGACTCCTGGAAAATGTTGCGCTCGGCACCGAGGCAGATTTCCAGCGACATCACGATCGCTTCACGCAGCGGGTCGATCGGCGGGTTGGTCACCTGCGCGAACTGCTGGCGGAAATAGTCGTAAGGCGTGCGTACACGCTGGGACAGCACGGCCATCGGCGTGTCGTCGCCCATCGAGCCCACGGCTTCGTAACCTTGCTCGCCAAGCGGGCGCAGCACCTGATCACGCTCTTCGAACGTGACCTGATACATCTTCATGTACTGCTTGAGCTGGTCGACGTCGTAGAAAGCCGAACCGTGGTCGTTGTCTTCCATGGTCGCCTGAATGCGCAGGGCATTCTTGCGCAGCCATTGCTTGTACGGATGACGGGATTTCAGCCGGTTGTCGATCGCATCGGTGTCGAGGATCTGCCCGGTTTCGGTGTCCACGGCGAAGATCTGGCCCGGGCCGACGCGCCCCTTGGCGAGCACGTCTTCAGGCTGGTAGTTCCACACGCCGATTTCCGAGGCGAGAGTGATGAAACCGTTCTTGGTGGTGACCCAGCGCGCCGGGCGCAGACCGTTACGGTCGAGCAGGCACACCGCGTAGCGACCGTCGGTCATGACCACGCCGGCCGGGCCGTCCCACGGCTCCATGTGCATCGAGTTGTACTCGTAGAACGCACGCAGATCCGGGTCCATGGTTTCGACGTTCTGCCACGCAGGCGGAATGATCATCCGCACGCCACGGAACAGGTCGATGCCGCCGGTGACCATCAGTTCGAGCATGTTGTCCATGCTCGAGGAGTCGGAACCGACACGGTTGACCAGCGGGCCGAGTTCTTCCAGATCCATCAGATCGTTGGTGAACTTGGTCCGACGGGCCTGCGCCCAGTTGCGGTTACCGGTGATGGTGTTGATCTCGCCGTTGTGGGCGAGGAAGCGGAACGGCTGCGCCAGCGGCCATTTCGGCAGGGTGTTGGTGGAAAAACGCTGGTGGAACACGCAGATCGCAGTTTGCAGGCGCTCGTCACTCAGGTCCGGATAGAACGCGGCCAGGTCGGCCGGCATCATCAGGCCTTTATAGATGATGGTCTTGTGCGAAAAGCTGCAGATGTAGTGGTCAGTGTCAGCGGCGTTGGCCACCGACGAACGGCGACGGGCGCTGAACAGCTTCACCGCCATGTCCTGGTCGCTCAGGCCTTCTCCGCCGATGTAGACCTGCTCGATCTGCGGCAGGCGCTCAAGGGCCAGGCGGCCGAGGACGCTGGTGTCGATCGGCACTTTGCGCCAGCCGATCAGTTGCAGACCTTCGGCGAGGATCTCGCGGTTCATGTTCTCGCGAGCGGCTTCGGCCTTGGCCGGATCCTGATTGAAGAACACCATGCCCACTGCATATTGCTTGGGCATTTCGACACCGAAGCTCTCCTGGGCAATGGCTCGCAGGAAGGCGTCGGGTTTTTGAATCAGCAGACCGCAACCGTCACCGGTCTTGCCGTCGGCATTAATCCCACCGCGGTGGGTCATGCAGGTCAGGGCCTCGATGGCCGTTTGCAAAAGGGTATGACTGGGCTCGCCCTGCATATGAGCTATCAGGCCGAAACCGCAGTTATCCTTGAATTCATCTGGTTGGTACAGACCTGCTTTCATAGACACTTTCTCACCAGGCTGCCTCTGTTCGAGGCAAATTTCTTTTCAATTCAACCACTTGCGTTCCGCGCCGAACGTACGCCGGCTTAGCGGGGGCAAAAGGGTGGTCATTGTACACAGCGACACAGAGGCTCACAAATTTGACGACGAACTGTCGCAAATTCATGTCGCATTTGTGAAAGGTTTAAAGCGATCTGCTGTGCTAGTCAAAACTTTTTTAAATTCTGACCGCAACGACTCAAAAACTACTGTGACGCAGACACCACAAGGCACGCGACCTTTTCAGGAAGCGCGCACTCGTGGAGATTTTGAGGTGCCGGGAGAGGCGGCCTGGGTAAGGCCGCCGAATCTTCAGCGAGTTGTTGCCAGTTCCTGTTGGACGCTGGCGACAGTGCGAGGCCAAGGTTTACCAGCCTGAACCTTCGCTGGCAAGGCCTTGATGGCAGAAACGGCCGCATCACGATTGGCAAAGTTGCCATAGGTGATCACGTAAAGCGGCTTGCCGTTGAGGACTTTCTTGAAATAACGGTACTCGCCGCCCTGCTCCTTGACGAAGTTCTGCGCAGCGGTTTCCGAGCTGGTGCCGAGGATCTGCACGACATAGTTGCTGGTCGGCTGACCGGCGTACCAACTGCCACCGGCGGCTTTGGCAACCGTGACCGGCTTGTCGGCAGGCTTGGCCGGAGCAGGGGTCGGTTTCGCGGCGGGCGCTGGCGTGGCCGGAGCGGGCTTGACCGTGGCGATCTGCGTCGGTGCCGGGGTTGGTGCCGGTTTGGCGGCAGGGGTCGGAACCGGTGTCGGCGCAGGACCGGCCGGAACACCCGCAGGCGGTGCAGAGGTGGTTACGGTCGGCGGGGTATCGCTGGAGCCTTCCAGTGGCACGCCGTCGTCGCCTTCGGTGATGCCACCGGCGGCTTCAGCGAGCGGGCCGCGCATGACCGGCTGCGAGTTGCCGACCAGCGGCAGCGGCATCGGCTGGGTGTTGCCAGCGAACTCGACGGACGGGTTGGCGCCATTCGCGGCGCCCTGACCCAATGGCAGTTGCGCCTGTTCATTGGCCGGAGCACCGGTGGTCGGTGCCTTGCTGCGACCCGGCATCAGCCAGGCGGCGGCAACCGCGACCACAACGACGGCGGAAATCGCCAATACGTGTTTCTTCGGCATGTTGAACCCCATACTTGGACGCTTGACCGCGGAGCGGCTGGCAATCATGACTTCGATCAGCGCATCGCGAGCGACCTGGTTGATGTTGCCCGGCCAGCCCTCGGAGCTTTCGTGAATATCAGAGATCTGATCTGCGGTGAAAAGTTCGACACCCCGGCCCGCGCCTTCCAGCCGCTGGTCGAGATATTCGCGGGTCTCTTCTTCGGTGTACGGCTGCAATTCGATGACGTGGAAACACTCTTCTTCGAGCTGCAAAGCCTCGAGCTGAGCGATCAGCGACGACTCGCCGAACAGGAACACATGCGGGCGACCTTCCGGCGTGCCGGCACCCAGCGCCATCAACGCTTCCAGCGCAGATTCGTCGAGCTGCTCGGCATCGTCCACCAGCAGATAGACTTCCTGCCCGGTCAGACCCAGTTGCACCACCTGCTCGAGAATCGCGCCGACTTCGGCCTGAGCGACATCCAGCGCCTGCGCCACCTGGCGCAGCACGCCGGCCGCATCACCGGCGCCACGGGCGGAAACCACCACGCTTTGCACTGATTGTTTATTGGTGCTGGCCACCAGTGCCTGACGCAGCAGGGTCTTGCCGCTGCCCTGCGGACCGGTGACCACCAGCAGCAACTGGCTGTAACGCGCCAGATGATGCAGTTGACCCAGCACCGGTTTGCGCTGGGCCGGGAAGAATTTGAAGCCCGGTACCCGTGGCGCGAACGGGTCGTGACTTAACTGGAAATGGCCGAGAAACGCCTCGTCGGCATGCAAACTAGTCATCGGAATCGTTTTAACCTTTAAGCTGAGCCAGGGCGCGGTAATCCGCGCCCAGCGTGGCCTGTAGAACCTCTTTCGGATAATCGTCGGTCACTACCGCTTCGCCCATCCGGCGCAGCAGCACCAGGCGCAGACGACCGTCGATCACTTTTTTATCAATTGCCATGTGTTGGAGAAAATCGGCTTCGGTCATTTCTGTCGGCGGAATCACCGGCAGGCCGGCACGCAGGAACAGTCGAATGCCGCGATCACGCTCCTGCTCGCTGATCCAGCCCAGGCGCGCGGACATTTCCAGCGCCATCACGGTACCCGCCGCCACCGCCTCGCCATGCAGCCAGACACCATAGCCCATGTGGGTTTCGATGGCGTGGCCGAAGGTGTGCCCGAGGTTGAGCGTAGCGCGTACGCCGGTTTCCTTTTCATCGGCACCGACCACGGCAGCCTTGGCCGCGCAGGAACGCTCGATCGCGTAGGTCAGCGCGGTCTGGTCCAGCGCGCGCAGGGCGTCGACGTTTTCTTCCAGCCAGGTCAGGAACGGCTCGTCGCAGATCAGGCCGTACTTGATGACTTCCGCCAGGCCCGCCGACAACTCGCGCTGCGGCAGGGTTTTCAGCGATGCGGTATCGATCAGCACCACGTTCGGCTGATAGAACGCGCCGACCATGTTCTTGCCCAGCGGATGGTTGATGCCGGTCTTGCCGCCTACCGAGGAATCGACCTGCGACAACAGTGTGGTAGGAATCTGGATGAAATCGACACCGCGCTGATAACAGGCGGCAGCGAAACCGGCCATGTCGCCGATCACCCCGCCGCCCAACGCGATCACGGTGGTGCGGCGGTCATGACGGGCGGTCAGCAGGCCATCGAAAATCAGCTGCAGGGTTTCCCAGTTCTTGAAGGCTTCGCCGTCGGGCAACACCACCGAGATCACCGAGAACTGCGCAAGGCTGCGGGTCAGACGTTCGAGATAGAGCGGCGCGACGGTTTCGTTGGAGATGATTGCCACCTGCCGCCCGTGGATATGCGGCGCCAGCAGTTCCGGCTGATCCAACAGACCTTCGCCAATATGAATCGGGTAGCTGCGCTCGCCTAGATCGACCTTGAGTGTCTGCATGTGTCCCCACAGTGAAGATGGAAGCAGGCATCCTGCCCTGAAATTATTGGTGTTCTGCAGCCTGTAGCGGTATGACGCCGCTTGCCCGGCATCCGCCACACTCTCGGCGGGCGCTGACAGGACGCCGAGGATAGCGCATTTCGGCCGACGCTTTAACGGGGTGGCAACTGCGCGAGGCGGTCGAGAATGTCGAGCACCACCATGCGTGGCGGCCGCTCGTCGGTTTCCACTACCAGATCAGCGATTTCCCGATAAAGCGGATCACGGATCTCGAGCAGGTCACGCAGAGTTTTCGCCGGATCGGCGGTGCGCAGCAGCGGCCGATTGCGATCGCGGGAGGTGCGGCCGACCTGCTGTTCGACGGAGGCGTGCAGATACACCACGCGCCCGCCCTCATGCAGGGCCTTGCGATTGGCATCACGCATCACGGCGCCGCCTCCGGTCGCAAGTACCACGCCATCGAACGCGCACAGCTCGGCGATCATCGCCTGCTCACGGTCACGAAAGCCGGGCTCGCCTTCCTTGTCGAAGATCCATGGGATATTGGCACCCGTGCGCAGCTCAATTTCCTTGTCGGAATCCTTGAACGGCAGGCGCAGCTCTTTGGCCAGCAATCGGCCGATGGTGCTTTTGCCGGCACCCATCGGTCCTACAAGTATCAAATTTCGCACAGAATCAACGACTCACAGCAATCGCCTGGTTATTCATGATACGCGGAGTGAGAAATACCAGCAGCTCGGATTTTTTCTCCGAAACCACATCACGCCGGAAAAGGCGGCCAAGATACGGCACATCGCCAAGAAATGGCACCTTATCTACAACCTTGCTCTGAGTATTTGAAAAAACACCGCCGATTACGATGGTCTCGCCGTCATTCACCAGCACTTTGGCGTTGACCTCGTTTTTCTTGATCGGCGGCACATCCTGCACTTTGTTCAGGTAGTCGGGCTCATCCTTGGTGACCTTGACCTCCATGATGATGCGGTTGTCAGGCGTGATCTGCGGAGTGACTTCCAGCGACAGCGAAGCCTCCTTGAACGACACCGAGGTCGCGCCACTGGAACTGGCCTCCTGATACGGGATTTCGGTGCCTTTGAGGATCTTCGCGGTTTCCTTGTCCGAGGTGACCACCTTCGGCTGCGAGACGATCTCGCCGTTGCCGGTCTTTTCCATCGCCGTCAGTTCCAGGTCCAGCAACACGTTGTCGGTGATGAACGCGATACCGATCCCGGAGGTATTGTTGACCGTGCCCATGTCGACGAATGGCGAGTTGGTGCTGGTGCTGCCCGGCGTACCGATGGTGCTCGACGAACCGTTGACCCCGGAGGCGTTCCAGTTGCCCTTGTTCTGCACCGAGCCGCCCCAGCGCACGCCGAGGCTCTTGTCGTAATCGACGTTGGCCTCGACGATGCGCGCCTCGATCATCACCTGGCGCACCGGAATATCCAGCTGCGCGACGATCCGCCGTAGCTCGTCGAGGCGATCCTGGGTCTGGTAGGCAATAATGTTGTTGGTCCGCTCATCGACAGTAATCGAACCGCGCTCATCGACCTTGGCCTCGGCACTGGTCACCGACTGGAACAGTTTGGCAATGTCCGCAGCCTTGGCGTAATTGACTTGCAGCAGTTCGCGACGCAATGGCGCCAGTTCGGCGATCTGCTTCTGCGACTCCAGTTCCTGACGCTCGCGGGCGGCAATTTCATCGGCCGGCGCGACCAGCAGCACATTGCCGATCTTGCGTTTATCCAGACCTTTGGTTTTCAGCACCAGATCCAGCGCCTGATCCCACGGCACGTTCTGCAGGCGCAAGGTGATGCCGCCCTGCACCGTGTCGCTTGCCACGAGGTTGAGGTTGGTGAAGTCGGCGATCAGTTGCAGCACCGAGCGTACGTCGATGTCCTGAAAATTCAGCGACAACTTGTCGCCGACATAGGCCTGACGGTCGGCGTTGCGCTTTTGCAGGTCGTCGACACTCATCGGGCGAACGCTCACGGTGAGCTTGTTGTCGGTCTGGAACGTCGAATAGTCGAAGGTGCCGCTGGGCTCGACGCTGATCACGGTGCGATCGCCGGTGAGCGCTGCGTTGACGAACTGCACCGGTGTGGCGAAGTCTTTGACGTCGAGGCGCACGCGCAGCTTTTCCGGCAATTGCGTGCGAGCGAAGCTGAGGATGATCTTGCCGTCGTGCTCCTGGATATCCGGGGCGATGGTCGGGTCAGAGAGGTCGATGACCACGTTGCCCTCGCCTTCGGTGCCGCGCTGGAAATCAACGCCGCGAATCGCCCGGCCGCGCGGCGCTGCGGATCTGGCGGGCGCCGAAGTCGCCGTCGCAGCACGCGGTGCACCGGCGGCGGGGCGCGGCGCAGTCGTGGAGGCGCCCTGACCGACCACCACGAACAGATTATTGCCTTCGACCCGCGTGCTGTAAGGCGCCAATTGCGTCAGGCTGACGATCAGCCGCGTGCGATCCTTGGCTTCGGCCACCGTCGCCGTGCGCGCATTGCCGCTGCCCAGATCAAGATTCCTGTTGGCCAGCTGGCTGGTCACGCCCGGCAGATCCAGTGCAATACGCGCGGGCGACTCGGTCGTGTAGCCCTTGGGCTGGGGTGGCGGGCCGTCGAACGACAGCTTCAGTTCAACGCGGTCACCGGGCAGCGCGGCAACATCCAGCGCTTTCAGATTGGCCGCCATTACCATCGGTGACACCAGCGCTATCCATAGCGAAAAACCGAGGGTGGAGAAAATCCTGTTCATTGTTCGACTTCCACTATGAGTGCTCTTTCAAAGGAATGGTGCGGGGCCGCTCCAGCCAGGCGCCGGCGCCGTCGGGCACGATCTCGACGACATCGACCTGGGTGGCGCTGATGGCGACGATGCGACCATCGTTGCGGCCCAGGTAGTCGCCGACCTTCAGGCGGTGCACCCCGCCCGCGCCGCGCAGCAGCGCAAACGAGCCCGAGGCATTGGCAATCGTGCCGACCATTTCGAACTGCTCGATATTGAACCCTTCAAGGTATTGCTTGACCCGATTGGGGTCGGGTTTGACGTTGCGCGAGCCGTGCTTCTGCCCGGCGAGATCAACCCGTGCCTGCCGCGAAAACGGGCTGCGCAGGTTGGCGGCGCTGTAAGTGAATGTGGGGTAAGACCGGAATGTCGGCGTTGGTTCAATCCTGCCAGCGGGCCGCAAGCGCACTTCGTTGAGGTAAGCGTCGAGGTCGCTGAAGTCATCGCCGCCACCGCAGCCGCTCAATGCCAGCATCATGAGCAAGACGAAATAACGAATCGGGGTCATTTCTCCAGCCCCTTGTCGTTATAGCGGTACGTCCTGGCAAGAATGCTCATGCGCAGCTTCGTCCCGCCCTCGGGATTGGCCGGCGCCAGTTCGAAGTCGTGCAGGGTGACAATCCGCGGCAGCCCGGCGACGCCGCTGACGAAGGTCGCAAGATCGTGATAGGCGCCGGTCACGGTGATCTGGATCGGCAACTCGATGTAGAACGGCTGGGTCACTTCCGGCAGCAGTTTGATCTCTTCGAATTCCAGACCGCTGCCCAGTCCGGTGCGAGTGATGTCTTCGAGCAGGCCCGGCACTTCGGTGTCGCTGGGTAGCTGCCGCAGCAGCACGCCGAAGGTATTTTCCATCTCCTTCATCTGCTGGGTATAGAGCTCGAGGTTCGCGGACAGCCGCGCCTTGCTGGCGAACTGCTCCTTAAGGGTGGTTTCTTCTTCGCGCTTGAGGTCGAGCTGATTCTCCATGTCGCTGATGAAGAAGTAATAGCCAAGCGCGAGGATCAACACCATCACCAGCGCACCGCACAGGGTTTTCACCGCCGGCGGCCACGAGCCGATATTGCTGGTGTCGAGGTCGTTGAAATCGATATTGCGCAGGCCTTGCAGCCACTCGGAGGCCTTCATTGCTCGTCCTCCGGAACCTTGGGCTGGGTCTGCCGAACGGTCAGCTGGAAGACATTGGCCTGTTCGACCTGATCGGCGCTGGTGGCCTTGACTTCATTCAGGCTTGGCGCGTCGAACCAGTCGGACGCGTCGAGATTGCGCATCAGCTCGGAAACCCGGTTGTTCGACTCCGCCGCGCCACTGATGGACAGGGTCTTGCCGGCCATTTTCACATCGGTGAAATACACACCGTCCGGCAACGTACGCGCCAGTTGATCGAAGACGCGCCCGCTGATCTGCCGGTTGCCCTGCAGGTCCTGGATGATGCGCATGCGCTCGACCAGTTGCTGGCGGCGCGCCTTGAGTTCACTGATCTGCTTGATGCGTTCGTCGACCACGGCGATCTGTTTACCGATGTAATCGTTGCGCGCCATCTGTCGCTCAATGGCCGCGCTGATGATCTGATCGGCAATCAACACCGCACCGATCGAACCGGCCAGCACACCGATCAAGATCAGCAGAAAGCGTTTGCGTCGCTCTTCGCGGCGCTCCTCGCGCCAGGGGAGAAGGTTGATCCGCGCCATCAGTCGAAACTCCTGAGCGCGAGCCCGCAGGCAATCATCAAGGCCGGCGCGTCACTGGCCAGCGCACCGGCATTGACCTTGCTGCCCAGGGCCATGTCGGCAAACGGGTTGGCGACCTGCGTCGGCGTATTGAGGCGCTGTTCGATCAGGCGATCCAGGCCAGACACCGAAGCCGTGCCGCCGGCGAGCAGGATATGGTCGACGGCGTTGTACTGGCCGGAGGCGAAGAAGAACTGCAGCGAGCGCGATACCTGCTGCACCAGCGCCTCGCGAAATGGCTGCAGGACTTCGGTCACGTAATCGTCAGGCAGGCCGCCCTGCTTTTTCGCCAGGCCCGCCTGCTCGACAGTGAGGCCATAGCGGCGCTGGATCTCTTCGGTGAGCTGGCGTCCGCCGAACAATTGCTCGCGGGTATAGATGATCTTGCCGTTGTGCAGGACGCTGAGGGTGGTCATGGTCGCGCCGATGTCGACCACCGCCACCGTCAGAAGCTCCTGCGAAGCCGCCAGATGCGTCGCGAGCAGGCCGAACGAGCGCTCCAGCGCGTAGGCTTCGACATCCACCACCCGTGCAGTCAGGCCGGCGAGCGCCAGCGCCGCTTCACGCACCTCGACGTTTTCCTTGCGACAGGCGGCGAGCAGCACGTTGACCCGTTCCGGGTTGCGCGGCGAGACGCCCTGGACTTCGAAGTCAATGGCGACCTCGTCCAGCGGATAAGGAATGTATTGGTCGGCCTCGATCTTGAGCTGGTTCTCCAGTTCGTCGTCCGACAGCCCGGCGTCCATTTCGATGACCTTGGTGATCACCGCCGACCCGGCCACCGCCACCGCCACGCTCTTGACCCCGGTGCGTGCCTTGACCAGCAACCGGCTCAGCGCCTGGCCGACGCCCTCGAGCTCGGCGATGTTCTTTTCGACCACGGCGTTCGCCGGCAACGGCTCTACCGCGTAGGCCTCGACCCGGTAGCGCTCGCCCTGACGGCTCAGTTCCAGCAGCTTCACCGACGTGGAGCTGATGTCGATCCCCAGTAACGCATTGGTCTTTTTATTGAAGAGTCCCAGCACTACCAATTCCCTATGACTTTCCGTGAGTTACGGACTCTGTAATACGCATTGCGTTCCTTCACCCCGTCTTGACAGAAGCGCCAATGACGCCTCCGACGGAAAAGTGCTTATAATGCCCAGCGATTTTTTCCGCTTTTTTACTGCCCGCGCGGGTGGCTCTGTGTGTAACCGCAGCCCCGTGCCAAATTCATTCTTTGCCCTGGATGTCCAAAAGCCTTGATTCGTCTGCTGAAATTTTTCGGTTGGTCCATCGTCGCCGTTTTCTGCGGACTGCTCTTAGGTCTCAGCGGCGCCTTTCTTTACCTTAGTCCGGGTTTGCCGTCTGTGGAGGCGCTGAGAAGCATTCAGTTGCAGATTCCTCTGCGCGTCTACAGCAGCGACAACAAGTTGATCGCAGAATTTGGCGAAATGCGCCGCACACCGATCCGTTTCGCCGACATTCCGCCCAATTTCATCAATGCGTTACTAAGTGCTGAAGACGACAATTTTGCCAATCACTATGGCGTCGACCCGAGCAGCCTGATGCGCGCGGCGACGCAATTGGTCAAGAGCGGGCACATTCAGTCCGGCGGCAGCACCATCACCATGCAGGTGGCGAAGAACTTCTTCCTCACCAGCGAGCGCAGCTTCTCGCGCAAGACCACGGAAATTCTTCTGGCTCTACAGATCGAGCGACAACTGACCAAGGACGAGATCCTTGAGCTGTACGTCAACAAGATCTATCTGGGCAACCGCGCCTACGGCATCGAGGCGGCAGCGCAGGTGTATTACGGCAAATCGATTCGCGACGTCAGTCTGGCGCAGATGGCGATGATCGCCGGCCTGCCGAAAGCACCGTCGCGCTTCAACCCGCTGGCCAACCCGGCGCGCAGTAAAGAACGCCGCGACTGGATCCTCGGGCGCATGTACAAGCTGGGCAAGATCAGCGAAGCCGACTACACCGCGGCGGTCAACGAGCCGCTGAACGCCAGCTACCACGTGCCGACCCCGGAAGTGAACGCACCGTACATCGCCGAAATGGCCCGTGCCGAAATGGTCGGCCGTTATGGCAGCGACGCCTACACCGAAGGTTTCCGCGTCACCACCACGGTGCCGAGCAACCTGCAGGAAATGGCCAATACCGCGCTGCACGAAGGTTTGATGACCTACGACCAGCGGCACGGCTACCGTGGCCCCGAGTCGCGCCTGCCGGGCAAGACCCGCGAAGCCTGGGCCAGCGAACTGACCAAACAGCGCACCATCAGCAGCCTCGAACCCGCCATCGTCACTCAGGTCGATAAAACCGGCCTGCAAGTCCTGACCCGCACCGGTGAAGAGCACGTTGCCTGGGACACGATGAAATGGGCGCGACCGTTCCTCAATACCAACAGCATGGGCGCCAATCCACGTCAGCCTTCGGATGTCGCCCAGGTCGGTGATCTGATCCGCGTGCAGCGCCAGAAAGACAATTCGCTGAAATTCAGCCAGATACCGCAGGCCCAAGGCGCGCTGGTGTCGCTGGATCCGCAGAACGGCGCCATCCGTTCGCTGGTCGGCGGTTTTGCCTTCGAGCAGAGCAACTACAACCGTGCTCTGCAGGCCAAGCGTCAGCCGGGTTCGAGCTTCAAGCCGTTCGTCTACAGCGCCGCGCTGGATAACGGCTACACCGCCGCGAGCCTGGTCAACGATGCGCCGATCGTGTTCGTCGACGAGTACCTGGACAAGGTCTGGCGACCGAAGAACGACACCAATACCTTCCTCGGCCCGATCCGCCTGCGTGAAGCGCTGTACAAGTCGCGCAACCTGGTGTCGATCCGCCTGTTGCAGGCCATGGGCGTGGGCAAGACCATCGATTACATCACCCGCTTCGGCTTCAACAAGCAGGACCTGCCGCCGAACCTGTCGCTGGCACTCGGCACCGCGACGCTGACGCCGATGGAAATCGCCACTGGCTGGAGCACCTTTGCCAACGGCGGCTACAAGATCACCCCGTACATCATCGACAAGATCGAAAGCCGTAACGGCGACACGCTGTTCGTCGCCAACCCGCCGACGGTGCCACAGGGTGGTTCGGCGACCGACGGTATCGCTGCGCCAGCCACCGAATCGTTCACGGTCAATGCCGCACCGGTTGCCGGTGAAGCCCCGGGCAACCCGGCAGTGCCGCAAGCGCCAGCCGTGGCCGAGCGGATTGTCGATGGGCGTACCACTTACATCCTCAACAGCATGCTTCAGGATGTGATCAAACTCGGTACCGGCCGTCGCGCACTGGCCATGGGTCGCAGCGACATCGCCGGCAAGACCGGTACCACCAACGAATCGAAAGATGCCTGGTTCTCCGGCTACAACGCCGATTACGTGACCACGGTGTGGACCGGTTTCGACCAGCCGGAAAGCCTTGGCCGCCGCGAGTTCGGCGGCACCGTGGCGCTGCCGATCTGGATGAATTACATGTCCGCCGCGCTGAAAGACAAGCCGCCGCATGTCCAGCCTGAGCCGGAAGGCCTGCTCAGCCTGCGGGTGGATCCGGTGAGTGGCCGCGCGGCGACGCCGAGCACGCCGGGCGCCTACTTCGAACTGTTCAAGGCTGAAGACACGCCACCATCGGTGAATGAGCTGGGCAACGGCGCCGTGCCGGGCAGCCCGCTGCCGGCGGATGAACAGGCGCCGATCGATCTGTTCTGATCCAGCACCATTGAAAAGCCCCGCCTTTGTGAGAAGAGCGGGGCTTTTTATTGCCCGAAGATCAAGAGCCCCTCACCCCAGCCCTCTCCCGGAGGTAGAGGGAGCCGACCGAGGTGTCTGGCTTCATGCATCGACCTGCGCAACCGAGTCGATTGTGGATTCACAGCAAGACTTTCACGTCGGCGTCATTCATCAATATCCCCCATTCGGTCCCCTCTCCCTTTGGGAGAGGGCTAGGGTGAGGGCTGCTCCAGATATGGAATACAAAACCCCTAGCCACAAAAAAGCCCCGACTCATAACGAGCCGGGGCTTTCGCTTGAAGCGCTACAACGACTTAGCCGTTGAACACGTCATCCACGCTTTTCAGCGGGTAGTTCTTCGGATACGGCAGGGTAGCAACGCCGGTCTCGATCGCGGCCTTGGCCACGGCGTCGGAGATCAGGGTGATCAGGCGCTTGTCCATTGGCTTCGGAATGATGTACTCACGGCCGAATTCCAGTTTGATGCCGCCGTAGGCGTCGCAGACTTCCTGCGGTACTGGCAGTTTGGCCAGTTCGCGCAGGGCGTTGGCGGCGGCGACTTTCATTTCTTCGTTGATGCGCTTGGCGCGAACGTCCAGGGCACCACGGAAGATGAACGGGAAGCCCAGTACGTTGTTGACCTGGTTCGGGTAGTCCGAACGGCCGGTAGCCATGATCACGTCGCTACGGGTGGCGTGCGCCAGTTCCGGGGAGATTTCCGGATCCGGGTTCGAGCAGGCGAACACGATCGGGTTGGCCGCCATCGACAGCAGGCCTTCGGCGCTCAGCAGGTTCGGACCGGACAGACCGACGAACACGTCAGCGCCTGCCAGTGCGTCAGCCAGGGTGCGCTTCTCGGTAGCGTGGGCGAACACGGCTTTGTACTGGTTCAGGTCATCACGGCCGGAGTGGATCACGCCGGTACGGTCAACCATGAAGATGTTTTCGATGCGAGCGCCCATGCTCACCAGCAGTTTCATGCAGGAGATGGCGGCAGCGCCGGCGCCGAGGCAGACGATTTTCGCGTCCTGCAGGGTTTTGCCAGCGATTTCCAGGGCGTTGATCATGCCGGCAGCGGTAACGATCGCGGTGCCGTGCTGGTCATCGTGGAACACCGGAATATCGCACTGCTCGATCAGAGCACGTTCGATCTCAAAGCACTCAGGCGCCTTGATGTCTTCCAGGTTGATGCCACCGAAGGTGATGGAGATACGCTTGACGGTGTCGATGAAGGCTTGCGGGCTTTCAGAATCGACTTCGATGTCGAACACGTCGATGCCGGCGAAGCGCTTGAACAGCACGCCTTTGCCTTCCATGACTGGCTTGGAGGCCAATGGGCCGAGGTTGCCCAGGCCAAGAATCGCGGTGCCATCGGAAATGACTGCCACCAGGTTGCCCTTGCCGGTGTATTTGTAAGCCAGTTCAGGATCGCGAGCGATCTCGCGCACTGGTTCAGCTACGCCGGGGCTGTAGGCCAGCGACAGGTCGCGGGCGGTAGCAGTGGCCTTGGTGAGCTCGACACTCAGCTTCCCCGGACGAGGATTGGCGTGATATTCGAGAGCGGCAGTTTTCAGATCAGACATTTTGGCATTCCGCTTTTTTACTGTTGGACAGACTGGTCAGCGAGGATACGCGCCTCGCAAAGTCCCCACAAGACTGGGCAGTCACTGCTGTCAAGCGCCCTGCCCTACGACTTTGGGCCAAGAGCCACGGGGCACAAGGGCTGGACTGTTCACAATCAGCCGTAAAAATGTCTACAATTTTTCTTCAGCGCGGCACATTCAGCATCGAAGGATCGGTCAACGGCAGCAGCCAGCGCGGCTGACCTTTTTGCGATCCACCGCGCCGGGATCGGTCTATCACCCACCCGCGCGCCTCGATTTGCTTACTCTTCAGCGCCTGCAAGCGGGCACTGTCGAATTGTTCAAGCAAATTGGGTGCAACCCGCAATACAAGCGCGTCCTGCAACTCGATCCAGATTCCGCCGCTATTGCGCTGCACCTTGCTCACCCGACCGCTGACTATGGCGAAACCGGAACGCTGAATCTGTGGCGCTTTGAGCACCGGCGATTGCCGCCAGACGCCAAGTCCGGCTTGTCGTGCGCTGCGTTCGGCGGCCTGCTGGCAGGCGAGCAGATCGACGTTGGGCGCCACGGCAACCTGAAAGCCCAAGCCATCGGCAAGCATTTGCGCTTCGAGATTGGCACCGCTGACGCTGTAGACATGCGCAAGCGTACGCCCGTAATGGTCTTTGGCCTGCTTGCCGGGCCGCAGACCGACACGGCCGCCGCTGTCATCGACCAGCGCTTGCAGGCGTTTGCGCGCCGCCACGGCGAAGGGTTCGTCGCTGCGGCCCTGCTTGCCCAGCTCCGGCGTGTTGAGGCCGATCATGCGCACGCTGCGGCCGTCGCTCAGGCGCAGGGTGTCGCCATCGACCACCCGCTGCACGCTGACGCTGGTCAGCACCGCGGGGGTCGGACAAAAGGCCTGGGCGGCAGACAGCCAAATCGCAGACACAAAAAAGGCGCCCGCAAGGGACGCCTTTTTCATCAGTCTGGAGAAGTCGGGACGACCTTCCAAAATGATCAGCCTCAGGCTTTTTTGCCGACGCCGAAAGTAGCGAAACGGTCTGCGAACTTCTGCACACGGCCGCCGGTGTCCAGAGTCTTCTGCTTACCGGTGTAGAACGGGTGGCATTCGTTGCAAACGTCGATCGCCAGGGCTTTGCCGTAGGTCGAACGAGTTTCGAACTTGTTACCGCAGCTGCAGGTAACAGCAATTTCCGGGTAGTTCGGATGGATATCGGCTTTCATGGTGTCTTCCTCAGGCTAGCGTGCCGCCACCCAACACTATTGTTGAATACCGCACGTAATTAGGCCGCGGATTCTACCAGACCTTTTCAATCGCGCAAGCTGTCACCGAGACCGACCGTCTGCTAGGCTCCCGACCTTGAACGCATTCCCCTGTGGGAGCGAGCTTGCTCGCGAATGCGTTGTGTCAGTCAATGTTTAAGCGCCTGATACACCGCCTTCGCGAGCAAGCTCGCTCCCGCAATTGATCTGCGTTCAACCCTTCTTTTGCGTTTATAGAGATCCCCCCGCGTGCCCGACGCCATTCTGCGCCTTGCCCTGCCTTCGCCTTTGCGCCGCCTGTTCGATTACCGGGCGCCGGCCGGGGTGCGGCGCGAGCAATTGCAGCCGGGCATGCGCTTGCGGGTGCCATTCGGTCGGCGCGAGATGATCGGGATTCTGGTCGAGGTCACCGACACCAGCGAGGTGCCGGCAGAAAAACTCAAACCGGCGCTGGCCCTCCTCGACTCGACTTCGCCGCTGCCGCCAGCGCTGTTCAAGCTGTGCCTGTGGACGGCGCAGTATTACCAGCACAGCCTTGGCGACACCTTGAACTGGGCTTTGCCGGTGCTGCTGCGTCAGGGCGAGCTGGCCGAGGCTCGCCAGGAACGCTTCTGGTCGGTGGCCCCCGGCGCCAGCGTCGACGATCCTCGGGTTGCCCGTGCGCCACGCCAGCGCGAGGCGCTCACCACGCTGGCCCAGCATCCCCACGGCGTGGCCCATCAGTTGCTGAGCAAACTGATGCTGAGCAAGGACAGCCTCGACCTGCTGCTGGCCAAGGGTCTGGTGCAAGTCGAGATCCGCCGCCACGCCCCGGGCGTGCGCCATGAGCACTGGCTGGCGCAACCGGAGCTGCCGCTCAACAGCGAACAACGCGCAGCGTATGAAGCGATTCGCGCCGGCTTCGACAGCTACCACGCCTTTCTCCTGGCCGGGGTTACCGGCAGCGGCAAGACCGAAGTCTATCTGCAACTGATCCGCGAAACCCTCGAAGCCGGCAAACAGGCCTTGGTGCTGATCCCGGAGATCAACCTCGGCCCGCAGACCCTGGCGCGCTTCGAACAGCGCTTCAACGCGCGCATCGCCCTGCTGCACTCGGCGGTCAACGACCGCGAGCGTCTCGATGCCTGGCTCGCCGCCCGCGATGGCGAGGCCGATATTATTATCGGCACCCGTTCGGCGCTGTTCACGCCGATGAAAAATCCCGGGCTGATCATCATCGACGAAGAGCACGACGGTTCCTATAAACAGCAGGAAGGCCTGCGCTACCACGCCCGCGACCTGGCGCTGGTACGCGCACGGCAGGAAAACATCCCGATCGTGCTCGGTTCCGCCACGCCATCGCTGGAAAGTCTGCACAACGCCTACACCGGTCGCTATGGCCTGTTACGTCTGAACGAGCGCGCCGGTGGCGCAAAACAGCCGCGTTTCCTGCGGCTGGACGTGAAAAGCCGTCCGCTCGACAGCGGCATTTCCGGGCCGATGCAGCAAGCCATTGGCCAGACGCTCGCCAACGGCCAGCAGGTGCTGGTGTTTCTTAACCGGCGCGGCTTTGCCCCGACCCTGCTCTGTCACGATTGCGGCTGGATGTCGGAGTGCTCGCGCTGCGATGCGCGCATGACCGTGCACCAGCGCTACGGCGAGTTGCGCTGTCACCATTGCGGCAACGTCGAGCGCACGCCGCGCCAGTGTCCAAAGTGCAGCAAGGTCGATCTGCGTCCGGTCGGCGCTGGCACCGAACGTGCCGAAGAGCGTTTGGCGATTCTGTTCCCTGATTACCCGGTTTTGCGCGTCGATCGCGACAGCACCTCGCGCAAGGACGCGATGAATCAGCTGTTTGCGACGATTCAAAAGGGTCAGCCGTGCATTCTGGTGGGCACGCAGATGTTGGCCAAGGGGCACCATTTCCCCCGGGTGACGCTGGTGTCGATTCTGGATGCCGACGGCGGCCTGTTCTCCGGCGACTTCCGCGCCAGCGAGCGCATGGCGCAACTGATCGTCCAGGTCGCCGGGCGCGCCGGGCGTGCGGAGGAGCCTGGCAGGGTGATCATCCAGACCCACTTGGCCGACCATCCTTTATTGGTGCAACTGACCGAGCAGGGTTACTTCGCCTTCGCCGAACAAGCCTTGAGCGAACGCCGCGCCGCCGGGTTGCCGCCGTTTGCCCATCTGGCGCTGTTGCGCGCCGAAGCGCACAAGCCGGGGCAGGCGGAAGGCTTTCTCGATGAAGCGTGCAGCGAGGCCGAGCGCTTGCTGGGCGAATTGAATCTGAGCGGCATTGAGTTGCTCGGGCCGGTGCCGGCGCCGATGGAGCGCCGTGCCGGGCGTTATCGCGCGCAGCTGTTGTTGCAGGCGACCGCGCGGGCACCACTGCACCGCTTGCTGGCCAGCTGGATGCTGGTGCTGGAACAGATGCCCAGCGGGCGCGCGGTGCGCTGGTCGCTGGATGTTGATCCGGTGGATTTGTATTGAAGAGCTGAAAGAGCAAAAGATCGCAGCCTTCGGCAGCTCCTACAGATAAATGCCATTGCTGTGTAGGAGCCGCCGAAGGCTGCGATCTTTTGACTTTGATGTCACCACATATCCACATCCTGCCTGCTAAGGTTGGCAAGCCCGTCTTCGCAACGGATAATGCCCAGTTTTTCCACCCGCGCATCGATGCGCCCGCCGCGCTTGCGGTCGAAAGAGAAGACCATGAAAGACACCATTCGCCAGCTGATCCAGCAAGCCCTCACCCAACTCGTCAACGAAGGTGTGTTGCCTGAAGGCCTGACGCCGGCGATCCAGGTGGAGAACGCCCGCGACAAGACCCACGGCGACTTCGCCAGCAACATCGCCATGATGCTGGCCAAACCAGCCGGCATGAAGCCGCGCGACCTGGCGGAAAAAATCATCGCCGCACTGCCCGCCGACGAGAACGTCACCAAGGCCGAAATCGCCGGCCCGGGCTTCATCAATTTCTTCCAGAACACCCAGGCCCTCGCCGCGCGCCTCGACGCCGCACTGGCCGACGCCCATGTCGGCGTGCGCAAGGCAGGCCCGGCGCAGCGCACCGTGGTCGACCTGTCGGCGCCGAACCTGGCCAAAGAGATGCACGTCGGCCACTTGCGCTCGACCATCATCGGTGACGGCGTGGCCCGCGTACTGGAATTTCTCGGCGACGAAGTGATCCGCCAGAACCATGTTGGCGACTGGGGCACCCAGTTCGGCATGCTGATGGCGTACCTGCAGGAAAACCCGATCACCAGCGACGAGCTGTCCGATCTGGAAAACTTCTACCGCGCCGCCAAGCAGCGTTTCGACGAGTCCGAAGAATTCGCCGACCGCGCCCGTGGTCTGGTGGTCAAGTTGCAGGCCGGCGATGCCGAATGCCTGGCGCTGTGGACGAAGTTCAAGGACATCTCGCTGTCGCACTGCCAGAAGATCTACGAACTGCTCAACGTCAAGCTGACCATGGCCGACGTCATGGGCGAAAGCGCTTACAACGACGACCTGATCAATGTGGTCAACGACCTCAAGGCTGCCGGCATGCTGGTCGAGAGCAACGGCGCGCAGTGCGTGTTCCTCGACGAGTTCAAGAACGCCGATGGCGACCCGCTGCCGGTGATCATCGTCAAGGCCGACGGCGGCTACCTGTACGCCACCACTGACCTGGCGGCCGTGCGCTACCGCAGCGGCAAGCTCAAGGCTGATCGCGCGCTGTACTTCGTCGACCAGCGTCAGGCGCTGCACTTCCAGCAAGTGTTCGCCGTGGCGCGCAAGGCCGGTTTCGTCACCCATCCGATGGAAATGGAGCACATGGGTTTCGGCACCATGAACGGCGCCGATGGCCGTCCGTTCAAGACCCGTGACGGCGGCACCGTGAAGCTGATCGACCTGCTGACCGAAGCCCAGGAACGCGCTTACAGCCTGGTGAAAGAGAAGAACCCGACCCTGGCCGAAGACGAGTTGCGCAACATCGCCAAGGTGGTGGGCATCGGCGCGGTGAAATACGCCGACCTGTCCAAGCATCGAACCAGCGACTACAGCTTCAACTTCGACCTGATGCTCAACTTCGAAGGCAACACCGCGCCGTACCTGCTGTACGCCTACACCCGCGTGGCCGGCGTGTTCCGCAAACTGGGCAAGGATTTCAGCGAAGTCGACGGCCAGATCGTCCTTGAGGCGGCGCACGAGCAGGAGCTGGCGGCGAAGCTGGCGCAGTTCGGCGAAGTGCTGAACAACGTGGCTGAGAAAGGCACACCGCACATTCTCTGCACCTACCTGTACGACGTCGCCGGCCTGTTCTCCAGCTTCTACGAGAACTGCCCGATCCTCGCCGCCGACACCCCGGCGCAGATGCAGAGCCGTCTGCGTCTTGCCGCCCTGACCGGTCGCACCCTCAAGCAAGGCCTGGAGCTGTTGGGTCTGGAAACTCTGGAGCGTATGTAAGTTGGCCGCCAAGAAAAAACCTGCACCCAAACGCGGCGCCAGCCGCTATCAGGCCCCTGCGAAACAACCTATCCCGGGCTGGCTGTGGATGGCCATCGGCCTGACCGTCGGTGCGTTCATCGTGTTCCTGATGAAACTGGAACCGGGCAAGGGCAGCGACACGGTCAAGCGCGAGAAGGTCGAGCAACAGCAGAAAGCGTCGAAGATCGCCGAGGCCAACAAGACCCCGCCGAGCCCGACGCAACCGGTGAAGCCGAAGTACGACTTCTACACCCTGCTGCCGGAATCGGAAGTGATCGTGCCGCCGGACGCAGTGCCGGAGAAAACCCTGCCGACGCCGCAAGTGCCGGCGATCCCGACCACGCCGGTGACCCCGGCCGAAGCGGCGAAGATCGACACCGCGCGCGCCCAGGCAGCCCTGGCCGGCATCACACCGCCGCCAGCGCCCCCGGTGAGCAAGGCCGCGCCAGTGACCAAGTTCTTCCTCCAGGCCGGCTCGTTCCGCAAAGAGACAGATGCCGACAAGGTTCGCGCGCAGATCATTCTGCTCGGTCAGGCGGTAGCGGTTGAGTCCGGCACAGTGAAGGATGAAACCTGGTACCGCGTGCTGGTCGGCCCGTTCAGCAACCGCGAACAACTGACCACGGCGCAGAAACAACTGGCCGGCGCCGGCTTCAGCAACCTGTTGTTACAACAACGCCAGAGCCGCTGATTCGCCAGTAATACCGCGTCGTCCAAATTCGCGAGCAAGCTCGCTCCCACAGGAAATGCGCAGTACCTGTGGGAGCGAGCTTGCTCGCGAAGGCCATGTTGGCAACACCACATCTCTCTGATCAGTCCCCGCCGTTCGTCCCTGCGCTCCCTCCCCGGTTGAAATCCCCTCCAGCACCCCCATATGAATGGGCATAAGGCATTTTCGCCCCGCTGCGTGGAGACTCTTCCCTTGACCACCATCGTTTCAGTCCGCCGCCACGGCAAAGTCGTCATGGGCGGCGACGGCCAGGTTTCTCTCGGCAACACCGTGATGAAAGGCAACGCCAAAAAGGTGCGTCGCCTGTACCACGGCCAGGTCATCGCCGGTTTCGCCGGTGCCACTGCCGACGCCTTCACCCTGTTCGAGCGTTTCGAAGGCCAGCTCGAGAAGCATCAGGGCCACTTGGTGCGCGCTGCTGTCGAACTCGCCAAAGAATGGCGCACCGACCGCTCGCTGAGCCGCCTCGAAGCGATGCTCGCGGTCGCTAACAAGGACGCCTCTCTTATCATCACCGGCAACGGTGACGTGGTCGAACCCGAAGATGGCCTGATCGCCATGGGTTCCGGCGGCGCCTACGCGCAGGCCGCAGCCAGCGCCCTGCTGAAAAAGACCGATCTTTCGGCCCGCGAGATCGTCGAAACCGCCCTTGGCATCGCCGGCGACATCTGCGTATTCACCAACCACACCCAGACCATTGAGGAGCAGGATCTCGCTGAATAAGCCTGTTTCGGCCCATGTGCCACGGCTTGTTTCTGCTTGAGGACCGTCAATTATTATGTCCATGACTCCCCGCGAAATCGTCCACGAACTCAACCGCCATATCATCGGCCAGGACGATGCCAAGCGCGCCGTCGCGATTGCCCTGCGCAACCGCTGGCGCCGCATGCAGCTGCCTGAAGAGCTGCGCGTTGAGGTGACCCCGAAAAACATCCTGATGATCGGACCGACCGGTGTCGGTAAAACCGAGATCGCCCGTCGCCTGGCAAAACTGGCCAACGCGCCGTTCATCAAGGTCGAAGCGACCAAATTCACCGAAGTCGGTTATGTCGGCCGTGACGTCGAGTCGATCATTCGTGATCTGGCCGATGCTGCGATCAAGATGCTCCGCGAGCAGGAAATGACCCGCGTGCGCCACCGCGCCGAAGACGCCGCCGAGGATCGCATCCTCGACGCGTTGCTGCCGCCGGCACGCATGGGCTTCAGCAATGAAGAAGCGCCGAGCTCCGATTCCAATACGCGTCAGCTGTTCCGCAAGCGCCTGCGCGAAGGCCAGCTGGACGACAAGGAAATCGAAATCGAAGTCGCCGAAGTCTCCGGCATCGAGATCGCCACGCCGCCGGGCATGGAAGAGATGACCAACCAGCTGCAATCGCTGTTTGCCAACATGGGCAAGGGCAAGAAGAAGTCGCGCAAGCTCAAGGTCAAGGAAGCGCTGAAACTGGTCCGGGATGAAGAAGCCGGGCGCCTGGTCAACGAAGAAGAGCTGAAGGCCAAGGCGCTGGAAGCGGTCGAGCAGCACGGCATCGTCTTCATCGACGAAATCGACAAGGTCGCCAAGCGCGGCAATGTCGGCGGCGCCGATGTCTCCCGCGAGGGCGTACAGCGCGACCTGCTGCCGCTGATCGAAGGCTGCACCGTCAACACCAAACTGGGCATGGTCAAGACCGACCACATCCTGTTCATTGCTTCCGGCGCGTTCCACCTGAGCAAGCCGAGCGATCTGGTGCCGGAGCTGCAAGGTCGTCTGCCGATCCGCGTTGAACTCAAGGCGCTGAGCCCGGAAGACTTCGAGCGCATCCTCAGCGAACCGCACGCATCGCTCACCGAGCAGTACTGCGCGCTGCTGAAAACCGAAGGCCTGAACATCCAGTTCCAGCCAGAAGGCATCAAGCGTCTGGCGGAGATCGCCTGGCAGGTCAACGAGAAGACCGAGAACATCGGTGCCCGTCGTCTGCACACGCTGCTCGAGCGACTGCTCGAAGAGGTGTCGTTCAGCGCCGGCGACCTGGCCAGCGCCCACGATGACAAGGCGATCCTGATCGACGCCGACTACGTCAACAGCCACCTCGGCGAATTGGCGCAGAACGAAGATCTGTCCCGTTATATCCTGTAGGTCACTTCTCCCTGTAGGAGCTGCCGAAGGCTGCGATCTTTTGATCTTGATCCTGAAAAGCAAAATCAAAAGATCGCAGCCTTCGGCAGCTCCTACAGGGCTCATCACAGTCGGATGACCTGCAATGACTAATATTCCCACCGACATCAAACTGCACAAAGCCTCGAAAACCCTGACGCTCACTTATGCGTCCGGCGAGGAATTCACCCTGCCCGCCGAGTTTCTGCGTGTGCACTCGCCCTCCGCCGAGGTCCAGGGCCACGGCAAACCGATCCTGCAATTCGGCAAGCTCAACGTTGGTTTGAGCAAGCTGGAGCCGGCCGGCAACTACGCACTGAAACTGACCTTCGACGACGGTCACGACAGTGGCCTGTTCACCTGGGAATACCTCTACGAACTCGGCAAACGCCAGACTGAACTCTGGGACGATTATCTTGCCGAGCTGCGCGCGGCCGGAAAATCCCGCGATCCGAACGAGTCGTTCGTCAAGCTGATGCTCTAGCCCGTGGCTCTTGCTCTTTAGAGGGCATTTTCTAACTTCATCTGTTTGAATGCTCCGCTCACGCAGCCCAGGATGGGCCGCTTGCGAAAAAAATTAAACTCGGGTAACCAATGGAGCTGGCAAGTTCCCTGCAGTGCTCTACGACTGTAAAGCAGCCATGCAGAATCAACGGTCACCCCGAGCAGTAGTACCCGGCATTGGCTGTGGAAGCGACAGCGTGAAACCGGGTACTCGTCTCAGGACAATGGAGCGTCGTAGATGAGTGACAAGAATAACGATGACCTGAAGTACCAAGCCTCGGAAAACACCCTGGGGCTTAACCCCGTCGTCGGGCTGCGCGGAAAGGATCTGCTGGCCTCTGCTCGGATGGTGCTGAAACAGGCCATCAGACAACCTATTCACAGCGTCAGGCATGTGACCCATTTCGGCCTTGAGCTGAAGAACGTGCTGCTGGGTAAATCTGCGCTGCAACCGGCCGGTGATGACCGCCGTTTTGCCGACCCGGCGTGGAGCCAGAACCCGCTGTACAAGCGCTATCTGCAAACCTACCTGGCCTGGCGCAAGGAACTGCATGCCTGGATCGACGACAGCAGCCTGTCGCCGAAAGACATCGCTCGCGGCCACTTCGTCATCAACCTCATGACCGAAGCCATGGCGCCGACCAACACGGCGGCCAACCCGGCAGCAGTGAAACGCTTCTTCGAAACCGGCGGCAAGAGCCTGCTCGATGGCCTCTCGCATCTGGCCAAGGATCTGGTGCACAACGGCGGCATGCCGAGCCAGGTCAACATGGGCGCGTTCGAGGTCGGCAAGAGCCTCGGTGTCACCGAAGGCGCGGTGGTGTTTCGCAATGACGTGCTGGAGCTGATCCAGTACCGGCCGATCACCGAACAGGTCCACGAGCGTCCGCTGCTGGTAGTGCCGCCGCAGATCAACAAGTTCTACGTCTTCGATTTGAGCCCGGACAAGAGCCTGGCGCGCTTCTGCCTGCGCAACAACGTGCCGACCTTCATCGTCAGTTGGCGCAACCCGACCAAGGCCCAGCGCGAATGGGGTCTGTCGACCTACATCGAAGCGCTGAAAGAAGCCGTCGACGTGGTCACCGCGATCACCGGCAGCAAAGACGTCAACATGCTCGGTGCCTGCTCCGGCGGCATCACCTGCACCGCCCTGCTCGGCCACTACGCCGCGCTTGGCCAGAACAAGGTCAACGCCCTCACCCTGCTGGTCAGCGTGCTCGACACCACCCTGGACAGCGACGTCGCCCTGTTTGTCGATGAGCAGACCCTGGAGACCGCCAAGCGCCACTCCTATCAGGCCGGCGTGCTTGAAGGCAAAGACATGGCCAAGGTCTTCGCCTGGATGCGTCCCAACGACCTGATCTGGAATTACTGGGTCAACAACTATTTGCTCGGCAATGAGCCGCCAGTGTTCGACATCCTGTTCTGGAACAACGACACGACGCGCTTGCCCGCCGCGTTCCACGGCGACCTGATCGAGATGTTCAAAAACAACCCACTGATCCGCCCCAACGCACTGGAAGTGTGCGGCACGCCGATCGACCTCAAGCAGGTAACCGCCGACATTTTCTCGCTGGCCGGGACCAACGACCACATCACCCCGTGGAAGTCCTGCTACAAGTCGGCGCAGCTGTTCGGCGGAAAAGTTGAATTCGTGCTGTCGAGCAGCGGCCATATCCAGAGCATCCTCAACCCGCCGGGCAATCCGAAGTCGCGCTACATGACCGGCGAAGAAATGGCCGCGACCGCCGATGACTGGCAGGAAAACTCGACCAAGCACACCGATTCCTGGTGGCTGTACTGGCAGGCCTGGCTGGCCGAGCGCTCGGGCAACCTGAAAAAGGCCCCGGTAAAACTGGGCAACAAGGCGTATCCCGCGGGCGAGGCTTCGCCGGGCACTTACGTTCACGAACGGTAACTGATACCACCCGGCCGCTGTAGGAGCTGTCGAGTGAAACGAGGCTGCGATCTCTTGATGTCGTCGTCAAAGATCAAAAGATCGCAGCCTCGTTTCACTCGTCAGCTCCTACTGGATACGGGTGGACATGAAATCTACAGGGCCTCACGCATGCCGCAACCGTTCATATTCCGCACCGTCGATCTGGATGGCCAGACCCTTCGCACGGCGGTGCGTCCCGGCAAGCCTCATTTGACGCCTCTGCTGATTTTCAACGGCATCGGCGCCAACCTGGAGCTGGTGTTTCCGTTTGTCGCGGCGCTCGACCCGGATCTGGAAGTGATCGCCTTCGACGTGCCCGGGGTCGGCGGCTCTTCGACGCCGAACCGGCCGTATCGCTTCCCCGGCCTGGCCAGACTGACAGCGCGGATGCTCGATTATCTCGACTACGGCCAGGTCAATGTGATCGGCGTGTCGTGGGGCGGCGCCCTGGCGCAGCAGTTTGCCTACGACTATCCCGAGCGCTGCAAGAAACTGGTGCTGGCGGCCACCGCTGCCGGTGCGGTGATGGTGCCGGGCAAACCGAAAGTGCTGTGGATGATGGCCAGCCCGCGCCGCTACATTCAGCCGTCCCATGTGATTCGCATCGCGCCGATGATCTACGGCGGCTCGTTCCGCCGCGACCCGACGCTGGCTGCCAGCCATGCGGCGAAAGTGCGCTCGGCGGGCAAGCTCGGTTACTACTGGCAGCTGTTCGCCGGCCTCGGCTGGACCAGCATTCACTGGCTGCACAAGATCCATCAGCCGACGCTGGTGCTGGCCGGCGATGACGATCCGCTGATCCCGCTGATCAACATGCGCATGCTTGCCTGGCGCATTCCCAATGCGCAGCTGCACATCATCGATGACGGTCATCTGTTTCTGATCACCCGCGCCGAGGCGGTGGCGCCGATCATCATGAAGTTTCTCCAGGAAGAGCGTCTGCGCGCGGTCATGCACCCGCATCCGACGCCGCTGGGCGGCTGATGGCGGCGGCAGGCTTTATGCAGCACTTTTAAAATGAAGCGCGCGGCAGGACGCCGCGCAGGCAGCAACCGGCAACAGCGTCTATGGTGTTCTGGTTCGGTGAGTGTGTTTTTGCCCTGAAGACGAAGGAGTGTTGAGTCATGCGCGAAAAACCAGCGACGGGCGTGGTGCCCAGCCCCGCCGTGTTTATCAACGCCCAAAGTGCGATCGCCGGTCTGCGTGGCAGGGATCTGCTGTCGACACTGCGCAGCGTCGCCGCCCACGGCTTGCGCAATCCGTTGCACAGCGCCAGGCACGCGTTGACATTGGGCGGACAACTGGGCCGCGTTCTGCTCGGCGAAACCCTGCTTCCGACCAACCCGCAGGACAGCCGCTTCGCCGATCCGGCGTGGAGCCTCAACCCGTTTTACCGGCGCAGCCTGCAGGCGTATCTGGCCTGGCAGAAACAGGTCAAGAGCTGGATCGATGAAGGCGACATGAGCCCTGAAGATCGCGCCCGCGCGCACTTCGCTTTCACCCTGCTCAATGACGCCGTGGCGCCGTCCAACACCCTGCTCAACCCGCTGGCGGTCAAGGAGCTGTTCAACTCCGGCGGGCAGAGTCTGGTGCGCGGTCTCAGCCACCTGTTCGATGATCTGCTGCACAACGACGGCCTGCCGCGGCAAGTGACCAGGCAGGCGTTCGAGGTCGGCAAAACCGTGGCGACCACCACCGGATCGGTGGTGTTTCGCAACGAAATGTTCGAGTTGATCCAGTACAAATCGATGAGCGAAAAGCAGTACGCCAAGCCGTTGCTGGTGGTACCGCCGCAGATCAACAAGTACTACATCTTCGACCTGAGCCCGCAGAACAGCTTCGTCCAGTACGCCCTGAAAAACAGCCTGCAGACTTTCATGATCAGCTGGCGCAACCCCGATGTGCGCCATCGCGAGTGGGGCCTGTCGAGTTATGTCGAAGCGGTCGAAGAAGCGATGAACATCTGCCGGGCGATCACCGGCGCGCGAGAAGTGAACCTGATGGGCGCCTGCGCCGGTGGCCTGACCATCGCTGCCCTGCAAGGCCATCTGCAGGCCAAACGGCAATTGCGCCGGGTCGCCAGTGCGACGTATCTGGTCAGCCTTCTCGACAGCCAGATCGACACCCCGGCCACGCTGTTCGCCGACGAGCAGACACTGGAAGCGGCCAAGCGGCGCTCGTATCAGAGAGGCGTGCTCGACGGTCGCGACATGGCCAGGGTCTTCGCCTGGATGCGCCCCAACGATTTGATCTGGAGCTATTTCGTCAACAACTACCTGCTGGGCAAGGAGCCGCCAGCCTTCGACATCCTCTACTGGAACAACGACAACACGCGCCTGCCGGCGGCGCTGCATGGCGATCTGCTGGACTTCTTCAAGCACAACCCGCTGACCCACGCTGGCGGTCTCGAGGTGTGCGGCACGCCGATCGATCTGCAGAAGGTCAACGTCGACAGCTTCAGCGTCGCCGGCATGAACGACCACATCACGCCATGGGACGCGGTGTACCGCTCGACCCTGCTGCTCGGTGGCGAACGGCGTTTCGTGCTGTCCAACAGCGGCCACGTGCAGAGCATCCTCAACCCGCCGAGCAACCCGAAAGCTGCCTACGTCGAGAACGCCAGACTGAGCAGCGACCCGCGCGCCTGGTACTACGATGCCAAACACGTCGACGGCAGCTGGTGGCCACAGTGGATCGACTGGGTCGCGCAGCGTTCCGGCGCCCTGCACGAAACCCGCACCACCCTTGGCAGCCCGAACTATCCACCGATGGAAGCGGCACCGGGCACCTATGTGCATGTGCGCTGACGCTCAACCGAAATTTTCTAAGAAGACTGGATGAAAACCCGCGACCGGATTCTCGAATGTGCGCTGCAACTGTTCAACGAAAAGGGCGAGCCGAACGTTTCCACCATGGAGGTGGCCAACGAAATGGGGATCAGCCCCGGCAATCTCTACTACCACTTCCACGGCAAGGAACCGCTGATTCTCGGCCTGTTCGAACGCTTCCAGCATGAACTTGCACCCCTGCTCGACCCGCCACCGGAGGTGGAACTGGCGCCGGAGGATTACTGGCTGTTTCTGCACTTGATCGTCGAGCGGCTGGCGCAATACCGGTTCCTGTTCCAGGACCTGTCGAACCTCGCCGGACGCCTGCCGAAACTGGCCAAGGGCATTCGCAACCTGCTTAACGCGTTGAAGAGGACGCTGGCGTCGCTGCTGGCGCGGTTGAAGGCTGCCGGGCAACTGGTCAGCGATACCCAGGCGCTGGGGCAACTGGTGGAGCAGGTGACCATGACGTTGCTGTTCTCGCTCGATTACCAGCGGATCCTCGATCGTGAGGGTGAGGTTCGGTTGGTGGTGTATCAGATCATGATGCTGGTGGCGCCGCATTTGCTGCCGCCGGTGAAGGTGGCGACAGAGCGGATGGCCCTGCAATACCTTCAGGATCACGACTGACCCACAATCAAAAGATCGCAGCCTTCGGCAGCTCCTACAGGGGAACGCATTTCAAATGTAGGAGCTGCCGAAGGCTGCGATCTTTTGATCTTCAAAAAAAACGCCCGACCTTCACAGGCCGGGCGTATTTGATTTGCCCTGAAATCAGGACTGACTGGATGGCGTCGACGGAGTCGATGCTGCAGTCGGGGTAGCTGCTGCCGTGGGTGCCGCAGCGGAATTTGCCGCGTTGGCCGGAGCTGTTGGAGCCGTCGATGGTGCGGCGGCCGGTTTTGGCGCAGCGGCTTTCGGCGCGGCAGGTTTTTTTACTGCAGGCTTTTTCGCCGCAGCCGGCTTGGCCGCAGCCTTCGCAGCGGGTTTGGCGGCAGCGGTTTTCGCTGCTGGCTTGGCCGCTGGTTTCGCTGCAGCTTTAGCCGCAGGTTTTGCTGCTGCTTTGGTTGCCGGTTTCGCAGCGGTCTTGGCGGCAACCGGTTTGGCTGCCGCTTTGGTCGCAGGCTTGGCCGCTGCGGTTTTCGCGGCCGGCTTGGCCGCAGCTTTCGCAGCAGGTTTTGCCGCCGCTTTGGTCAGTGGCTTGGCTGCGGTTTTCGTCGCAGGTTTGGCCGCGGCAGTTTTGGTAGCCGGTTTCGCCGCCGCGGTTTTCGCCGCTACAGGCTGAGCCTTCAGACCGGTGAGTTTTTCGATCTGCCTGGTCAGCGTGTCGACCTTGGCGTTGAGTGCCTTGACCTCATTGCGGCTCGGCACACCCAGGCGCGAAATCGCGCTGTTCAGACGCTTGTCGAACGCGCCTTCGAGCTCGTCCCACTTGCCCAGTGCGCGGTCTTTCACGCCGCTGATGCGCGACTTCGCCGAAGAGGTCGAGTCCTCGACTTTCTTGCCGACCGCTGTCTTGGTGAGCTTCTCGGCTTTCTCGCCGTCTTTGACCAATGCATCGAAGAGTTTGCTGCCGTCAGTGTCGATCTTCGAGTACACGCCTAAACCAGCCAGCCAGATTTTGCGGGAGTAGTCTTCGACTTTCCCGATCCACGAGCTGCCTTCTTTATCGGTGTTCTTTTTGCCAGCCATCCCGTTCTCCTTAAGATTTTCGCGCGACGCGTTCGAGCAATGCCGTCAGCTCATCGAGCTTAGCAGAGAGTGCCTCAACGTCATGTTTAGACGGAATGCCGATCCGATTCAAGGCGCTGGCCACACGGTTGTCGAAGGCCTTCTCGACCTTGTCCAGCTGAACCTCAACGCGGCCCTTGAACGAGCTGACCTGAGTGGCCGCGTCATCGATCTCGGCGTTGGCCGCGAGGAGTTTTTCGCTGACAGCTTTTTTGCCTTTCTTTTCAACAGTTTGACCAGCGGCGACGAGCTCTTGAAAGTACTCGCTGCCCTCCTGGCCGACCTTGGTGTAGGCGCCCAGGCCTGCCAGCCAGATCTTGCGGGCATAGGATTTGACGTCACTCAGAGTGGAAGTCGGAGCGTCGATTTTTTTCTTCAAAATGACTTTGGCCATGGTGCACCTCACGCGCAGAAGGTTTGAGGAACTGCCGGACGAGTGTCGGGCTCAGGCACAAAGTAGGTAGAAAAATTAGAAAGGGCACCCTAACAACTGATGTGAAACGGTGGCGCCTGAATGAAAAGATCGCAGCCTTCGGCAGCTCCTACGGGGGTACGCATTCCCATGTAGGAGCTGCCGAAGGCTGCGATCTTTTGCTGTTCAGGCGAGGGCTTTGTCGAGGGCTTTTTCGATCTCGGCTTTGATCATGCCGCTCATGGCCGACATCATCAGGCCCAGCTCGACGTCGACCCTGATCGAATCGTCCGCCACGTGCACTTCACCTTTCACGCCCGAGCGCTTGAGGTTCAGGGTGTCGCCTGACCACTGCGGCTCCAGGCCATATTGTTCATTGAGTTTTTTGGCCAGCTTGTCGGCCTTCTCGCGGGCAGCTTCCTTGCCCAGGGTGTGGGCGCGCTCAACACTGATTTTGGCCATGGAATGACTCCTGATGATTGAATGGCTGACGTTGAATCTTGACCGCATCTGCGGCAAATCGTCCCTAAGGTTGCCCATCTTACCTTTAGCCATTCCAAGACAAAGCATGGCTTGGGGATTAGAATGTCGCGCATTCTCTTTTGGTGACAGCGATATGACTGATCAGCGCAAAGGCAGCGATGCCGAACCCACCACTCACTTCGGCTTCAAAAACGTTCCGGAAAGCCAGAAAGCGGAAAAAGTCGCTGAGGTTTTCCATTCCGTAGCCGCGAAATACGACCTGATGAACGACCTTCTGTCGGGCGGCATGCACCGCCTGTGGAAGCGTTTCGCGATCGAGCTTTCCGGCGTGCGCAGCGGCAACCGCGTGCTTGACATTGCCGGCGGCACCGGCGACCTGACCCGCAAGTTCTCGCACCTCGTCGGCCCGACCGGCCAAGTGGTGCTGGCCGACATCAACGAATCGATGCTCAAGGTCGGCCGTGATCGCCTGCTCGATCTGGGCGTTGCCGGCAACGTCGAATTCGTCCAGGCCGACGCGGAAAAACTGCCATTCCCGGACAACCACTTCGACTGCGTGACCATCGCCTTCGGCCTGCGCAACGTCACGCACAAAGAGGACGCGTTGCGTTCGATGCTGCGTGTGCTCAAGCCCGGCGGACGCCTGCTGGTGCTGGAATTCTCCAAGCCGACCAACGCGCTGATGTCTAAAGCCTACGACGCCTACTCGTTCGCTTTCATGCCGCTGATGGGCAAGCTGATCACCAATGACTCGGAAAGCTATCGCTACCTGGCCGAATCGATCCGCATGCACCCGAATCAGGAAACCCTGAAGTCGATGATGGTCGAGGCCGGTTTCGACCGCGTGACCTATCACAACATGACCGCAGGCATCGTCGCCCTGCACCGCGGCATCAAACCCTGATGTTGCTCACCGGGCTGCTCGCCAGCGTCGAACTCGGCCTCAACCGGGTGCTGCGTCTCGACAGCACGGCGCTGCCGCGCCTGGCGCATCTGACCGGCAAGGTGATTGCCGTCGATTGCCGCAGCCCGGCACTGCAACTGTTCATACTGCCCAGCGACGAAGGCCTGATGCTGGCTTCACAGTGGGCCGCGGATGTCGATTGCACGCTGCGCGCACCGGCCTCGAGCCTGGTGAAACTGGCTCTGAGCAAAGACAAGACCGCCGTGCTGCACGCACCCGAAGTCGAGCTCGATGGCGACAGCGGCGTGTTGCTGGAGCTGGCCGGCGTGCTGCAAGACCTTGAGCTGGACTGGGAGTACGAACTCTCGCGCTGGCTCGGCCCGGTCGCCACGCAGTTGCTCGGTGGTCATCTGCGCAGCCGCGCGCGCTGGTATCAACAAGGATTTGCCAGCCTCAACCAGAATCTCGCCGAATACCTCGCCGAAGAATCACGCACCCTTGTCGGGCAGCGCGAAGCCGAAGCGCGGTTCAGCGAACTGGACCGGATCAAACTTGATCTGGAACGACTCGAGGCGCGTTTCGAGCGCCTTTCCCGATCCCTCGACCCAAGCGATAACGCATGAAGCTGCTTGCCGTCCGCCGTCTGTTGCGCATCCAGCGCGTCGTGATCCGCTACCGCCTCGATGACCTGCTGTTCGATCTGCCGCTGCCCTGGTTTCTCCTGGCAGTACGCTTTCTGCTGCCGTGGCGCTGGCTACCGCGCAAGCCGCTGGAGCTCAATCGAGGCGCGCGCTTGCGTCTGGCGTTGCAGGATCTGGGGCCGATTTTCATCAAGTTCGGGCAGATTCTTTCGACCCGCCGCGACCTGTTGCCGGAAGACATCGCCGATGAGCTGATGCTGTTGCAGGACCGCGTGCCGCCGTTCGATTCGCAACTGTCAATCAAGCTGATCGAAGAACAGCTGGGCAAGAAAATCAGCGAAGTGTTCAGTCGCTTCGACGTTGAGCCGCTGGCCTCGGCCTCGGTGGCGCAGGTGCATGCGGCGCAGCTCAAAAGCGGCGAAGAAGTGGTGGTCAAGGTCATTCGCCCCGGCCTGAAACCGGTGATCGCGCAGGATCTGGCGTGGCTGTTCATCCTCGCGCGCGCCGCCGAGAAGTTCTCCGCTGACGCGCGCCTGCTGCACCCGGTCGACGTGGTGCAGGATTACGAAAAAACCATTTACGACGAACTCGACCTGTTGCGCGAGGCGGCCAACTCCAGCCAGTTGCGCCGCAACTTCGAGGGCTCGCAGCTGCTGTACGTGCCGCAAGTCTATTGGGACTGGTGCCGGCCGAAAGTGCTGGTCATGGAGCGCATCTACGGGATTCAGGTCACTGACCTGGCGACCCTCGCCGACCAGCGCACTGACATGAAAATGCTCGCCGAGCGCGGCGTGGAGATTTTCTTCACGCAGGTGTTCCGCGACAGTTTCTTCCACGCCGACATGCACCCGGGCAACATCTTCGTCAGCACGGTCAATCCGTGGAGCCCGCAATACATTGCGATCGACTGCGGCATCGTCGGCAGCCTGACCCCGGAAGACCAGGATTATCTGGCGCGCAACCTGTTCGCCTTCTTCAAGCGTGACTACCGCCGTGTCGCGCAGTTGCACATCGATTCGGGCTGGGTGCCGGCGGAAACCAAACTCAACGAATTCGAAGCGGCGATCCGTACGGTGTGCGAACCGATCTTCGAAAAACCGTTAAAAGATATTTCATTTGGCCAGGTGCTGATGCGCCTGTTCCAGACCGCGCGCCGCTTCAACATGGAAGTGCAGCCACAGCTGGTGCTGTTGCAGAAGACCCTGCTGAACATCGAAGGCCTTGGTCGTCAGCTGTATCCGGATCTGGATCTGTGGAACACCGCGCAGCCGTTTCTCGAGCGCTGGATGCGCGAACGCGTCAGCCCGAAAGCCTTGCTGGGCAACGTGCAGAGCCAGCTGGAGCAGATTCCGCACCTGTCGAACATGGCCCGCGATCTGCTCGAACGCATGTCGCAACCTCACGCCAAAGATCCACCGCCGCCGTGGCACAAACGCAAGGACGACTGGTTCCTGCGCCTGCTCGGCTGCGCGCATCTGGCCGGCGGCGCGACCCTCGCCGCCGGTGGCCCGCTGACCGATTGGGCGCACTGGCCCGCCGGAATCATGCTGGCGGTCGGTTTGTATCTGGTCGTTCGCCGATAGCACGATCGAGCTGCAAGTTATAAGCTGCGAGCTGCATGCATGGCGACACAGACACACCGCAACCTGCTTTTACTTGCAGCTTGAAGCTTGAAACTCGAAGCTGCTTTTCAGGAATCGAAGATGAAAAACTGGCTGGACGAGATCAAGTGGGACGCCGACGGCCTGGTGCCGGCGATTGCCCAGGATCACAAGACCGGGCGCGTATTGATGATGGCCTGGATGAACCGCGAAGCGCTGGAACTGACCGCCGCGGAGAATCGTGCAATCTACTGGTCACGTTCCCGTGGCAAGCTGTGGCGCAAGGGCGAGGAGTCCGGCCATGTGCAGACTCTGCATGAAATGCGTCTGGACTGTGACGCCGACGTGATCATCCTGATGGTTGAACAGATCGGCGACATCGCTTGCCACACCGGCCGGCAAAGCTGCTTTTACCGGGCCTTCGAAAACGGCGACTGGAAAACGGTCGACCCGGTTCTGAAAGACCCGCATGCCATCTACTCCGCAGGACACACACATGAGTGACACCCTGACCCGTCTGGCTGAAGTGCTCGAAGAGCGCAAAGGCGCAGCCGCCGACAGTTCGTATGTCGCCAGCCTGTATCACAAGGGGCTGAACAAGATTCTGGAGAAAGTCGGCGAAGAGTCGGTCGAAACCATTATTGCCGCCAAGGACGCCGCCATCAGCGGCGACTGCAGTGATGTGATCTACGAGACCGCCGACCTGTGGTTCCACAGCATGGTCATGCTCGCCCAACTGGGGCAGCATCCGCAGGCCGTGCTGGATGAACTGGACCGTCGCTTCGGCCTGTCCGGACACGTCGAGAAAGCCTCGCGTCCGTCCGCCTGAACAATTTTTAGAGAGGAATCGCCACATGGGCATTTTTGACTGGAAACACTGGGTCGTCATTCTGATTGTCGTGGTGCTGGTGTTCGGTACCAAGAAACTGAAAAACCTCGGCACCGACGTTGGCGAATCGATCAAGGGCTTTCGCAAAGCCATGAATGACGACGAAAAACCGACCGAGCCGAACGTGACCCCGCCAGCGCAGCCAGTGCCACCGGTGCAGCCGCAAACCACCGCTCAGGCCAACCCGCCGCACACCATCGACGTGCAGGCGCAGAAAGTCGAAGAGCCGATCCGCAAAGACGTGTGAGCACTGACTAATGTTTGGTATCAGCTTCTCTGAACTGCTGCTCGTCGGCCTCGTTGCCCTGCTGGTGCTCGGCCCCGAGCGTCTGCCGGGCGCTGCGCGCACCGCCGGTCTGTGGGTCGGCCGCCTGAAGCGCAGCTTCAACGCGATCAAACAGGAAGTTGAACGTGAAATCGGTGCCGACGAGATCCGTCGGCAACTGCACAACGAACATATTCTGTCGCTGGAGCAGGAGGCGCGGAAGATTTTCAATCCGAACCAGCAGGAGCCGACGCCGGTCGAGCATGTGGGCGAGCAGACGATTCACAGCGCTGCCGCTCCGACTGCACCTGCACCTGCACCTGCACCTGCACCGGTTGTAACACCGCCAGCACCGGCGCCGGTTGCCGCGGACACATCGGTTGAACACGTAGCTCCCACCGCCGCGCCGACTACACCTGCGCCTCACGACACCACTTTGCCGCCGCGAGCCCCATGAGCGATCTTCCGGAAAACGACCAGCACATGCCGCTGGTTTCGCACCTCACCGAGTTGCGCACCCGCCTGCTGCGTTGCGTGGCGGCGATCTTCATCATTTTTGCCGGGCTGTTCGCCTTCACCCAGCAGATCTACACCTTCGTCTCGACGCCGTTGCGCCAGTACCTGCCGGTCGGCGCGACAATGATCGCCACCGACGTGTCGTCACCATTCCTGACGCCGCTGAAGCTGACGATGATGGTCTCGCTGTTTCTCGCGATTCCGGTGATCCTGCACCAGATCTGGGGCTTTATCGCGCCAGGCCTGTACAAGCATGAAAAACGCGTCGCGGTACCGCTGCTGATCTCCAGCATCCTGCTGTTCTACATCGGCATGGCGTTCGCCTATTACTTCGTCTTTCCGCTGATCTTCAAGTTCTTCGCCGCCGCCACCCCGGCCGGCGTGGAAATGATGACCGACATCGCCAGCTACCTCGATTTCGTCATGACGCTGTTCTTCGCCTTCGGCGTGGCGTTCGAGATTCCGGTGGCCGTGGTGCTGCTGGTGTGGATCGGCGTGGTCGACGTCAAATACCTGAAGAAGATCCGCCCGTACGTGATCATCGGCTGCTTCGTGGTCGGCATGATCCTGACGCCGCCGGACATCTTCTCGCAGACCCTGCTGGCCGTGCCGATGTGGATGCTGTTCGAGATCGGCATCCTCTTCGGCGCGCTGGTCAGCAAGCGCGAACGCCCGGACGAAACCCCGGCCGACGACCACAACGACCAGCCGCCAGCGACCCAGGCATGAACCTGCTGCTGCTCGAAGAGGTCGATTTCATTGCGGCCGACCGCGTGGTCCTGCGCGATCGCCGCCTGACCCATATGCAGGAAGTCCATCGCTCGGAAGTGGGCGACAGCCTGCGTGTCGGGCGCATCAACGGGCTGATGGGTTCGGCCGAGTTGCTGCGTCTGGAAGCAGGCGAAGCAGAGTTGCGTGTCAGCCTTGATCAGCCACCGCCGGCCAAGTTGCCGCTGACCCTGGTGCTGGCCCTGCCCCGGCCGAAAATGCTTCGCCGCGTGTTCCAGACCGTCGCGACCATGGGCGTGGCCAAGGTGATTCTGGTCAACAGTTACCGCGTGGAGAAAAGCTTCTGGCAAACGCCATTTCTGGATCCGGAAGCGATTCGTGAGCAGTTGATCCTGGGGCTCGAACAGGCTCGCGATACGGTGCTGCCGGAGATCATCATCGAGAAGCGTTTCAAGCCTTTCGTCGAGGATCGACTGCCGGCAATCACCGAGGGCACCCTCGGCCTGGTCGGCCATCCCGGCAACTACCCCCCCTGCCCCCGCGCCCTCAGCGAACCGGTGACGTTGGCCATCGGTCCAGAGGGTGGCTGGGTTCCCTACGAAATCGACCTGCTGGCCAAGTCCGGCCTGCAACCGGTGCAACTGGGCGAGCGCATCCTGCGCGTCGAAACCGCCGTCACCGCCCTGCTCGCGCGCTTGTTCTAATCCCGACACCGATCCCTGTAGGAGCTGCCGAGTGCAACGAGGCTGCGATCTCTTGACCTTGCCTCTAGAAAAACAAGATCAAAGGATCGCAGCCTCGTTGCACTCGTCAGCTCCTACAAGCTCCTACCAGCTCCTACCAGCTCCTACGGGCGGACAAGTGGCGTTACAGATTGCCATCACCCAGCCGATACAGCCCCTATAAGTCCAATTTTAGTGGTCCGAAGGGAGTGGTCGCATGTACCGTTGGTTAGCCGAGAGTCTTGGAAACGTCAGCGTCAAACGCAAGCTGGGCATCGGTTTCGGCCTGGTGCTGTTACTGACGCTGTTGATCACTTTCACCGGTTGGACCGGCATGAGCGGCATCATCAGCCGCGGCGACAAGCTTGGCTTCATCTCAAGCCTCAATGAGCTGACCAAAGACCTGCGCCTGGCGCGCATGGACTACGACATGCGTCGCGGCGAACAAGGCCCGGGCGCGGTCAACGAATTCCTCAACAAGCTCGAAAGCGGTCTGCAATCGGCACGCGGCATGATCGAGCAGCCGTCTGATGTGGCGATGGTCGACCAGCAGTTGGCTGCCGTCGCCGAATACAAACGCGCCTTCGGCGAAATGACCCAGGCCACCGTGCAGCGTGAAGATGCGCGCAGCAAGCTAGGCGCCAACGCCGACAATGCTGTGGCCAGGGTCGGCGAAGTCGAAAGTGCACTGCTGCAGGGCGACAGCGTCGCGCAATACAACGCGGTGATCGAGCTGAGCAAATTGCTCCAGCAGGCTCGCTATCAGGTGCGCGGCTACACCTACAGCGGCAAGGCCGACGCCGAGCAACCGGCGCTGACCGCCATCGACAACGCGCTGAAAAACCTCGAAAGCCTGCCGACTCGCGTGCCGGAGCAGCACATCGCCAACCTGCAGCAGGCCACCGACTCGCTCAAGGCCTACCGCGCCGCCGTCGCCCAGTTCCGTGATTCGCAGGTCAAGAACACCGCCGCACTGGCGAACATGTCGGCTCAGGGCGAGATCCTGATGTCAGTCAGCAAGAAACTCACCGAATCGCAAACCGTGGTGCGCGACACTGACGCTGCCCACGCCAAGAACATGCTGTTGATCGCCACCGTGCTGGCGCTGGTGTTCGGTCTGCTGGCAGCGTGGATCATCACTCGGCAAATCATCATTCCGTTGACCCAGACCCTGAAAGTGGCCGAACGCGTGGCGGCCGGCGACCTGACTCACAATCTGGTCTCCCTGCGTCGCGACGAACTCGGCCAGTTGCAGCGCTCGATGCAAAGCATGACTCAAGGCCTGCGCGAATTGATCGGCGGGATCAGCGACGGCGTCACGCAGATCGCCAGCGCCGCTGAAGAACTCTCGGCTGTGACCGAGCAGACCAGCGCCGGGGTCAACAATCAAAAAGTCGAGACCGATCAGGTCGCCACCGCCATGAATGAAATGGCCGCCACCGTGCAGGAAGTCGCGCGCAACGCTGAAGAAGCTTCGGAAGCCGCTGTCGCTGCTGACCAACAGGCCCGCGAGGGTGACAAAGTGGTCGGCGAGGCCATCGCGCAGATCGAGCGTCTGGCGATCGAGGTCGGGCATTCCACCGAAGCCATGGGCGAGCTCAAGCGAGAAAGCGACAAGATCGGCAGCGTCCTCGACGTGATCAAGTCGGTTGCCCAACAAACCAACCTGTTGGCCCTCAACGCTGCCATCGAAGCGGCCCGTGCCGGTGAGGCCGGGCGTGGTTTTGCGGTGGTCGCCGACGAAGTACGCAGCCTCGCCCAGCGCACGCAGAAGTCCACTGAAGAGATCGAAGAGCTGATCGTCGGTCTGCAAAACGGTACTCAGCAGGTGGCGACCATCATGGACAACAGCCGCAGCCTCACCGACAGCAGCGTCGAACTGACCCGTCGCGCCGGTGGCTCACTGGAAAGCATCACCCGCACCGTCTCGGCGATCCAGGCGATGAACCAGCAGATCGCCGCAGCCGCCGAGCAGCAGAGCGCCGTGGCCGAAGAGATCAACCGCAGCGTGCTAAACGTGCGCGATGTGTCGGATCAGACCTCGGCGGCGAGTGAAGAGACTGCTGCATCCAGCGTTGAACTGGCGCGGCTGGGCACGCATCTGCAGATGCTGGTGGGCCGCTTCAAGGTTTGAGGTGATTCATCCACCTCGGTTCGCTTGAGACCGAGGTGATGCCATTCGCGAGCAGGCTCGCTCCCACATTGGATCGCGTCCGCTTGGACAACTCGGTCAACTGTGGGAGCGAGCCTGCTCGCGAATGCGATAGGTCAGGCGCTGAAATTACAGCACTTGGCGCAAAAAGGCCTGAGCCCGCGGATCCTTCGGTGCATCGAAGAACGCCGCCGGCGCTGCATCTTCGAGCAACTTGCCGTGATCGAAGAACAACACCCGATCCGCTACTTCCCGAGCGAAGCCCATCTCATGGGTAACACAGACCATGGTCATGCCTTCCACGGCCAGGTTCTTCATCACGTCGAGCACTTCGCCGACCATTTCCGGATCGAGCGCCGAGGTCGGCTCATCGAACAACATCACCTTCGGCTCCATCGCCAACGCCCGGGCAATCGCCACGCGCTGTTGCTGACCGCCGGACAGGCGTGACGGAAATTCGTTGGCCTTCTGTGCAATGCCGACCTTTTTCAGCAATTCCATCGCCTTGGCTTCGCGCTCTTTCTTGCCGCGCTTGCGCACGACTTTCTGCGCCAGACAGAGGTTTTCCAGCACCGTCATGTGCGGGAACAGGTTGAAATGCTGGAAAACCATGCCGACTTCGCGGCGGTAGGCGTTGACGTCAGTTTTCGCGTCGGCCAGTTGCAGGCCATCGATGCTCACCGAACCGGAATCAAATTCCTCCAGACCATTGAGGCAGCGCAGGAAGGTCGACTTGCCGGAACCGGACGGGCCGATCACCACCAGTACTTCGCCTTTGGCCACCGAGGTGCTGACGTTATCCACCGCGCGCACAACCTGCCCACGGGTGTCGAAGACTTTTACCAGATCGCGGACTTCAATCACTTTGCGCGAGCCTCCGCTCAAGCCGGCTGGCGATTTTCGACAGCGGCAGGTTGATCAACAGGTACAGGCCGGCAACGCAGAACAGGATCTCGAACGGCGAAAACGAGGTGGTGATGACTTCCCGGCCGCTTTTCAGCAGCTCGGTGATGGCGATCACCGACACCAGCGACGTGTCCTTGACCAGACTGATGAACTGCCCGGCCAGCGGCGGCAGCACGCGCTTGAACGCCTGCGGCAGGACCACGTGGCGCATCGACTGGCCGGCGCTCAGACCGAGCGAGCGCGCGGCTTCGTTCTGGCCACGGGCGATCGATTGCACGCCGGAACGGATGATCTCCGCCACGTAGGCGCCGGTGAACAGCGACAACGCAGCGATCCCGGCGAACTCACGGGACAGGTTCATCACCGTGCCGATGAAAAAGTAGAAAATAAAAATCTGCACCAGCAGCGGTGTGCCACGAACCAGTTCGACGTAGATGGTCGAGAGATCGCGCAGGGTCGGGTTACTCGACAGCCGGCACAGGCCGGTGACCAGACCGATAAGCAAGCCGAGCACGCCAGACACCAGCGACAGCCACAACGTCGTCCACAATCCCCACAACAGCGGTCCTGCCGCCCAATGCCGGGTCACGCCGACGACATCGCCTTCAGCCACATCGTCGCCCTGAGCGAATTGCAGGCTGTTTTCGTCGACGGTCAGCCGCTGCTCGTCACCGGCATCGTTGCGCAGCGTGACCTCGGCACTGCTGCCCTTGCGCACCAGCTCGGTGACGGTGGAAATATCCGCGGCGCGCTGGGTTTCTTCTGCCTGGTAGGCGAAGTACTGCGGCACGCGATTCCAGCGCCATTCGTAGGACATCAGCGACGTCGCGTAATACAACGCGCCCGCCAGGCCGACCAGCACCAGCACGGTGAGGACGTGCCAGGGCCATTGGGCTTTTTTCTGTTTCATTGCAGGTTCCGGATTCTGGGTCGCTCTGGAGGGCCTCTTCGCGAGCAGGCTCGCTCCCACATTGGAACGCATTCCAAAGTGGGAGCGAGCTTGCTCGCGAATGGGGCGACTCGGTCTGGCAGACCGGGCTTATTCCATGTCCTTGAGCCACTCGGTGCTCTTGAACCACTTGTCATGGATGCGATCGTAGGTGCCGTCTTCGTGGATCTGGTGCAGGAAGTTGTTGATGAAGTTGAGGCTGTCGAAGTCGCCCTTCTTCAGGCCAAAGGCCAGCGGCTCGTAGGTGAACGGCTTGTCGAGGAACACCAGTTTGCCGGCGCCGACCTTGTTCAGCGCAACGACGTTGTACGGCGCATCGTAGATGAAGGCGTCAGCCTTGCCGTTGACCACGTCGAGCACGGCTTCCTGCTCGTTGTCGTAGCCGTGGTACTTGGCTTTGGAGATCAGCTTCTTGGCGACCATTTCGCCCGTGGTGCCGAGTTTGGAGGTGATGCGGTAGTCAGCCGTGTTCAGGTCTTTGTAGGACTTTATGGTGCCTTCAAGCTCCTTGCGGATCAGCAGGGTCTGGCCGACGACGATGAACGGATCGCTGAAGTTCAGGCGCAGATTGCGCTCCTGGGTCAGGGTCATACCGCTGCCGATCATGTCGAACTTGTCGGTCATCAGCGCCGGGATGATGCCGTCGTAACCGGTCGAGACCAGCTCGAGCTTGACGCCCATGGCCTTGGTCATGGCTTTGAGGATATCGACTTCGAAACCGATGATTTCGCCGCGTTTGTTGGTCATCTCGAACGGCATGTAGGTCGGGTCCATGCCGACTTTCAGCGAGCCGCGCTTTACCGCTTCATCGATAGCGCCGGCCTGCGCCGCATTGACTGCAACCAGTGCCGTGACGCCGACCAGCAGCATCGACAGATACTTCTTCATCTTCAAGTCCCCAAAACCATTGCGTGTGCGGCGCGAAAACGACAGAGACGGGCAAGAAAGCCCGGGCGCGCCAATTCGGGGACGGATGCTAACGCACTCGTTCATTAGCACAAGGCTTTTTGCCGGCAATTGTTGTGATGGGTCAGGCCGTACAAGCAAAGATCGCAGCCTTCGGCAGCTCCTACACAGGATCGATGTACACCCTGTAGGAGCTGCCGAAGGCTGCGATCTTTAAAAAAAAGCCCCGCATTCGCGGGGCAATTTCATCAGGCCGGTTGAGTCTGCAGACTCACCGGTCGCAACGGCAGCAACGGCGCATGCGGATCGGCTTTCACCGAGGCGCGCCAGGCGTCCAGCCACTCGGCGAGACCTTCGGCCCAGACCTGCTCATGCAGGCGTGCCAGTGCAACAGGGTCGCTGAGCAGTTGCAGGCGATCATGGTTGTTCAGCCCGGACGGGCCGACCTTGATCGCGTGACGCACACGCTCCTGACGCAGCCACTCGATCGGCTCGGCCTGACCGTGACGCGAGGTCGCCAGCGAGCACGCCAGGGCGTTCTGCTGCGGGTCGACCACGGCGCGGACGAAGCCGTCGTTGAGGGCGTGATAACGGTTCTCGTGGGTGTACTGATCGGTTGCCAGCAAGGCCTGCGGCGGATTGTATTCCTCAGGAATGAGGAACAGGCTCTCGTCACGGGACTTCAGGCCCAGACCGACGCGGCTGGAGATCACCGACACCGGGATCGACAGCATCAGCGAACCGACGATCGGCACCAGCCACCAGAGGAAGCTCGGGTTCAGCCAGATCACCAGCAGCGCCCAGAAGAAGCCCAGCAATGTCTGCGGGCCGTGGCGCTTGACCGCTTCGCTCCACGGCGTCGAGTCGTCGTCACGCTGCGGCGAATTCCAGGTCGCGGCCCAGCCGAGGAACGCGGCGAGGACGAAGCGGGTGTGGAAAATCATCCGCACCGGCGCCAGCAGCATGGAGAACAGCATCTCCAAGAGCATCGACAGGGTCACCTTGAACTTGCCGCCGAACTCTTTCGCGCCCTTGGCCCAGATCAGGATGATGCTCAACAGCTTCGGCAGGAATAGCAGCACGATGGTCGTCGAGAACAGCGCGATGGCCTTGTCCGGGTGCCATTGAGGCCACAGCGGATAAAGCTGGCGCGGTTCAAGGAAGTATTGCGGCTCCATCAGCGTGTTCACCGCCAGCAGCGCAGTCGACAACACGAGGAAGAAGAACCACAACGGCGCCGACAGGTAGGACATCACGCCGGTCAGGAACACCGCGCGGTGCACCGGGTGCATGCCCTTGACCAGGAACAGCCGGAAGTTCATCAGGTTGCCGTGGCACCAGCGACGGTCACGCTTGAGTTCATCGAGCAGGTTCGGCGGCAGTTCTTCGTAGCTGCCCGGCAGGTCGTAGGCAATCCACACGCCCCAACCGGCACGGCGCATCAACGCAGCTTCAACGAAGTCGTGAGACAGAATCGCACCGGAGAACGCGCCCTTGCCCGGCAACGGCGCCAGGGCGCAGTGGTCGATGAACGGCTTCATGCGAATGATCGCGTTGTGACCCCAATAGTGGGATTCACCCAACTGCCAGAAGTGCAGGCCGGCAGTGAACAACGGGCCATACACACGGGTAGCGAACTGCTGCATACGCGCATACAGGGTGTCCATGCCCGACGCACGCGGCGCGGTCTGGATGATCCCGGCGTCCGGCGTGGCTTCCATCAGGCGCACCAGACTGGTCAGGCACTCGCCGCTCATCACCGAGTCGGCGTCGAGCACGACCATGTACTTGTAGTCACCGCCCCAACGACGGCAGAAGTCGTCAAGGTTGCCGCTCTTGCGCTTCACACGACGGCGACGGCGGCGATAGAAGATCTTGCCGAAGCCCTTGGCTTCGCGGCAGACGTCAAGCCAGGCCTGCTGCTCGGCGACGCAGATATCGGTGTCGTTACTGTCGCTGAGGACGAAGAAGTCGAAGCGATCCAGATCACCGGTCGCGGCGACCGACTCGAACGTCGCGCGTAGACCGGCGAATACACGCGGCACGTCTTCGTTGCAGATCGGCATCACCAGCGCAGTACGCGCATCTTTCGGAATCGGCTCGTTACCGGCGCTTTTCCCGGAAATACGGTATTTATCGTGACCGGTGAGCAACTCGAGGAAGCCCATCAGCGCGGTCCAGAAACCGGCGGACACCCAGCAGAAGAGAATCCCGAACAGAATCAGGATGCTGGTTTGCAGCGCGTACGGCAGCACTTGCGTGGCGGTTTGCAGCAGCGGTTGATGCAGGACTTCATCGAGATCGACGAACGACCAGCCCTGGTACGGCATGATGCCCTTCATGTACCAGCCGGCGACGATGGTCTGGCCGAGCATCAGCAGCAACAGAATGTAGCGACGGATCGAGCCCACGGTGCGCCAGCGCGCGGCCGGCAGGACATTGGCATCCTTCGGCGGTTGCGGCGGGTTGGTGCGCCCGGTCATACGGCGCCAGCCACGCACCAGAATGTTGGTGCGCCACGGCTCCGGCACGACCTTGGTACGGCGGATCGGCGGGGTCGCCTTGAGGCTGACCCGACCACTGGCGTCGAGCACCAGCATTTCCGCTTCGGCCAGTTCTTCGGCAGTGCTCAGGGTCAGGCGCTTGCCCACCGAAGCCTGGGCGGCTTCGGCAGGGGCGTCGAATGTCGAGGACGACAGGCGTTCATGCAGCTCGCTGAACGACTGGCAACCCGCGAGTTCCGCGCGTTGCTCGTCGGTCATCGGCAGATGCGCCAGATACTCGGACAGAGTCTCTGGCTGTACGTGTGAGTTACTCATCGGCAGGCAACTGATAGCTCCAGGTCTCGGTCAGGACTTCTTCAGTCGGCGCCGATTCCGGTGTGGCTGGGGCCGCGTCGGCAGCGACTGGCTGCTTGGCGTCTTTGTTGGCCTTGTCCTTGGCATCGGCTGCCGGCTTGGCTTCAGCCTGTTTGGCTTCGGCGGCCTTGGCTTCCTTGTCGAGTTTCTCCTGTTGCTTGGCGGCAACCTTGTCAGCCTTGGCGACCGACGAATTGGAGGCCGGTACCGATTTGGCCAGATCCGCGGTGACCACTGGCTGAACCAGTGCGGCGCGCATCTCGGTCGCCTTGCTGGCGTCCTTGATCTTCATCCGCAGGGTCAAGCGCCAGCCCTTGGTTTCCGGGTTGTAGCGCACGCTGTTCTCGACCAGTTCAGCGTTGTCGCCGACGCTGACCTGACTGCGCACGTCGGCGTCCGGCGTCAGGGCCGCCAGCGACGGGCCTTCGAAGTCGACCAGATAGGCAACGCTGCCATCCGGCTGACGGATCAGGTTCGATTGCTTGACGTCACCGGTCGAACGCAGGGTCTGCGCCACCCAGGCGCTGTCCGGCGCGTGGATCGCTGCTTCGTCCATGGTCCAGTGCATGCGATAGGCGAAGTCCAGCGGCTGGCCTGGCTCAGGCATTTTTTCCGGGCTCCAGAACGCAACGATGTTGTCGTTGGTTTCGTCAGCGGTCGGAATCTCTACCAGATCGACGGTGCCCTTGCCCCACTCGCCCTTCGGCTCGATCCAGGCGCTTGGGCGCTTGTCGTAGCGATCGTCGAGGTCTTCGTAGTGGCTGAAGTCGCGGCCACGCTGCAGCAGGCCGAAACCACGCGGGTTCTCGACGCTGAAGTTGCTCACGGCCAGATGTTTAGGGTTGTTCAGCGGACGCCAGATCCACTCGCCGTTGCCGGCATGGATCGACAGACCGCTGGAGTCGTGCAGTTCACGACGGTAGTTGAGGACTTTCGACGGCTGGTTGGCGCCGAACAGGAACATGCTGGTCAGCGGCGCGATGCCCAGTTTGCCGACCTTGTCACGCAGGAACATCTGCGCCTTGACGTCGACGATGGTGTCGCTGCCCGGACGCAGGATCAGACGATAGGCACCGGTGGCACGCGGCGAATCGAGCAGGGCGAAGATCACCAGATGCTTGTCACCGGGCTTGGGCTGCTGAATCCAGAACTCGCGGAAACGCGGGAATTCTTCACCCGACGGCAGCGCGGTATCGATCGCCAGACCACGGGCCGACAGACCATAGGTGTGACCCTTGCCGACGACGCGGAAGTAACTCGCGCCGAGCATGGTCATGATCTCGTCTTGCTTGTCGGCCTTGTTGATCGGGTACAGCACACGGAAACCGGCATAGCCCAGTTGTTCGGTGGCTTTCGGATCGAATTTCAGATCGCCGAAATCGAAGCGGCTCGGATCGTATTTGATCTCCGAGACGGTGTTCGCAGTGATTTCGTTGATTTTCACCGGTGTATCGAAGTGCATACCCTGGTGATAGAAGGAGAGTTTGAACGGCGTCTTCTGATCGGCCCACTCAGCCTTTTCGGTGAGGAAGCGGATCTTCTGGTAGTCCGCGAACTTCATTTCGCGGAATTCGTTCGGCAGGTTGCTGCGCGGGGCTTCGAACTTCTGCCCGGCCAGCTCTTTGGCCTTGGCCGATACGTCGTCAAGATTGAACGCCCAAAGCTGACCGGCGCTGAGCAGGCACAGGAGCGCCGAACCCGCTACCAGAGCACTTCGCATGCGTTTGGCAGACATTTTTGCTGCATTACAGGGACTAACAATCACGAGCAACCCTCGCCGAAAACAGATCAATAAACCAACGGCCAGCTATCTTTATGCCAGGTTGGCGAGCATTGTTCCGACTCCGCCGGGGCAAAATGATTCCCCAATCGGATCCAGACAAGTCTCTACCTAAGTCAAAACGGATCAACGAATGTCGATCCCCGCAGCGCGCGATTATCTAGTAGCCCGGATGACAACGCATCAGGGGTAACAAAGTATTTATCGCGAAAACAGCCTAAAAACAGGCGAAACGTCCGAAAAAGATGTTTCAGGCACCGTCAGGTCTGTAACAAAAAGGTAACCGGGCCATCGTTGACCAGGTGCACCTGCATATCGGCGCCGAATCTACCTGATGCCACAGTGCCATGCACCTGTTTCGCCTGGCTCAATAAATAGTCGAACAATTCCTCACCCAGTGCCGGCGGTGCGGCCGTAGAGAAGCTCGGGCGCAGGCCACTTTTGGTGTCGGCGGCGAGGGTGAACTGCGAGACCAGCAGCAACCCGCCACCCACATCCGCCAAGGACAGATTCATCTTGCCTTCGGCGTCACTGAATACCCGATAGTTAAGCAGCTTATGCAGAAGTTTGTCGGCGCTGGCACGCGTGTCGTCGGGTTCTACCGCCACCAGCACGAGCAAACCCTGATCGACCGCGCCGACCACCTCGCCGGCGACCTCAACCCGCGCACCGCGTACGCGCTGCAACAGCGCCTTCATGCTTCTTCGAGCGGCAGGTCGAGCAGGCGCTGGGCCATTTTGCTCGCAGCGCGCACCAGTGCATCGGTGATACCCGGCTCAGACGCGGCATGACCGGCGTCACGGATCACCTGCAATTCGCTGTTCGGCCAGGCCTGGTGCAACTCCCAGGCATTGTCGAGCGGGCAGATCACGTCATAGCGACCGTGAATGATCACGCCGGGGAGATGGGCGATCTTGCCCATGTCGCGGATCAACTGGTTGGGCTCAAGGAAGGCATTGTTGGTGAAGTAATGGCATTCGATCCGCGCGATCGACAGCGCGCGCTGCGGCTCGGAGAAGCGATCGACCACCAGCGGATTCGGGCGCAGGGTCGCGGTGCGCCCTTCCCAGGTCGACCACGCCTTCGCCGCATGCATCTGGGCGATCTGGTCGTTGCCGATCAGGCGTTTGTGGAAAGCGTTGAGCAGGTCGTCGCGCTCGTCCAGCGGGATCGGCGCGATGTAGTCCTGCCAGTAATCGGGAAACAGACGGCTGGCGCCGGCCTGGTAGAACCATTCGATTTCCTGCGGACGGCAGAGAAAGATCCCGCGCAGAATCAGACCATGCACCCGCTCCGGGTGGGTTTGCGCGTAGGCCAGTGCCAGGGTCGAGCCCCATGAGCCGCCAAACAGCACCCATTTCTCGATGCCCAGATGTTTGCGGATGCGCTCGAGATCCTCGACCAGATCCCAGGTGGTGTTGTTTTCCAGGCTGGCATGCGGCGTGGAGCGACCGCAGCCGCGCTGGTCGAAGGTGACGATGCGATACAGATTCGGATCGAAATAGCGCCGGCTCTGGGCGTCGCAACCGGCGCCGGGGCCACCGTGGATGAACACCACCGGCAAACCCTCCGGCGAGCCGCTTTCATCGACGTACAGCGTATGGGTGTCATCGACAGCCAGATCGTGCCGGGCGTGGGGTTTGATCTGCGGAAACAAAGTCTGCATTGCGCGCTCCGTAAGGGGTCGAGGTCATCCCTGGGGGGACTCGTATTATTCTGCCGTTGGGCATCATAAACCCGATTTGCGTCAATGAGCATGCTCGCTCGTTGACGCAATTTATCTGCTGCATGCAACCCTTGTGGGAGCGAGCTTGCTCGCGAAAACGGCAGACCAGTCGAATTTGATGTCGACTGACACGACGCCTTCGCGAGCAAGCTCGCTCCCACAGGGGATGGTGGTGTTATTTGCAGTAATGTTTTTCACCCCAAGCGAGCAGTCCCTGCAGCAATTCCCGGAGCACCACCCGCGTCGGTTCGGCCAGGTCGGCGCGGTAGCGGAACGGCTCGAACTCTTCCATGTAGGTGGACTGGCACAATTCCAGCTGCACCGCGTGGATGTCCTGCGCCGGGTCGCCGTACTGGCGGGTGATGTGCCCGCCCTTGAAGCGACCGTTGAGCACATGAGTGAACTGCTCGTGCCCGGCGCAGATCGTTTCCAGCTGCGTAGCGAGTTGCGGATCACAACTGGCGCCATTGAACGTGCCGAGGTTGAAGTCCGGCAGCTTGCCGTCGAACAGGTGCGGGATGATCGAGCGGATCGAGTGCGCATCGAACAACAGCGCGTAACCGAATTCGGCTTTCAGTCGCGCCAGTTCCTCCTGCAAGGTGCGGTGATACGGCGTCCAGATCTGCTCCAGATAAGTCGCGCGTTCCTCTTTCGACGGCTCCTGCCCCTCCTCAAACAACGGAATGCCGTCGAACAACGTCGCCGGATACAACCCGGTGGTCGCCCCGGCATACAAAGGCTTGTCGTCGGACGGCCGGTTGAGGTCGATGACGAAACGCGAATACTCGGCAGCCAGGGTGCTGGCGCCCAGTTCCTCGGCAAAATCGTAGAGCTGCGGGATATGCCAGTCGGTGTCCGGCAAACTCTTCGCGGCGGGGATCAACCCGGCTTCGACCGCCGGGGTCAGACGCACGCCGGCGTGGGGCATGCTGATCAGCAGCGGCACGCGGCCTTGTTTGAAATTCAGAACCTTGTCCACAACCGTTCTCCTACAGATTCGATTCGACGCCGTGACGCACGACGCGCTTGTCCAGATCGCCCCCGAGCCAATAGGCCAGATCCGCCGGACGCTCGATTTCCCACGCCACGAAATCAGCGACCTTGCCGACCTCCAGCGAGCCGTGGGTATCGGCCATGCCCAACGCCTGCGCGGCATGAAGGGTCGCCCCGGCCAGGGCTTCTTCCGGAGTCATGCGAAAACAGGTGCAGGCCATGTTCAGCATCAAGCGCAACGACAGCGCTGGCGAGGTGCCGGGGTTGAGGTCACTGGCGATGGCGATCTTCACCTTGTGTTTGCGCAGCGCATCCATTGGCGGTAATTGAGTTTCACGCAGAAAATAGAACGCGCCCGGCAGCAGCACCGCGACAGTGTCGGATGCAGCCATGGCGATGGCATCGTCCTCGTCCATGAATTCCAGATGATCGGCGGACAAGGCTTTGTAGCGCGCGGCGAGGCTTGAGCCGTGCAGCGAGGACAACTGCTCGGCGTGCAGCTTCACCGGCAGTCCGAGTTGTTGCGCGGCGACGAAGACCCGCTCGACCTGCTCCGGCGAGAATGCCAGGTATTCGCAGAACGCATCCACGGCGTCGACCAGACCTTCGGCGGCAAGGGCCGGGAGCATCTGCTCGCACACCAGATCGATGTATTCGTCGGCGCGATCTTTGTACTCCGGCGGCAACGCGTGCGCCGCCAGGCAAGTGCTGCGCACGCTGATCGGCAGCTCTTCGGCCAGGCGCCGGATGACCCGCAGAAGCTTGCGCTCGTTGGCCAGATCGAGGCCGTAGCCGGATTTCATTTCCACCGTGGTCACGCCATCGCGCATCAGGCTTTTCAAGCGCTTGGCGGCGCTGACGAACAGCTCGTCTTCAGTGGCTTCGCGCGTGGCGCGCACGGTGCTGGCGATGCCGCCGCCCTGCGCGGCGATCTCGGCGTAGCTGACGCCTTGCAGACGCTGCTCGAACTCGCCGCTGCGGTTGCCGCCGAACACGGTGTGGGTGTGGCAGTCGATCAGCCCGGGCGTGACCCACGCACCCTGCAAATCATTGACCGCCGGGTATTCACCGGTCGGCAGTTGGGCGCGCGGGCCGATCCACTCGATCAGCGTGCCGGACGTCACGATCGCGGCATCCTCGATGATCGAATAGGCGCCGTTGGCCATGGTTGCGACGTGGCAGTGTTGCCAGAGGGTTTTCACTGTTGGCCTCCGTTTGGGTTGGTATGGTGAGCAGCCTCAAAAGCCCCTCACCCTAGCCCTCTCCCAGAGGGAGAGGGGACTGACCGTGTTGTTCTGTCGAGATATGCCGACCTGAATTTCTCAGCCGAACTCCCGTTGCGAAAACAATGAAGATCGGCTCCCTTCCCCCTCTCCCCCTTGGGGGAGAGGGCTGGGGTGAGGGGGATCGATTTCACTAACAATAAAATCTCCCCGTAAAGCGCTTACAAACTAGGCAACAACTGCCCAGCAACAAGCTCGGTCAAACACCGCGAAGCCAGCAATTCAGTCGCCGCATTGATGTCCGGCGCAAAGAATCGGTCCTTTTCATAAAACGGCACTTCCCTGCGCAGGATCGCCCGCGCCTGTTCCAGCTTCGGCGAGGTCTTCAGACCGTTACGCAGATCCAGGCCCTGCACCGCCGCCAGCCATTCCACGGCGAGAATCCCGCGAGTGTTCTCGGCCATTTCCCACAGGCGTTTGCCGGCAGCTGGGGCCATCGACACGTGGTCTTCCTGGTTGGCCGACGTCGGCAGGCTGTCCACCGAATGCGGATGGGACAACGCCTTGTTTTCACTGGCCAGCGCCGCAGCGGTGACCTGGGCGATCATGAAACCGGAGTTCACCCCGCCATTGGCGACGAGGAACGGCGGCAGTTGCGACATGTGCTTGTCCATCATCAGCGAGATGCGCCGCTCGCTCAGCGAGCCGATTTCGGCGATGGCCAGAGCCAGGTTGTCAGCGGCCATGGCCACCGGTTCGGCGTGAAAGTTACCGCCGGAAATCACATCGCCTTCAGCGGCGAATACCAGCGGATTATCCGACACCGCGTTGGCTTCCACAGCCAGCACTTCAGCGGCCTGCCGGAACTGGGTCAGGCAGGCGCCCATGACTTGCGGCTGGCAGCGCAGCGAATACGGGTCCTGAACCTTGTCGCAGTTCTGATGCGAGGCGGAGACTTCGCTGCGCTCACCGAGCAGATCACGATAAGCCGCCGCAGCGTCGATCTGACCTTTCTGCCCACGTGCGGCGTGAATGCGCGCGTCGAACGGCGAGCGCGAACCGAGCACAGCTTCAACGGTGAGACTGCCCAGCGCCAAGGCACCGGCGAACAGGTCTTCGCCTTCGAACAAACCGCGCAGGGCAAACGCCGTGGAAACCTGGGTACCGTTGAGCAGCGCCAGACCTTCTTTAGCCGCTAACGTCAGCGGCGCCAGGCCGGCGACTTTCAGCGCTTCGGTGGCTTCAAGCCATTCGCCCTTGTAGCGGGCCTTGCCCTCGCCCAGCAGCACCAGCGACATGTGCGCCAACGGCGCCAGATCGCCCGACGCACCGACCGAACCTTTCAGCGGAATGTGCGGATAGACCTCGGCATTGATCAGCGCGATCAGCGCATCGATCACCTGCCGACGGATGCCGGAAAAACCACGGCTGAGACTGTTGACCTTGAGCACCATGATCAGTCGCACAAGGTCATCGCTGATCGGCTGGCCGACGCCGGCCGCGTGCGAGAGCACCAGCGAACGCTGCAGGTTCTCCAGGTCTTCGCTGGCGATGCGCGTCGAGGCCAGCAGGCCGAAACCGGTGTTGATGCCGTAGGCGGTGCGGTTCTCCGCAAGAATTTGTTCGACGCAGGCGACGCTGGCCTCGATCTGCGCGCTGGCGCTGTTGTCGAGGGTCAACGTGACGGGATGCTGGTAGACGTCACGCAGTTGGGCCAGGCTCAGTTGGCCGGGGATCAGGTTCAGCGCAGTCATTAAAATGCTCCTGTTAGGCATTGTTATTAACTACCAGTCGCTCCGGAGCATTCCGTTATCCGTCGCCTCTCGTCTTGTGAACGATCCGCGCCTTGGCACGCTGGTATGGGTAGTGGTCAGTGCAAATCCGGTAGAACGTTCTGCGGCAGATTCGGGTCTTTCAAGACGCTTGCAGCGGCAGCGATGTCCGGCGCCAGCCAGCGATCCTGATCGTAGGCGGGGACCGTTTCGCGCAGCAGTTTCCACGCGCGGTCAGTGCCCACGCCAAAGCGCTGTTCCTTGAGGAATTCAAACGCCTGCGCCGCCAGCAGGTATTCAATCGCGAGGATCTGCGTGCAGTTTTCCAGCGCGCGATGCAGCTTCAGCGCGGCGTTGGTGCCCATGCTCAGGTGATCTTCCTGCAGGCCCGAGGTGATGTAGTTGTCGAGTACCGCCGGTTGCGCCAACTGGCGGTTTTCCGCACACAGCGAGGCGGCGACGTATTGCACGATCATCATCCCCGAGTTGACCCCGGGATTGGCCACCAGAAATGCCGGCAGACCGCTGACGTGCGGATTGACCAAACGGTCCAGACGACGCTCGGCAATCGAGCCGATTTCGGCCATGGCAATCGCCAGCAAATCGGCGGCCATCGCCACCGATTGACCGTGCGGGTTGGCCTGCGACATCACCCGGAAATCGTCTGGGGTGCCGAGCAGCAGCGGATTGTCGGTGCAGCCGTTGAGCTCGGCTTCGACCTGTTTGATTGCGTGCTCCAGTTGATCACGCGCGGCGCCGTGCACCTGCGGGATCGACCGGATGCTCAGCGCGTCCTGAGTGCGAATGCCTTTGCTTGCGGCGATCACTTCGCTGCCATCGAGCAAGGCGCGCAGGTTGTTGCCGACCTGCTGCATGCCCGGATGCGGCTTGAGCGCGATGATCTCGGCATCGAAGGCATCGATCTGGCCGCGCTGGGCTTCGAAACTCATCGCACCGATGACATCGGCCCATTGCAGCAGTCGCGTGGCATCGGCAATCGCCAGACAGCTGAGGCCGGTCATGCACGGCGTGCCGTTGACCAGACACAAACCGTCCTTCGCGCCCAATTGCACAGGCTGCAGGCCCTGTTCGGCCAGCGCCTGTTGCGCCGACATGATCTGCCCGCGATAGCTGACATTACCAACGCCGAGCAGCGCGATACCGACGTGCGCCATGTGCGTCAGATAACCCACCGAACCCTGCGACGGCACTTGCGGAGTGATGCCGCGATTGAGCAGCGCCAGCAGCCCTTCGACCACACGCCGGTGCAGGCCGGACTTGCCGTGGCTGTAGTTGTGGATCGCGGCGCAGATGATCGCGCGAGTCTGCTCATCATTTAGGACCGGGCCGACACCGCAGGCATGGCTGAGCAAGGTGTTGCGCGAGAGCTGGCTGAGCTGTTCGTCTTGCAGCGAAACATTGGACAGACCGCCCAGACCAGTATTGACGCCATAGGCGCGCTCGCCGCTGGCGACGATGCGCTGGACGATCGCCTGAGCGTTGTCGATGCGCGCCCAGGTGTCGCTGGACAGTTCCAGCGGCGCGCCGTGACGGGCAACGGCGACCACGTCCTGCCAACGCAGAGGCGCGCCGGTGATGATGATTTTTTCAGCCTGGGACATCTAAAACCTCAACCGTAATATTGATGCAGCTCTGCCGGCCCCTTCGCGAGCAAGCTCGCTCCCACATTGGAATGCGGTCTCCTGTGGGAGCGAGCTCGCTCGCGAAGGGGCCGGCCGCATCACCGCAAGTTTGTTAAACCACCGCCGCCCGCCGCTGCACAAACCGGTCGACATACTCATCGGCCGGTGAATGCAGGATTTCCCGTGGCGTACCCACCTGAATCAACCGTCCGTCCTTGAGAATCGCGATGCGGTTGCCGATGCGCACGGCTTCGTCGAGGTCGTGTGTGATGAAGACGATGGTCTTGTGCAGGGTCTTTTGCAGCTCCAGCAACTGGTCCTGCATCTCGGCGCGGATCAGCGGATCCAGCGCACTGAACGCTTCGTCCATGAGAATGATGTCAGTGTCCGCCGCCAACGCCCGGGCCAGGCCAACGCGCTGACGCATGCCGCCGGAGAGCTGGTGCGGGTATTTGTTTTCGTAGCCTTTGAGACCGACGGTGTTGATCCAGTGCAGCGCGCGTTCGGCGCAGACCTGCTTGCTTTCACCACGGACTTTCAGGCCATAGGCGACGTTGTCGAGCACGGTCTTGTGCGGCAGCAGGCCGAAGCTCTGGAACACCATGCTGATCTTGTGTCGACGAAATTCGCGCAGGGCGTCCATGTCGTACTGCAGGATGTCCTCGCCATCCACCAGGATCGCGCCGCTGGTGGGGTCGATCAGACGATTGAAGTGGCGCACCAGGGTGGATTTGCCCGAGCCGGACAGGCCCATGATCACAAAAATTTCGCCGGTGCCGATGCTCAGTGACAGGTCGTTCACGCCAACCACGCAACCGGTTTCGCTCAGCACCTGATCCTTGCTCTTGCCCTGGCCGACCATGGCCAGTGCGTCCTTGGCGCGGTTGCCGAAAATCTTGAAGACGTTTTTGACTTCGATCTTGCTCACGCTTGCGTTGCTCATTTGCTCACCTCGTGGCGTGGCCGACCGTACGCTTGAGTGATGCGGTCGATGACCACAGCGAGAATCACGATCGCCAGCCCGGCTTCGAGACCACGACCGACGTTGAGGGTCTGAATGCCCACCAGCACGTCTTCACCGAGGCCACGGGCGCCGATCATCGAAGCGATGACCACCATCGACAGGGCCATCATCGTGGTCTGGTTGATCCCGGCCATGATGCTCGGCAGCGCCAGCGGCAGTTGCACGCCGAACAGTTGCTGCCAGCGGTTGGCGCCGAAGGCATTAATCGCTTCCATCACTTCACCATCGACCTGGCGAATACCCAGGTCGGTCAGGCGAATCAGCGGTGGCGCGGCGTAGATCACCGTGGCGAAAATCGCCGGCACCTTGCCCAGGCCGAAGAGCATCAGCACCGGGATCAGGTACACGAAACTCGGCATGGTCTGCATGATGTCGAGCAGCGGCATCAGCACCGAACGCAGGCGATTGCTGCGCGCCGAGAGAATCCCCAGCGGGATGCCGATCAGCACCGAAATGATGGTCGCGACCATCATCAGCGCGAGGGTCTGCATGAGCTTGTCCCAGAGGCCGACCGCGCCCACCAGAAACAACAAGCCGACAATCACTGCGGTGGTTACCACTTTACGCGTGGCGTGCCAGGCGATTACGCCGACGATCGCCAGCATCAGCCACCACGGCGCAGCACGCAGCAGACCTTCAAGGCTGACGATGGCCCATAGCAGCGTGTCGGAGATGTGGCGGAACACGTCGCCGTAATTGGTCACCAGCGAATCGACCCAACCGTTGACCCAGTCGGCGATGGAAAAAGTAAAGCTTTCGGGAAACATAAGGGACTCTCAATCAAGGGGTTGCGATCAAGCGTCCGGCTGCCGTGGCTGGCAGCCGGGGAAACCTGACCTACAAGGCCGCGTCGATTTTCTTGGCTGCGTCGTCGCTCACCCATGCGTGCCAGACTTCAGGATGTTCCTTGAGGAAGATTTTCGCCAGTTTTGCCGACTCGATACGTTCCTTGGCCATGCGTCCCAGGTTCTGGTTGAGCAGGTCGATCGGCAGGTTGACCTTCTCCAGCACGGCGACCAGTTCCGGGGCTTCGTCGTGGAAGGTTTTCGACAGGCCGACCTTGATGGTCACGCGCTTGTCGACGCCCGGTTTCTCTTCGAGTTTGACCGCATCGATCTGCCCCATCAGCGGCGTCGGCGACCAGTAGTAAAAGAGGATGGGCTCGCCGCGCTTGTAGCTCGACAGCACTGCCGCATCCAGCGCAGGGCCGGTGCCCGGGCGGAAGTTGGTGTAGCTGTTTTCCAGACCGTAGCTCTTGAGCATTTCGCTGTTGTCGAGTTCGCAGGTCCAGCCGGCCGGGCAGTTATAGAAGCGGCCCTTGGACGGCTCTTCGGCGTCCTTGAACACGGCTGCGTATTTACCCAGGTCGGCGATGTTTTTCAGGTCCGGGGCTTTCGGCTCCAGCTTGCGCTTGGCATCGCCTTCGATGACGTAACGCGGCACGTACCAGCCTTCGACCGCGCCCACCACCGGTGCACCGACACCGACGACCTTGCCGGCCTTCTCGGCCTTGTTCCAGACCTCGCTGCGGCCGACCCACTCTTCGGCAAACACTTGAATATCGTTGCTGCTCAGGGCGTTTTCCATGGTGATGGAATTGCCCGGCAGGCTGTCGGTCTTGCAGCCGTAACCTTTCTCCAGCACCACTTGCAGCACGTCGGTCAGGAGCATGCCGCTTTCCCAGTTCAGCCCGGCGAATTTCACCGGTTTGCCCGATTCGCACCAGCCGGCGGCTTGCGTCGCACCGGCACTGGCCAACAGGCCCATGGACAGCAATGTGGTCAGCAGGGTCTTGTTCGATTTCATTGTCGTGACGCTCCTAATCATGAATGGGCTTACGGCAGTTCAAGAGGCATCCAGCCTGGTCCACGTCCAGATCAGGCCTGCGCCGCAGCGCGACCGGTTCCGCTGGTTTTTGCTTGTACGACGCTGTTCTGCTCGACCGGCAGAATCAGCTGATCGGGCACTGCGCTGTGCCATTTTTTCGCGCAGAAGTAATAGACGGCGGCCGGCAGCACCAGGCCGATGATCCAGGAAATGTCCACATCACCCAGGGCCGCCACCAACGGCCCGGTGTAGAACTTGGTCGATATGAACGGCAGCTGTACCAGTACGCCGAACACATAGACGCTGATGCCGAGCAGATTCCAGCGGCCGTAGCGCCCGTTCGGATCGGCCAGCGCCGGCACGTCGTAGCGCTCGCGAGTGATGCAGTAGTAGTCGACCAGATTGATCGCGCTCCACGGGGTGAAGAAGGCGAGCAGAAACAGGATGAACGACTTGAACGCACCGAGGAACGAGTGCTGTCCGAGCAGGGCAATCAGCGTCGCCGCGCCGACGATGAACAGCACGAACACCAGGCGCTGCATACGGGTCACCGTCAGGTGTCCTTTGAAGCCACTGATGATGGTCGCGATGCACATGAAACTGCCGTAGGAGTTCAGCGTCGAAATGGTCACCTTGCCGAACGCGATGCTGAAATACAGCAGCGCGGCGGTGGCGCCGGTACCGCCGAGGCCGACGATGTAGGCAACTTCATGGCCTGCGAATTGACCGTTGGCCGAAGCGGCAGCAAACACGCCGAGGATCATCGCCACCTGCGCGCCGATCACCGAGCCTGCGCCAGCGGCGAAAAAGGTTTTCACCGACGAAGTAGCGCTCGGCAAGTAGCGCGAGTAGTCCGCGACATACGGGCCGAAAGCGATCTGCCAGGACGCGGCCAGCGACACCGCGAGGAGAAAGCTGCTCCAGCTGAAATGACGGATTTGCAGGAGTGCACCGACGTCGGTCTGGCTCATCAGCCGCCAGAACAGAAACACGAAAGCGATCACGCCAATGACACTGGCGACGCGGCCGATCCAGTGAATCACCCGATAGCCGAGCACCGTGACCAGCACGATGACAGTGGCGAAAATCAGGATGCCAACACTGTCGCTGACACCGAACAACTGACCCAGCGCCTGCCCTGAGAGCACCGTCCCGGTGGCGGTGAAGCCGAGGTACATCAGGCACACCAGCACGATCGGAATCGCCGCGCCATAAACGCCGAATTGCACACGACTGGAGATCATCTGCGGCAAGCCCAGTTTGGGCCCTTGCGCGGCATGCAGCGCCATCACGCCACCGCCGAGCAACTGACCGATCAACAGACCGATCAACGACCAGAACACATCACCGCCGAGCACCACGGCCAAGGCCCCGGTGACGATGGCGGTGATCTGCAGGTTGGCGCCCATCCACAGGGTGAACTGGCTGAACAGACGACCGTGTCTTTCCGCTTCCGGGATGTAGTCGATCGAACGCCTTTCGATCAACGGAGTACTGCCTGCACGTTCGTTGTTAACCGCCATGGTTCAACCTCTGTGGATTGTTATGCGTTGCGAGTGGGTTGATCTCTGTAGGAGCTGCCGAAGGCTGCGATCTTTTGCTCTTCGGCGTCGGTGAGGACGCCAAAAGATCGCAGCCTGCGGCAGCTCCTACAGGGGTTCAGCGTTTATTTGCCAGTAATCATCGGCAGATTCAGCCCCTGCTCTTTCGCGCAGTCGATTGCAATCTGGTAACCGGCATCCGCATGGCGCATGACGCCGGTGGCCGGGTCGTTGTGCAGCACGCGGGCGATGCGCTCGGCGGCCTCATCGGTACCGTCGCAGACGATCACCATCCCCGAATGCTGCGAGAAGCCCATGCCGACACCGCCGCCATGGTGCAGGGATACCCAGGTCGCGCCGCTCGCAGTGTTCAGTAGCGCGTTGAGCAGTGGCCAGTCGGAGACGGCGTCGGAACCGTCCTGCATCGATTCGGTTTCGCGGTTGGGACTGGCGACCGAGCCGGAGTCGAGGTGGTCGCGACCGATCACCACCGGTGCCGACAGCTCACCGCTACGGACCATTTCGTTGAAGGCCAGACCGAGCTTGGCGCGCAGGCCCAGGCCGACCCAGCAGATACGCGCCGGCAGACCCTGGAAGCTGATGCGCTCACGGGCCATGTCCAGCCAGTTGTGCAGATGCGCGTCGTCCGGGATCAGCTCTTTGACCTTGGCGTCGGTTTTGTAGATGTCCTGCGGATCACCCGACAGCGCCGCCCACCGGAACGGGCCGATGCCACGGCAGAACAGCGGACGGATGTAGGCCGGCACGAAACCCGGGAAATCGAAGGCATTTTCGACGCCTTCTTCCTGGGCCATCTGACGGATGTTGTTGCCGTAGTCGAAGGTCGGAATGCCTTGCTTCTGGAATTCCAGCATCGCCTTGACGTGCACGGCCATGGATTGTTTGGCGGCTTTGATCACAGCAGCCGGTTCGGTCTTGGCGCGGGCGCGGTATTCGTCCCAGCTCCAGCCGGCCGGCAGGTAACCGTTGAGCGGGTCGTGGGCGCTGGTCTGGTCAGTGACCATGTCCGGGCGCACGCCGCGCTTGACCAGTTCAGGAAGGATTTCTGCGGCGTTACCCAGCAGGGCGATAGAGATCGCTTTGCCTTCTTGGGTGTATTTGTCGATGCGCGCCAGGGCGTCGTCGAGATCCTTGGCTTGCTCGTCGACGTAACGGCTTTTCAGGCGGAAATCGATGCTGACCTGCTGGCATTCGATGTTCAGCGAGCACGCGCCGGCGAGGGTGGCAGCCAGCGGTTGCGCGCCGCCCATGCCACCGAGACCAGCGGTCAACACCCAGCGACCCTTGAGGTCAGCGTTGTAATGCTGGCGACCGGCTTCGACGAAGGTTTCGTAGGTGCCCTGAACGATGCCTTGGCTGCCGATGTAGATCCAGCTGCCGGCAGTCATCTGGCCGTACATGGCCAGGCCTTTGGCGTCGAGTTCGTTGAAGTGTTCCCAGCTCGCCCAGTGCGGCACGAGGTTGGAGTTGGCGATCAGCACGCGCGGCGCGTTGCTATGAGTCTTGAACACGCCGACCGGCTTGCCCGACTGCACCAGCAGGGTTTCGTCGTCGTTCAGGTGGGTCAGGCTCTCGACGATCTTGTCGTAGCACTCCCAGTTCCGCGCGGCGCGGCCGATGCCACCGTAGACCACCAGTTCTTTCGGGTTCTCGGCAACTTCCGGGTCGAGGTTGTTCATCAACATGCGCAGCGGCGCTTCGGTCAGCCAGCTCTTGGCGGTCAGCGTGTTGCCGCGGGCGGCGCGAATCTGCACGTCACGAAACTTGTTGCTGTTCTGGGTATTGTCAGTCACGAAAAAGACTCCTCAGCGATCAATTCAAACCAACCCTGGCATTGGGCAGTAGCCTGCGCGCGTCAATGCACGACAAGCGAATCAGTGGACGCTGCGGAGAGTCTCGGGCGACTCATACGCATACGTCTTTACTTGTACATACAAGCATATGCAATCAAGCGGCCAACTTGCTGTAGACATGTTCAGGGAAAATCGCGCATGAGGCTGGAGGGCGCCTGGAACAAGGGTTCTGGCGTGAATGAAATTTTTCAGAGGTGTATTTGAGGAAGGTGGGTTTGGCTGCGTGAATCGGATTTTGCGCCACGCTGGGGCGATCGGTAACAAGTTGGTGCGAGGTTTGGGAACATCCATAAGCAAAAGATCGCAGCCTTCGGCAGCTCCCACGGGGTGTACTTCAATCCCACCGTAGGAGCTGCCGAAGGCTGCGATCTTTTGGATTTTCGAATCAGCGCGCAGTCAGTTCAATCACACAGCAGTCCGCATCGATGCAGACTTCAATAAGTCCGGAATTACCGTCCAGTTGCAGGCAATCATGTCGCCCCAACTGAGACCCGCTTGCCCCAACCTGCACTTGCAGCAAGTCACTGACACTGAACACCAGCACTGTCGATGCCGAACTGAAGAACCGCTGCTCGCCGGCCAACCACTGCAAACGCGCATTGTAACGTTGCGGCGAGTAAATCAGATTGAAGTCGCGAATCGCACCGCCGAGCAACGTGCAGGACACCTGACTTTCGCCGCTGAAAGCAAACGGGTCCAAGGGTAACAGTGGGCGGGTATCGTCACCGTCGACGCACAGGGTCATGCCATCCCCCTGTAACACGGTGATGACTCGCTGATAGCCAGCGAACGTCGAAAAACCGCCCGACTCGGCGATGTCGGCAATCGACAGACGCCAGCCGAAACCGTCCAGGCCAGCACCCGCATCGCGAGTGATTTCCTCGGTGCTGCCGCCGCCGTTTTTCCACGGCATGCGCGGGTAGCCCTCAGCGCGTAGAACTTTTACCTGGCTCATTTGTGAAAGCGACCCTCCAGACGATGACGCGAACCGGGATGAATCAAACGCGCCGCCGTCACCGGCTGACGCCCCGACCAGGTGCGCCGACGAATCAACAAGCAGGGCTCGCCCTTCTCAATCTGCAGCAACTTGCATTCGGACGGCTCGGCGAGTATCGCTTCGACCACGTGCTCGCCTTCGGTCAGCGGCGCGACCTGGTTGAGATAGGCATAAGGTGTTTGCAGGGTGAAATCCTGCTTGAGGTATTCCGGGGCAACCAGGGCGTTGACGAAACGGTCTTCGATTTGCACCGGAATGTCGTTTTCGTAGTGCACGATCAGCGAGTGGAAGACTTTCTGCCCTTCGCGCATGTCCAGTGCCAGCGCGCGCTCGGAACCGGCGGCCTCTTCTTCGAGGGTGATGACCTGGCAGGTATGGCGATGGCCGCGCGAGGCGATTTCGTCGGCAATGTTGTGCACTTCGAACAGCGCGGACTGGCTCTTCGGTTCGGCGACAAAGGTGCCGACGCCTTGCATGCGCACCAGCAGGCCGTCAGCAGTCATCTCGCGCAGGGCGCGATTGATGGTCATGCGGCTGAAGCCGAGCTGGCTGACCAGCTCGCTTTCGGACGGTACGCGGTAGTGCGGCGGCCAGTTACCGCTGTCGATCTGCTGGGTGATCATCTGTTTGACGCGGGCGTACAAGGGCGCCGGACTGTCGCCCATGTTCGCGGCCAACGGAGAGACTGGAGGCGGAGTCGGCACGGTTGATCCCTGTTCATTGGATGAAAGTGACTAGCTTGCCGGAGTTTACCGGGCAGGCAAACGTCTGTATATGTATATACAAATTACACACAATGGGGTGCCGAACGATGTCCGCCTTCTTTGCCGAACGCGCACTGCTGCCTAACGGATGGGCCAACAATGTACGTCTCGAGGTCAGCGCCGATGGCCTGCTGACCCGAATCCAGGCCGATTCCACCGCAGACGGTGCCGAGCGGCTGAACGGGCCTTTGCTGCCGGGGATGCCCAATCTGCACTCCCATGCCTTCCAGCGTGCGATGGCTGGATTGGCCGAAGTGGCCGGCAATCCTAACGACAGTTTCTGGACCTGGCGCGATCTGATGTATCGCCTCGTCGGAAAAATCAGCCCGGATCAGCTCGGCATCATTGCCCGCCAGCTGTACATCGAAATGCTCAAGTCCGGTTACACCTCGGTCGCCGAATTTCATTACGTGCACCACGACAGCAACGGCCAGCCCTATGCCGATCCGGCCGAACTGGCCTTGCGCATCAGTCAGGCCGCGAGCGAAAGCGGAATCGGTCTGACCCTGCTGCCGGTGCTCTACAGCCATTCCGGATTCGGTGGCCAGATGCCTAACGATGGCCAGCGGCGATTTATCAACAGCACTGAGAACTATTTGAAGCTGCAATCGCGTCTGCAGCCCTTACTGGCACAGCAAAAGGCGCAATCGCTGGGCCTGTGTTTTCACTCGCTGCGTGCGGTCACGCCACAGCAGATCAGCGAAGTATTGGCCGCCAGCGACAAACAATGCCCGGTGCATATCCACATCGCCGAACAGCAGAAAGAAGTCGATGACTGCCTGAGCTGGAGCGGTCGCCGTCCGTTGCAATGGCTGTATGAAAACACCGAGGTCGATCAGCGCTGGTGTCTGGTCCACGCCACCCACGCCAATCCCGAGGAAGTCACGCTGATGGCCAACAGTCGCGCGATCGCCGGGCTGTGTCTGACTACTGAAGCGAATCTGGGCGACGGGATTTTCCCGGCGGTGGATTTTCTCGCTCAGGGCGGGCGCATGGGTATTGGCTCCGACAGCCATGTGTCGCTGAGCGTGGTGGAAGAATTGCGTTGGCTGGAATACGGCCAGCGTCTGCGCGATCAGCGGCGCAACCGCTTGTATGGCGCCGACCAGCCGATGGTCGGTCGCACATTGTATGACGCGGCGCTAGACGGCGGCGCGCAGGCGCTGGGGCAGCCGATCGGCGCGCTGGAGGTGGGCAAGCGTGCGGACTGGGTCGTCCTCGATGGCAACGATCCGTATCTGGCGACAGCGTCGGGGGACGGGATTCTCAATCGCTGGTTGTTCGCCGGCGGCGATCGGCAAGTGCGCGATGTGCTGGTGAATGGTCAGTGGGTGGTGCGCGATGGACGGCATGCCGGCGAAGAGCAAAGCGCGCGAGCGTTCACCCAGGTACTGCGTGATCTTTTAGGGTAAGAAAAGCAAAAGATCGCAGCCTTCGGCAGCTCCTACAAAAACGCATTCTCATGTAGGAGCTGCCGAAGGCTGCGATCTTTTCGCTCTTAATTAGAGGTCTTGGCCATCTGCCGATCCGACGCGCGCCAGATCAGTCGCGTAGTGTCGTAACCCTGCTGACGGGCCTTGCTCAGCAATTCTTCGCGCACTACGCCGTTGACAGTCGGCGTGCGTGACAGCAGCCACAGATACTTGCGACTTGGATCGCCGACAATCGCGGTCTTGTAATCGCCGCTGACGTACAACACCCAATACTCGCCCTTCGCCACACCCGGCACCAGGCGCGAGAACCAGTTATCGAATTCGACCCAGAGCTTATCGGTCTTGCCGGGCACCTGGGGATAAGCCGTGCCCTTGGCTTCTTCCCACTGCCAGTCCGGCGTCAGGCAACGGTTGAGCACGCCGACGTTACCGTCAGGCTTGAGGCTGTAGTGGGCTTCGGATTGCGCGCAATGGCGCTGAAAGTACATCGGCAAGCGTGCCAGTTCATACCAGGTGCCCTGATAACGCTTGAGATTGACGCTGTCGACGGTCTTCGGCGCCAGCGGGTCGACGCCGGAAGTGGCGCAGCCGGCCAGTACCAGGCCAGCAAAAAGGATCAGCAATAACCGCTTCATTTTTTTCTCCGTGGGCGCGAAGCCCCGGTTTACTTCAGGCCTTGGCCGGAAAACATCAGCACTTTGTCACCGGCGTATTGCACGCTGATAAAGCTGTTCTTGTCGCCCCAGGTGCAGCTGGACATACCGAGCGCGCCCGAGCAATCGGTGGGCTTGCCGAGAAGGCTTTCCACTTCGGACTTGGCCATGCCGGCCGAGAGCTTCGAGTAGTTTTCCTGATTGACCTTGCTGCATGCGGCCAACAGCACGCAAAACGACAGCAGGGCGATAGATCGCAGCGACATGGTGAAACTCCTGGAACGAGGGGGGATGGCATGGTGCCAACCAGAAGCTTAGAAGAGCAAAGTGTCATCTGGTTCCGTGACCGGATGCCTATTTATCAGGCCGCCCGTCCGGCTTTTGCCGGTAAATCAAAAACTTTGTGAAGCTGTCGAGCATTTCGTCGACTTTCCCCGCAAGCGCCTAATCTTTGGCGCGCCGCGGTCGAAATAAGAGCAGCGCAACGCTGCCGACTATGGCAAATTGCCGCCCTTTCCTGACCAGCCCCTTCGCGGTAGCTCATTAGATGACCAGAAACATGAAATTCAGCCATAAGATCCTGCTGGCTGCTGCCCTCGTGGTGGCCGTTGCGTTCGCCTGTTTCATCTTCTTCAACGACTATCGCCAGCGTCAGGCATTGAGCAGCAGCACCGAAGCGACCATGCAGGAGCTGGGCAGCCTGACCACCAGCAACATCCAGACCTGGCTGGAAAGCCGCATTCAACTGCTGCAATCGCTGTCACAGCAGGTCGCCGTCGACGGCAACGCGCCCGCCAGCCTCAAGCGCATCATCGACCTGCCCGCCTACACCGGCAATTTCCAGCTCAGCTACTTCGGTGGCGCTGACGGCGTGATGTTTTCCGTGCCCGCCGGCAACCGCGCGCCGGACTATGACCCGCGTGCTCGCGGCTGGTACAAAGCGGCGAACAGCGCGCAACAGACTATCGTCACCGAACCGTACATCGCCGCTTCGTCGGGCAAACTGGTGATCACCGTGGCCACCCCGGTGCAGCGTCAAGGCCAGATGCTTGGCGTCGCCGGTGCCGACATCGACCTGACCAGTGTCAGCGCGATCATCAACTCGCTGAATTTCGGCGGCCACGGGCACGCGTTCATCGTCAGTGCCGAAGGCAAGATCCTGATTCACCCGGACAGCAAACTGGTGCTCAAGTCCCTCGCCGAGGCTTATCCGAACGGTGCACCACAAGTAAGCCCGGGCCTGAAAGAAGTCGAGTTCGACGGCAAGACCCAGTTGATTTCCTTCACCCGCGTCAACGGCGTACCGTCGGCCGACTGGTACGTGGCGCTGGTGCTCGACAAAGCCACCGCGTTCTCGATGCTCAGTGAATTCCGCACCTCGGCACTGATCGCCATGGTCATCGCCGTGCTGATCATCATCGGCCTGCTCGGCATGCTGATTCGCGTGCTGATGCAGCCGCTACTGACCATGGGCCGTGCAATGCACGACATCGCTGAAGGCGAAGGCGACCTGACCAGACGTCTGGTGATCCACGGCAACGATGAATTCGGCGCACTGGGCACTTCGTTCAACCGCTTCGTCGAACGTATCCACACTTCGATCCGCGAAGTGTCTTCGGCCACCGGCCAGGTCAACGAGGTCGCCCTGCGCGTCGTCGCCGCCTCGAACTCGTCGATGTACAACTCCGACCAGCAGGCCAGCCGCACCAACAGCGTCGCCGCCGCGATCAATGAGCTTGGCGCCGCCGCCCAGGAAATCGCCCAGAACGCCGCCCTCGCCTCGCAGCATTCCAGCGATGCGCGCAGCCTCGCGGTCGACGGCCAGCAGGTGGTGGATAAAACCATTCAAGCCATGCAGCAACTGTCGGCGAAAATCAGCGACTCCTGCGGCAACATCGAAACCCTGAACAGCAACACGGTGAACATCGGCCAGATTCTCGAGGTGATCACCAGCATTTCCCAGCAGACCAACCTGCTCGCACTCAACGCCGCCATCGAAGCTGCGCGTGCCGGTGAAGCCGGACGCGGTTTCGCCGTGGTCGCCGACGAGGTGCGTAATCTCGCGCATCGCACTCAGGATTCGGCGCAGCAAGTGCAGAAGATGATCGAAGAACTGCAGGTCGGCGCACGCCAGGCAGTGACCATCATGACCGAGAGCCAGCGCGAGAGCGAAAGCAGCGTCGGCATCGCCAACCAGGCCGGCGAGCGCCTGGGCAGCGTGACCCAGCGTATTGGCGAGATTGACGGGATGAACCAGTCGGTGGCGACCGCGACTGAAGAGCAGACCGCCGTGGTCGAATCGATCAATGTCGATATCAACGAGATCAACACGCTGAATCAGGAAGGCGTGGAGAACTTGCAGGCGACGTTGCGTGCGTGTTCGGATCTTGAGCAGCAGGCGGCACGTCTCAAGCAACTGGTTGGTAGCTTCCGTATATAAAGATCAAAAGATCGCAGCCTTCGGCAGCTCCTACAGAATGAACGCTTTACTCATGTAGGAGCTGCCGAAGGCTGCGATCTTTTCTGCGGTCAGAACCGCGACCCGGGCTTCGAAAGAAATACCAACTCCTCAGCCGTAGACTCCCGCCCCAACACCGCATTGCGGTGCGGAAATCTTCCAAACTGCGCAATCACTTTCCGATGCCGCTCGGCATAATCCAGGTTGTCGGCAAACACCGCCCGCTCCGCCTCCGGCTGTTCAGCCACCAGCGCCATGAAGCGCGATACGGCTTCGTTCTGCACCGCGAGGTTTTCGCAGTGTTCGAACACCAGATAAATGAACACGCGCTGAATCGGCTTCAACTGCCGATCAAAATCTGCCGCAACGCCTTGCGCGACAAGCTTCTGCGCACGTAAATCGCCGGAAAATGCTTTGGGGGTGTCGCGATAGATCATGCGCGGCAGTTGATCGAGCAGCAGCACTACTGCCAGCCAACCTTCGGGACGTTGCGTCCACTCGGTCAATTCGCCGGCCAGGGCCTGATCGACAAAGACCCCGAAACGCGTCTGCGCTTCGAGGTCCTGGCTGTTTCGCTTACCGAACCACAACTTGCCCTTGTCAGCCGATATCTCGTCCGGTGATTCGGCGTGTCCGAACCACCAGTCAAGCAACGGCTGCCAGGGCGCGTGCATGGTTTATTCCTTGTGGTAGGCCGTGGCGCGGGCGACTTCTTCTTTCGAACCGAGGAACACGGCGACGCGCTGGTGCAGGCCTTCCGGCTGGATGTCGAGAATACGCTGGTGACCATCGGTGGACGCGCCGCCGGCTTGTTCGACGAGGAACGACATCGGGTTGGCTTCGTACATCAGGCGCAGCTTGCCCGGCTTGGATGGCTCGCGGCTGTCGCGCGGATACATGAACAGACCGCCACGGGTCAGGATACGGTGCACGTCGGCAACCATCGCCGCGACCCAGCGCATGTTGTAGTTCTTCTTCAACGGGCCTTCTTCACCGGCCAGCAATTCACCGACGTAGCGCTGCACCGGGGCTTCCCAGTGACGCTGGTTGGACATGTTGATGGCGAATTCCTGGGTGGTTTCCGGAATGGTGATGTCTTCGTGAGTCAGGACGAAGCTGCCCATTTCACGATCCAGGGTGAAGCCTTTGACGCCGTCGCCCAAGGTCAGCACCAGCATGGTCTGCGGGCCGTAGATCGCGTAGCCGGCGGCCACTTGCTGGGTGCCTGGCTGCAGGAAAGCTTTTTCGTTCAGCGGCTCGTTCTGGCTGAGGTATTCGTTCGGGCAACGCAATACCGAGAAGATCGTGCCGACCGGGGCATTGATGTCGATGTTCGACGAGCCGTCCAGTGGGTCGAATACCAGCAGATAGGCGCCCTTCGGGTATTTGCCCGGGATCTGGTAGGCATTGTCCATTTCTTCGGACGCCATGCCGGCCAGGTGACCGCCCCATTCGTTGGCTTCAAGGAGGATTTCGTTCGACAGCACGTCGAGCTTCTTCTGCACTTCGCCTTGTACGTTCTCGGTGCCCATGCTGCCCAGAACACCACCCAGGGCGCCTTTGGATACGGCGTGGCTGATCTCCTTGCAGGCACGCGCCACCACTTCGATCAAAAAGCGCAGATCGGCAGGAGTGTTGTTGCTGCGGGTCTGCTCAATCAAATAGCGACTCAAGGTAACGCGGGACATGGACGGCTCCGGTGGAATGGGGGGCTGAAAACCCGCGCAGTTTACAGGGAGTCTGAAAACCTAGCGAGCGAAGACGCCGGCTAACGTGCGCCTGGGTGTATTTGCCTGTATGAGACGTGATTGTCGGTGGAGAGTTCAGGTGTCGGATTGAGCGTAGTTCGGTTCGGCATGAGCGATTGAGATTTTCAGTGTCTGCCCGGACGCTTTCGCGAGCAGGCTCGCTCCCACAATGGAATGCATTTCAACTGTGGGAGCGAGCCTGCTCGCGAATGGCGCGTAGCGCCGCCATGCTCAGGTGCTGGTCGGGGGCTTGCGCAACAGGCTGAACGCCATCGCTGCGAGAAACACCACACTGAGCAACAACACCGCCCACAAGCCGAGCTTCTTCCAGTTGGTCCCGGCCACCGCCGCCGTCGTCGCCGTCGAGGTTTGCGTGGCCAGCGCTTCGCCCTGCACCGTTGCCTTGCCCAGTGTGGCCAGCATCTGTGGTTTGAAATCCGGAATAAGCGTTGCCAGCGGCAGGTTCGCCGCTTTCACATGCGGATTGCCCAGCGCCAGACTGTACGGCCCCTCGCCCCGAGCGAGGAAAATCACCTGCGTGGCGCGCACCGCATATTTCAGGTCCGGCGCCTGCTCACCCAGACCGCCGCCGCGCTCATCCACCGTCAGCTTGAGATGCTGCACGGTCTGCCCGGACAGCGCGATTTCGTTCTGCACCACGTCCTGATTGTTCTGAGTCAGGCGATATAGCAAGCCACTGTTCATTGCTTGCCACGGCAAGTTGCTGTCGCGCCGGCCAGCTAGCGCGACCGGCGCCAGGCTGTTCGGCTGTTTCAGCTCCACCTGCACCCGTTCCACATTCAGCCCCATCGGCAGCTGCCAGATGTATTCCCCGGATTTGCTGCTGGTGCCGGCCACGCTCGGCGACCAGACCAAGGGCAGCGGCAAGTTGCGCGGGTCGCTGCTTTTCAGTTGCGCCGAGGTCAGGATCGGCGCCGAACCCGGCGACTCCCACAGCAGGCGCACATAACGCGCGGTTTGCCCCGGCAAGGTCACTTCGTGCTGTTCGATGCGCTCATCGGAAAAGGTCAGCCGTGCCACTTGGCCTTCGCCCCAGGACTGCCAGTGCTGCAGATCGTCGCTGGCTTCGATGGTGAAACGCTGGAAACCGTCGCGCTCGCTGGTCCAGTCGAGGATCAGTTGCTGCAACGGTGCCTTGATCGCGCTGGCATCGAGAAGCCAGCCGCGCAGGACTTCTTCGCCCGCCTCCAGTTGCGAGGACGGTTGCACCTCGACCAAGGTGCCGTTGGTGGTCGACTGCACGCGCACATTCGGCGCACGCTCGCTGGCGTCGGCGGCGTTGTACAGTGGGAACCACTTCACCTCGTGCAGCTTGCCGTCGTCGCGGGTCTGCGCCGACTCGCGAGCCAAGGCGTAAGCCTGCGCTTCGCCGGCAGCGTTGAATACGCGCAGGTCGCTGAGATCGGTCTGGCGCGCCTGCAATTGCGCGCTCAGCGGCAGGTCGAGGCGATACCACGGGCCGTTGCCGCTCACCGACAATGGCACCTGCGTAGCGAAGTCCGCCGGTTTTTCCTGAGCGCCGGCCAGCATCACCACGCCCAGCGCCAACCACCCCAGATTCAGCATGCGACTCAAGATGCAACTCCTTCGGTTTCCGGCGCGGGTTTGTCCGCCGCCGGTTCAGCCTCGACGCGTTTCGGTGGCAGTGGCGCAAAGTACCCCACCACCAGCAGCAACACGCCGACGCCGATAAACGAGACGATCCGGGCGAGGCCGCCACGGTTGCTCAGTTCGACAAAAATCAGTTTGGCCACCACCAGCGCAATCAGCGCCGCGCCAATCAGCCAGACTTCGCGGCGATGGCGCAGATGTCCGCCGATCATCAGCCCCAGCGCCATCAGCGTCCAGACGATCGACAGACCGGCCTGCACCAGCATCGAAGCGAGCAGTTGATCCAGCTCGAACGGAATGCCGGCCCAGTGATGCGCAGCGCGAGTGACCAGCGCGGTACAGAAAGCGAACAGCGAGACCCCGGCGATCAGTTGCGTGGCGTGGTCCGCGTAATCCTGGCGGACCGACAACTGCGTAACGGCGCTGCGCGACCAGACATAAACCCCGAACAACGCAAACAGCAGACCCAGCTCCAATGGGTTGAGCAGCGGCACGTAAGGCAACGGTTCGGGATTGCCATCGCTGACGCCATTGGCCAGCCAGAACCACGCCAGCATCAGCACGGCCAGCGGTGCCGCCGCATACAAGCGGTACTCGCGGGTGAACGCGGCGACCGGCCACGGCCAGTCGCGCGGTGCCGCCATCAGCAACAGGTAAACGCTCGGCAGAATCGCCCAGCCCAGCCAGCGCCACGCGTTGTAGTGCTCGGACATCAGCAGCAGGCCGTAACGCAACTCCAGCGCCAGCACGCCGATCAGCAGCCAGCAACCGAGAACATGGGCCGCGCTCAACGCGCGCGCCGGCAGCATCGACGCCAAGCGGCGCAGACTGAAGAAATGCACCGCGAACAGCGCTGGCCAGGCCAGCCAGCCGAAGTCGGCGGCCGGGTGATAACGTCCATGCCACGCGCCGAGCAGAATCAGCGCCGCCGCCGGAATCAGCAAGGTGCAGAGCAAACCCAGCGCCGGCCATTTCAGGCGCAATGCCAACAGCGTCCACAGCGCCACACTGATCGCAGCGACTAGCAGCAACAATGTGCCTTGCAAGTCTGGCGAGGCGAAACGCAGGATTTCGCTGACCCACGCCAGCGTCCACCAGCCGGCGCCCCAGACCAGCAGCACTTGCGACAAGCGCTGCAAACTCAAGGCATCAAACGCCGAGGCATGGTCGCCCAGTTGCAAGCGCCACGCGCCGGCCATTGCCGCCAGCCCCAGTACCAACGGCGTCCAGAATCCGCCATGGGCCAACGGTTTCAGCCCTTCGCTGGACAGCGGCCCGAGCAACTCGGGGCCGGCGAGCAAAAACGCGGCGCCACCGATCACCTGCAACAGCAACCCGAAGACGAAACTCAGACGCTGTTGCAGATACAGGCTCAGCCAGATGATCAGCAAACCGCTGGCCGCCCACACCGCACTCGCGGTTTGCCAAGGCAATACGAACAACACCGCCAGATTGATCAGCACCAGCCCGGCCAGCAGCACCACCGACAAGCCACGCAGCAGGCGCACATCGCCGCGCACCATTTCATCCCGCGCCGCCAGCAGCATGCCGCCGATCAAGGCCAGACCGATCAGGGACGCACTGAGCAAACCGCTCCAGCCAGCGCTGAACACTGCCGCCGAATCTTCGCCGGCGCTTTGCAGGCGCAACAGGAACAACGCGCCGCCCAGCAACTGCACGGCGAACGCGGTAAACAGGAATGTGCGCGATTGAATCCGCAGCCCGACAAATAATGTCGCCAACCCGGCCAAGGCCCAACTGATCGCCGTGCCCTGGATGAACAGGAACAACGGTGCCAGCAGATAAAGGAACGTCAGGCCCAGACACGCCAGCAGCGGAAGACCTTGGCGCTCCCACGGCAAACTCTGCTCCGGCGTGGCTTGGCGCAATTGATGGAAGCTGAACAGCAACGCAATCCCGAGCATCAGCGCGCCCAGCGGTGCGCCGTCGAGCAGGCTGCTCTCGCCGGGCTGCAATTGACCGAGAAAGGCCAACGCCGAACCCAGTTGCAGCAACAGCGCAAAAGCCCGAGCGAACGGTCGATGCTGACGCAACCCCAGCCAGAAAATCCCTGCGCCCTCCACGGCCCACGCCGCAGAAGCCCAGCGTGCATCGAGCCCCAGCGGAATCGCCAGGCTGGCAAAAATCACCCCCAGGGCCAGACAGGTTTCACCGAGCAGTATCGCCCGCCCGCCCATCAGCACTCTGGCCAGCGTCATATAGATCATGCCCAGCGCCAACGCGCTGAAGGCCGCGGCAAATTCGAGGTGCTGGACCAGAGCGAACTGCAAACCGAAGCCAATGATCGGCGGACCGAACAGCATCGTGCCGTCGACATAGTCGCCCTTGCGCGCCGACCATTGCAGCAGCGCCCCGCGATCAGCGTCCGCTGGGGCATCCGGCATCTCGCGCAATTTGCGCCGGGCGAACAGCAGGCCGATGGCGAGGTACATGAGGAAAAACAAAATCAGAAACGGCTCGGTGCTCCACAGCAGTTCCGGAGTGTATGAACGCAGGCCCCAGGCGAAACCGATGCCGAAGGTGCCGACAAAGCCGATCAGGTTGAGCAGGCGCCAGGCCTTGAACCAGGCGATGGCGAGAATGCCGGCATTGAGCAAGGCGAAATAACTGAACAGCGCGACGTGATTGCCTTCGCCGGTAGACGTCAGAATCGGCGCGGCGAAACCGCCGAGTGCCGCCGCTGCCGCCAGCCCCAGCGCATCCTGAGTGATCGCCAGAATCGCCGAGAACACCGTCACCGCGACCAGCAGGCCGAGTGCAGCAGACGGATCGAGCAACGGATGCAGACGCATCGCCGCAAACGCCGTCAGGTACAACACCGCGATCCCGGTGCCTTGCAGCATCAACGCATAGTGGCTGTTGCGCCGGCGCAGCCACCAACCCAGCGCCAGCAGGGCCAATGCCGCTGCCGCGACACCGGCGTAACGCAACTCGATCGGCACCACCATGCCTTCGGTGGCGTAACGCAGCAAAAACGCCAGACCGAAAAACAGCAGCACCACACCGACGCGCAGCACGGTGTTGCCGCCGAACAGCCAGTTGCGCGCAGCGCTGATGCCGCGCTCGACCAGGTTAGGGCCACGGGGTTCGGCAGGTTTTCGGGGTGGTGCAACAGGCGCCGGTTCGGCGCGCCAGACATCGGCCGGTAGCGGCTGAGTGGTTTCGCGGGCAGCGGCGGAGATCGGTTCGAGTTCAGGGGGCAGCTCCCAGATCAGCTCAGGGGGCGGGGCGGCCTGCTCAGCCACGTCGAAGGGTTCGGCGACCGGCTCGACTTCAGGTGGCGGTGTTGGCGCATGCGAGGGCGAGCCCTCCAGCACAAACAGCCGCTGAGCCACGCCCTGCAAGGCTTCCCGCACCTGTTCGAGTTGGCGCTGCTGCTCCGCCGCCTGCGCGCCAAGGCGTGCAATGCGTAGCGTCTGGCCGATGACCAGCCCCAGCAGCGCCCCCAACAGCGCGCCACTGAATGACTCGTCAAACAGTCCACCGAGCACCAGCCCGATCAACATGAACATCCATTGCATGGTCGATATCCCTAAGCAGCCCCGAGGCGAGGCGAGTCCGGCGATGGCTTCAGTCTAGGCACAAACCGTGTGGGAGCGAGCCTGCTCGCGAAGGCGGATTGTCAGCCAACATTTCTGTTTAAGTCGACGATCGCTTCGCGAGCAGGCTCGCTCCCACAGGGTACGGCGGTGATTGATGCCTTGTAACCGGCGCTCAGTATATCGATCCGGCCCAACAAACGTCGGGCCCTGCGCAGATTTGTCGGGGAAAGTTACTCCAAAGCTTTCCAGATATCCGTGGCGTATTCGCGAATCGTCCGGTCCGAGGAGAACCAGCCCATCCGCGAGGTGTTGAGCACCGCCGAACGCCACCAGTTCTGCGAGTCATGCCAGTGCGCATCTACACGCTTCTGCGCTTCCCAATAGGAGTCGAAGTCGGCGCAGACCAGGAAGCGGTCATAGTCGATCAACGAGTCGATCAGCCCGGTGTAACGCGAGGTGTCATCCGGCGAGAACACACCGCTGCGAATCGCTTGCAGCACATCGTTCAAACGATGGGACGCGGCGATGTCGGGCACGGCGCTGAACTCGTGGTTCTGCTTGCGCGCTTCAACCTGTTGCGCACTGAGGCCGAAAATGAACATGTGCTCGGCACCGATGCGCTCACACATTTCCACGTTGGCACCGTCGAGGGTGCCGATGGTCAGCGCGCCGTTGAGGCCGAACTTCATGTTACTGGTGCCCGAGGCCTCGAAACCGGCGGTGGAAATCTGCTCGGACAAGTCCGCCGCCGGGATGATGCTCTCGGCGAGGCTGACGTTGTAGTTGGGCAGGAACACCACTTTCAGCAGCCCGCGCACAGTCGGGTCGTTATTCACCACCCGGGCGATATCGTTGGTCAGTTTGATGATCAATTTGGCCTGGTGATAACTCGCCGCCGCTTTACCGGCAAAGATCTTCACTCGTGGCACCCAGTCGACTTCCGGCTCGGCACGAATCGCCTGGTACAACGCCACGGTGTGCAGCAGGTTGAGCAACTGGCGTTTGTATTCGTGGATCCGTTTGACCTGCACATCGAACATGGCCGCCGGATTGACTGCAATCCCCAGGCGTTCGTGAATCAGATAGGCCAGCGCCTTCTTGCTGTGCAAACGCTGCTCGGCGAACGCTTTGCGGAACGCGGTTTTCTCGGCGAACGGTTCAAGTTCGAGCAGGCGCTCTTCGGGATGGTCGAGCACATCCGGGCCGAGAGCGTCGATCAGCATCGAGGTCAGTTCCGGGTTGGCCTGATACAGCCACCGGCGGAAGGTGATGCCGTTGGTTTTGTTGTTGATCCGCTCCGGATAGAGCTTGTGCAGTTCGGCGAATACGGTTTTGCGCATCAGCTGCGTATGCAGACCGGACACGCCGTTGACACTGTGCGAACCAAGGAACGCGAGGTTGCCCATGCGCACCCGGCGGCCATTGTCTTCTTCGATCAGCGACACCGCGCGCAGCACGTCGAAATCGTGGATGCCCTTGGCCCGCAGCGAGTCGATGTGCTGGGCGTTGATCAGATAAATGATCTGCATGTGCCGAGGCAGCATGCGCTCCATCAGCCCGACCGGCCAGGTTTCCAGCGCTTCCGGCAGCAGCGTGTGGTTGGTGTACGACAGCGTGTCGACGGTGACTTGCCATGCTGCGTCCCACGCCACGTCGTAAACGTCGACCAGTTGGCGCATCAGTTCGGCCACCGCGATCGACGGGTGAGTGTCGTTGAGCTGGATCGCCGCGTGGTCACCAAGGGTCAGCACCGAGGTGTGCATGTTGCGGTGACGGCGCAGCAGATCCTGCAGCGAGGCGGCGACGAAGAAATATTCCTGACGCAGACGCAGCTCTTGCCCGGCTTCGGTGCTGTCTGCCGGGTAGAGGACGCGAGAGATACTCTCGGCGCGGGCCACTTCCGCCACGGCGCCCAAGTGGTCACCGGCGTTGAAGCGCTCCAGGTGCAGATCTTCCATGGCGCGGGCACGCCACAGGCGCAGGGTGTTGACGCTCGCCCCGCGCCAGCCGACCACCGGCGTGTCGTAGGCAATCGCGCGCACGGTTTCCGCCGGCGACCAGACCTGACGGGTTTTGCCATTGGCATCGGTGACGGTTTCGACACTGCCGCCGAAGCCGATCGGGTACACCACTTCCGGCCGTTCGAATTCCCACGGGTTGCCGAAATCCAGCCAGTGTTCGGTCTGTTCCTGTTGCCAGCCATCGACAATCGCCTGACGGAACAAGCCGTGTTCATAACGAATACCATAGCCATGGCCGGCGATGCCGAGGGTCGACATGCTCTCCATGAAGCACGCCGCGAGCCGACCGAGGCCGCCGTTGCCGAGCGCCGCGTCGGGCTCCAGCAGGCGGATGCGCTCCAGATCGACGCCCAGTTCGGTCAGCGCTTCACGGGCGACGTCGAGCAGGCCGAGGTTGCTCAGGCTGTCGTAGAGCAAACGGCCGATGAGAAATTCCAGCGAGAGGTAATAAACCCGCTTCTGGCCTTTGCGATAGATCTGTCGGGTGTGGTCCATCCAGTGTTCGACCATGTGATCACGCGCAGCCAGGGCGATGGCTTCGAACCAGTCATGGTCGAAGGCGTGATCGGGGTCTTTGCCCACGGCGTAGGTGAGTTTGGTCAGGACGGCGTCGCGGAACGCGGCCACCTCTGCTTCGCGAACTAGTGGTTCTTGAGTCATCAACAGGACCTCGAGCGAGCGGGAATTTTCTGAGCCTAGACGGTCTGACCGGCGGTAACGGCTCTGGTTCGGCAGTATTTGCGCGGACTGTGCGCTAGTGCGACATAACCTTGGCGGATGGGCCAATGAATGCAGGGGCCGTGCCGTCCTGTCGGGCAAAATGCGGCCGCTGCAAAAATATCCGGCGAAAGGTTGTTCAAAATTCCACCGCTCCCGGTATGATCGCGCGCCCTGATGCATACACGCCTGGTAACTCCCGATGATGAAGCCCAACCTGATCGCCGCCGCCGAGATTGATCGTCTCGATACGTGGGCCAAATATTCGGCACCGATGTGCGGCTCGTGCATGTCCAGCTGCTGCACCCTGCCGGTCGAAGTGAAGATCAAGGATCTGGTGCGCATCGGCGTGGTCGACGAGTTCGAACTGGGCGATCCGCCGAAGAACATCGCCAAGCGCCTGCAAAAGGAAGGTCTGGTCGAACGCTTCAATCAGAAGTCGGGGATCTTCACCCTGCAGCGCATGAGCAACAACGACTGCTATTACCTCGATCGTAAAAGCCGCCTGTGCACCATTTATGACAAGCGCCCGGACACCTGCCGCAACCACCCGAAAATCGGCCCACGGCCGGGGTATTGCGCGTACAAGCCGAAGGAAGTCGAGCGGGTGCAGAATTCCCGAGCGATTGAGAAATTCTGAAGATCAAAAGATCGCAGCCTTCGGCAGCTCCTACATGGCAATGCGTATCCGTGTAGGAGCTGCCGAAGGCTGCGATCTTTTTTTGCCTTGAATCCCGGACAAACAAAAACGCCCCCGGTCTCGCGACCGGGGGCGTTTTCTATTCCAGGGCTGAATTACGCCTTGGCTTTCTTGGCAGCGCGGGTACGCTCGCTTTCGTCGAGGATCTTCTTGCGAAGACGGATCGACTTAGGCGTGACTTCGCACAGCTCGTCTTCCTGGATGTATTCCAGAGCCTGTTCCAGAGTGAAACGAACAGGTGGAACCAGAGCGATGGTTTCGTCTTTACCCGAAGCACGCATGTTGTCGAGCTTCTTGCCTTTGGTCGGGTTTACACCCAGGTCGTTGTCACGGCTGTTCTGACCAACGATCTGACCGTTGTAGATCTCCTGGCCGTGTTCTACGAACAGCTTGCCGCGAGCCTGCAGGGTTTCCAGCGAGTAGGTCAGAGCCTTGCCGGTTTCAACCGAAACCAGAACGCCGTTCTGACGGCCGGACATGTGGCCCGACTTCACTGGAGCGTAACGGTCGAAGATCGAGGTCAGGATGCCAGCACCGTTGGTCAGGGTCAGGAACTGGTTACGGAAACCGATCAGACCGCGAGCAGGGATGTTGTATTCCAGACGAACACGGCCCTTGCCATCCGGCACCATGTTGCTCAGGTCGCCCTTACGCAGACCCATCTCTTCCATGACCTTGCCCTGGGATTCTTCAGGGATGTCGATGGTCACGTTTTCGAACGGTTCCTGCTTCACGCCGTCAACTTCACGGATGATCACTTCAGGGCGGCCCAGGGCCAGCTCGAAGCCTTCGCGACGCATGGTTTCGATCAGTACCGAGAGGTGCAGCTCACCACGGCCGGAAACCTTGAACTTGTCAGCCGAGTCGCCTTCTTCAACGCGCAGTGCAACGTTGTACAGCAGCTCTTTGTCCAGACGATCCTTGATGTTACGGGAAGTCACGAACTTGCCTTCTTTACCGCAGAATGGCGAGTCGTTTACCTGGAAGGTCATGGAAACGGTTGGCTCGTCAACGGTCAGCGGCTTCATCGCCTCGACGGTGTTGATATCGCACAGAGTGTCGGAGATGAACAGCTCGTCGAAGCCGCTGATGCAGACGATGTCGCCAGCTGCTGCTTCGTCAACGTCAATGCGGTGCAGACCGTGGTGACCCATCAGCTTCAGGATACGACCGTTGCGGCGCTTGCCGTCGGCGCTGATAGCGACAACCGGGGTGTTCGGCTTGACGCGACCGCGAGCGATACGGCCAACACCGATAACACCCAGGAAGCTGTTGTAGTCCAGAGCGGAGATCTGCATCTGGAACGGACCGTCACGGTCAACGGCCGGAGGCGGAACGTGGTCGACTACCGCCTGGTACAGCGGAGTCATGTCTTCCGCCATGGCGGTGTGGTCCAGACCGGCAATGCCGTTCAGAGCCGAAGCGTAAACAACCTGGAAGTCCAGTTGTTCTTCGGTAGCACCTAGGTTGTCGAACAGGTCGAAGATCTGGTCCAGAACCCAGTCCGGACGTGCGCCTGGACGGTCAACCTTGTTGATCACCACGATTGGACGCAGGCCGGCTTCGAAAGCCTTCTTGGTCACGAAGCGGGTTTGCGGCATAGGGCCGTCTTGAGCGTCAACCAGCAGCAGAACGGAGTCGACCATCGACATTACGCGTTCAACTTCGCCGCCGAAGTCGGCGTGGCCCGGGGTGTCCACGATGTTGATGTGGTAGCCGTTCCAGTTGATGGCGGTGTTCTTCGCCAGAATGGTAATACCGCGCTCTTTTTCCTGGTCGTTGGAGTCCATCACGCGCTCGTCGTTGAGCTCGTTGCGCTCCAGGGTGCCGGATTGACGCAGGAGTTTGTCTACCAGGGTGGTTTTACCGTGGTCAACGTGGGCGATGATGGCGATGTTGCGTAGATTTTCGATCACTTGTGTATCTCGATCAGAGGATTCGGTTTGCTGACAAGTCATGGCAGCGATTAGCAGTAGTGTCCGGCATGGCCGTTACAGCTTGACGGCGGTGTCGGGGGGCCGGTGACGCAGGCCACAGGCAAACAGCCCCGGGCACTTAGCTCGGTCGATAAACGCGCACATTGGCATGCCCCTCACTGAGCAAATGGTGGGCATGCAGGCGACTCATCACGCCTTTGTCGCAATACAGCAGGTACTGGCGAGTAGGGTCCAGTTCCTTGAAACGTGCGTTCACTGCATAGAACGGCATCGTCTGTACCTCTATGCCGGCGAGTTCCAGCGGGTCATCCTCGGCGGCATCCGGGTGGCGGATGTCGATCACGATCTGACCGGCCAGCGCTTCGCTGACTTCTTCAATCTGCAAATCCTGGCCCAATTCGTCGATCACCCGATCGATCGGCACCAGTTTGGCGTTGGCGAGCGCACGCTCGAGTACCGCCATGTCGAATTCTTTCTCTTCGTGCTCAACCCGGCCACGCTTGGCGGCGGTCTTGGGGTTGACCGAAATCACGCCGCAGTATTCCGGCATGTGCCGGGCGAAATCGGCGGTGCCTATCTCGTTGGCCGTATCGATGATGTCCTGCTTGTGCGCGACGATCAGCGGCCGCAGCACCAGCTTGTCGGTCACGCAGTCGATCACCGACAGGTTCGGCAGCGTCTGGCTCGACACCTGGGAGATCGCTTCACCGGTGACCAACGCATCGATGTGCAAGCGTTCGGCGATCTCGGACGAGGCGCGCAACATCATACGCTTCAAAACCACGCCCATATGACTGTTATCGACTTTGCCGAGAATTTCGCCCAGCACTTCCTCGAACGGCACACTGACAAATAGCACGCGTTGCGAGCTGCCGTACTTCTTCCAGATGAAATGCGCGACTTCCATTACGCCCAATTCGTGGGCACGCCCGCCGAGATTGAAGAAGCAGAAATGCGCCATCAGGCCGCGGCGCATGATCTGGTAAGCCGCCACGGTCGAATCGAAGCCGCCGGACATCAATACCAGCGTCTGCTCCAGCGCACCCAGGGGGTAGCCGCCGATGCCGTTGTGCTGGCTATGAATCACGAACAACCGTTTGTCGCGAACTTCGATACGAACTTCGATTTCCGGCGCTTTCAGGTCGATTCCGGCTGCACCGCACTCACGACGCAGCTTGCTGCCGACGTATTTTTCCACGTCCATCGAGCTGAAGGCATGCTTGCCTGCGCGCTTGCAGCGCACCGAGAAAAACTTCCCGGCCAGCGCATCGCCGTAGTGCTGTTTGCACTTTTCGGTGATGTCGTCGAAGTCGCCCAGCGGGTACTCGTCGATCTGCAGAAAGTGCGCGATGCCCGGCATGCAGGTCAGGCGCTCGCCCATCTCTTTCAAGGCTCTGGCGTCGGTGACGCGGGTTTCCAGCTCGAGGTTGTCCCACACGCCGTTCACCACCACGGCCGGGTCCAGGTCACGGAGCACGGTGCGGATGTTCTTGGCCAACTGGCGGATGAATTTCGTCCGTACAGGTCGGCTTTTGATGGTGATCTCGGGGAAGACTTTTACGATAAGTTTCATGAAAACAGCGCGCGAACGGCCAGCCGAAAAAGGGGGGCGCGGATTATAGCGGAAATTGCTCAAGGTTTAACCAGTTAATGTGCAGAAGGTTTTACACGCACCAAAACAGGTCATTTCTGAATTCAAACGCAACATTACGGGGCGAGATTTCTCGATTCACTACCTCGCGCACCTTAATAAGCGTGAATTTGGGGCAAAAAACCCATGCTGGGGCACTGGCATGCAATTTGCTCCCTTGTGAGGCAGGTTGCCTTGGCAGAGTATTCGCGCCGGCATCACCATTATTAAGGGCATCCACTACCCGCCCTAATTCACCCGGAGGACACTATGTCGAAGTCGGTTCAACTCATCAAAGATCATGACGTCAAGTGGATTGATCTGCGCTTCACGGACACCAAAGGCACTCAGCACCACGTGACCATGCCGGCTCGCGATGCGCTGGATGACGACTTCTTCGAAGTCGGCAAGATGTTCGACGGTTCCTCCATCTCCGGCTGGAAAGGCATCGAAGCCTCCGACATGATCCTGATGCCGGTCGACGAAACGGCCGTACTCGATCCGTTCACCGAAGACCCAACCCTGATTCTGGTGTGCGACATCATCGAGCCTTCGAGCATGCAAGGCTACGACCGCGATCCACGTGCGATCGCCAAGCGTGCCGAAGAGCACCTGAAAGCCACCGGTATCGGTGACACTGTATTCGCCGGTCCAGAGCCAGAATTCTTCATCTTCGACTCGGTTAAATTCAAGTCGGACATCTCCGGCTCGATGTTCAAGATCTACTCCGAGCAAGGTTCGTGGATGTCCGACCAGGACATCGAAGGCGGCAACAAGGGTCACCGTCCAGGCGTGAAAGGCGGCTACTTCCCGGTTCCACCGTTCGACCACGACCACGAAATCCGTACCGCCATGTGCAACGCACTGGAAGAAATGGGTCAGTCGGTTGAAGTTCACCACCACGAAGTGGCAACTGCCGGCCAGAACGAAATCGGCGTCAAGTTCAACACCCTGGTGAAGAAAGCTGACGAAGTTCAGACCCTGAAATACGTTGTGCACAACGTGGCCGACGCTTACGGCCGGACCGCGACCTTCATGCCGAAGCCACTCTACGGCGACAACGGTTCGGGCATGCACGTGCACATGTCGATCTGGAAAGACGGCAAGAACACCTTCGCAGGCGAAGGCTATGCCGGCCTGTCCGATACCGCTCTGTACTTCATCGGCGGCATCATCAAGCACGGTAAGGCCCTGAACGGCTTCACCAACCCGGCGACCAACTCCTACAAGCGTCTGGTGCCAGGCTTCGAAGCTCCGGTAATGCTGGCCTACTCGGCGCGTAACCGTTCCGCTTCGATCCGTATTCCTTACGTGTCGAGCCCGAAAGCCCGCCGTATCGAAGCACGCTTCCCGGATCCGGCTGCCAACCCGTACCTGGCTTTCGCAGCACTGCTGATGGCCGGTCTGGACGGTATCCAGAACAAGATCCACCCAGGCGATGCCGCCGACAAGAACCTGTACGACCTGCCGCCTGAAGAGGCGAAAGAGATTCCACAGGTTTGCGGCAGCCTGAAAGAAGCCTTGGAAGAGCTGGACAAGGGCCGTGCGTTCCTGACCAAGGGCGGCGTGTTCTCCGACGACTTCATCGACGCTTACATCGCGCTGAAATCGGAAGAAGAAATCAAGGTTCGCACCTTCGTACACCCACTGGAATATGAGCTGTACTACAGCTGCTGATCCGGTAGCGCTGCGTAAAGTGGCGTGACAGAAAGAGGCCTCCTTCGGGAGGCCTTTTTTATTGCGCGTAATTTCTGGGGCGACGCATTTCTCCTGTGGGAGCGAGCCTGCTCGCGAAAGCGGTGGGTCATTGAAGATGATGGTGACTGATGCGGCGCCTTCGCGAGCAGGCTCGCTCCCACAGGGGATTTGTGGTGATTGAATAATTTTTGGATGCGTCGCCAGTTGGGCCAACCGCCGCACCTGTCCTATGCTGCTACCCACAGTTTCCAACCCCGGTCGATTTCATGGGTCGCACGTTTCTCTACATTCTGCTGCTGATCGCTCTGCCCGCCGTGGCGCAGATCTACAAGTACACCGATGCGAACGGCAACACCGCGTACAGCAATCAGCCGCCGGACGGCGTGCCGGCGCAACCGGTCGAGTTGCCGCCACTCAATCGAGTCGAGCCGCAACCACCGAGCGCGCCGCAATCATCCAGCGCCGAAGCACCGCAATCGCCGCACAACGCCTATGAAATCCTCGAACTCGCGGGCCTGCCCACTGACGGGGCCCTGCGCGCCAACAACGGCACCTTCACGGTCAATGTCCTGATCAAGCCGCGCCTGCAACCGCCCCATCAACTGAGACTGGTGCTGGACGATGAGCCCTATGGCCAGCCGAGCAACGTGCCGGTTCTGCAACTGGTCAACGTCGATCGCGGCGAGCATCGCCTGGCCGTGCAGGTGATCAACGGTCAGACCGTCATCCAGCAGAGCCCGCCCGCCGTGCTCAACGTGCAACGGGTGCACAAACCATGATTCGCCGCGGGCTGCTGCTGATCCTGGCGCTGATGGCGCTGCCCGCTACGGCTGAGGTCTTCACCTATATCGACGCACAGGGCAACCGCGTCTACACCGACCAGCCGCGCGCCAACGCCAAGCGAGTGCCGATCGCGACGAGCAATCGCATGGCTGTCCCTGCCAACAGCGCCGCGCCGATCACCACGGCGAAAAAATCCGTCGAACCAGCGCCCTTCCGTTACGACATGCTGCGCATCCTGATCCCGGAGCCCGACGCGACCCTGCGCAGCAGCGCCGGCGAGCTGATCGTCAGCGTCACCAGCGAGCCCGGCCTGCAGAGCGGCCATCGTTATCGCCTGTTGCTCGATGGCCAGGCCACTGGCGAGCCCGGCGTCAGTCCGGTATTTGCGCTGAACAATATCGATCGCGGCAGCCACAGCCTTTCCATCGAGATACTCGACGCCGCCGGGCGTACCGTGGAGCGCACCGCCAATCAGCCGTTCCACATGCTGCGCATTTCCCTGGCGCAGAAACGTCAGGTCAAACCCTGTGTCGCCGACGACTATGGCGTACGTCCGGAATGCCCGCTCAAGGACAAACCTGAAGAACCGAAAAATCCGTTTCTGCGCTTCTTCTAGCCCGCGCAAGTCATGCGCACCCTATTGGTGCACTAAACTGCATCTCGCCCACAGTCCAACCCATTTTGGTTCGAAACTTCCCGTTTGAGCTGGCGTCGTGCCATACAAACGCGCGTCAAACGCCTGTTTCAGGGCTTGAACGCTTCTTTTCGGAGCCTTGGTTTGGTTTTTGCATTTTCCCGATATCAGCGCTTTGTTCTTGCGCACGCCTTGCTCCAAAAGGGGTCCAGATGACCATAAGCGACGCTATCCACCGTTTGCTGCTCGACAACCTGACCACGGCGACCATCCTGCTCGACGCCGAACTGCGCCTCGAGTACATGAACCCGGCGGCGGAGATGCTGCTGGCCGTCAGCGGGCAGCGCAGCCATGGCCAGTTCATCAGCGAGCTGTTCACCGAATCCCCCGAGGCGCTCAATTCCCTGCGCCAGGCGGTCGAGCAGGCGCATCCCTTCACCAAACGCGAAGCGATGCTCACCGCCCTCACCGGCCAGACCCTGACTGTGGATTACGCGGTCACACCGATCCTCAGCAACGGCGCGACCCTGCTACTGCTTGAAGTCCACCCGCGCGATCGCCTGCTGCGGATTACCAAGGAAGAGGCGCAGCTGTCCAAACAGGAAACCAGCAAAATGCTGGTGCGCGGCCTCGCCCACGAGATCAAGAATCCCCTCGGTGGCATTCGCGGTGCGGCACAGTTGCTGGCACGCGAGCTGCCGGAAGAAAGCCTGCGCGACTACACCAACGTGATCATCGAAGAGGCCGATCGCCTGCGCAATCTGGTCGATCGCATGCTCGGCTCGAACAAACTGCCGTCGCTGGCGATGTGCAACGTTCACGAAGTCCTCGAACGCGTCTGCCAATTGGTCGAAGCCGAAAGCCAGGGCTGCATCACTCTGGTGCGTGATTACGATCCAAGCATTCCCGACGTGTTGATCGACCGCGAGCAAATGATCCAGGCGGTGTTGAACATCGTGCGCAACGCGATGCAGGCGATCAGTAGCCAGAACGAGCTGCGCCTTGGCCGCATCAGCCTGCGCACCCGCGCCATGCGCCAGTTCACCATCGGCCACATCCGCCATCGTCTGGTGACCAAGATCGAGATCATCGACAACGGCCCGGGCATCCCGGCGGAACTGCAGGAAACCATTTTCTTTCCGATGGTCAGCGGTCGCCCGGACGGTACCGGGCTGGGCCTGGCCATTACCCAGAACATCATCAGTCAGCACCAGGGCCTGATCGAGTGTGAGAGCCATCCAGGCCACACCACGTTCTCGATCTTCCTGCCACTGGAACAAGGAGCCACATCGACATGAGCCGTAGTGAAACCGTGTGGATCGTCGATGACGACCGTTCTATCCGTTGGGTTCTGGAAAAGGCCTTGCAGCAGGAAGGCATGACCACCCAAAGCTTCGACAGCGCCGATGGCGTGATGAGTCGTCTGGCCCGGCAGCAGCCGGACGTGATCATTTCCGACATCCGCATGCCCGGTGCCAGTGGCCTGGATCTGCTGGCGCGGATTCGCGAACAGCACCCACGGCTGCCGGTCATCATCATGACCGCTCACTCCGATCTGGACAGCGCTGTCGCCTCCTATCAGGGCGGCGCATTCGAGTATCTGCCCAAGCCGTTCGACGTCGATGAAGCGGTGTCGCTGGTCAAGCGCGCCAATCAACATGCGCAGGAACAGCAAGGCCTGGAAGTGGTGCCGGCGCTGACCCGCACCCCGGAAATCATCGGCGAAGCGCCGGCGATGCAGGAAGTGTTTCGCGCCATCGGCCGCCTGAGCCACTCCAACATCACCGTACTGATCAACGGCGAATCCGGCACCGGTAAGGAATTGGTTGCCCACGCTCTGCACCGCCACAGCCCGCGCGCGGCCTCGCCGTTCATCGCGTTGAACATGGCGGCGATTCCCAAGGATCTGATGGAATCGGAGCTGTTCGGCCACGAGAAAGGCGCGTTCACCGGCGCGGCAAATTTGCGTCGCGGTCGCTTTGAACAGGCCGACGGCGGCACGCTGTTCCTCGATGAGATCGGCGACATGCCGGCGGACACCCAGACCCGTCTGTTGCGGGTGCTGGCCGATGGCGAGTTCTATCGCGTTGGCGGGCATGTGCCGGTCAAGGTCGATGTACGCATCATCGCCGCCACCCACCAGAATCTGGAAACGCTGGTCCACGCCGGCAAATTCCGTGAAGACTTGTTCCACCGCCTCAACGTGATCCGTATTCACATTCCGCGCCTGTCGGATCGTCGTGAAGACATCCCGACCCTGGCCCGGCACTTCCTCAGCCGCGCCGCGCAGGAACTGGCGGTCGAGCCGAAGGTGCTGAAAAGCGAGACCGAGGAATACCTGAAAAACCTGCCGTGGCCGGGCAACGTCCGCCAGCTGGAGAACACTTGCCGCTGGATCACCGTCATGGCCTCCGGCCGCGAGGTGCACATCAGCGACCTGCCGCCTGAGCTGCTCAACTTACCGCAAGACTCGGCGCCAGTGACTAACTGGGAACAGGCCCTGCGCCAGTGGGCCGATCAGGCTTTGGCTCGAGGCCAATCGAGCCTGCTCGACAGCGCGGTGCCTGCGTTCGAGCGAATCATGATCGAGACGGCGTTGAAGCACACCGCCGGGCGCCGTCGTGATGCTGCCGTTTTGTTGGGTTGGGGGCGTAATACCCTGACGCGCAAGATCAAGGAATTGGGGATGAAGGTTGATGGTGGGGATGATGATGAGGGGGATGAAGGTTAACGCTTAAGGATTGTCGTGTACTCAGGATCGATCCCCCTCTCCCCCAGGGGAGAGGGGGCGGATCTCGGGTGGTTTCGAGGCCTGAGTTCGGCTCGGTATCTCAGGTCGGCGTAACTGACCGGGCAACTCGGTCAGTCCCCTCTCCCTCTGGGAGAGGGCTAGAGTGAGGGCTACCGTGCACCGCATCAATGCACGATGACCTGCGATCGCGCACAGCCGTATCGCCACAATCACTCCTGAAAACACTGAAGAACCCTTTATTCAAAAACGCGAAAGCCCGAAGTACCGGGGCTTTCGCGCCTCTCAGGCGCTTTTTTGTTTCAGCACATTAAAACCTGGCACGGCGCCTGCAATACCTTCTACAGGTGATTCGATTCACCACCCGTTTCGGGGACCTTGGTACAGGCAGGCCGGGGATTCCCCTCTTTACACCGGGCTCATACCGCAACGCGACGAGCCCACCCTTTTGGGATCCTTGGTACAGGCAGGCCGGGGGTTCCCTCTTTACACCGGACCACCGCTCAAGCGAGGTCCACCCCGTTTTGGGAACCCTGATACAGGCAGGTCAGGGATTCCCGCTTTTATTGCTTTGGCCATGCGTTCATTCAAGCTTCGGCCGCTTGGGCAAATGGTGCAGAGGGTCGTTTTGACGGCCCGGATCACTGGCCCGCAATTCCTCCTCCAGCCTTTCCAGCATTCTTCCGGGACTGGTCTCGTTAATCGCAATTGCGTCCAACCGAGCCCGTTCGCTGAGAGCTGCCTTATCGTAACTTTCCAGAAACGCCCAGACTCGACGCTGCAACAGCTGACGCTCGACTTGAAACTCGGGCGTGCGGCTCAGCATACGAATCGGCCGATTCAAAGGCCTGTCCAAAGCTGCGACTTGCCTATCCCAAAGCGCCAGTTTTCCAGGGATCTGCTCTTGCGGCACATTGCGCAACCATAGATAGGCCCGAGGATCGATACTCGCCTCACCCAGCCAGAGATCGCTCCCTGTTTTGCGCCGAGCACGAATCAAGCGCCGCAAGGAAGCGGGATCGGTGATGGGATTTCCGCCAAGATTGAATCCGGCCCTGAGTTCCAGGAACTCGGGGATCGACTCGATACGATTGCCAGCGACATTCAGAACTTCGCCGGGAACAGTCGAAGAGATGCCGTCGGGGAAGCGACTGATGCCTGTGCCGGACAAATCAAGTTGCTGCAACACGCTCATCCCTTCAAGCGAGGGCACATCCGACAATGGATTAGCGCCAAGTCTCAAAACTTGCAGTTGTGGTGTTCCATTGTCAGAACCAAGCCCGACGGGCAGTTGCCTTATGCCGGTATCAGTCAGATCCAGTATCCGCAGTTGCGGCATTCCGCTAATGCGAGGGGCAGCTCTCATAAGAGGGTTCCGATGCAGATCGAGCACTTGCAAGCGTGACAGTCCGGAAACTTCATTCACCAGGGCATTAAAATCTACCGTTCCCTGAACGTTATTGATTTTCAAAACCTGCAACCCTGGCATGCCGAGCAATGAGAAACCAGGCTCGATAATGCAGTCTTGCAGATTCATCTCTCGTAAACGGGGCCGCTTCGCCAGATGCTCAATGATGCCCGGCTCAAGCCTGAATCTTGAATAATGAATGGTCCTGAACAAACCAGAACCGCGACCCAACCGCATCAAGCTGGCCGTTTTGAAAGTCTCGATTTCGGGAAATTGCGAAAGGAATATTTCCGGGTTCATTTGCGCATCGCCTCTCAGGGTTAGAGAGGCAACTGAACTGAATTGCGCGGAAAGAGTTTGGTTGCTCGGCCAAAGTGACAGATCGACATCCAAATTGAAGCCACGGAATCGGCCATCATGATAAACCCGCTCATCAGCTGTACCCTGCCATTTGAACAATCGGCGCAGCTCAGCCGCCATTGCTCCTCGTCCAGATATTGTTTCGACATCGGAACCTTTCGAAGCATCTGCCCAGGCAAGGAGTTCGCGCTCCAGTTGAGGGTATCCAAGCTCTATCCGCTTGAGCTCCGCCTCGGCTGCTTCGCTGTCAGCGAAGCGGGAGATAAAGTCATCTGCGTGTTGATCAGTCGCATCGGGCAGGTATTTTCTGACCTGCTCTCGACTGGTTGAGACTGAAACCTCGCGCAGGCGCCACAGACCGCTGCCTGTATCGCGCAGCAGCACCGGGCCAGATGGTGACAACTCACTGGGCAATCTGGCCCGGAAGAGTCTCGTTTCCGAATCGATTGCCACAAGCACGATGCGACCATCGGACAGCTCGGCATAGGTGCGTTGCCTGAATACGCGCAGACCTGCGCTGTTGGCTTGTGGAAGTGACGCCACCGCACTGACGTAATGGTCTAACGACGGTAGAGACTTCGGCGACCGAGCATCTACCTGAGCCGCATGCACCACGACGGCTGGCGAGGGGTGCGGAGCGTCCACCACGGCGGCACGCAACGGAGGATTACCCGGAGCGCTACTTGAATCGAAGCCTGTTTGTCGCAATGGGCCGGGAAGCGAAGTATCCACATCTGTCGAGCGAGTCGGGCTGATCGGTAAATCCACGTGGGTACCGCCACGGCGCGGTGGTTTTACTGGCATGGTTTTTCATCCTTGAAGAATTCGCCCCCGCATGTGTGCAAAGGAGCTTGTGTACGGCATCCTGCCGTTTGAGCGTAAGCGCAGACGATAGCGCAGGATTGCCGTGGACTGGATCGGAAAGGTCGACGGCAGCAGTGGGAAATGCGACAAAGGAACGTGGGAGGGAACGAGACGTTGAGGTCACGGCTCTTGTAACCGAACCTCCAACCGCCAGCGGTCATCGACTTCGCTGCCGGCCCAATCGCCCTGCAACGGCCGCGCAGCGAGCACGGTCAGCAACAACCCGCCGTCACTCTTGCGCGTGCGCCAGTTCACGTCCCTGCCGTTGAGCTTGAGCTGACCTTTCTGCGGCCGACCTTCGGCCTGAAACAGCAGCGCGATGGTGCCGTCGATGATCTCGCCGTGCAGCTTCGGCTCGTTGTTGAACCACACCACCAGGCCACCATCAGTGACCTCGACCCGCTCCAGCACGCTCGGGTCCGGCGTGGTCAGACGGCCGATCATCAAGCCGATCATCAAGCCGACGATCGCCAGCGAACCGATGACTCGCGGGAATAGTTTCGAACGGTTGTCCACAGGCGGCGTAGAATGCCGCTCATCTTTACCTTCGGAGCCGTGCATGTTTCACGTCATCCTTTTTCAACCAGAAATTCCGCCGAATACCGGCAACGTTATCAGGCTGTGCGCCAACAGTGGCTGCCACCTGCATTTGATCGAGCCGCTGGGGTTCGAGATGGACGACAAGCGCCTGCGCCGCGCCGGTCTCGACTACCACGAATATGCCACGTTGCAGCGTCACGCTGACCTGGCCAGCTGCCTGGAAAGTCTGGGCAACCCGCGCGTATTCGCCTTCACCACCAAGGGTTCGCGGCCGTTCCATGATGCCGCGTTCGTGCCCGGCGATGCGTTTCTGTTCGGCCCGGAAAGCCGTGGTCTGCCGGCGGACGTGCTCGACGCCCTGCCCGCCGAACAGCGTCTGCGCCTGCCGATGCGTGAAGGCTGTCGCAGCCTGAACCTGTCCAACACCGTGGCGGTCGCCGTGTACGAAGCGTGGCGGCAGAACGACTTCAAGTAACGCAACAAAACAAATGTGGGAGCGAGCCTGCTCGCGATTACGGAGTGTCAGTCAACATTGAAGTGTCTGACAGACCGCTTTCGCGAGCAGGCTCGCTCCCACATGGGGTGTTGCTCAACCGTCTTACTGAACGGTCGGGGTCTCGCCACTTTCCTGCATGCGCTGCAGCTCTTGGGCGTACAGGGCGTCGAAGTTCACCGGGGCCAGCATCAGCGCCGGGAACGAGCCACGGGTGACCAGGCTGTCGAGGGTTTCGCGGGCATACGGGAACAGGATGTTCGGGCAGAACGCACCGAGAGTGTGGCTCATCGAAGCCGCATCCAGGTTCTTGATCAGGAAGATACCGGCCTGCTGCACTTCGGCAATGAACGCAACTTCTTCACCGTTCTTCACGGTCACCGACAGGGTCAGCACGACTTCGTAGAAATCGCCTTCCAGCGCTTTCTGGCGAGTGTTCAGGTCCAGACCGACGGCCGGATCCCACTGCTGGCGGAAGATCGCCGGGCTTTTCGGGGCTTCGAAGGACAGGTCGCGTACGTAGATGCGCTGCAAGGAGAATTGCGGTGCGGTTTCTTCTTCGCTGGCTGCAGTGTTCTGTTGATCAGTCATCTCAGATCCTTATCGATCTTGGGTCTTTAGGGAGTGCTGTACGTGGGTGCAGCCGTTCAGCCCTTGAGCAATGCGTCGAGTTTGCCGGCGCGCTCCAGGGCATATAAATCATCACAACCGCCGATGTGTTTGCTGCCGATCCAGATCTGCGGCACGGAGGTACGTCCGGCTTTCTGGGTCATTTCGGCACGCAGCTGCGGCTTGCCATCGACCTTGATCTCTTTGAAGGCCACGCCTTTGCTGGCGAGCAGATGCTTGGCGCGCGAGCAGTAAGGGCAGTAATCGCTGGAGTAGACGATGACTTCGTTCATGTCATTTCACCAACGGCAGGTTGTCGCCTTTCCAGCTGGAAATCCCGCCGGACAGCTTGGCGGCGGTGAAGCCGGATTTCATCAGCTCGCGGGCGTGGGTGCCGGCGGTCTGACCGAGGGCATCGACCAGAATGATGGTCTTGGCCTTGTGTTTTTCCAGCTCGCCGACGCGGGCAGCCAGTTTGTCTTGCGGGATGTTCACCGCGCCGACGATGTGGCCAGCGGCGTAATCCTTGGCCGGACGGATGTCCACCACCACGCCTGCATCTTTATTGACCAGTGCGGTCAGCTCGCCGGTGCTCAGGCTTTTACCGCCGCCCTGCATCGTGTGCGCCAGCAACAGAGCCAGCAGTACGACGAAGATACCGACAAGAATGTAGTGGTTAGTGGCAAATTCAATCAGGTGAGCAACCATCGAAGGAGGTTCCAGGGCGTTAAAATGTCGGCCAGTATACACAGCCACTATGGTCGGCCAAACCCCGTCCGGCGGTGACGCGGTCGGAACTTCGCTTTAAACTCCAACTCCGTTTTCCATCGCCCTCTTCTTTATCAGCCACGAGTGGATTCCATGACGACTACGCCCAAACCTTTGGTCCTGATGATTCTCGACGGCTTCGGTCACAGCGACAGCCCCGAATCCAATGCCGTGTTCGCGGCAAAGAAACCTGTGCTGGATCGTCTGTGGGCCACCGTGCCGAACGGCTTGATCTCGGGCAGCGGCATGGACGTCGGTCTGCCGGACGGCCAGATGGGCAACTCCGAAGTCGGCCACATGAACCTCGGCGCCGGGCGTGTGGTGTATCAGGACTTCACCCGTGTGACCAAAGCGATCCGCGACGGCGAATTCTTCGACAATCCGACCATCTGCGCCGCTGTGGATAAAGCCGTGGCCGCCGGCAAAGCCGTGCATTTCATGGGCCTGCTGTCCGATGGCGGCGTGCACAGTCATCAGGATCACCTGATCGCCATGGCCGAACTGGCCTTCAAGCGCGGCGCGGAAAAAATCTACCTGCACGCCTTCCTCGACGGCCGCGACACCCCGCCGAAAAGCGCTGCTTCGTCGATCGAACTGCTCGACGCGACTTTCCAGGCACTCGGCAAGGGCCGTATCGCCAGCATCATCGGCCGTTACTTCGCCATGGACCGTGACAACCGCTGGGACCGTGTCGCTCAGGCCTACAACCTGATCGTCGACGGCAACGGCGAATTCAATGCCGCCACCGCTCAGGAAGGCCTTGAAGCCGCCTACGCCCGTGGCGAAAGCGACGAGTTCGTCAAAGCCACGTCCATCGGCGAGCCGGTAAAAGTCGAAGACGGCGATGCGGTGGTGTTCATGAACTTCCGTGCCGACCGCGCCCGCGAGCTGACCCGGGTGTTCGTCGAAGACGATTTCAAGGAATTCGAACGCGCCCGTCAGCCGAAGCTGGCCGGTTTCGTCATGCTCACCCAGTACGCCGCCAGCATTCCGGCACCGTCGGCCTTCGCTGCCGGCAGCCTGGAAAACGTTCTCGGCGATTACCTGGCGAAAAACGGCAAGACCCAACTGCGCATCGCTGAAACCGAGAAGTACGCGCACGTGACCTTCTTCTTCTCCGGCGGTCGTGAAGAACCGTTCCCGGGCGAAGAGCGCATCCTGATTCCGTCGCCGAAAGTCGCTACCTACGATTTGCAGCCGGAAATGAGCGCGCCGGAAGTCACCGACCGCATCGTCGACGCTATCGAAAACCAGCGTTACGACGTGATTATCGTCAACTACGCCAATGGCGACATGGTCGGCCACAGCGGTGTGTTCGACGCCGCGGTGAAAGCGGTCGAGTGCCTGGACACCTGCGTCGGTCGCATCGTTGAAGCGCTGGAAAAAGTCGGCGGCGAAGCCTTGATCACTGCCGACCACGGCAACGTCGAAAAAATGGCCGATGAAGAAACCCACCAAGCGCACACCGCGCACACCACCGAGCCGGTGCCGTTCATCTATGTTGGCAAACGCAACCTGAAGGTGCGCGAAGGCGGCGTGCTGGCGGACGTGGCACCGACCATGCTGATGCTGCTGGGTCTGGAAAAACCGGCGGAGATGACCGGGACTTCGATCCTGGTCTGAGCCGAATCCAGAAAACACCGCAAAACCCTTGTAGGAGTGAGCCTGCTCGCGATAGCCATCTGACAGTCAACTAACCTGTTGAATGTGAGAAAGCCATCGCGAGCAGGCTCACTCCTACATTGGTATGTAGTGTTTTTCTGTCCAGTTATCACACAGCCCCAATTGGGCGTTTTTTTTGCAGCCTCGGGCGGGCATACTAGGCCGTCCCTTACCCTGGTGCCGCCCGCCCCTATGCTTCGCGTCCTGATCGCCCTTGCTCTGACCTGTCTGCTCCAGCCGGCCTTCGCCGACGAGCGCGCGCAAACCCAACAGCAGTTGGAGGCCACGCGTCAGGATATCGCCGAGTTGAAGAAGCTCCTGGGCAAGCTGCAGGAAGAAAAATCCGGCGTGCAGAAAGAGCTCAAGGGCACTGAAACCGAGATGGGCAAGCTGCAGAAGCAGGTCGACGCGCTGCAGAAAGAACTGCAGAAGAGCGAATCCGAGCTGCAACGGCTCGATGCAGAGAAAAAAAAACTCCAGAGCGCGCGCACTGAACAGCAGCGACTGATCGCCATTCAGGCCCGCGCGGCCTATCAGAACGGTCGCCAGGAATACCTCAAGCTGCTGCTCAACCAGCAGAACCCAGAGAAATTCGCCCGCACCCTTACCTATTACGACTACCTGAGCCAGGCACGCCTGGAGCAGTTGAAGAACTTCAACGAAACCCTGCGCCAACTGGCCAATGTCGAAAAAGACATCGGCCTGCAGCAAGCGCAATTGCTGGTACAGAAAAGCGACCTCGACACGCAGCGCGAAGCACTCGAGAAAGTCCGCAAGGAGCGCCAGCAGGTTCTCGCCAGACTCAATGACGACGTGAAGGCCCGCGACCAGAAACTGGCCGCCCGCGAGCAGGATCAGGCAGACCTGTCTAAAGTCCTTAAAACCATTGAAGAAACCCTGGCCCGCCAGGCTCGTGAGGCAGAAGAGGCGCGGCAAAAAGCGCTGATCGCCCAGCAGGAAGCAGAAAAAAAGCGTTTGCGTGAGGCGCAGGCTGAAAACAGCGACGCCCCACGAAAACCCGTCAGATCAAGCCCCGGCGCGCTGGTCTCGAGCAGCGGCGAAACGTTTGGCGGGCCTTTTGCTGCAACCCGGGGAAAACTTCCGTGGCCGGTTGATGGTCGATTACTCGCGCGCTTCGGTGAAAGCCGTGGCGATGACGCCCGCACCAAGTGGGATGGCGTGATGATCAGCGCCTCCGCCGGCAGTCAGGTGCACGCCGTACACGGCGGGCGCGTGGTGTTTGCCGATTGGCTGCGCGGTGCCGGGCTGCTGGTGATTCTCGATCACGGCAACGGTTTTCTGAGTCTTTACGGCCACAACCAGACGCTGCTCAAGTCGGCGGGTGATGTGGTCAAGGCTGGCGAGTCGATTTCCACTGTCGGTAACAGTGGTGGTCAGGACACGCCGGCGCTGTATTTCGCAATTCGTCAGCAGGGTCACCCGAGTGATCCGGCGCAATGGTGTCGTGCGCAAGGATAAGCGCACCACCTAATTCAGGAGTTCGTTCGACATGCTGCATTTGTCCCGCCTTACCTCGCTGGCCCTGACGATCGCCCTGGTGATCGGCGCGCCTCTGGCGTTCGCCGCGCAACCGGCCCCGACTGTCGCTCCGGCAGGCACTACTGCGACCGCCAAGGCGCCGTTGCCGCTGGAAGAGCTGCGCACCTTCGCCGAGGTCATGGACCGGATCAAAGCCGCGTACGTCGAGCCTGTGGACGACAAGACCCTGCTGGAAAACGCGATCAAGGGCATGCTGAGCAACCTCGATCCGCATTCGGCCTACCTTGGCCCGGAAGATTTTACCGAGCTGCAGGAAAGCACCAGCGGTGAATTCGGCGGTCTGGGCATCGAAGTCGGCGCCGAAGACGGCTTCATCAAGGTCGTCTCGCCAATCGATGACACCCCGGCGTCGAAGGCTGGCATCCAGGCCGGCGACTTCATCGTCAAGATCAACGGCCAGCCAACCCGTGGCCAGACCATGACCGAAGCCGTCGACAAGATGCGTGGCAAGATCGGCCAGAAAATCACCCTGACCCTGGTTCGCGATGGCGGCACGCCGTTCGACGTGACCCTGGCCCGTGCAGTGATTCAGGTGAAAAGCGTCAAGGCACAGCTGCTGGAATCGGGCTACGGCTATATCCGCATCACCCAGTTCCAGGTCAAGACCGGCGAAGAAGTCTCCAGGGCCCTGGCCAAGCTGCGCAAGGACAACGGCAAGAAGCTCAATGGCATCATTCTCGACCTGCGCAACAACCCGGGTGGCGTGCTGCAATCGGCGGTGGAAGTGGTCGACCATTTCATCACCAAAGGCCTGATCGTCTACACCAAGGGCCGTATCGCCAATTCCGAGTTGCGCTTCTCCGCCACCGGCAAGGACGAAAGCGAAGCGGTGCCGATGGTCGTGCTGATCAACGGTGGCAGTGCCTCGGCCTCGGAAATCGTCGCCGGCGCCCTGCAGGATCAGAAACGCGCCGTGGTCATGGGCACCACCAGTTTCGGCAAGGGCTCGGTGCAGACCGTGCTGCCGCTGAACAACGATCGCGCACTGAAGATCACTACCGCGCTGTACTTCACGCCGAATGGCCGCTCGATTCAGGCCCAGGGCATCGTGCCGGACATCGAAGTGCGCCGCGCGAAGATCACCAATGAAGCCGACAGTGAGTACTTCAAGGAAGCGGACCTGCAAGGCCACTTGGGCAACGGCAACGGCGGCGCCGACAAGCCAAGTGGTTCGGCCGGCAAGGCCAAAGCGATGCCACAGGATGACGATTACCAGTTGGCCCAGGCCCTGAGCCTGCTCAAAGGGCTGAGCATCACGTCCGGCCGTTGAGGATGTCTCTGCGTTTCGTCTTCGTTCTGTTGTGCTGTCTGGCGGGTGCTGCTCATGCAGAGCCCGTCAGCTCTGCGCCGCACAGAGCCTACCTGACACTGATCATCGACGACCTGGGGCAGAACCTGCCCCGGGATCGTCGCGTGCTCGCCCTGCCCGGCCCGGTCACGGCGGCGATCATGCCCGATACCCCGCACGCTACCGACTTTGCCCGCGAAGCCCATCGCGCCGGCAAGATCGTCATCCTGCACATGCCAATGGACCCGGCCACCGGGCCGTATGCCTGGCACCCCGAACTGCCCATCGAAGAACTGCAGAAACGCCTGAATGCTGCGTTCGAAAAAGTCCCTTTCACCGCTGGCATCAATAACCACATGGGCAGTCGCATGACCGCGCAGCCTGCGGCGATGGCGTGGTTGATGGCTGAGTTGCAGCGTCGGCACAAGTTCTTCGTCGACAGCCGCACCAGCGCCCAAACGGTCGCTGCGCAGCAGGCGCAGAAAATCGACCTGGCCAGCGTTTCGCGGGACGTATTTCTTGATGATGAGCGCACCGAAGCGGCGATTGCCACCCAGCTACAGACCGCGATCGCCTTGGCCCACAAACAGGGCTCAGCGGTGATGATCGGCCATCCGTATCCGCAGACCCTGGCGGTGCTGGAGCGCGAGTTGCCGAAGCTGAAAGCGCAGGGCATCGATTGGATCGATATCAGGCAGATGATCAGCGTACGCAGCAACCGCGCCATGGCTGGCCATGGCAAAGACGGCGTCTATCGGTAACACGCGGTTACGTTGCCATACATGGTTACCACCGAACGCCCGGCCCCGTTCCGGATAGTGAGACCTGCTACAGGTCGCGGCTCCTTCGAGCCGCTTTCAACTATCAGGAGTGCCCATGACAAACAACACCCCGATCATCCCGCCCATTGGCCGGACTGAACCGATCAGAATCGACAACTTGTTGATCAACTTCACCACAGAGTTTCTGCGGATCTGGGATACCAACGGTATATCGGCCAAACCTGCGGCCTTCTGGCGCCCGACTCCGGCACCCGACGCGCTGCCCGGTTATTTCCCCTTGGGCGATGTCATCACCACCGGCCTGGGCAACATCAACGGCGAACGAGTGGTGGCAGTGGCTTGCGAAGCAGACATTGCCAGCACTGATCCCGGCAAGGGCAAGGCACTGCGGCGTCCCGATGATTACGAGCTGGTCTGGAAGGATACCGGGTCCGGTTCAAGAAGAGATCTGTCGATCTGGCGACCGCTGCCTCCCGCGGGCTATGTGGCGCTGGGGTCAGTGTGCTCGAATGATCATGAAAAACCGTCGCTCAACGCGGTCCGCTGCGTTCGCGCTGATCTGGTGATCGGGTCGAATACCAGCGACCTGATCTGGGACGACAAGGGCAGCAAAGCACGACAGCGTGTCAGTACCTGGAGCGCCGTTCCTCGAGTCGCCTTACCTGGCGAAGTCAACTTGGCATCGGGCAGTTTCTTCGCTTTGAGTGACTACACCAGACCGGCGAGTTTCCCGGTCTACTGCTTGCGCCTGCAGATTGCACTGCAGACCTACTCACGCCCATCGCCACCGGTGCTGTGCGGGGAAACACCGAAACCCGTAGACCCAGCGGGCGATGCGACTTACACCGCCTGTCTCCCGTGGTTCACCATCAACGATCCGCGTTATACCGCCACTGAACAGTTGCGTCACTCGCCCTTCTATTTGTTACAACGCAAGGATCAGTACGTGCTCGTCGGTCATGCACGCAACAGTGGAGACGTCAGCCAGATATTCAAATGGACAGCGCGCCGCGCCCAGCGGACCGGCGGCTTGCGAACATTCACCCAGACTACCTCGGTCGAATTCGGCGCCCAATGGCAAAACTATCAGAACAACGCGCTGATGTTTTCGGCACGACTGGGCCATGATTTCACCCAATGCGAACTACATTCGAACGAATGGCTCAATGCAGCGGTAATCGAAGTGGTTGCGGTCGTGGATAAAAACAGGTCCGTGGCAGCTTATCTGACGCAGAGCGACTACAGATTGGTGCGCGCAGACGGCACGCCAGTGATGGAGGGCTTCAGCTATACCGATGGCAGTAGTTTGCACATCAGCCAGTACGCACCGCCGGAGCCTGGAATCGTCGCCGTGGCAGAGCCGAACCCGGTCGAAGAGCGCACCGCTCAGCCGTCTCTGACCGAGGACGATACCAGCATCACGCTGCCAGAGCCGGATCGGTCAGGCGCTACAGATAGCGCGCCATGATTTCATCGACTACGCCTTCTTTGCGCAGTTGATCCAGCGCCGTCTGAAGCTTGTTGACCACTTCATCGGAAACGTCCTTGTTCAGCGCCAGGTACAACTCGGCGCTGTTGAAGCGCAGCACGGTCTTCAGGCCGGTCACACCATCCTGCCGCGCCAGATAACGCCCGGCAGGATCCCCCGTCGCCCACAGATCGATCTGGCCGTTGACCAGTTTCTTCGCATTGTCCTGATCGCGCAGCACCACCACCGGTTTGAGGCCTTGCTTGGTCAGCGTCTCGGCAATCGCGTCGCCCTTGTAGGCGCCGATCCTGTATTTGCGCGCATCATTGAGGGTTTCGAGGGCGATCTTGCTGTCTGCCTTGGCCAGCAGGATCCAGTCATCGGGACCGATCGGGCCGACCCATTTGAACAGTTTTTCGCGATCGGGCAGGCGCGCCATGACGAAGGCCCCGTAACCGGGATTTTCCAGGGCGAGCTTGTAGACACGTTCCCAGGGGAAACGCAGGGTCAGGCTGTAAGTGAGGCCGGCGCGCTGGAACATCTCGCGAACGATGTCGGTGGCAATGCCGTTGATGTTGTCGCCCTGGGCGAAATTCTTGCCGTTCTTCGCCATGTTGTACGGCGGGAAGTTTTCGGTGAGCAGCACCAGATCGGTGTCGGGGCTGTTTTGCGCCCGGGCATTGTTGATGAGCAACAATGAGGCGCTGGCGAGAACAACAAGCAGGCGTTTGATCATGTCGGGCTACCGGAATCCATGGCGTGCCCAAGAGTGCCTTGGGCGCGCCATGCTGTCCACTGGCCTGTACGCTTTAGCGCATGACGATGCCGCGATGCGCCATGTAAGCCTTGGCTTCCTGCACGGTGTATTCGCCGAAGTGAAAAATGCTCGCCGCCAGCACCGCGCTGGCGTGACCTTCGAGAATGCCGTCGGCCAGATGCTGCAGGTTGCCGACGCCGCCAGAGGCAATGACCGGAATGCCCAGCGCATCGCTGATCGCGCGGGTCACGCCGAGGTCGAAACCGTTTTTCATGCCGTCCTGATCCATGCTGGTCAGCAGGATCTCGCCAGCACCGAGGCCTTCCATTTTCTTCGCCCACTCGACTGCGTCGAGGCCGGTCGGCTTGCGCCCGCCGTGGGTGAAGATCTCCCAACGCGGCGTTTCGCCGGGGCCGGAGACTTTCTTGGCGTCGATCGCAACGACGATGCACTGCGAGCCGAAATGCTGCGCGGCTTCGCCGACAAATTCCGGGTTGAACACGGCAGCGGTGTTGATCGAGACCTTGTCCGCGCCAGCATTGAGCAGATTGCGGATGTCCTGCACGGTGCGCACGCCACCACCAACGGTCAGCGGGATGAACACCTGACTGGCCATGCGCTCGACGGTATGCAGCGTGGTGTCGCGGCCATCGACGCTGGCGGTGATGTCGAGGAAGGTAATCTCGTCGGCGCCCTGCTCGTCGTAGCGACGGGCGATTTCCACCGGGTCACCGGCGTCACGGATGTTCTCGAACTTCACGCCCTTGACGACCCGGCCGTTGTCCACGTCCAGGCAAGGGATAATGCGTTTGGCCAGCGCCATGGGTCATTCCTCAGCCTTGGTACGAATCGCAGAATGCTTGCGCTTCGGCGACATCGAGAGTGCCTTCGTAGATCGCCCGGCCGGTAATCGCGCCGATGATGCCCGGCGCCTTGGCGTCGAGCAGCGATTTGATGTCACCGAGGTTATGGATGCCGCCGGAAGCGATTACCGGGATCCTGGTGGCAGCAGCCAGCGCAGCGGTGAACGGTACGTTGCAGCCCTGCATCATGCCGTCTTTGGCGATGTCGGTATAAACGATCGACGAGACGCCGTCGGCTTCAAATTGCTTGGCCAGATCGATGACCTGCACGGTGCTGATTTCCGCCCAGCCGTCGGTGGCGACGAAACCGTCTTTGGCGTCGAGGCCGACAATGATCTTGCCCGGAAAGGCGCGGCAGGCTTCAGCGACGAACGCCGGATCCTTAACGGCTTTGGTACCGATGATCACGTAGCTCACGCCGGCCTTGACGTAGTGCTCGATGGTTTCCAGCGAGCGGATGCCGCCACCGATCTGGATCGGCAGGGTCGGGTAACGCTTGGCGATCGCCGTGACCACTTCGCCGTTGACCGGCTGACCTTCGAAGGCGCCATTCAGGTCGACCAGATGCAAGCGGCGGCAACCGCCCTCCACCCACTTGGCAGCCATGCTCACCGGGTCATCGGAGAACACCGTGGAATCTTCCATGCGGCCCTGGCGCAGACGTACGCAGGCACCGTCCTTGAGATCGATAGCGGGAATAATCAGCATCTGGCAAACCTTAAAATTGGAATGTTCAGCTTGGCTCGGGAATCAGTTTTTCTCGAGCGCCCACAGGTCGCTTTCGATGCTTTCAAACCGCTCCTTGAGGTGGGTCTGCATATCGAAAATCGCCCTGTTGTAATAGTGCGGAGCAATTTCGCGGGTAAACAGCTCAAGAATTTCCGCCGCTTCGAACGAACCCAGGTCCAACTCGAAGCGGTCTTCCATGAACCGCTGAATCTTGCGATTGGCCTCGCTCTCCTGCTCGGGAGTGAGGGTCAGGATCGGCGGTTTGGACTTCTTGCCAGCCATTTACCAGCGACCGTCCCATGCGGCGAAATTCTGCAGCAATTGCAGGCCATGGGTATGGCTTTTCTCCGGGTGGAACTGCACGGCGAAACGCGAGCCATCGGCCAGCGCGGCAGCGAAATCGACACCGTAATGACCGCTGCCCACCACCTGCCGCGCATTGGCCGCGGCGATGTAATAGCTGTGCACGAAGTAGAAACGCGCCAGGTCCGGAATGTCATGCCACAGCGGGTGACTGATGTTCTGCTTCACCTCGTTCCAGCCCATGTGCGGGACTTTAAGGTGCTCGCCGTCTTCGTGCAGATCCTTGCCGAAGAACTTCACCGCGCCCGGAAACAGACCAATGCAGTCAACGCCGTCGTTCTCTTCGCTGCTGTCGAGCAAGGCTTGCATGCCGACGCAGATGCCGAGGAACGGGCGATCCTGGCTGACTTCACGGACCAGCGAATCGAAGCCGAGGCGACGGATCTCCGCCATGCAATCGCGAATCGCGCCAACACCCGGGAATACCACACGGTCGGCTTCGCGAATCACGTTCGCGTCGCTGGTGATCAGCACCTTGCCGGCGCCAACGTGCTCAAGCGCTTTGGCCACCGAGTGCAGGTTGCCCATGCCGTAGTCGATAACTGCAACCGTCTGCATTACAAAACGCCTTTGGTCGATGGCATTTGCCCGGCCATGCGCTCGTCCAGCTCGACGGCCATGCGCAGGGCGCGGCCGAAAGCCTTGAACACGGTTTCGATCTGGTGGTGAGTGTTGGTGCCGCGCAGGTTGTCGATGTGCACGCTGACCAGCGCGTGGTTGACGAAGCCCTGGAAGAATTCCTGGAACAGGTCAACGTCGAAACCACCGACGGTGGCGCGGGTGTACGGCACGTGCATCTGCAGGCCCGGGCGACCGGAGAAATCGATCACCACGCGCGACAGCGCTTCATCGAGCGGCACGTAGGCATGGCCGTAGCGACGGATGCCTTTCTTGTCGCCGATGGCTTTGGCGAAGGCCTGGCCGAGGGTGATACCGACGTCTTCCACCGTATGGTGGTCGTCGATATGCAGATCGCCCTTGCATTCGATATCCAGATCGATCAACCCGTGACGGGCGATCTGATCCAGCATGTGCTCAAGAAAAGGAACGCCGATATCGAATCGGGCCTTTCCGGTGCCATCAAGGTTGATCGAGGCTTTGATCTGGGTTTCCAGAGTGTCGCGCTCGACAGACGCCTTACGTTCGGCCATCACCAGCTCCGCAAAATCATTGGGCGAAAAAGGCAGCCATTATAGGCACGCGGGGCGTAAACAGAAACACGAGAGGTGATATGGCTGACGGATAGAACGCCCGGCTGTCGCGGGTAGACATGTCCATACAAGCCATTACAGGCACTGCAAAAACAAATGTGGGAGCGAGCCTGCTCGCGAATGCGGTGGGTCAGCCAACACTTATGTCGACTGACATTCCGTCTTCGCGAGCAGGCTCGCTCCCACAGGGGTACTGCGTTTACCAATTACTTAGTGAAACAGTACCGCCGTTTTCTGCAGGGTCACCCACACACCCCACGCCAACGGAATACCCACCACCAGCCAGGCAGCGATGGCCAGCGGCTTGCTGCCCGGTGCGGCTTTCCACTCCAGAACGGTGCTGGCATCGGCACCCTTGTCGTGGCCCAGCGCCTGTTCGGCAGCCAGTTCGGCGTCGGTCATGAAGTACTTGTCGGCCACCGGGCGCACCATCAGGTTGCACAGGAAGCCCAGCACCAAGAGGCCTGCGAGGATGTACAGGGTGATGTCGTAGGCAGCTGCGCGTTCCACGCCGATGCTCAACTGATATTCACGCAGGTAGTTCACCAGCACCGGACCGAGCACACCGGCAGCGGCCCAGGCAGTCAGCAGACGACCGTGGATCGCACCGACCATCTGCGTACCGAACAGGTCGGCCAGATAGGCCGGCACCGTGGCGAAACCACCGCCGTACATCGACAGGATGATGCAGAACGCCGCCACGAACAGCGCAACGTTGCCCAAGTGACCGAGGTTCGGAATCAGCGCGTACAGGGCAAAACCCAAGGCAAAGAACACGAAATAGGTGTTTTTGCGGCCCAGGTAGTCCGAGAACGAGGCCCAGAAGAAGCGGCCACCGATGTTGAACAGGCTCAGCAGGCCGGTGAAGCCCGCTGCGATCGCCGCGATCGAAGCCAGTTGGCCGGCGTCGAGTTGACCGAACGGCACATCAACGCCCAGCAGCTTGCCGCCGAACACTTCCTGCAACAGTGGCGAAGCCATGCCGAGGATGCCGATACCCGCCGACACGTTCAGGCACAGCACCAGCCAGACCAGACGGAACTGCGGAGTTTTCCACGCTACGTTCACGTGAACGTGACGGTTGGTGATCATCGCGTTCGAAGCTTTCTTCGCCGGTGCAGTCCAGCCTTCAGGCTTCCAGCCGGTTGGCGGCACGCGGTAGGACAATGCGCCACCGATCATGAACACGAAGTAGATGGCCGCCATGGCCACGAAACTCTGCCATACGCCCACGCCTTCTGGCGAAGCGAAGTGGCTCATCAGCGCAGTCGCCAACGGCGCACCGACCATCGCGCCGCCACCGAAGCCCATGATCGCCATGCCGGTTGCCATGCCGCGCTTGTCCGGGAACCACTTGATCAGGGTCGACACCGGCGAGATATAGCCCAGGCCCAGACCGATACCGCCGATCACGCCGGAACCGATCCACATCAGCCAGATCTGGTGGGTATAGATACCCAGCGCGGAAATCAGCAGACCGCCGCACCAGCACAGCGCCGACACCACGCCCGCTTTACGAGGACCGGCGTGTTCCAGCCAGCCGCCCCAGATCGCTGCCGAGCAGCCGAGGAAGATGAAGAACAGCGTGTAGATCCAGCCGAGCATGGAGATCGGCCAGTCGCAGTTCGACGAAAATACCTGTGCGATGAAGCTCATGTCCGGTGCACAAGCTACCGGCGCGGTAACGCCCAGTGCCTTGGACAGCGGCAACCAGAACACCGAGAAGCCGTAGGCCATGCCGATGCACAGGTGAATGGCCAAAGCGGCCGGTGGAACCAGCCAGCGGTTGAAACCGGGCTTGGCGATGATGCGTTCCTTGGACAGGAACGCAGGCTGGTCGGCTTTGAGGCCGTCCGCCGTGATGCTCGTGCTCATTGTGTATCCCCCAATTTTTAGTATGGTTCGCCAGCCACTGCTCACCCTCGGCCTTATGCACGCAGGCATGACCGTTTTTTCAGGTGAAGCTCCTTGAAGGCGCGACATTAAGTCGCAGACGGGCGGACGAACTGGCGAAGGTTACCATTCTCAGGTGACAGAAAAACCAAACTGATATCACCTTTTTTCTGTCAGCTGTGTTCGCCCCCTGTAGGAGCTGCGGAACGCTGCGATCTTTTGATCTTTTTGAAAATGCCAAAATCAAAAGATCGCAGCGTTCCGCAGCTCCTACAGACGGCATTTCAACGGGGTTAGCATGCGGGGCGTTGTTCAGGTGCCTGACGACAGATATGTACATCTGGTGCTTGTCCCATTTATGCGTGCGAAAAGTTACCCGTCGTCGTTGCGTGGCTGAACGGCCGGTGAACCAAGCGCAGAAAATGGCGTCGCAAACGGGGGCCGAATTGCGCCTGCTCGCTCCCGCCGGGCATCCTCAAGCGCAGGCACCGGTGGCGAAGTTGCAGGTGCCGTTGCCGACCCTCGGCAGATGACGCCACACCGAACCGGGTGCTTGCAGCGCTATACTCCCGGCCAAATGACGAATTCGACTAACTACAAGGACTCGCCCATGAAAGCGTTCGGCAAAATCCTGGGTCTGGTACTTCTCGGGCTGTTGCTGATCATTGTGGCGGCAGGTTTTGCCCTGACCCACCTCTTCGATCCCAACGACTACAAAGACGAGATCCGCCAGATAGCCCGCGACAAGGCCCACATCGAGCTGACGCTCAATGGCGACATCGGCTGGAGCCTGTTCCCGTGGCTCGGCCTGGAACTGCACGAAGCCAGCGTCGCCACTTTGGCCAAGCCTGCCGAACCGTTTGCCGACTTGCAGATGCTCGGCCTGTCCGTGCGCGTGCTGCCGCTGTTGCGCCGCGAAGTGCAGATGAGCGACGTGCGCGTCGAAGGCCTCAACCTGCGCCTGAACCGTGACAAGAACGGCCACGGCAACTGGGAAGACATCGGCAAGGTGCCAGTGGCGCCAGGCTCGACTCCACCCGCTACGCCGGGCGCGACCGCCAGCGAGCCAACCGTCGCCGTGGAAAAACCGGCGCAACCGATTCGCCTCGACATCGACAGCCTGACCGTGAACAACGCTCGCGTTGAATACAACGATGAGCTGACCGGCAAGCAGTTCAGCGCCGAAAGCATTCAACTGAGCACCGGTCCGGTGCACGATTCGACCAATATCCCGGTGAAGGCCACCGCGTTCCTCGGCACCAACCAACCGGTGCTGCGCGTGCGCACCGAGCTCAACGGCGAGCTGCGCTTCGAGCGCGCCCTGCAACGCTACAAGTTCGAAGACTTGAAGCTGACCGGCGAACTCGCTGGCGATCCGCTGCAAGGCAAAACCATGACTTTCTCTGCCCAGGGCCAGTTGCTGCTGGATAAAGCAGCGAACGTCGCCGAATGGACCGGCATCAAGATTTCCGCCAACCAGTTGCGCGCCTTGGGCGAACTGAAAGCCAATGACCTCGACAAGACGCCACAGATCAGCGGCGGCATTTCCATTGCCCAGTTCGATCTGGCGAAATTCGTCGACAGCATCGGCCAGACACTGCCGGCGATGGGCGAAGGCAGCCTGAGCAAGGTCGAGCTGGTCAGCCGCGTTGCTGCCACCCCGACCAGTCTGTCGTTCGACAACATCAACCTGAAACTCGATGACAGCAGCTTCAGCGGCCGCATTGCCATCGAGGACTTCGCCAAACAGTCGCTGCGCGCAATCCTCAAGGCCGACACGTTCAACGTCGACCGTTACCTGCCACCGAAATCGGCCCAGGCCAACAGCGCCACGCAAACCCGTCAGGCCGAAGTCGCCAGCACCGAGGCCGGCGCCGTCGCAGGCACCACGCCGCTGCCGGACAAACCGAGCAAAACCGCCTGGAGCACTGAGCGCCTGCTGCCGGTCGAGCGCCTGGCCAAACTCGACGTGGACGCCGACCTGACTTTCGGCCAACTGACCCTCGACAAACTGCCAATCCAGAACGCTGCGCTCAAAGCCACCGGCCAGGGCGGCCTGCTGACGCTGGCAAACCTGAGCGGCGAGCTGTACAACGGCGGTTTCGTCGCCAACGGCACGCTCGACGTGCGCCCAAGCGCGCCGGTACTGAACCTGCAGACCCGCCTCAATCGCGTCCCGGCGGAAAAAATCATCGAAAGCCAGGGCAAGAACCCGCCGGTCAAAGGCCTGGTGACGCTCACCAGCAATCTAACCGGCAGCGGCAATAGCCAACAGGCGTTGATCGATACGCTCAACGGCAACGCCAGTTTCGTCATCAACAACGGCGTGCTGCTCAACGCCAATCTTGAACAGCAATTGTGCAAAGGCATCGCCACCCTCAACCGCAAAACCCTGAGCGGCGAGCCTCGGGGCAAGGACACGCCGTTCGAGGAGCTGAAAGGCAATCTGACCGTACGCAATGGCGTCGCCAGCAACCCGGACCTGAAAGTGCGCATTCCCGGCATGACCGTCAACGGTGACGGCGATATCGATCTGCGCGTGCTCGGCATGGATTACCGCGTCGGCATCATTGTCGAAGGCGACACCAGCGCCATGCCCGACCCGGCCTGTCAGGTCGGCGAGAAGTTCGTCGGCATCGAGTGGCCGCTGCGCTGCCGTGGCCCGCTGGAACTGGGCGCCAAGGCCTGCCGCGTCGACAATGACCGTCTCGGTCAGGTCGCCAGCAAAATGGCTGGGAACAAGCTCAGCGAAAAGATCGACGAGAAACTGGGCGACAAAGTCAGTCCGGAACTGAAAAACGCATTGAAGGGGCTGTTCAAGCGATGACAGCGGAGCAGTTTTCCACGGCGGTGCTGGAATGGTTCGACCGCCATGGCCGCCACGATTTGCCGTGGCAACAGGACATCAACCCGTACCGGGTGTGGGTGTCCGAGATCATGTTGCAGCAGACACAGGTCAGCACTGTGCTCAATTACTTCGAGCGTTTCATGGCGGCACTGCCAACAGTCGAAGCGCTGGCCGAAGCGCCGGAAGACGAGGTGCTGCACCTCTGGACCGGGCTGGGTTACTACACCCGCGCGCGCAATCTGCAGAAGACCGCGAAGATCGTTGTCAGCCAGTACGGCGGCGAGTTTCCGCGTGACGTGGAGAAGCTCACCGAGTTGCCGGGGATCGGTCTGTCCACGGCCGGCGCGATTGCCAGCATCAGCATGGGCCTGCGCGCGCCGATCCTCGACGGCAACGTCAAACGCGTGCTGGCGCGCTTCACGGCGCAAGAGGGCTACCCCGGCGAACCGAAGGTGGCCAGACAGCTGTGGGCCAACGCCGAGCGCTTCACCCCGCACGATCGGGTCAACGCCTACACCCAGGCGATGATGGATCTTGGCGCCACACTCTGCACGCGCAGCAAGCCAAGTTGCCTGCTGTGTCCGCTCAAGCGTGGCTGTGAAGCGCACATGCTCGGTCTGGAAACCCGCTACCCGATTCCCAAGCCACGCAAGGCCATCCCGCAGAAACGCACGCTGATGCCGATGCTCGCCAACGGCGAAGGCGCAATTCTGCTTTACCGCCGCCCGTCGACGGGCCTGTGGGGCGGTCTGTGGAGCCTGCCGGAACTGGATGATCTCGAAGACCTGCAGCATCTGGCCGATCAGCACTCACTGACCATGGGCCAACAGCAGGCGCTGCCGAGCCTGGTTCACACGTTCAGCCATTTCCAGTTGTCCATCGAGCCGTGGCTGGTTCAGGTGCAGGAAGCCATCCATCACGTGGCCGAGGCCGACTGGCTCTGGTATAACCTCGCCACCCCGCCGCGCCTGGGCCTTGCTGCCCCGGTCAAGACCTTGCTCGAACGCGCGGCCGCCGTCTTGAATGCAGGAGAGTCGCCATGACCCGCACCGTAATGTGCCGCAAGTACAAAGAAGAACTGCCCGCGCTGGAACGCGCCCCTTTCCCGGGTGCCAAGGGCCAGGATATTTTCGACCACGTCTCGGCCAAGGCCTGGGCCGACTGGCAGAAACACCAGACCCTGCTGATCAACGAAAAGCGTCTGAACATGATGAACGCCGAAGATCGCAAATACCTGCAGGGCGAAATGGACAAGTACTTCTCCGGCGAGGAATACGCCAAGGCCGAAGGCTATGTGCCGCCAGCCGAATAACCCGCATATTTCGTAAGCGACGGAATTAATTTAAGAAATTTTCAAAAAGTCGTTGACGTAAATTCGAAAAACCCTTTTAATGCGCCCCGTTGCCCAGATAGCTCAGTCGGTAGAGCAGGGGATTGAAAATCCCCGTGTCGGCGGTTCGATTCCGTCTCTGGGCACCAAATACCGAAAACCCTGAATCGCAAGATTCAGGGTTTTTTTATGCCCGGAGTTTGTCGGGCATTGTTTACTCCCTTACGGAAGAGGGTCATCACTCGATGAATCAGAAACGAACCCGAGTCCCCCTGCCCCATCCGCCGCTGCATCAGGAAAGCCTGATGTCCAGAGGGCTGGCGGTCATGATCAGCCTGTTTCTGATCGGTACCGGCGCGCTGTTGGGTTACTCCGCCATCGACGGCGTTATCCACGACACAATCACCACCGCCACTCGCGGTGGGCCGGCCAAGGTCTATACCCTCGCCGGGCAGCCGGGCGCGTATTGGTTTCATATCGCGTTTCAAGGACTCTTCGGCATATTGCTGCTGGCTGCCGGTCTGGCGTGGCGCAGACTAACGAGTATCGACAAGCCAGCGACCAGAACCCAGCTCAGATATCGTTCGCGCTAGCGGTTGTCGAAAGACGTAGGAAATGGACTACAGACTTCGCCCGGCTACGTCCTTGTCCTCGGCAACGTCCTGCAACGCCAACCTCTTCTTCCTGCGTATTTCACCGTCTCTCCCGACATACTCAAACGGCGAGAATTGGCATGCTTTTGCGTCTGTTCACAATGACGCGGAAGACCCGATGAGCCAGCTTAAACCTGCTGACACGCAAGACCCGAAAATCGATTCACTGCTGGGCGAACTGGGCGAGCTGATTCGCCAGGCGCGCAAACAAGCCCTCATCGATCACCTGCAAAGCTTTCTGCTTGAACTGGGCAAAGGCTTTTCCTTTGTCGCCCGGCAGCAACGCATCAGCACTGACGGCGTTGACCTCTTCATCGATCTGGTGTTCTACAACTACCTGCTCAAGTGCTTCGTGATCATCGACCTGAAACGCGGCAAGCTCAGCGCCCGAGATGTCGGGCAAATGGACAGGTATGTGCGCATGTACGACGAGCTCAAGCGCAGCGAGGGTGACAAGCCAACCGTCGGCATCATTCTCAGCGCGGAAAGCAATGACTCGGTGGCGCGCTATTCCATGCTCAAAGGCAATGAGCAACTGTTCGCCAGCAGCTACAAGACAATACTGCCAAGCGAAGAAGAGTTACGTGCTGAACTCAACCGCGAACAGAAGTTGATCGAAGAACGCATGCTTACTCAATCCACTGAATGAACAGGCTGGATTGTCCTTGATTGGCGCGGCGACTATGGTTGAAACCTAGCCGCCGAGGTCAAACGCCATGAGCAGTCACCCCACATTCGAGCTGGAAGACGCTGAGTTGAGCCAACCAGTTTTGACTGCAACTGAAGGCACGCCCTTCAAGGACACTGCCAAGGACGGCTATACACTCGGCGGATTCACCTGGCGCCACGCCTCGCCCGATCCACAGCGCCCGGTGGTCATCATCAACGCCGCCACGTCCGTGCGCTGTCGCCACTACTCACGGTTCGCGACCTATCTGTTCACCAATGGCTGCGACGTGATTACCTACGACTACCGAGGCATCGGTGAATCACGCCGCGAATCGATCAAAGGGCTGCGCGCCTCGTGGACCGACTGGGGCGCGCTGGATTTCGAAGCGATGCTCAAACGTGCGCAACGGGAATTTCCCGGCCAGCCAATCGATGTGGTCGGCCACAGCTTCGGCGGCTGCGCGGCGGGCTTGGCCGAGTCGGGCAGTCTGATCCGACGGCTGGTCACCGTCGGAGCGCAGTTCGCTTACTGGCGTGATTACGCGCCTGAACAGCGTTGGCGGATGTTCGGCAAGTGGCATGTGCTGATGCCCCTGATGACACTGTTCTGCGGTTACTTCCCCGGCAAGCGTCTTGGCTGGCTGGAAGACACGCCAACGGGTGTTGTGCTCGACTGGAGCCCGCCTGCCGCACGCTACGAAGATCGCCCAAGCGGTCGTGCACTGATGAAAAAGGCGGGGGCCCTGCCCTTCGCCAACGTCCGCGCGCAGGTCTTGGCCATCAGCCTCGGCGACGATCCTTACGGCACCATTCCGGCGATCGAACGCCTGCTCGACTACTTCCGCAACGCAGCAAAAACCCATCTGCGCATCGAGCCGCAGGACATCGGCGAACGACAAGTCGGACATTTCGCCTTTTTTCGCAGCGCATACCAAGCCACACTATGGCCCATCGCTCTGACCTGGCTGCAAACCGGCGCACTGGCCGCCGATACACCCGGCCGACAAGTGCCACGCAGCTGAGCCCCTCTCAACGCACGACGGAACACATCATGGCCTCCGCCAACAAGCAGCAAAAACGCGCCACCCGGGCCAAAGCCAAGGCCAAGCAGAACCGCACCAAACGCGCCGAAGCGCCGGTCGAGCTCGACCCGAACGATGATCGCATCGATTTCGAATCGGTGGACCTCACCGACCTGTTCAAGAAAATGATCGACGCCGAGAAGATCAGCCAACAGGCCATGTGCACCGCGTTCCTTGAAGATCCGCTGCTGGAACTGGTCTATGAGCAGGAAGGTGAGGAAGGCGCGATGGATTTCATCCTCGCCGCGCTGATCGAGTATCGCCAGTGGTCGCAGGAAACCGATGAGGCTGGCGCGCTGGCGTGGATCGAATCCCCGGCCTTTCAGGCTGACTATGTAGCGGCATCCGACGCGATTGCTGCGCAAACCCAACAGAAGAACTGAGCTCCCATGGCATCCCTGAACAAGCAACAGAAACGCGCCAAACGCGCCAAGGCCAAAGCCAAGCAGATCCGTATGGTCGGGCGCAAACCGCTGGATCAGGACGAAGACCTCGGCCACCTCGCCGAGCCGATCCCGGAATACACCCTGGCGATGTTCAGCAAAATGCGCGACGCTGAAGCCGTCAGCCGCAACGAAATGCTGCTGACGCTGCTGCGCGAACTGGCCTTTATCATCGTCGACCATCCTGAACTGCTCGATATGGAAAACGCCGACAACGAAGGCATGGCCGCCACCCACCTGGCCGCCGACATGCTCATCGACTACCGCATGTGGGCCGACGGCATGACCATCGAACAAGCCCAGGCCTGGCTGAGCGAGCCGCAGTTCATCACTGATTTCGGGGTGGCGCTGGATGCTTATGGGAAGTCGGTAGAGACCCAGGAAGACAAGAGCGAATAAACCCTGCTCACAAACAAAAACGGCCGCTAGTCATCCCTGACAGCGGCCGTTTTGCATTACACGTTGCGGATCAGTTCAACACCACCGCACCGCGTTTTTCCAGCTTGCGCCGGCGCGACACCAGCAGGCCGGCAGCCACCACCATCAGGCTCAGCAGGCCGGTGGCGAGGATTTCCACGCGGTGGGCTTCCTGGAACAGCATGATGGTCAGCGCGGCGACGATGAAGATGATCACCGCCCACGTCAGCCCCGGGAACAGCCACATGCTGAAGACGATTTTCTCGCCACGGGCCATGCGCTGTTTACGCATACGCAGTTGCGAGAACGCGATCACCAGATACACCAGCAGGGCGATGGCGCCGGAGCTGGCCAGGAGGAATTCGAACACCGCGGCCGGAGCGACGTAGTTCGCGAAGGTGCAGAGGAATGCTGCGCCGGTCGACAACATCACCGCCCAGTAAGGCGTGCCGCTTTTGTTGGTGCGGGTCGACATGGCTGGGGCGTCGCCGCGCTTGCCGAGAGAGAACAGCATGCGCGACGAGGTGTACAGCGCCGAGTTCAGGCAACTGGTCACCGCGACCAGTACGACGATATCGACGATCATCTTGGCGTTGGGAATGCCCATGCGCTCAAGCACGGTCTGGTAGGAACCGAGGTTTGCCAGTGTAGGATCGTTCCATGGCACCAGTGCCACGACGATGAAGATCGACACCAGATAGAACAAGCCGATCCGCCAGATCACCGAGTTGGTCGCCTTGGAAATCTGCTTGCCCGGGTCTTTTGATTCCGCCGCCGCGATGGTGACGATCTCGGTGCCCATGAAGGAGAACATGGTGGTCAGGATCGCACCCAGCACAGCGCCCATACCATTGGGCAGGAAGCCACCGCTGTCGAACAGATGCGATACGCCGCTGACCTGACTGGTAGGCAGAAAGCCGAAAATCGCCGCGAGGCCGAGGCCGATAAAGCCGATGATCGCCATCACTTTGATCAGGGCGAACCAGAACTCGAACTCGCCGTAGTTCTTCACGCTGAACAGGTTGGTCACGGTCAGCAGCATGGTGATGACCAGCGCGAAGGCCCAGATGTCCACACCGGGAAACCACGCATGCAGGATGGTCGCGGCGGCGTTGGCTTCCAGCGGAATCACCAGCACCCAGAACCACCAGTACAACCAGCCAATGGTAAAACCGGCCCAGTGACCGATCGCGCGGTCGGCGTAAGTCGAGAACGAACCGGTGTCCGGCGAAGCCACGGCCATTTCGCCGAGCATGCGCATCACCAGCACCACCAAGGTACCGGCAGCGGCATAGGCCAGCAGCACGGCCGGGCCGGCGGCAGCAATGGCATGACCGGAGCCGACGAACAGACCGGCGCCGATCACACCGGCGATCGACAACATGGTCACATGACGCGGTTTGAGCCCCTGTTCGAGGCCATTGGAGCTTGGGGTACTGCTCATAGAGACTACCTTTGCAAGGAAAGCGAGTGCATCCGGCGCGTCTGAAAATTCCTTCTCGTAAAAAGAATCCAACGGCCTGTTCCTTATTTCGCACGCAATATTTGCGCCAAAATGTTTCAAGTCCTTGAGGGCCGGGGGCTCTGGCATCCGATGCAAGTGCTTGAGTTTACTGGCTATTCGCCAGAACGTTACCCTGCGACTCACTTTCAAGACGAATCCACGCACCAGAAACACACAGAAAAAGTCTGCGTCGCACAGAAAAAGGGCGAATAAGGAACGTTCGGCCGGATAGCGCTTCCAACACCCCGCCAAAGCTGGCAACATCGCGCCTTTTTTTACGCGACACCCACGGGTTTGCATCATCAAACACCCGTTCGGTTGTTGATGGGGCGACAGTCTGCTGTGCCGATGCGACAACCCGCCACATGCCACCCGTTTACCGCTCGTAGCGCTGTTGGCTGCCATAGAAACGCTATGCTAGCTTGGCCGCCTCGCCAGGAAGGCCCGCCAACAGCAGGAGCGCAACATATATGAGGAACGCACATGGCTGAGGCCACGCCCGCGCTGGAAATCCGCAACTTGCACAAACGCTACGGACAGCTTGAGGTGCTCAAAGGCATCTCGCTGACCGCCCGCGACGGCGACGTGATCTCGATCCTCGGCTCTTCCGGTTCCGGCAAGTCCACGTTCCTGCGTTGCATCAACCTGCTGGAAAATCCTCATCAGGGCCAGATCCTGGTGGCCGGTGAAGAACTCAAACTCAAAGCCGCCAAGAACGGCGAGCTGGTTGCCGCCGACGGCAAACAGATCAATCGCCTGCGCTCGGAGATTGGTTTTGTATTTCAAAACTTTAATCTGTGGCCGCACATGAGCGTGCTCGACAACATCATCGAAGCCCCGCGCCGCGTGCTCGGCCAGAGCAAGGCCGAGGCCATCGAAGTCGCCGAAGCCCTGCTGGCCAAGGTCGGCATCGCCGACAAGCGCCACGCCTACCCGGCGCAATTGTCCGGTGGCCAGCAACAACGCGCAGCGATCGCCCGCACACTGGCGATGCAACCGAAGGTTATCCTGTTCGACGAGCCCACCTCCGCCCTTGACCCGGAAATGGTTCAGGAAGTACTTAGTGTCATCCGCGCATTGGCCGAAGAAGGCCGCACCATGCTGCTCGTGACTCACGAAATGGGCTTCGCCCGTCAGGTCTCCAGCGAAGTGGTGTTCCTTCATCAGGGCCTTATAGAAGAGCAAGGATCGCCACAGCAGGTGTTCGACAACCCGCTTTCGGCGCGCTGCAAACAATTCATGTCCAGCAACCGCTAACGGAGCAACATGCATGCAGAATTTCAAGAAGGTCTTTCTGGCCGCAGCCGTCACCCTCGCGTTCAGCGCCGGTGCCATGGCTGAAACCCTGAAGATGGGCATCGAAGCGGCCTACCCGCCGTTCAACAACAAAGACGCCAGCGGTCAGGTGGTCGGCTTCGACAAGGAAATCGGCGACGCCCTGTGCGCGAAGATGAAAGCCGAATGTTCCGTCGTCACTTCCGATTGGGACGGCATCATTCCAGCCCTGAACGCGAAGAAGTTCGACTTCCTGATCTCCTCGCTGTCGATCACCGAAGAGCGCAAAGCCGCGGTGGATTTCACTGACCCGTACTACTCGAACAAACTGCAGTTCATCGCGCCGAAAAATGTCGATTTCAAAACCGACAAGGACTCGCTCAAGGGCAAGACCATCGGCACCCAGCGCGCGACGCTGGCCGGCACCTGGCTGGAAGACACCTACGGTGATGACATCAAGGTCAGCCTCTACGACACCCAGGAAAACGCCTACCTCGACCTGACCTCCGGTCGTGTCGATGCGATCCTCGCCGACAAGTACGCCAACTACGACTGGCTGAAAACCGACGCCGGCAAGAACTATGAGTTCAAGGGCGACCCGGTGGTAGAAAGCGACAAGATCGGCATCGCTGTGCGCAAGGATGACAACGAACTGCGCAACAAGCTGAACGCCGCACTGAAGGAAATAGTCGCTGACGGCACCTACAAGAAAATCAACGACAAGTACTTCCCGTTCAGCATCTATTGATCTGACCTGTGGGACCGGCGCCGTGATCAAGCGGCGTCGGCTCCCGACTTTGCCTGCCGCAATTTGAACAGAAACCCATGATTATCGACCTCTACGGATTCGGCCCGGCGCTCGCCGCTGGCGCGCTGATGACCGTCCAACTGGCGCTCACCGCCCTGTGCCTGGGCCTGGTGCTCGGCCTGCTCGGCGCCTTGGCCAAGACTTCCCCGTACAAGCCGCTGCAATGGCTTGGCGGTACCTATTCGACGCTGGTGCGCGGCGTCCCGGAATTGCTCTGGGTGCTGTTGATCTACTTCGGTACGGTCAACCTGATGCGCGCCCTCGGTGAGTACTTCGGCAACCCCGACCTGCAACTCAACGCCTTTGCCGCCGGTGTGATCGCACTGGGCCTGTGCTTCGGCGCCTACGCCACGGAAGTGTTTCGCGGCGCCCTGCTGGCCATTCCCAAGGGTCACCGTGAGGCCGGCCAGGCCCTGGGCCTGTCGAAGTGGCGGATCTTCACCCGGTTGATCATGCCGCAGATGTGGCGCATCGCACTGCCGGGCCTGGGCAACCTGTTCATGATCCTGATGAAAGACACCGCGCTGGTATCGGTCATCGGTCTGGAAGAAATCATGCGTCACGCGCAGATCGGCGTGACCGTATCGAAACAACCATTCACCTTCTATATGGTCGCGGCGGTCATGTACCTCGCCCTGACGGTGCTGGCGATGACCGGCATGCACTTCCTGGAAAAACGCGCCGCTCGCGGCTTTGCGAGGAGCGCCTGATGGACTGGGAAGTCATTATCAAGTGGCTGCCGAAACTGGCGCAGGGCGCGACCCTGACCCTCGAACTGGTTGCCATCGCAGTGATTGCCGGCCTGCTGCTGGCGATTCCGCTGGGCATCGCCCGATCTTCGAAGCTGTGGTACGTGCGCTCGCTGCCTTACGCCTACATTTTCTTTTTCCGTGGTACGCCGCTACTGGTGCAGCTGTTCCTGGTCTATTACGGCCTGGCGCAGTTCGACGCCGTGCGTGAAAGCTCGCTGTGGCCGTACCTGCGCGATCCGTTCTGGTGTGCAACCGTGACCATGACCCTGCACACAGCGGCGTACATCGCCGAGATTCTGCGCGGTGCGATACAGGCGATTCCGCCGGGTGAAATCGAAGCCGCACGGGCGCTGGGCATGTCCAGGCCGAAAGCGATGTTCTACATCATCCTGCCGCGTGCAGCGCGGATCGGTCTGCCGGCGTACAGCAACGAAGTGATTCTGATGCTCAAGGCCAGCGCTTTGGCCAGCACCGTGACCCTGCTGGAATTGACCGGCATGGCCCGCACGATCATTGCCCGCACCTATTTGCCAGTGGAGATTTTCTTCGCCGCCGGCGTGTTCTATCTGGTCATGGCTTACGTGCTCGTGCGCGGCTTCAAGCTGCTGGAGCGCTGGCTGCGCGTCGATGCCTGCCAGGGCCGCTGAAACTTCCCACGTGCTGACGGGCGAGGACTTACTCGCCCGCTTCAAGGCGCTGGATGCTTTTCTGATTGAGCATCAGGCGCTGTGGAAACCTCGACCGTTTACGCATCTTTCCCTTGCGTGGGAAACCAGTCATCCCGAATTGTCTTCCTGGCTGCGCGGGCGATCGCTGGAAGATGCAGAACGCGCGCATAACCACCCTGCTGATATGACCGATGGGCCCGAGCCGTTTGCCTCATTGGCGAAATTGTCGGCCCAACTGAGTGCAGTCGGTGAGTTGCCAAGGCACGCGCTTGAGGCTGCCGGGCATCGCTTGAACGTCGATGTGCCGGGGCGTAAGTGGCAGCAGATCGAGGCGTTTGCCAGTTGTCTGTCTTTCGCCTCGCAGCCGACGCATTGGCTGGACTGGTGTTCCGGCAAAGGGCATCTGGGACGACGATTGTTGAGTGAAGGACAGCAACTGACTTGTGTCGAATATGATCCTTTGTTGGTTACGAGCGGCCAGGCTCTGAGTCAGCGTCATGACTTGCATGCGTTGCATGTGGAGCAGGACGTACTCGCGGCGAACGCCTCTGCCGTGGTGAGCGCTACGCACACACCCGTCGCCCTGCACGCCTGCGGCGATCTGCACGTACGCCTCATGCAATTGGCGAGTGCCGCAGGATGTCAGCAGATGGCGATCGCGCCATGTTGCTATAACCGGATCAATCGCAGCGAGTATCAGCCACTGTCTTCTGAGGGCTTGCGATCAGCCCTACGGCTATCACTGGAAGATCTGGCTCTGCCGATGAGCGAAACCGTCACCGCCGGTGCGAGGGTCAAACGCCAGCGCGATACCTCGATGGCCCGACGCTTGGCTTTCGATTGGCTGCAACGGCAGTTGCGCGGTGCTGACGAATACTTGCCCACCCCATCACTGCCGAGCGCCTGGCTGGATAAACCCTTCGCTGACTACTGTCGCGATCTGGCCGCACTGAAAGAGTTATCCACAGTTGGACCGACAGATTGGGAAAAACTGGAAGCTACCGGTTGGCAGCGACTGGCCGAGGTACGCAATCTGGAATTGCTGCGCGGATTGTTCCGACGGCCACTGGAAATCTGGCTGAATCTGGATCGGGCGCTTTTTCTGACCGCGCAAGGCTACAACGTGCGCCTCGGTACTTTCTGCGAAGCACCGCTCACACCGCGCAACTTGCTCCTGTTGGCCGAACGCGAATAAACGGCCAGCGGCCTGTGGATAAATCTGTTGATAAAGATTTACTGGATCCAATATCCATGCGTGTTTCATGGCATTAACAGCCTTGGACATTTTTCGTTCACACAGATAAAAAATTGGCAAAACAGTATTTTGCGTACCAAATGAGAACACTTCAGCAAAAACAGGCCTAAGCGTCCCATCGAGCCAGCGTGTTGTGCATAAGCGGCCAATCAAACGACATAGCCGCCGAATCGACAGCCCGCCATATCGATTATTTGCGACCGTGCGTCAGCCTTGCTATACAAAGCCTGAACGCGCCGCCGGCGTACGCAGAACAAGAAAAACTGACCGACAGGAAGCGACCGTGCCGTTCATCTCTTTTGCACAGAACTTTGAAGATGTCCGCCTGTGGCGTGCGCTCAAGCAATTCGAACACGGTTTCTACATCGACGTGGGCGCCAACGATCCGAGCCACGACTCCGTCACCAAAGCGTTCTACGACCATGGCTGGCAGGGCATAAACATCGAGCCGATGCAGAATTACTACGCCGCGCTCTGTCAGCAACGCCCACGCGACGTCACCGTACAATGCATCGCCAGCGACCGCCCTGGCGAAGTGACTTTTTACGGTATTCCCGGCACAGGTCTTTCCACCGCAGACGCCGCCATCGCCCAGCAACGCAAAGACCTCGGCATGGATGTGCGTAGCCTCACGGTCAAGGCACGCACGCTCACCTCAATCTGCGAAGAGCACGCCGCTGATCGAGCGATCCACTTTCTGAAGATTGATGTCGAAGGGCACGAGGAAACTGTCCTGCGTGGCATGGACTTCAGCCGCTTCCGTCCATGGATCATCGTCATCGAAACTCCATGGCAACGCGACCACACCTGGGAACATCTCGTCACAGAGGCGGGCTACCAATCGATACTGTTCGACGGCCTCAACACCTGGTTCCTCGCCGATGAACACATGAGCCTCAAACCCGCCTTCGATATCCCGCCATGCAATCTGGACAACTTCCAACTGTGCCGAGGCCACGCCCTCGCCCACCCGCTCAGCGCGGGCGAACACGACACCGCCCAACAACTCGCCACTGCCCTGCGCCGCGCCGAACAGGCCGAAACGCAGTTGCAAACACTGCAAAACAGCCGCACCGTGCGCATGCTGCAAAAGCTGCGTAACACCCTGCGCAGGGCTTGATTAGCGCTGCGACAAAAATAGTCTGAATTCAGGGGTTTACAGAACCAACCCAATCGCTATAATCGTCGCCCACACGCCGGTATAGCTCAGTTGGTAGAGCAACTGACTTGTAATCAGTAGGTCCCGGGTTCGACTCCTGGTGCCGGCACCATACAAAACAAAGCCCCTGCAGAAATGCAGGGGCTTTGTTGTTTCTGAAGCGTCCGTTTTTGTCCACGCGATGGAATCTGCAGGAGTGAGGCTGCTCCCGATGAGGCCGCTAAAGCCACCGACGACCAGCGATCAAACCATCGGGGACGTGCGCTTCGATCGTTTCCACATCACATACCGACTCGATCGAGTGGTCATCAATCGTCTGAGTGTGACTCTGGAACTGCTCGCGATTAGTCAGAGCTTCAACCTCTCGGTCGATTGCTTGATCCAGAATCTTGCCGTCGGTCTGGCATAACTTGTTGCCGTCGACGTCGACCCGCTGTTGGGCGGCAGCTCTGTGCTGCCACACCTGATCAACTTTAGGCGCCTTCGGCATGCTCAGCTCGTGCGGCAAGATCGATTGGATGCAGGACTTGTTCAGCAGGCCGTACGCGAAACACACCGCCAGGGTGCCCTCCTCCGGAAACGCATAAATACCCATTTGCTCGCCTCCAGTGGAGAGCGGCAGCGGAATGCTGGTAAGCGCCTGCATGGCTGAGTCGGGCTCGTCGTCGGTGCCTAGCACTTCATGTTCCACGGCGTAGTGCGGCCGAACGTCGCCGCATAATTCAACGTCCGCCAGCGCGTCGGCAACGGCGACCACCTGGGTAAATCGCGGCAAGTGATAGCCAGCAGTGAGTTCGCGGAATTGGCGCTCTATAGCGCGGCGGATTGCGTCGTCCATCGGTGGGCCATCTGGTCATTGGCGAAAGCCACCCTGGTGACGCACGCCACCTTGTTCCTTGCCGAAAAATCCTGTGTCCCTTTTAGGCTGAATTATGAACTGGCAATAATTATGGCGAGCACATAAAAAGATGTAATGGGAGTATTGGCGACAGACCACGTTTTTCAATTAATAGACAGAGCCGCTACCTGATTTATGCAGCTTCAACCGAAAGCGAAATCCGCCGCCCAAGCTGCTGCAACGCACGCTCAACATTCTCGATCTTGGAGTGATGCAGGAAATCAACCAGCCGGTCGACCTGCGGCCGTTGCACGCCAAGACGACGCGCCAGTTCGGCTTTGCTGACACCGGACTCCAAAAGCGTATTCCACAGCGCAACCTTCGCGGCAGTCAGTGCAGGAAGACGCAATACGACATCGTTTTCCTGTTCTCCAGCATGACCAGTAGGGATCATCCGGCGGTCATCCACATAGATGGAGAGTGCTGTCTCGATCGCATCGATGGCGGTAGCCAACGCTTCCCCGAGGGTATCGCCGACCGCGTGCATCTCTGGAATCGCCGCACAAGTCAGCCACACGCTGCCCGGCTCTTCGTGAACCTCCAAGGCATATTCGAACATCACGCTTCCTCTTATGGGGTACAGCAGAGCCTCAATCCTTGAGGCTCAACTGTTTTATTATCGTTTTTCTCAACCCTTCGCCCATTTCCTTGGCTCCGTGGTCGGGAAACACAGTTGATTTGCCATTCAACGAAACCTTGAAGTGGCTGCCCTTGCCGGCTTGGAACTCAACGCCCTGGGCCTTCAACCATCGCCGAAACTCGCTGTACTTCATGTGCATCACTCGCTGTTTCGGTAGAGCGAATGTGCAACATATTTGATGCGCATGCAACACAAGTGTTGCACTGGCACCCAGGACGCTCAGGCTACCATCTGATTACGAGTTCGCACTCGGCCCTCGTTGACGCTACGGTTTTCTGCGTTTCAGACCTGACTAACCTCAAACACAAACGAAATCCTCTGCTGACTCGCACTCCACACATACCGCAAATGCTTGCCCTGCTTCGGAATCGAAACCGCCGGGGGCCGAAACGCCGCAACGCATTCATGCCCCGCCAATCTCACGCTGTTATAGAGCAAGCCCCACGACTCGGCGTCGCGCAGCTCCCGCGCGAATACTTGGGATGGCCCGTAGGCTTGCGGATCAGGCTGATGCAAGTGTTCGAAGTCATGGCGAACGTCATGCAGCGGCTTGATCACCCGGTTGACGTAAGTTCGCATGGTCAATTCGAGGTCGGCTTCCTGGGTCGCAGCGAGAAATCGCTCCTGATGAAAGCAAGTCTCAGCAATCGCCGCAGCCTGGCTGCTGGCAGCGTAGTAGACGCCAAAGGTGCCGTCGCTGAACCGGCTGCGTTTGCCGACATGAGTGAACGCGGCCATCACTGGGCTGGAACCGGGGCCCGACAGGCGATCTTCGGGGCGCACCCGGGAAAGCACGCCGGCCTGTTCGATCAAGCGATCATTGGTCAGCGCTTCGATGGCGTAGGCGACTTCGAGGTCTTCGGGGTCGAGGACATCTTCAAATAGCGCAATCGGCGGGAAGCTGCTGTTGACGATACGATAGGCGCGCGGCCATGGCACGTCGACCAGCGCCGGCGCTCTCAACCGCGGACTCCATCGAGGTAGCGGCGCACATCGGCGATGTCCACCACCCTGCCCGCCAGCATGTAATCCAGCGCCGTTTTGCCATTGAACGGCGCTGCCGTGTTCGGGCTGCTGACCCAGGCGTAAGCGCGCTCACGACTGTTGCTGAAGATGATGCTCAACGCCTTGTGAATGCCCATCAGGTAGGAGATGCGCTCAAGGGTGTCGTGCGGGAGACGTATGTTCGGCAGGTGTTTGTACTTGTAGAACGTGGTGTTGCCGACGCCACCAAGCAGGGTGCGTTGCTGCTCGGCATTACAACCCCAGTGTTCCATTAGGTTGAAGAAGAACTTCAACGCAACGCGACCGGCCTCGGGGACGTCGAGTTGTTCACGCGGATTTATTGCAGGAAATGAAGCTGGCATTAGCCGCCTCCTTAAAATCGTAGATGCAGGCAGCGTAGTACAGATATGTATTCTTAACAAAGATTAGTACATAAATGGAGTCACGCGTTGATTAACCAAGCCAGTCGCGTTTATCGAAATCCTGCCCGTTTTTTTAATCCTATTACCGCCGTCCCGCCAAAAACCCCGATCCTCTGTCAGCCTCCAGCCATCGGCGGGGGAATCAATTCGCTACTAAACCCGCGACAACTATGCTCAGGTGCAGGAATATAGCCGGCATATGGCGCCGTTTCGGTCGTTTCGTAAACAACAATACCCAGCCCACTTCAGAGGGCATTACCCATGGATAGCAGAACCTTACGCAACCTCATGCGCATCGTGCAGACCGGCTCGTTGTCGGCCGCAGCCGAGCATTCGTGCCTGACCGTGCAGGCGTTGGCCGCACAGTTGAACAAGGTCGAAGAGCAGTTCGGTTTCCGCTTGTTTCGCCGTTCCAACAAGGGACTGACGCTGACGCCGCAAGGCACGGAGCTCACGCCCTACATCGATAAAGTGTTGATCGCCACGCGACAGATGGAGGAAAAGGTCGAGGCGCTGAAAGTGCCGGGGCAGCGAACGTTGAAGGTGGCGTTGAACAACACGCTGTCGCCTGACTTCAACCGGCGCATGATCGGCCGGCTGATCGAGGTATTTCCCGATTACCAGATGGAATTCAGCTATGCCGAGTCGATGGAGAATCTCAGCAAGCTGAAGAACGAGGACTTTGACCTCGCAGTGTTGATCGGCCCGCAGCGACCGGGTTTGCCGAGCATCGTGCTGCCGGATGTGCAGGTACAGGTGGTCGGTGCGCATTGCGGTCAGGAGAACGATCCACTGACTTTGCTGGGCAACAAGTTCCAGGTGCGTCCTGCGGAAGATTGTCCGTATTCCCACAGCTTTTTGCGTTTTCTCGACGCTGGGCTAGGCAATCACGAGAACGGCCAGCGCATGGTTTATTCGTGCAGTGAAACGTTGACGCTGTCGCTGATCACGCAGATGGACGCGGTCGGCATGGTTTCGCGTGAAGCCGCGCAGAAAAACGGCCTGACGATTTTCCCCGGTTTCGAGGATTTCCTCGAAGTGCGCCTGGCGGTTAACAACCCGGAGCTGTCGCACCAGGCGCTGAACGATGTCGTCGATCTGCCGCTACATGAACGAGCCGAGCGCAATGTACGCAGCCGTCCCCACCGCCACACTGAGAAAGAGGTTTTTGCTGAAATACGCACATAACAACGTCGGAATTGCGGCATAGAATTCCGGGCGATCGAGCTGGATCTGCCGGTCCTTGATCAACAAGGGCGTCAGGCTGATCGCAGCGACGATCGCCACCGGCAAATATTCCAGAGCCCGCGCCACGAAGGGCGGCCAGTGCTCGGTGTTGATCTGCAGCGGCAAGGCACGTGGCAGAAAGGTCACGGCCATCATCAATACCACCACCAGAATCAGGAACGTTTGGTCAGGCATACACCCACTCCGCAGCCCACAAACGTGGCGATAAATACGTTGAAGGGCGAACTGCCGATCAGGCTCAACGCGCCCATGCAGACCACGGCCGCAGCGGCGGCGATCAGTTTGTTGCGCGTATTGCACAGCGAGACCAGCACGTAGAGCATCATCGCCGTCAGCGCATAGTCGAGCTGATATTTGATCAGGTGCGCCGCGTACTGCGCGCAGACCGCGCCGAGCAAACCGCCGAGCACCCACGAGGTGTGGCAGAACAGGTTGAAACCGATCAGATAACGCACATTGACCGGCGCGCCGGTGCCGAGCTTGACGCTGTGAAAAGCGAAGGATTCATCCGTCAGGCCACCGGCGTAAGCCCAACGCTCCATGCGGCTCAAACCCAGCGCACGCAGAGCCTTGGCCATGTAAACCGACATCAGCATGTGCCGCGCGTTGATCAGGAATGTGGTCAGCACAATGGTGGTCAGCGACGCACCGCTGGAGATCAGCGCCAGCGCGGCGAATTGCGATGCGCCGGCATAGACGAACAAGCACATCGCCACCGGCAGCCACATCGGCAAACCAGCGTTGACCGCCATCAGCCCGAAGACAAACGACACGGTGAAGTACCCGGCGACCACCGGGCTGGCTTCGGCAAACGTACGCGACGGCTGATGGTCGACCATCAGCGGCGCGCTGCCCGACCTTTCATTCATAGATCCCTCTCAAATGTCCGTTCGCCGTGAGGTTCGCAAAAACCCTGGGCGGTCCAGAATCGCTTGCCCGCGAGGTTAGCATCGTCGACGAACAGAAACATCCGCAGCACCCCGACCCGCTTCATGTCGGATGACGCGGCTTCGACCAAGCGCTGTCCCACGCCCTGGCTGCGGTAGCGCGGGCTGACGGCCAGATGATTGATCGTGCCGCGGCTGCCGAGCATGCCGCCCAGCACCGCGCCGACGATCTCGCCGTCGACATCGAACGCCAGGTACGCCGTGGTGGTTTTCTGGATCAACACGCCGCGCAGGCATTTGGCGTCCTGCCATTCGCAGAACGACACTTCGTCGAACTGGCGGAAGAAGCGCTCCATGCGCTGCGCATCCTTGGCCGTGGCGCGGCGCAATACCACTGGCGTCGAGCACTCGACGCCGTCGATTGGGGTGATCTGATTAGCGAACAATGTCGAAAGCGGTCCCGGGCCGCGAGAAGGAAATCGCCAGAATCTGCCGGTACGCCATGGCATGGGTGTGGGTATTGCGCGCCGGGGTCACGTAGTGGCGCATATCGCGGTCGAGAAAGTAGGTGGTGTCGAGAATTTCCTCGTAGGTAGTCGCCGCCAGTTGCTGCTGGTGGGTGTCGTACAAACGACTCTCTGCCCCCTCGACATTATTGCGTCCCCAGAAGTGCACGCCGCTGAACGGATAGCCGTCGCAGTGAATGCCTTCAGGGGTGATTTCCAACTGCTTGCCGGGTTTGATCTCGATGCGGATCTGATGGATCTGGCACTGCCAGATTTCTTCGTGCAGTTCTTCTGGCAGCACGCTTTTATACACTTCGAAATCAGTGTCGATCAGGCTGCGCATCACCGGCGAAGTGATCACTTCCTCGGAAAAATCCTGAAAGTGCCGAACGACTCCGCCGACATAGGCGTTGTTCTCTTTGGACTGCACATAGGCGCGGTGCTCAAGTTGTTTGAGTTCACGGGTTTTCGGGTTGTATTCAAAGTCGCTGTAACGACGGTAGCGCATGCCGGCTTCGGCCTGACCGTAATAGCTGTCAGGTTCCATATTTTCCCAGCTCTTGGTCAGTCTGACGAAGTCGGCGAAATGACCGTAGAGATTGAAGTCACCACCCTGGACGTTGACAAACTTGTCGCGCCGTAGCGATTCGCCCACTTCTCTGTTCAAAACGATCATTACCAGATTCTCCGCTGCGTTGAACGCCCTAATCTATTAGGTGGAGAATTTGCGTCCATGAGAAAGAATTTCAGGCATTTGAAGTGCTGTTTGAAACGAAACCTGCAGGGCATCGAAAACAACTTTTACATGACAAAAACACTCGTTATTTCCGGTTTCGGCTGAAAAACCGTCGAAAAAAAACCCCGAACGGATCGGGGTTTTCTCATTTTTCTTACAGCATTTCGATCATCAGAAGATATTGATCGGATAGTCCACGAATACTCGCACTTCGTTACCGCTGACGTTGTACTCGCTGGATTTCTGCGAGACGCGCAGGATTGAACTGCGCAGCTTCACGCTGAGATCTTTGGCCGGACCGCTTTGCACGACGTATTTGAACTGGTTGAAGATCTCGCGCTCGGTGCCGCCTTCGCTGGTAGACGTGGTGATGTTGTCGCCACGTACATAAGCGAAGTTGTAGCTCAGACCCGGTACGCCGAACGCGCCGAAGTCCAGGCCGTAGCCCAGCTGCCAGCTGCGTTCGTCCTCGGCGTTGAAGTCCGACCAGTAGGAGTTGGCCAGATAGATGGTGTTACCACCATCGCCGACACGACCCTGATCTTTCTGATAACCGCCGTAGGCATAACCCAGGTTGCTGTCGCCAGTGGAACGCTGGTGCGCCACGGTGAACGAGTGCGGACCGGTGGCGAAGGTGGCTGCCAGGCTCCAGATCTTGTTGTCGTCGCCGGTTACACCATTTTCGCGGACATAGGAGTTGTCCAGCTTGGTGCGATAGCCGTTGAAGTCGAGGGTCAGCGACTGATCCTTGTTGAACGGGATCACGTAGTTGGCGTTCACGTACTGTTTCTTCAAGACGTCTTCAACGTCGGAGGCGTACAGGGCGCCTTTGAAGTGTTCGGTGAACTGATAGCTGCCGCCCAACACGTTGATCGATTTCAGACCACCGCTGTCACGGCCTTCATCGCTCTTGCGCGATTCAGCGGTAAAACGACCGGCATTCAACTCCAGACCTTTGATCTCACGGGAAGTGATCAAAGTACCGGTGTAGCTTTCAGGCAACAGGCGCACGTTGTCGTAACTCAGCACCGGCAGGGCCGGCATCTGGTCGCCGTAGGTCAGCACGGTGTTGGAGATGCGGAATTTGACCGCTGCGCCGCCCTTGGCGATGTCGTGGTTGGCGCGACCGTCGTTTTCCTGCTTGAAGAAGTCGATGCCTTGGGCGCCGGTGCGTCCCTTGCCACCGTCCAGACGCAGTGCGTACAGACCAAAGGCGTCAACACCGACACCCACGGTGCCTTGGGTGAAGCCGGACGAGAACGTCCCGATCGCCGCCTGACCCCACTCGGCTTTGTCCGGGCGTCCGTCTTTGTAATCACGATTGATGTAGGCGTTGCGCAGCAGCACTTTGAGGCTGCTGTCTTCAACGAAACCCTTGGATTCGGCCTGGTCGTTAGCCATGGCCTGTGTTGCACTCAACATCCCCAGTGCGATCAGACTGATTCGCTTGTTCAACATTTTGTTTTCCTTATTACGGGTTGAAACGCGCTGTGTCGAACGGCTGAAACGGCGCTTTTGCACTCTTGTATTCACCCCGAAACAAAAAGACCCGCCGACGACAAGTCATGGCGGGCCTGCTCCTTATTTTGAGTCATGGCGGTTAGCCACAGGCGTTGGGCGGAATCGTAGCCGCGCCCTTAACAGTGTGTCAATTTCAAGAATCGTCTTTAAATAGGCGAAAAACGTCTAAGAAACGTAAATTCTTAGCTGGGCGATTGCAGGAAAATGAGATTAAGCAGGGAGTTTGAACTGTGGGAGCGAGCTTGCTCGCGAATGGGTGGATCGGCAGTGAAAGCAGCGAATGACACAGCGCTTTCGCGAGCGAGCTCGCTCCCACATTGAACCGAGGTGCACAAATGTCAGGGCAAAAAAAAGCGCCGCCATCCCGGCAGCGCTTTGATCAATCCCTGTGACTCCTATCCTTCCATCACATCCCATAACGCTTCCAGTTCGGCCTCGCTGAACAGCCCAGCGGGGTAGCGCTCGATCATCATCCGGCGCGGATCAGGTTCTCTGATCTGACGCGTTCCATTGGACTTCAACCAGTGCGCGACAAGCTGGAGCGATTCGCCATTGACGGCCATGGGATGCACAGTCCGCTCGCTGACTACGTTCATTTCGGCGTTCATTTCAGCGCTCTCCCCCGTTCATGAGCGGCTAAGTTATCCAAGGTTTGTGACAGAACTGTTGAAGTTCCCCGCCCTCCCTAGTGCAACAGAAGCAATACAAGAGCTATGCCAAAGCGCGCCCCACAGCGACCGGCGGATACAAACAAGCCCGCGGTCCTGACGGGCTGCGGGCTTGCTTTCATGCGTAGCGAGCTAATCATTGCCAGGCTGATTTGTTAACCAACTCAAGCTGTTACGACTCAACTCACTCTTTGTGCGGCGCCGGCTGTTGCTGGGTAAGGCAGTGGATATTGCCGCCGCCCAGTAACAGTTCGCGGCCCGGCACCATCACCACTTCGTGCTGCGGGAACAGCTTCTGCAGGATTTCCTTGGCTGGCGCGTCCATCGGGTCATCGAAGCTCGGCGCGATGATGCCGCCGTTGACGATCAGGAAGTTCACGTAGGAACCGGCCAGGCGCACGGACGGATTACGCTCCTGCGAGCCGTCCACCGGATCGACCCCGGCGCACTCTTCCTCGGTCGCATACAGCGGCCCCGGAATCGGCATTTTGTGCACCGTGAACGGGCGGCCCTTGGCGTCGGTGCTGTCTTGCAGCACGCGCATTGCGGCCTGGCAGCGTGGATAGTTCGGATCCTGCGGATCATCGGTCCACGCCAGCAATACTTCCCCCGGGCGCACGTAGCAGCAGAAGTTATCCACATGGCCGTCGGTTTCGTCGTTGAACAGACCATCCGGCAGCCAGATGATCTTGTCCACGGACAGGTTGTCACTGAGCACCGCTTCGATTTCTTCGCGGCTCAGGTGCGGGTTGCGATTGCGGTTGAGCAGGCATTCTTCGGTGGTGATCAAAGTACCTTCGCCGTCGACATGAATCGAACCGCCTTCGAGCACGAAACCTTCGGTGCGGTAGCGCGGGCTGCGCTCGATTTCGAGGATCTTGCCGCCGACCTGCGAATCACGGTTCCACGGCGCATACAGGCCGCCATCGAAACCACCCCAGGCGTTGAAATCCCAGTTCACACCGCGCACTTCGCCACGGTTGTTGATGACGAAGGTCGGGCCGCTGTCGCGAACCCAGGCGTCGTCGCTGGACATTTCCACCACGCGGATATTCGGCACATCGAGGCGCGCGCGGGCGTTTTCGTACTGGCCGGCGGAGACGGCAACGGTCACTGGCTCGAAACGGGCGATGGCTTTGGCTACCGCGACGTGCGCGGCCTGTGCCGGTTTACCCCCCAGACGCCAGTTGTCCGGGCGCTCGGGCCAGATCATCCAGGTCTGGGTTTGAGGCGCCCACTCGGCCGGCATGTAGAAGCCGTCGGCGCGTGGGGTACTTTTCAATGTGGTCATCAGGACTCCAGGGAACCGTCGAGGGTTTTCAACGCGCCGTACAGATTCGGCCGGCGGTCGCGGAATGAACCCCACGCGCTGCGAATATGTTCCAGCTCGTCGAGGTTGAACGTGTGCACAAGAATACCTTCTTCGGTTTTATTCAGCTCCTGCACTTTTTCGCCGAACTGGTTGGCGATGAACGACGAGCCGTAGAACGTGATGTCGTAGCCATCCTGTTCTTCGTTGCCGATGCGGTTACTGGCGATCAGCGGCATCAGGTTGGCGCCGGCATGGCCCTGCTGCACACGTTGCCAGTGATCGCGCGAAGAAATGGTGTTGTCGTGTGGCTCGCTGCCAATGGCGGTCGGATAGAACAGGATTTCCGCGCCTTGCAGCGCCATGCTGCGCGCCGCTTCCGGGAACCACTGGTCCCAGCAGATGCCGACGCCAATTTTTGCGTAACGGGTGTTCCACACTTTGAAACCGGTGTCGCCCGGGTTGAAGTAATACTTCTCGTGATAGCCCGGGCCGTCCGGGATGTGGCTTTTACGATAAATCCCGAGGTTGCTGCCATCGGCGTCGATGATCGCGATGCTGTTGAAGCGCGCCCGCCCGGCCAGCTCGTAGAAGCTGATCGGCAGCACCACTTGCAGTTCTTGGGCGATTTTCTGGAAATGCCTGATGGCGACGTTTTCTTCAACGGTCGTTGCCAGTTGCAGGTAATCCGGATTCGGCTTCTGGCAAAAGTACGGTGCCTCGAACAGCTCCTGAATCAGGATGATCTGCGCGCCTTTGGCGGCGGCTTCACGCACCAGCCTTTCGGCAGTTTCGAGGTTGGCTTCCAGGTCCCACGAACAGGCCATTTGCGTGGCGGCAACGGTAACGATACGGCTCATGAATCATCTCCGGGCTAGTGCTTTGACGGTCGAAGAATTCAACCGAAAAGAAAACGCGCGCACCGGACAAGAGATCGCCAAGGCCGGGGCAATGGCGACTTTATAACCGATAAATATCGGCTTTAAAACCTATAAATCAGAAAATACGCTATTTAAACGCTTAGTAAATCGATACAAATCGAACTTTAGACCGAATACAAATGTGGGAGCGAGGCTGCTCGCGAATGCGGTGTGTCTGTCACCGCATGTGGCGACTGATACACAGCTTTCGCGAGCAGGCTCGCTCCCACATGGGATGTGCCTTGCTTACAAACCTTCGGTAAGCACCCGATCCAGCATATCGACGAAGAAATCCACGCTCTGACGCGACGTCACCATCGGTGGTTTGATCTTGAGAATATTCAAGTCATCACCGGTCGGCTGCATGAAGATTCCCAACTCGCGCAGGCGATCGCACAGCAATGCAGTTTCGGCCGTCGCCGACTCCAGCGTCTGGCGATTGCGGATCAGCTCCAGCCCCAGATAAAACCCGGAGCCGTGCACCGCGCCGACCAGCGGATGTTTATCGATCAACGATTCGAGCCGCGCCTTGAAGTGACCGCCGACCACCTGGGCGTTTTCCCAGAGCTTTTCTTCTTCCATGACATCGAGCACCGCCATGCCGATCTGGCAACTGACCGGACTGCCGCCCGCCGAGGAAAAGAAATAGCCTTCGGTTTCCAGCGCCTCGGCGATTTCCCGGCGAGTGATCACCGCGCCAAGTGGCTGGCCGTTACCCATGCCTTTGGCCATGGTGATGATGTCCGGCACCACGCCCTGCTCTTCGAAGCCCCAGAAAAAATGGCCCATGCGCCCGTAACCGACCTGCACTTCGTCAGCGATGCACACCCCGCCCTGCGCGCGAACCCGTTCATACACCTGTTGCAGATAACCCGGCGGCAAGGAGATACCACCGGCGTTGCCGTACACCGGCTCGCAAATGAAACCGGCCAGTTGCCGCTTCTGCTCGGCAAGTTTTTGCAGATGATGTTCGACGCTGCGTACGTAATCCGGCGCCGAGTCGGGGCCACGGAATTCGCCGCGATAGGTGTTCGGTGCGGTCACTGGATGCACCCAGTCCGGGCGACTTTCCAAGGCCTTCGGGTTGTCGGCAATCGACGTCGACACCGCATCGGCGCCGACCGTCCAGCCGTGATAGGCCTCGAGCACGCTGATCATGTCGCGCCCGCCGCTGTAGGCCCAGGCCAGACGAATCGCCAGGTCATTGGCCTCGCTGCCGCTGTTGACCAGGAAAACTCGATCCATGCCCTTTGGTGCGAGCTTGAGCAAGCGTTCGGAAAACTCGGCGACCGCCGCGTAGTTGAAGCGCGAATTGGTATTGAGCAACGACCACTGCCGCGCTGCGACCGCCGCCATGCGCGGGTGGCCATGGCCGAGCACCGCGACGTTGTTGAGCATGTCCAGATACGATCGGCCGTGCATGTCGATCAGATGATTGCGCCAGCCGCGTTCAATGCGCGGTGGATCAACGTAATAGTGTTTTTGCGTACGGGCGAAACTGGCATCGCGGCGTTCGAGCAGGGTTTTCGCGTCCAGCTCTGGCTCCGCATCGCAGGCCAGCCCGAGTAATGTCGCGGGCGACGGGCAAAGCGCCTGCCAGGCCGGAGCACGGGACGGCGTGCAGAACAGCGGCGCGTCGAGCTCTGCTTCCCGGCACAATTGCACAATCAGCGGCCCAGTGACTTCACCGAGTTTCTGGCCTTTATCCAGTGTCGCGCCATGCTCAAGGATTGCCGTCACGCCCCAGAGACGAACATTGAACAGCGGGCCACAGAGTTGCAGCGCACCGTCCGCCGTTTGACTCAGGACGCCCGCGAACGGTGCTTGCACTTCGCTTCCAGTCGGCGCGCGCAATTCGACATGCAACGGGAACGTATCCGGTTCAGTCGCACTGTCCGGCCGGGTGCGTGACAAGCGGTACTGACCATAACGCGTGGCCGCCAGCCCATGCACCGCTGCGGCTTCTGACAGCAAGCGTTGATCGATGCCCTGCTGCTCCCAGTTGCCCGCCTCGAAGTGCGGGCTCAACACGCCCAAGTCGATCAGGGCAAATTCGCGCCCGACCAGTCCGGGCAACAGCGGCGCAAATTCTGCCTGTTCGTCCTTCGCCAAGGTCTGGCCCACGGCGGTGAGAATTGCCGCCTCCATCAGCGCCAGTGGCACCGAGGTCGCGACGCGGAAGATTTCCCACTCATGACTGAGGTTGTCGCGGCTGTAGGTATTGCCCGGATCGATGCTCACTTGCTGCTCGCCACTGAGCACCAGCACCGCCGCCCGTGCCACGATCAATGGCCACAATGCTTGCAGCTCTTCGTACTGCAACGGGTTGACCGCGTGATAAGCCTTGACCGCCGGCAGGATCACGAACGGATCGCCATCGGCGTGATGCAACAAAGCCGCACAGGTCACCGACAGATCGGTGATGCGCCAGGTGCGCACCAGATCACCAAAATCGATCACGCCCTGCAGCTGCCAATGCCGCTGGGCATCGCGCGCCCAGACGACGTTGTCATCGGTGATATCCATGTGAATCGCCTGCACCGGCAGCTTGTCCCGCAACGGCAGCAACCGACGCTCGGCCTGCTCGGCAGCCACGCTGATCGCCGCACGCTGCTGCGCGTCTGTGATTACCGGCATCAGATGACCGATCAAAGCGTTGGCGTGACGCGCGTCCCACTGCAACGTGCGCTCGAGGCCCGGGTGATCGAAGCCTGCCAGCGCCAGATCCATCTCGCCACAGAGCCGGCCAAACCCGGCAACCACGTCCTGGCTCAAATGATCGAAATCGGTCAACGGCTGGCCGTCGATGTACTCCAGCAACCGCACATGCAGCGCTTCGCCATTGGCTTGCAGCGACAACAGGTCTTCACCGTTATTGGCAGCGATCACGCGGGGCACCTTGATCGCCGAGTGCTCGGCCAGATACTTGAGGCCGGCGTGCTGGGCTTGCAGCTCCACAAGCGCGTAATCGCCACGACAGACTTTCAGCACGAAGCGCCCACGCGCACTGTCGACGCGATAATTCAGGTCCTGCTGACTGCCCAGGGCCTGCAACGTGCCGACAAGTCCGTAATATTCGGCCAGCCATTGCAGCGCCTGCGCCTCTGAAACCTGCGGACCGGGCAAACTGGCGCGATGAATCAACGTGGCGAGCGGCATGAAACGACCCCTGAGATTTTATTAGGCGCTTATATCGCCATTGCTCCCGGCGATACGCAACCCTTTATAACGAAGACCGACCAGAAGAAGGCCGCCCTGCCGTCGCGAAAGCCTTCCAGTCAAATTTTCCTACAAGAGTTTCAGATTGTGTTTCAGCGCCGCTCTGTGCAATCTGCGCCCCGAATTCACAGCACGGATGCAAGTCCAGGTCATGTCCCATCGTCGCCTCGCCCTTACCGACAAAAAAGTTCGCAACATCCCTCGCCGCTTACGTGCTTTGGCTGCTTGGGCCACCGATTTCGAGGGATACTTTCCAGCCGACCTCACTCTCGAAGATAAATACTGCAACTGGAAAATTCCGATTCACATGGCGATGGTCGAAGGAAAACAGGCAACAACCGATCTGAAACGGCAATGTGCCCAGAACCTGATCGACGCGGCGCAGCATCTACGCTTGGCTCGCCCGGAGCATGCGCTTGACTGCCGGGTAGTCGCAGCCATTTGTATTCCCGGCATGTTTTCCAGCGAAATCTGTATCTATACGGATCTGGAATACCACCGCGGTCATATCCCGGCCTCCGACAGCGAATATGTCGAAACCGGCAAAAGCCTGGCTCAAGAATGGGGGCTTGTGTTGCCACAGGGCATGCGCGAACGAGGTTTGCGCTACGAGGTTGAAGGCTGGGATGGGCAGACTTATGAAGAGGAACGCTGGTATTTTGGCGAGGTCGATTGACGCTCCGGCGTAGTCCGCACTCGCGCCCCGCAGCACTTTGCGCAAGAATGTCGCCCATTCACACCTGTCTATGGAAATCCTCATGAATGTCATCACCACCGATCTGCCCGGTGTTCTGATCATCGAACCCAAGGTGTTCGGCGACGAGCGCGGTTTTTTCTACGAGAGTTTCAATGCCAAGGCGTTTCAGGACGCCACGGGTCTCGATACGCAGTTTGTTCAGGACAACCATTCGCGCTCGCAAAAAGGCGTGCTGCGCGGTCTGCATTACCAGTTGCAGAACACTCAGGGCAAACTGGTTCGCGTGACCGTGGGTGAAGTGCTTGATGTGGCGGTGGACATCCGTCGCAGTTCGCCGCACTTCGGCAAATCGGTGGCGGTGCGCCTGTCGGCGGAAAACCATCGTCAACTGTGGGTGCCGGAAGGTTTCGCCCACGGTTTTGTGGTGCTGAGCGAGTTCGCCGAGTTCCTCTACAAGACCACCAACTATTACGACCCGTCTTCCGAGCGCAGCATTCGCTGGGACGACCCGGCGCTGGGCATCGACTGGCAACTGGACGAAGCACCGAAACTGTCGGCCAAGGATCAGACAGCCGCGCTGCTCAAGGACGCTGACGTCTTCGACTGAGGCCGGGCATAATGCGCCTGTCTCTACAGGCGCATTCGGCTTATGAAACCAACACTTCCCCGCAGACCTCGCTGGCGCAGCCTCGCGCTGTTGGCCCTGTGCCTGGCGCCGCTGCTGTGGCCGCTGGAACATCTAGCCGAACGCTATTACCGCAGCGAACTTGCCGGGCAGAATCGCCAGACCCTCGACCTCTACGTCGCCAACCTGCTCGGCACTCTGCATCGTTATGAGGTGTTGCCGCAGATTCTCGGTGACCTGCCGGCCCTGCGTGCGGTGCTCGGTGCGCCGGATGACGGCGTTACGCAAGGCAACGCCAATCGCCTGCTGAAAAACATTGCCGCGCAGACCGGTGCTGAAGTCATGTACCTGATGGATACGTCCGGCCAGACCCTGGCGGCGTCGAACTGGGACAAACGCGACAGCTTCGTCGGCCGCAATTTCGCCTTCCGCCCGTATTTCAGTGAGGCCATGGCCGGACGCCTGGGACGCTTCTTCGGGCTCGGCACCACTTCGGCCAAACGCGGTTACTTCTTCGCCGCGGCTGTGCGCAACGGCGAAAAAATCATCGGCGTGCTAGTGATCAAGGTCGATCTCGACCACACCGAAAGCCTGTGGGGCAAAACCCCGGAACAACTGCTGGTGACTGACCACAATGGCGTGGTCATCCTGACGTCGCGCCCGGAATGGCGCTTCCGCGCCACCCGTGAGCTGAGTGAAACCGAGCGCGCCGCGATCACCGCGATCCAGCCCTACCCGACCCGTGAACCCCGACCGCTGAACCTCAGTTCCGACGCGTGGCTCACGCAGACCCACGACATCGCCGAAACCGGCTGGAGCGTGAGCATCCTCGCCCCGCGCACGTTGATCGACCGCCCGGTGCGCACGGTGGTCGCGATCGGTGGCGCCACGTTGTTGGTGGTCATGCTGCTGGTGGGTTTGATGATGCAGCGGCGCCGGCATTATCTGGAGCGCATCGCCTTCGAGGCCAAAGCGCGCCGCGAACTGGAAGGCCGGGTGGCCGAACGTACCAGCGATCTGGAAGGGCTCAACCGCCGCTTGAAACAGGAAGTGCTCGAGCGTGAGCACGCGCAGCAGGAGCTGGTGCGCGCCCAGGACGATCTGGTTCAGGCCGGCAAACTGTCGGCGCTCGGCACCATGTCAGCGAGCATCAGCCATGAACTCAATCAGCCGCTGGCGGCGATTCGCAGCTATGCAGAGAACGCCGAGGTGCTGCTCGATCATCAGCGCACCGACGACGCGCGCGGCAATCTCAAGCTGATCAGCGAACTGACCGGACGCATGGCCTCGATCATCGCTCATCTGCGCGCCTTCGCCCGCCGTGATCGCCACGCACCGGAAAGCGTCGCCCTGCAACCGGCCCTGGACGATGCGCTGGCGTTGCTGGCCAAACGTCGGCGCAGTATGGAAGTCGAACTGATCCGCGATCTGCCCGCCGCGACGCTGTGGGTCGAGGCCGGCGAAACCCGATTGCGCCAAGTGCTCGGCAATCTGCTGGCCAACGCGCTTGATGCGCTGACCGAAAAAGGCCCGCCGCGTAAATTGTGGCTGAGTGCCGAAGCCACCGCCGAGGGCGTCAATCTGTACATTCGCGACAACGGCCCGGGGTTCTGCATGGAAGCCCTTGGCCGCGCCAGCGAGCCCTTCTACACCACCAAGACCCGCACGCAAGGCCTGGGTCTGGGGCTGGCCATTTGCGAAACGCTGATGCGCGCCTTCGGTGGTGAGCTGTCGTTCGCCAACCACAAGCAGGGCGGCGCCCTGATCACCCTGCGCCTGCGCGCCGGCGCGCCCGGAGTCAGCCTGCAACCGTCCGAGGACCGAAGTGCATGACCATCGACAATCGCATCCAGGTAGTGTTGATCGACGACGATCCGCACCTGCGCCAGGCTCTCGGCCAGACCCTGGACCTGGCCGGCCTGAAAATTCTGCCGCTGTCCGAAGCCAAGGGCCTCGCCGCACAGCTTGAGCGTGACTGGCCAGGTGTGGTGGTCAGCGACATTCGCATGCCGGGCATGGACGGCCTCGAACTGCTCAATGAATTGCACGCGCAAGATCCCGAGTTGCCGGTGCTGCTGATCACCGGCCATGGCGACGTACCGCTGGCGGTGCAGGCGATGCGCGCCGGCGCTTACGACTTTCTGGAAAAACCCTTTGCCAGCGATGCGCTACTCGACAGCGTTCGCCGCGCCCTCTCGCTACGGCGACTGGTGCTGGACAACCGCAGCCTGCGTCTGGCCTTGAGCGACCGCAACGAACTGAGCGCGCGACTGGTTGGCCACTCGACACCAATGCTGCGCCTGCGCGAGCAGATCGGCGCGCTGGCGGCGACCAAGGCTGACGTGCTGATCCTCGGCGAAACCGGCGCCGGTAAAGAGGTCGTCGCCCGTGCACTGCATGACTTGTCGAGCCGCCGCAACGGCCCGTTCGTGGCGATCAACGCCGGCGCGCTGGCGGAATCGGTGGTGGAAAGCGAATTGTTCGGTCATGAGCCCGGCGCCTTTACCGGCGCGCAGAAGCGCCGCATCGGCAAATTCGAGTTCGCCAACGGCGGCACGCTGTTTCTCGACGAAATCGAGAGCATGAGCATGGACGTGCAAGTGAAATTGCTGCGCATGCTGCAAGAGCGGGTCGTCGAACGCCTGGGCGGCAATCAGTTGATCCCGCTGGACATCCGGGTCATCGCCGCGACCAAGGAAGACCTGCGCCAGGCGGCGGACCAGGGCCGCTTCCGCGCCGACTTGTATTACCGCCTCAACGTCGCGCCGCTGCGCATCCCGCCGCTGCGCGAACGCGGCGAAGACGCCTTGGTGCTGTTCCAGCATTACGCCGACGAAGCCAGCGCTCGCCACGGTTTGCCGCCCCACGAGCTGCAACCGGCGCAACGCGCACTGCTGCTGCGCCACACCTGGCCGGGCAACGTGCGCGAATTGCAAAATGCCGCCGAGCGTTTTGCGCTGGGCCTGGAGCTGGCATTGGATAGCAGCGCTGACGGCAGCGGCGCCGCGCCTGTTGAAGTGGTCAACGGCGGCCTCAGCGAGCAAGTGGAAAACTTCGAAAAATCGTTGATCGCCGCCGAACTGGCGCGTTCGCACAGTTCGGTACGCAGCCTCGCCGAAGCCTTGGGTATTCCGCGCAAGACCCTGCACGACAAGTTGCGCAAACATGGGCTGAATTTCGGCGACAGCAACCACGGGGAAGAGAGCGAATGAGCAGCGCAAGCGATTACCTGCAAACGGTGCTGCATCACGACATTCCGCTGACCGCTGAAATGGGCCTCGAGGTGCTCGAGTGGCACGAGCAGCAATTGAGCCTGCACCTGCCGCTTGCGCCCAACGTCAATCACAAGAGCACTATGTTTGGCGGCAGCCTTTACTGTGGCGCCGTGCTCGCCGGTTGGGGCTGGTTGCTTTTGCGTTTGAAGGAAGAAGGGATTGCCGACGGACACATCGTCATCCAGGAAGGGCAGATCAGTTATCCGCTGCCCGTCACCGGGGACGCCGTGGCGATTTGTCCGGCGCCGGATGCAGCAGTGTGGAAGCGGTTTTTGGCGATGTATCGGCGTCATGGGCGGGCGCGGTTGACGCTGGAGACGCGGATACTGAATGCGGGAAGTGAGGACGAGGCGGTGAAGTTTACCGGGCAGTACGTTTTGCACAGCTGAAGATCAAAAGCCCCTCACCCTAACCCTCTCCCGGAGGGAGAGGGGACTGACCGAGGTGTCTTGCGTTATACAGCGACCTTGAATACCGCAGCGATTGCGGATTCAGCAAAACTCGACCAGGTCGGCGCGGCTCCACAATATCCCTCGGTCGGCTCCCTCTCCTGGGGGAGAGGGCTGGGGTGAGGGGAATTCCGGCTCAGAACATTAACCTCGGGCCAACTCCAACAATCGCGCACGCCACGCAGCCTTCGCCGGCAGCGCCAGGAAGAACTCGTTCAACAGCGATTCCCGCGGCGGATAACTGAACGCCTCGCCGCGCAGATCCAGCACCTCGCCCCCCGCCCCTTCCAGCACGCCCTGAGCTGCCGCCGTGTCCCACTGCGAAGTCGGCGCCAGGCGTGGGTAGCAATCGGCAGCACCTTCGGCCAGCAGGCAAAACTTCAAGGAACTGCCGATATTGGCCAGTTGCAGCTCACCAAGACTGGCGCTCAACCCGGCCAGCAAACGCTCTTGCTCAGGACTTGAATGTCGGCGGCTGGCAACCACGGTAAACGCCTCGCCCGGGGCTGGCACGTCGCGCACCTGAATCGGCACCGGCGTTGCGCCCTTGTAGCCACGCCAGGCACCCAGTTTGGCGCCGCCGACGTAAAAACGACCGTTGGTCGGCATCGCCACCACGCCAAACACCACCCGGCCGTTTTCGATCAGTGCGATGTTGACGGTGAACTCCTCGCTACCGCTGATGAATTCCTTGGTACCGTCCAGCGGATCCACCAGCCACCAGCGCTGCCAAGCGGCGCGAACGCTCTGCGGAATATCGGCGTCCTCTTCGGACAGCACTGGAATGCTCGGATCCAGCGCCGTCAGCCCGGCAACGATAAGGTGATGGGCGGCCAGGTCGGCGGCCGTGACCGGCGAGTCATCGGACTTGGCCGTGACTTCAACGCCGGCACGCCAGAACGGCAGAATCGCCTCGCCGGCCTGTAAAGCCAGCTCAACCACCGGCGCCATCAACGGATGGGGGAAATTCATCGACGTCTCACTCATAGCTGAATACCCCGCGCTGGCTCAGCAGATCGCGGGTCAAATAAAGCGCCGCCAACGCACGGCCCTCGGAAAATTGCGGATTGAGCGCCAGCGCCGACAATTCGCGCAGATTGACTTTGTCGACCCGCATCGGCTCCGGCTCATCGCCCTCCAGCCGCTCTTCGTAGAGATCGGTAGCGAGGACAACCTGAATCTTCTGGCTCATGTAACCGGGCGACAGCGACAGCTCGGTCAGATGTTCAAGTTGGCGCGCGCCATAACCAGCCTCTTCCTTGAGCTCCCGCTCGGCCGCCGCCAGCACGTCTTCGCCCGGCTCGATCAAGCCTTTGGGCAGAGACAGTTCGTACTCGTCGGTGCCGCCGCAGTATTCTTCGATCAACACCGCATGCTCGGCGTCGAGCATCGCCACAATCATCACCGCGCCATAGCCTGCGCCCTTGCCAACCAGACGCTCATAAGTGCGCTCCACGCCATTGGAAAATCGCAGCTTGAGTTCTTCGACGCGAAACAGACGACTGGTGGCGACGATCTCACGGGCGAGTACGGTGGGTTTCTGGCGCATGCAAAGCTCCTTGGCGTGAACGCGCTACTATAACGCGGCTTTCCCGATTGTTTGCGTCGGATATCCTTTCACCGTTCGAGACGTTGCCATGCCTTCTTTACCGTGGTCCGACATCGATACCGTTCTGCTCGACATGGACGGCACGCTGCTGGATCTGCACTTCGACAACCATTTCTGGCTCGAGCACCTGCCCCAGCGCTATGCCGAACTGCACGGCATCAGCCGGGCCATGGCCGAACTGGAATTGCAGCCGTTGTTCGAACGCCACGCCGGCCAGTTGCAGTGGTACTGCCTGGATTTCTGGAGCGCGGAGCTGAAGCTGTCAGTGCGCGAACTGAAACAGGAGACCGCGCACCTGATCGCCCTGCGTGCGGATGCCGATACCTTTCTCGACGCAATCAAGCGTGCCGGCAAACGGGTGATCATGATCACCAATGCGCACCGCGATTCGCTGTCGTTGAAACTGGAACGGATCGAACTGGCGCCCTACTTCGAGCGGCTGATCAGCTCGCATGACTATGGTTATCCCAAGGAGAACCCGCAGTTCTGGGATGCCTTGCAGGCGGACATCGGTTTCGATCCGGCACGTAGCCTGTTCATCGACGACACTTTGCCGATCCTGCGCAGTGCGCGGGATTTTGGCGTGGCGCATTTGCTCGCGGTGAAAGAACCGGACAGCCGCAAAGGGCCGAAGGACACAGCGGAGTTTGCCGCAGTCGAAGATTACCGCGATTTGATTGCAGGGCTTTGACCCCTGTAGGAGCTGCCGAAGGCTGCGATCTTTTGATCCTGGTTTTAAAAATCAAGGTCAAAAGATCGCAGCCTTCGGCAGCTCCTACAGGACTGCGTTATTTTGGAATGCGCAGTTTTTGTCCCGGATAGATCTTGTTCACATCCTTGAGCATCGGTTTGTTGGCTTCGAAAATCTTCTCGTACTGGTTGGCATTTCCATAGACGCGCAGCGAAATCGCACTAAGCGTGTCACCTGCCTTGACCTCGACAAACTCGGCGGCCACCACAACCGGGCCTGTCACGGTGATCTGATCATCGACGCTGCCTACGCCCGAAATGTTGCCTACCGCAAGCAGGATCTTTTCCTTTTCTTCCTGGCTCGCCACTTCACCGGTGACCGTCACCTTGTCGCCATCCACGGTCGCCTGCACGTTAGGATTGCCCAGCCCGACCTTGCTGATATGTTCCTTCAACTGCTCACTGGCGTTGGCATTGCCCGGGGTCAACAGATCGATCAGCTTCTCCCCGGCCTCTTTCACAAAGCTCAACAGACTCATAGCGCACACTCCTTGATTTAGGTTCCAGTCGTCCAAGACTAGACCACCCCAGCCAAACCCGGTTCCAGTCCGACCAATGACGCTGCCGCGCCGCAGGCGGTAGAATCTCCACACCCCGCCAACCGCCCGGAGCGAAGATGGACATCAAGCAGCTGAAATTCCTCATCGCCCTCGACGAAACCCGCCATTTCGGCCAGGCCGCCGCGCGCTGCCACATCACCCAGCCGACCCTGTCGATGCGCTTGCGCAGCCTCGAAGAAGAACTTGATCTGCCATTGGTCAACCGCGGCCAGCGCTTCGAAGGCTTCACCGCGCCAGGCGAGCGTGTGCTGGCGTGGGCGCGCACGGTGCTGGCGGCTTACGATGGCCTGCAGGCGGAAGCGGCAGCCTGTCGCGGCAACCTGATCGGTACGCTGCGCCTGGGTGTGGTACCGCTGTCGAGTTTCGATCCGTTGCCGCTGATGCAACGTCTGCACGCAGCGCACCCGGAACTGCGCTTCGAGCTGTCGTCGCTCAGCTCCGAGCAGGTGCTCGAACACTTGGCCAATAACCGCATCGACATCGGCGTGTCGTATCTGGAACGCCTGGACGGCGAGCGTTTCGATTCGCTGGCCTTCAACGAGACGCGCATGGGCCTGCTGTATGACGAGCGTTCGTTCAGCTTCGGCGAAGAACCTCTGAGCTGGGAATCGTTGGTCGAACTGCCGCTGTGCATGCTCACCAGCGGCATGCACTTTCGCCAGTCCATCGACCACAACTTCCACAGCCGCGGCCTGACGCCGCAGCCGCTGCTGCAAACCGACGCGGTGCATCAACTGCTGCAAGCGGTACATGGCGGCTTTTGCTGCGCGATCATGCCGCTCGACGGCGGCGCGGAAAACCTCGCCGATCACCTGCGTCTGCAACCCATCGAGAATGCCCATACCCTCGCGCCGCTGGGCCTGATCATGCGCCGTGGCGCGCCGCGCTCGGCACTGGCCGAAGCCTGTTTCGCGCTGTATCAAAAATCGCCATAAGACGCTTGATCGACAGCGTCTATCGGTAGATCGGTAATAGCGATTAGACGCGACAAGTTGCCGCGCCTAGTCTTAACCCTGATCAAACCGTCGGTGATGCCATGAACGCCAAGCGCCCAGCCTGCGCGGCGCCAGCAATCGAAACGCCCGCGCCTGCCGCCAGCCAGACCTACAGCTACAGCGATCTACCCTTCGAGGCATCGGCCTGCACCGCGCTGGCCGAGGAAGTCGCGTTGGCGATCGCCTACAACGGCATCAGCCAGGCAGTGATGCTGGTCACCCCGACTGACCTCGAAGATTTCATCGTCGGGTTCAGCCTTGGCAGCGGCATCATCGAAGACGCCAGCGATATCTACGATCTGCAACTGAGCGGTGCCGGCTCGGCGCAATACGCGCAAGTGACAATTGCCAACCGGGCGTTCTGGAACCTCAAGCAGCAACGTCGGCAGTTGGCCGGCACGAGTGGCTGCGGGCTGTGCGGTGTCGAAGCGGTAGAACAGGCACTGCCTGATCTCAAAGTGTTGGCGGGCGCAGCCTTGCCACCGATCGAGTGGCTAGATGGCCTGCGCCAGCGCATCGGCGCGTTCCAGCCGCTCGGTCAGCACTGCGGCGCGGTGCACGCGGCGGTGTTCATGGATGCCAGCGGTGAATTGCTGCTCGGCCGCGAAGACATCGGCCGACACAACGCGCTGGACAAGCTGATCGGCGGGCTGATCCGCCAGAAGATATCCACTGAAGGCGGGCTGGCGATTGTCACCAGCCGTTGCAGCCTCGAACTGATCCAGAAAGTCCTGCGTGCCGGCATCCAGACCCTGGTCAGCCTGTCGGCACCCACCGGCCTGGCCGTGCAATGGGCCCGGCGCCACAACCTCAATCTCATCCACCTGCCGCAGAAAAGTGCGCCGCGGGTGTACAGCCCCGCGATGGAGAATCAAGCGTGAGCCAACATCATCAAGCCGACCAGAAACCTGTTCCGCGCTACAAGCCTTACAAAGGTGCCGCCGGCGGCTGGGGCGCCCTGATCAGTGTGGCCCAGGCCTGGTTGACCAGCGACAACGCCCTGAAAAACCTGCGCATGATGCTCAAGACCAACCAGAACGGCGGCTTCGACTGCCCAGGTTGCGCCTGGGGTGATTCGCCGGAAAGCGGCATGGTCAAGTTCTGCGAGAACGGCGCGAAAGCGGTGAACTGGGAAGCGACCAAACGCCGCGTCGATGCCAAATTTTTCGCCAAACACAGCGTGACTGCGCTGCTTGAGCAGAGCGATTACTGGCTGGAATATCAGGGCCGTCTGACCGAGCCTATGGTTTACGACGCTGAGTCAGATCACTACAAGCCGATCAGCTGGGAAGATGCCTTCGCTCTGATCGGCAAGCACCTGCGCAATCTGCCGAGCCCGGATCAGGCCGAGTTCTACACCTCCGGCCGCGCCAGCAACGAAGCGGCGTATCTGTATCAGCTGTTCGTGCGTGCTTACGGCACCAACAATTTCCCTGACTGCTCGAACATGTGCCACGAGGCCAGCGGCGTGGCATTGGCGCAGAGCGTCGGTGTCGGCAAGGGCACGGTGACCTTTGACGACTTCGAACACGCCGATGCGATTTTCGTCTGGGGCCAGAACCCCGGCACAAACCATCCGCGCATGCTCGAGCCGTTGCGTGAGGCGGTGAAACGCGGCGCCCAGGTAGTCTGCATCAACCCGCTGAAAGAGCGCGGTCTGGAGCGCTTCCAGCATCCACAGCACCCGATCGAAATGCTCACCAACGGCGACAAGCCGACCAACACTGCCTACTTCCGCCCGGCACTCGGCGGTGACATGGCGGTGCTGCGCGGCATGGCCAAGTTCCTCCTGCAATGGGAACGCGATGCGCAAAAGGCTGGTGAGCCAGCGGTGTTCGACCACGATTTTCTCAATGCCCACAGCACCAATGTGCTGGAGTATCTAGGCATCGTTGACGACACGTCGTGGGAGCAGATCGTCGAGCAGTCCGGTCTGACGCTGGTCGAGATCGAGCAAGCCGCGCGCATGTACGCCAAAGGCAAGAACGTGATCATGTGCTGGGCCATGGGGATCACCCAGCACCGTCATTCGGTGCCGACCATTCAGGAGATCGCCAACCTGATGCTGCTGCGCGGCAATATCGGCAAACCTGGCGCCGGTCTGTGCCCGGTGCGTGGTCACAGCAACGTGCAGGGCGACCGCACCATGGGCATCAACGAGCGTCCACCGGTGGCGTTCCTCGATTCGCTGGAACGTCGCTTCCAGTTCAAGGTGCCGCGCCACAACGGGCACAACGTGGTCGAAGCGATCCATGCGATGGCTGAGGGTCGCGCCAAGGTCTTCATCGGTCTGGGCGGCAACTTTGCCCAAGCCACCCCGGACAGTTCGCGCACTTTCGAAGCGCTGCGCAACTGCGACCTGACCGTACAGATCAGCACCAAGCTCAACCGCAGTCACCTCGCTCACGGTAAAGACGCGCTGATCCTGCCGTGCCTGGGCCGTACCGATATCGACATCCAGAGCGAAGGCGCGCAAGCGGTGACCGTGGAAGACTCGTTCAGCATGGTCCACGCCTCCAACGGCCAGTTGCAGCCGCTGTCGAACCAGATGCGCTCGGAGCCGTCGATCATCGCCGGCATCGCTGCCGCCACGCTGGGCAGCCAACCGGTGGACTGGAACTGGCTGGTGGCCGATTACGGGCGCATTCGCGAACTGATCGCCGACACCATCCCGAACTTCAAGGACTTCAACGACAAGATCAAAAACCCGGGCGGCTTCTATCTGGGCAACTCGGCTGGTGCCCGCAAGTGGAACACGCCGTCTGGCCGGGCCAACTTCCGCGCCAACCAGTTGCCGAAAGATCTGGTTCACGAACGTACCCGTGCCACCGGCCAGGTGCCGGATCTGATCCTGCAATCGATGCGTTCTCACGATCAGTACAACACGACGATTTATGGTCTCGACGACCGCTATCGCGGCGTGAAGGGCCAGCGCGACGTGCTGTTCGCCAATGAGGCCGACATCATTCGTCTGGGCTTCCGTCCGGGGCAAAAGGCCGACATCGTGTCGATCTGGGATGATGGCCGCGAGCGTCGAGTGAAGGGCTTCACGCTGCTGGCATTTGATATTCCAGCCGGTCAGGCGGCGGCTTATTACCCGGAAGTGAATCCGCTGGTGCCATTGGAGAGCACCGGGGATGGCAGTCATACGCCGACATCGAAGTTCATTGCGATTCGGTTGGAAGCGGCGAGTGAGACGGGATTGATCATGGCTAAATCCGCCTAAAGCGGTGTCAGTACCGGCCTATTCGCGAGCAAGCTCGCTCCCACATTGGAATGCAGTTCAAATGTGGGAGCGAGCTTGCTCGCGAAGGCGGTAGGACATTCAATACACTTCTTCCGGCTAGCACTTTTCAAACGTCCACAAAAAAGGCCGTTTTTGTATAAAAACGGCCTGTCCGAAGTAGCTAAAGACCGGCGAAAATCGGTTAAGTTCCGGTGAAAAAACAGTAACTTGCAATATTGTATACAAGTCGTGTTATTCGTCGGATTTTGATTGTCACGCCCAATGCAGAGCCTCAGGATCGGCGCCGTCATCCCTTTGAGGCTCATCCTCTATGAAGTTCTCCTCGATTCTCTTGTTGTCCCTTGGCCTGGTCAGCGGCTTCGCTTCTGCCGGAGGCACCACCGAAGCAGGTGTGGGCGGCGCATTGGGCGGGGTTCTTGGCTCGGTCGTCGGTCAATCGTTAGGCGGCAATACAGGTTCCACCATCGGCGCAGCCCTGGGCGGCGCGGGTGGCAGTGCGGTCGGCGCAGACAAGCGCAGCCGTGGCGAAGCGGCCATCGGCGGTGCACTGGGTGCAGCCGGCGGTAACGTTGTCGGCCGCAGCCTTGGCGGCACCACCGGCAGCCTGATCGGCTCCGCCGCTGGTGGCGGCGCAGGTGGCGCGCTGGGTAACTACATGGGCAACAAGAGCGACGACGATGATCGTCGTTATGACCGCCATGATGATCGCCGCTACTATCGCGACCGTGGTCATCCAGGTCGCGGCCATGCCTACGGCCACCGCAAGCATCACAAGTACTATCGCCACCGTTAAGGCGAAGGCTTGAATGAAAATCGCAGCCCCTGGGGCTGCGATTTTTTTTGCGTGATCAGATGACCAACCGTTCCAGGGCCTCGCGCAAACCGGCAGGAATCGGCACCGGCTGATTGCTCGCCCGATCGACAAACACATGCACGAACCGCCCCGCCGCACACGCCTCGCTTTCGCCGACCTTGAACACAGCCAGTTCGTATTGCACCGAACTGTTGCCCAGCTTGCCGACCCGCAGCCCGATCTCGATCAGATCGGGGAAAGCGATCGAGGCAAAATAATCGCAGGCAGAACTGACCACGAACCCCACCACTTCGCCGTCATGGATATCCAGGCCACCGACCTGAATCAGATAGGTGTTCACCGCCGTGTCGAAGAAGCTGTAGTAGGTAACGTTGTTGACGTGACCGTAGGCGTCGTTGTCGTGCCAGCGTGTGGTGATGGGCTGGAAGTGGGGGTAGTCGGTGCGTTGTGGTGTCGGGTTGGACATTGATCAGCAATTCCCAAGGCTATTTTGGCGAGTCTAATTCAAAATATCGGCACAGCTTTCGCGAGCAGGCTCGCTCCCACATTGGAATGCGCCAACCTGTGGGAGCGAGCCTGCTCGCGAAGACGTCAGCACGGCCGACAAGTGTCAACGATCGGCAAACCCCTTCCCCTGCGCCGCCAGCTCGCCAATCAGCCGCGCCGGCTTCCACTGATCGCCCTGGCGCGTCTCCAGCGCCAGCAAGCGCTGATGGATATCCGCCAGCCCTTGCTGATCCGCCCAGGCCATCGGCCCACCCTTTTCCGCTGGAAAACCATAACCGTTCAAGTACACCAGATCGATGTCACGGGCCGAGCCGGCGATGCCTTCCTGCAGAATCTTCGCGCCCTCATTGACCAGCGCCAGCAAACAACGCTCAAGAATTTCTTCGGGGCCGATCTCGCGCCGTTGAAACCCAAACTCTTCGCTGACCCGCAGCACCAGCGCATCCACTTCAGGATCATGCTCGGCCTGTCGACTGCCCGGCTCATAGTGGTAATAACCGTTACCGGACTTCTGCCCGAACCGGCCCAGCTCGCACAGGCGGTTATCCACCTGAACCTCGGGCGCATCTTGCCCCTTGCCAGCTAGCTCCCGAGCACGCCATTCCAGATCTATGCCGACCACGTCGTACATGCGAAACGGCCCCATGGCAAAGCCGAAGCCTTGCAGGGCAGCATCCACCTGCTGTGGATAAGCGCCTTCGAGGAGCATCTTGCGCGCTTCAAGAACATACGGATGCAGCATGCGGTTGCCGATGAAACCGTGGCAATTTCCCGACACCACGCTGACCTTGCCCATGCGCTTGCCGAGTGCCAGCGCTGCCTCCAGCGTCGCTGGCGAGGTTTGCGCACCGCGCACGATTTCCAGCAGTTTCATGATGTGCGCCGGGCTGAAGAAGTGCAGACCCAGCACCTGCGCCGGGCGCCGCGTCGCAGCCGCGATGGCGTCGATATCCAGCGCCGAGGTGTTGCTCGCCAGCAGAGCCTCAGGCTTGAGCAAACCATCCAGCTCACGAAAGATCTTCTGCTTCAGCTCGAGGTTTTCGTACACCGCTTCGATCACCAGGTCGACATTACGAATCGCTGCGTAATCCGCCGCCGCAGACACACGAGCAATTCGCGCATCCGCTTCGGCCTGATCGATGCGGCCCTGACGCACGCTGTGTGCATAAGTTTCGGCGACGGTCGTCAGCGCCTGCTCAAGCATCTGTGGATTGTTATCCACCCACTGCACGCTCACGCCGGCATTGGCCAGGCACATGACAATGCCCCGGCCCATGGTGCCCGCGCCGATCACCGCAGCTTGCTGGATTTCGAAGGATGTCTGGCTCATGTTGTTCTCTTGTGGGTGGCCCGAAGACAGATTCCAACCTTAGTCAGGCCACGACGCTTTTTGAAGTTTATTAGCGTGATGATCGACATTCAGCGGATGGATGCAGCGCCTGCCTTGATGACCCCTGTAGGAGCTGCCGAAGGCTGCGATCCTTTGATCTTGAAGAAATCAACATCAAAAGATCGCAGCCTTCGGCAGCTCCTACAGATCAGAGGTGCTCTTGCGCCCACTCGCGGACTTCAGCGTAGGGATACTCTTCCAGCGCCGCGAATCCTGGAATCGCGCGTGCCTTGAGCTTGGTGAACAACGGCACGCTGATACCGCACAGGAACCGCGTCAGGCGTTCGACCGATGGAATACGCCCTGTGTGCTGCTCATGCCTGTGGATAAATTCACCACATAATTCTGCGAAGTTTTTATCCACAAGCGCCGGCAGCGCTGGCGGCTCAGGCAACCGGGCGACATGGCCATGACACACCGAACAATGGCCACAACGCTCGGGGGCATTGTGATCACCGAAATATTCGGCCAGGCGATAACCCAGGCAGCGTTGGGTGGCGAACACCTCAAGCATGGCGTGAATCCGCGCCACCTCAGTCTGTTCGTGGCGGGTGAAATACTCGTGCAGCTCAGCGCTCAGGGCGTCGCTGGCAAAATCACAGTGCAGCAGGCTGTAAACCTCGGTCATCTGCTTGCTCTCCAGCTCGACCCAGCCCTTTTCCTGGAAGTAATCCAGCGCTGTCACTACGCGATTGCGCTCGGCGGAATACTGCGAATACATCGCCTCGAAATCTACCGTGGCCCAGGTGCGTGCTCGCGCGGACGTTCTGATGATCGCCGCAACGAAATCCCTGCGTTCGCCTTCGAAGCGCTGGAGCAGTGCCTCCGGCTCGAGCAAATATTTGAAGCGATACTCCGCGTAATAGGCGTAACGCGGAGCAATCAGGCCGCGCAGTTCCAGCTGCACCAGCAAGGTCTTTAACGGCAGCGAGCGAATATTGCTCTGATCGGCGAGTGGCCCGAGCAGAAACTCCCATTGTCCGTCCGGCACTGAGGCTTTCAGTTCGTCGAGCACATAGCGAATTCCGTCGCGCTCGGGCGTGTCGCCGTAGACGAAGTTCTCAAGCACATTGAGGCTGTCGCGGTTGGCCAGTACCAGGCAATCCGAGGGCTGACCGTCACGCCCGGCGCGACCGATTTCCTGGCTGTAGTTTTCGATGGATTTGGGCAGGTCGAAATGTACGACGTTGCGAATGTCGCTCTTGTCGATGCCCATCCCGAAGGCGATGGTGGCAACGATGCAATTGGACTGCCCGGCCATGAAGCGCCGTTGAATGCCATCACGCTGATCGTGGGGCAAACCTGCGTGATAAGCCTCGGCCTGGATAACGTTGCGTTGAAGATGCTCGGCGATTTGCTCGGCGGTCTTCTGCAACGTGACGTAGACAATGCTCGGTTGCCCGGGACGCTCGGTCATCCATTCGACCAGACGTCGGCGCTTGTCCTGGCCACGCACAGGCTCAACCAGCAGGTTGAGGTTGGGCCGATAGAAACCGGTGGTCACTACATCCACCGGGGCGATCGCGAATTTCTCCTGCATGTCGGCAATGACTTTCGGTGTGGCTGTGGCAGTCAGCAGCAGAGCCTGCGGGATGTTGAACTGGCGCTGGTAGTCCGGCAATTTCAGGTAATCGGGCCGAAAATTGTGGCCCCATTCGGAAATGCAGTGGGCTTCATCGACCACCAGCAACGAAATCCGTACCTGCTGCAAGAAGTTGCGGAAGCGCTCGTTTTTCAGGCGTTCGACCGAGATCATCAGAATTTTCAACTCACCCGAACGCGCACGGGCCATGACATCGTTAGCATCCTCGCGGCTCTGTGCCGAATCGATGCTGCCCGCCGAGATACCGTGGCGCTTGAGAAAGGCCAGTTGATCCTGCATCAACGCCAGCAACGGCGAGACCACCAGCGTCAGGTGCGGCAGCAGCAGTGCCGGCAGCTGGTAGCAAAGTGATTTACCGGAGCCGGTGGGAAAGATCGCTGCCGCCGAGCGCCCCGCCAGCACCGCGCTGATTGCGGCCTCCTGACCGGGTCGAAATTGTGGATAACCAAAAACCTGTTCCAGGGTGTGGTGCATTCGCTGTCACTCCTTTGACTGCTGCCATGCCGAAAGCCTAGCGGGCGATTGCAGCAAGTCGAGAAAAGGTCGGGATTGAATCAATACTGAATGATACATGGGAAGCGAAACGAAGCGCGTAACAATCGAAACACCTCAACAAACTTTCGAAAAGCTCAACTACATATACATAACACACTTCAAAGTACAAACGCGGATACAACAGCGCGCTTTATTTATAACGACCTCTCAAACTAACTTGGCCGCTCTTATTCATAAGCAAGAGCAACGAAATGACAACTTTAACAATCTTTTTCTGCGGCACCGGCTCCAACAAGTTTGATGTCCACCATAAAAACTTCTGGGATGGCGAAATTGTTTCGACACTCGCGGCAAACCACACCGGCCGCGAGTTCGCTGACTGGATCGTGGTGGATGGCCCGGGCAGTGGCAATCTGCAAGCCGATGATCTATTTACCAAAACCAAGGCCTACGGGCTGTCCGGGACGCTGTTTGGTAAAGGCTGGGACGAAAACGTACAGCACGCCATGAACATCATCAAAGGCAAGTGCGACTGGCAACGCATTCAACTGACTGAAAAGGAATATAACCGCCTGAAAAGCGCAGGCATTCCGATTGAAGATGTGAAAGTCGAGGGTTCCTGGTTCTGGCGCAAATATAACTATGGCGATCGCAGCATCACCCAACAGAAGTTACAGGAGCAAATCATCAGGACTTTCCGCAAGGGCGGAGTAATTCCTGCACGGATCAATCTTGTTGGCTGGAGCCGCGGCGGAGTCAGTTGCCACATGTTGGCCAATGCAATGTTCAAGGACGCTGCACTCAAGCATATTCCAGTGAATATCTTTGCAATTGATCCGGTTCCGGGGATCGGCAACTTTCAGGAACACCGCGTCAAACTCCAATCCAATGTCAAGGAGTACATTGCGTTCTATGCCCGTGACGAACGCTCCAAAGGGTTCAGTTGCGTGATCCCGCAGACTGCTACAGGCACGCAAACCTCGATTTATCCAATGGCTGGTCGCCACGCTACCCTCGCCGGCAACGCCACCGCACTCGGGGGCGAGCCGACCAGCAGCAGCGACCTCAATGCGCTGATCGAACCAGGCCGCATCGTTCGCCATCTGGCGGAAACCTGCCTCAAACGCTGGGGCGTGCCACTGGCCAAAACCCTCAACCTGAGCGATGCCGACCTGCGACGCTTCACCGGCGCAATCGTTAGCAACGAAGCACGTTACAAGAAGATGCACAATCAGTCCTACACCTGGTTCACCGAGCTGGACAAAGGTGAGCGCTCTGTCTCGCTGGGCAGCAAGGGTGTGCCCTTCTCGGCAGTGAAAGGCACGATCTACCGGCCAGCAACCGGACTCACCACGAGCCTGCTGGACATTTCCGGCTACCAGCATCTGCGTTGAAAAACGTTGAAGAATCGATAGCAACTTCCGGCAAATAGTTCGTCCCGTTCCTACTTCACGTGACGCCTTGTCGGCTATCGCGAGCTGGCGGTGCGAACCTATAGTCGTGGCTGTCGCTGTCTGTTCAGCGACTTGGGCTTGGTCACCCATATTAGATGTGCATTCACAGTCGTTGTATGCTGCTGGCGCTTTTTGTGTCAGCACGCTTTATGGCGGCTGTGTTCGGGACGCCCTCGGGCGTGCCGGTTGTGAATGCCTCATCGGTTGACCAACCCGAACGCAGTCCGCCACCTATCGCTTGGTCACGGTGGGTGCGGATTCTCATGACGCAAAACGAGGCAAAGCCAATGAAAACCTGGAATCAATTCACCGCCGATCGCTACCGCCCACTCGAATCAAATCTCACCGACAGCAAGCCGCTGATCATCGACACGCAAGCCAACCCGCAAGACATCCTCGAGTGCGCCGTCCAGCGCCTGCGCGCCTCCAGCGACCTTCTGCAAACCCTGTACTGCCTGAGCTTCAAACAAGCCGACGTCGAAGACATCCCCCACATCACCCACGCCCTCTATCTACTGACCCAGGACGGCTGCGACCTGCTGCAAGTCGCACAGACACAAATGCTCAACTGGAAAGCGCCGGCCTAAGCCGAGCAGCCTGATCACCGCCGATCATCTGTCGGCGACCGGGCACCAGTCCTCGTTATCAACACTTCAGCATTGCCTGAAAGTAAGTCACTGGCGTACATTGACCATGATTTTTATTGAGACTTCTGTCTTCACCCGCCGAGTAAGAGAGTTACTGGACGACGATGCCTACGCCACCTTTCAAAAGCAGCTGGTCGCAGACCCGTCTATTGGCGATGTAATCGAAGGGACTGGCGGGGTGCGTAAAGCACGAGTCGCCTCCAAAGGCCACGGCAAACGAGGTGGAGCACGGGTTATCTACTACCACTTCGTTTCAGCATCACAGATCGCGTTCTTGATGATTTATTCAAAAAATGAGCAGCAGGATCTTACCCATGATGAACGGAAAGCACTGAAGGCTATGATTGGAAACTGGAGGTAACCATGAGCAAGTTTTTTGATGAGCTGATGGAAAGCGTGCAGGAAATGGATGAGATTCTCCGGGGTGAAAAAAAACCTTCCCGCGAATTTTATGTGGATGCATTACAGGTTAAACAGATTCGCAAAGCGACGGGAATGACGCAGGCAAAGTTCGCAGCCTTGATTGATGTCCAGCTCGGGACGTTACGCAATTGGGAGCAAGGTCGTCGTCAGCCGACGGGGCCGGCAAAAGCGCTACTCAAGGCAATTCATAACGATCCTGTCCATGTGCTGAGTGCACTGGCTGATTGACAGGTTCTGAAGAAGTAACCAAGCCAAGTCTTTGAGGCCAACCGAGCTGCATTTCAAATCGAAAATAAAAAACCGCCCCAAAGGGCGGTTTTTTCATTCACTGCAAACCAATACTTACAACTTCGGCCCAGCCGCCTTGATCGCGTCGCTCACTTCGAACTTCTTGAAGTTCTCGATGAACAGACCGGCCAGGGCTTTCGCTGCCTCGTCATACGCAGCCTTATCAGCCCAGGTATTGCGTGGGTTGAGCAGGTTGGTGTCGACGCCCGGTACGGCCAGTGGCACGTCGAGGTTGATGGTGTCGAGGTGTTCGGTGGCTGCGCCGATCAGCGCGCCGCTCTGGATCGCGGCAATCACTGCGCGGGTGGTCGGGATGTTGAAGCGTTTCCCGACGCCGTAGCCGCCGCCGGTCCAGCCGGTGTTGACCAGGTAGACCTTGGAGCCGAAGCCGCGGATGCGCTTGATCAGCAGCTCGGCGTATTCGCCAGCCGGGCGCGGGAAGAACGGTGCGCCGAAGCAGGTGGAGAACGTCGACTTGATGCCGCTGCCCGAACCCATTTCAGTCGAGCCCACCAGTGCGGTGTAGCCGGACAGGAAGTGGTAGGCCGCTTGTTCTTCGTTGAGGATCGACACTGGCGGCAGTACGCCGGTCAGGTCGCAGGTCAGGAAGATCACCGCGTTTGGCTCGCCACCGAGGTTCTTCTCGGAACGCTTGGCAACGTGCTCCAGCGGATACGCGGCGCGGCTGTTCTGGGTCAGGCTGACATCGGCGTAGTCGGCGTGCTTGGCGTCGTCGATAACGACGTTTTCCAGCACCGCGCCGTGCTTGATGGCTTTCCAGATGACCGGCTCGTTCTTCTCGGAGAGGTCGATGCACTTGGCATAGCAACCGCCTTCGATGTTGAACACCACGCCTTCGCCCCAGCCATGTTCGTCGTCACCGATCAGGTAACGGCTTTCGTCGGCGGACAGGGTGGTTTTACCGGTGCCCGACAGACCGAAGAACAGGGTCACGTCGCCATCTTCGCCGATGTTGGCAGCGCAGTGCATTGGCAGCACGTCAGCGGCCGGGAGCAGGAAGTTCTGCACCGAGAACATGGCTTTCTTCATCTCACCGGCGTAACGCATGCCGGCGATCAGCACTTTCTTCTGCGCGAAGTTGATGATCACGCAGCCGTCGGAGTTGGTGCCGTCACGCTCAGGCACGCACTCGAAGTTCGCGACGTTGAGCACTTGCCATTCTTCGCGGCCAGCCGGGTTGTACTGGGCCGGGTTGATGAACAGGCAACGACCGAACAGGTTCTGCCAGGCAGTCTGCGTGGTCATTTTCACGGCCAGGTAGTGATCTTCCGCCGCGCCTACATGCACGTGGGACACGAAGTGCTCTTGCGCGTTGTTGAAGGCCTCGACGCGAGCCCACAGCGCATCGAACTTGTCGGCCGGGAACTTGCGGTTGATCGGGCCCCAGGCGATAGCGGCCTGGGTGGAAGGCTCTTCAACGATGAAACGGTCGACTGGCGAACGGCCGGTGCGGTGACCGGTGCGAACAACCAGAGCGCCGGTATCGGCAAGCTCGCCTTCACCGCGATTCAGGGCTTCTTTTACCAGATCATCAACACTCAGATCGGTGTACACGGCGTTATTGGCTTGCGTCATGAGGTTCCCCGTCGGCCAGTGGCCGAGTGTGCTCCAAACGTTTTGTAGTAGAAAGTCGTGCACTACTACCGCGAAAAAAGTGGGCCGGATTATGCCAGAAAAGCCCAAAAAGAGTAGGGTCCTCCCGTCGTAACGGCGATATTCCGTCATTCCGCAGTGAATTTACCTGCGCTGAACCGTTTTAGTGACGGGTATCTGACGGCGTATCGACGCCCGCGCCAGCGAACAATTGAGCAATATCGGCCGCATCGAACAGGTACTGCTGATTGCAGAACTGGCAATCGATCTCGACTTTGCCGCCCTGCTCGGCTGCCAGCGCCAGCGCATCTTCCAGCCCCAGACTGACCAGCGCATTGCCGGAGCGTTCCCGCGAGCAGCTGCAACTGAAACGCAGATGCTGCACATCGAACAGGCGCACTTGCTCTTCGTGGTACAGGCGATGCAGCACGGTTTCGTTGTCCAGGCTGAGCAGTTCATCGGCGCTCAGAGTGCTGGCCAACGCGGTGAGGTGCTGCCAGCTGGCGGCCCGTTCTTCTTCGTCTTTCAAGCGATCGGCGGGCAATTGCTGCAGCAGCAGGCCACGGGCACGACGACCGTCGGCGAACAGCTTGAAGCGCGTGCCGACTTGCTGCGACATGACGAAATAATTGGTGAAGCAATCCGAGAGGGTTTCGCCGTCGAGGTCGACGATACCCTGATAGCGCTGGCCCACAGTCGGATCGACAGTCAGGGCGAGAACGCCGTTCGGCATCAGGTCGCTGAGGGTGGCGTCAGCCGCGATCTGCTCGGCGTCATAGCGCGCCAGGCCACGGATTTCGCGCTCGCTGGAGCACTCGATCATCAGCAGCGGAATCGGCCCTTCCGAACGCGCCTGCAAGATCAGCAGGCCATCGAACTTGAGCGTGCCGACCAGCAACGACGCGGCCGCCATCAGTTCGCCGAGCAACTGCGCGACCGGCTCCGGGTACGGGTGTTTGGCAAGGACTTCGGCGTAGCTGCGCTCCAGCGCTACCAGTTCGCCGCGAGTGTCGCTGTCATCGAAGATGAAGCGTTGAGTGAAATCGGTATCCGCTAGGTCGGTCATAGGTCTGGGTATCTGAATGTGATGACAAAATGGTTACAAAACGTGAAAATTTGCGCTTGCTGGCACTTTTTTTGGTGCCGGCGCTTTTCGCCATGGGAGGCATTTTATGAACAATCCGGGTTTGTTCCAATCAAGGTGGAACCTCGGCCGGCTGGTTCTGTGTAACGTAGTGCCGTTGGCGCTACTGGCTTTCTGGTTATGGCCTACGGGCCAGATGCTGTGTGTGATTTTCGACGAGTGGCTGTTCCGCTCGCTCAATGCACCACTGGCCAGCAACCCGATATGGCTCCACATCTGGGCAATTGCAAGTCTGCGCCCGTTCGACATCGTCGTCGGACTCATTTTGCTGACGCTGCTGATCAAGGGCGACTGGGTCTTCAGGGCGATCGACGTGCGCCGCGCATTCTTCGGTTTTTTCTCGATCCTGCTGTTGATGGTGGTGATTCGCGCGCTGTTTTCCAAATTCGCCGATCACATGGGCTGGCAGCACAGCAGCCCGTCGATGGTGATCGAGGGTGCTGTGCACATCAGCGATTATTTTCCTCACCTGGAAAAAACCTGGGAGCTGAAGGACCGTTCGGGCCAGAGCTTTCCCGGGGATCATGCTTCGGTGCTATTGATCTGGGCGCTGTTCATGGGCGTGTTCAGCCGCACCGTAGGCCAGTTTTTGACGGTCTGGGGTCTGGCAGTGCTGTTCATGTTGCCGCGTCTGGTGGCTGGCGCGCACTGGGGCCAGGACGACTACATCGGTGGCGTGCTGCTGGCGGTATGGGCGTTGGGCTGGGGTTACTACACGCCGTTTGCCTGGCACGCGTCGAACTTCTGGTTGAAGCTGACCGCGCCGGTTTTCGCGCTGTTGGGCAAGTTGCCGCTGGTGTCGCGGATGAGTGTAATTTCCGCCCGGTAAATGGTGGAACCTCGAAAAGATCGCAGCCTTCGGCAGCTCCTACTGGGATCGCATTCCAACTGTAGGACCTGCCGCAGGCTGCGATCTTTTTACTCGTCGTTGCTACCGCGAAACTTGAACAGATCGCGCCGCTGCTTCTTGCTCGGCTTGCCATCGGTGCTCACGCCCAACGACCCTGCCTTGCGCATCGCCGCAGCCGCTTCACGCTTGGCGATACTCGCCTCGGTCTCGGCATACAGGGTCTGCGCCTCGGGTGCGCCACGACGCACGATCGACAACGCTTCGACCCTCACGGTGCGCACTTCGAAGCCGGTGCGAATCTCGAACTCATCGCCTATGCGTGGCTCCTTGCCCGGTTTGCAGCGTTCGCCGCGACAATGCACCTTGCCACTTTCAATCGCTGCTTTGGCCAGGGCACGAGTCTTGTAGAAGCGCGCCGCCCATAGCCATTTATCGAGACGGACCTTGTCGTCCTCCTCCTGTTTCTGCGCCATATGAATTCCTCGTTCAGCCAGTAGTCGGAACTGTACTACCGTTTCTGTCGGGCGCAAGAACCCGGCCCACCAGATAGACTGTGATCTTCGCCGCATGACCGGCCTGGAGTGACCGAGTGACAAAATTTCCGACTTCATTGACCTCGCCCAACGGCGGTTGCCAGGGCTGCCAGCAAAGCGAGCCGCTGGACTTCGATTTTGCCTTCGCCTTCCAGCCGATCGTCGACCTGCGCGATCAGTCCGTGTTTGCCCACGAAGCGCTGGTGCGAGGCGTGGCAGGAGAAGGCGCACTGTCCGTGTTAAATCAGGTTACAGAAGACAATCGCTACCGTTTCGACCAGCTCTGCCGGACCCGCGCCATCGAAGGTGCGGCGAACCTTAATATGCAGACACACTTGTCGATCAACTTTTTGCCCAACGCCGTCTACCGTCCAGAGCTGTGCATTCGCAGCACGCTGGAGGCCGCTCGTAAACACAACTTTCCGATCGACCGGCTGATTTTCGAAACCCTGGAAATCGAGCACGTAGATAATTATCGCCATTTGACCAATATTCTGCGTGAATACCGCGAATTCGGCTTCAAGACCGCCATCGACGATTTCGGTGCCGGCTATTCGGGGCTCAATCTGCTGGCGGATTTCCAACCGGACCTGATCAAACTCGACATGGCGCTGATCCGCGATGTCGATCAAGACCGTGTCCGTCAGGTGATCGTGCGGGGGATTGTCACAATGTGTGCGGAGTTGGACGTTACAGTCATTGCCGAAGGCATCGAGAGCGTCGGGGAACGGGATTTCCTCGCGGACTGTGGAATATTTCTGATGCAGGGCTACTGGTTCGCCAAACCTGCTTTCAAAGCGTTGCCCCAGGTGCCGGACGAGGCCTGGAAGCGTTAACCCCTTGGTTTTTTTCATTGAAGACATTTGATCATTTGACCGTTGTCGGTCTGCGCGAGTGGGTGGCGCTCCCTGGCCTGGGAGTCGCCGGCCTGCGCGCGAAAATCGACACCGGCGCCAGCACTTCCAGCCTGCACGCCACCGACATCGAACCGTTCGAACGCGACGGCGAGAAATGGGTGCGCTTCACCGCGCACCTGGGCACGGTGGTGCAATTGCGTCACCGCCGCTGCGAAGCACCGCTGGTCACGCGCAAAACCATCAAAAGCTCCAATGGCCATGCGCAGGTGCGCTACGTGATCAGCACCACGCTGGCCCTGGGTGATCGGGTCTGGCCGGTGGAATTCACCCTGGCCTGCCGCAAGTCCATGCGCTATCGCCTGTTGCTCGGCTCCAAAGCCCTGATCGATGGCCAGTTGGTGGTCAATCCGGGCGTCAAGTATGTACAAGACAAGCCGGTGTTCCCGGTATCTACCTCCTCCACAGGTGTTGCATGAAGATCGCTGTGCTGTCGCGTAATCCGCGTCTGTATTCCACCCGCCGTCTGGTCGAAGCCGGAATCGAGCGCGGGCATGAAATGGTGGTGATCGACACCTTGCGCGCCTACATGAATATTGCCAGCCACAAGCCGCAGATCCATTACCGCGGCAAACCGCTGGAAGGTTTTGACGCGGTGATCCCGCGGATCGGCGCGTCGGTGACGTTCTACGGCTGCGCGGTGTTGCGTCAGTTCGAGATGATGGGTGTGTTCCCGCTCAACGAGTCGGTGGCGATTGCCCGTTCGCGGGACAAATTGCGTTCGCTGCAGTTGCTGTCGCGGCGCGGGATCGGTTTGCCGGTTACCGGTTTTGCTCACTCGCCGGATGACATTCCCGACCTGATCGCCATGGTCAACGGCGCACCGCTGGTGATCAAGGTGCTTGAAGGCACTCAGGGCATCGGCGTGGTGCTGTGCGAAACAGCCACGGCGGCAGAATCGGTGATCGAAGCGTTCATGGGCCTGAAGCAGAACATCATGGTTCAGGAATACATCAAGGAAGCTGGCGGCGCAGACATCCGCTGCTTCGTGGTCGGCGACAAGGTGATCGCGGCGATGAAGCGTCAGGCCAAGCCGGGCGAGTTTCGTTCCAACCTGCACCGTGGCGGCAGCGCCAGCCTGATCAAGATCACTCCGGAAGAACGCATGACCGCGTTACGCGCCGCCAAAGTCATGGGCCTGGCGGTGGCGGGTGTGGATATTCTGCGTTCCAATCACGGCCCGCTGGTGATGGAAGTGAATTCGTCGCCGGGACTGGAAGGGATTGAGACCACCACCGGGAAGAATGTGGCCGGGATCATCATCGAGCATCTTGAAAAAAATGGCGGGCCGAATATGACCCGCACCAAAGGCAAGGGTTAGAAGCAAAAGATCGCAGCCTTCGGCAGCTCCTACAGGGGAATGCATTTCCAGTAGGAGCTGCCGAAGGCTGCGATCTTTTTTTCAGCCGTTACACAGCATCCCGGGGCAACATCAACCCCAACGGCAATCTCACCCGCGCCTCAAGCCCACCGCCGGACCGGTTGCGCAATTCAACATTGCCGCCATGCATTGCGGCAATCCGCTTGACGATCGCCAACCCCAACCCGGTGCCCTTGCCACCGCGAGCCCGATCACCTCGGGTAAACGGGTTGAAAATCGCTTCGAGCTCGGACGGATCAATCCCGGCGCCACGGTCCATTACGCTCAGCACCACATACGGCGCGCTGACGTCACCGGAAACATAAGCCGCGACTTCAACGCTGCCACCGGCATGGTTCAAGGCGTTGCCGATCAGGTTGTTGAGCAAACGCTTCATCGAAACCCGACGCAGCGGGAAAGGCTGGATCGGTTCCAGGCGCAGGCGCACTTTCTCTTCGTTCTGGTTGTACGGTGCGGCCACTTCACGCACCAGATCGCTGAGGTCGACTTCTTCCACCGACTCGTCGCGACCGTCGCGAATGAATGCGAGAAACTGATCGAGAATCGCGTCCATGTCTTCGATGTCGCGGACCATGTCGTCGGTGAGGTCGGTGTGGTCGCCCATCAGTTCCAGCGACAGGCGCAAGCGTGTCAGCGGCGTACGCAAGTCGTGGGACACCCCCGCCAGCATCAGCTCGCGTTCGCGCCCGGCCTGTTCGACGTCTTCGGCCATCTGGTTGAACGCGCGGTAAACCTCGGTCATTTCGCTCGGCGTGTCGCTGATCGGCAGGCGCACGCTACGGCCCTGGCCAAGTTGCCGCGCGGCATAGACCAGACGCTTCAATGGCTGGTTGAGCTGGCTGACGAAAATCCATGCCGACGCTGTCGACAAGAGGCCGATGGCAAGGAACCAGCCGAGCACGTTCCAGATTTTCTGGCCGCGCAGCGGATGTGGATACAACGGTACTTTCAGCCAGCCATCACCCAGACTGGGTGCGCGAACCCACAGTGCCGGTGGTGAGTGCATGCGCAACCGCACCTCGGTGTCGGCACCCAGTTCCGCCTGCATCTGACGCTGATAGATTTCGCTGTAAGGCCAGTGCTGTTCGCCTTCCGGCACACCGGCGCCGACCACCCGAATCAGGGTCGCGGCATCGGCAATTTTTGCGCGGTTTTCTTCGTCGGCGGCCCAATAGGCGCGCAGCGTCAGAGCGACGCCGTGACTGTATTGGCGATCCACCAGCACGTCCTCGTTCATCAACAGATAAACCAGGGTCAGCGCCTTGGAAAACAGCACGACGATAAGCACCAGCCAAAGGGTGCGAGAGAAAAAGCTTTGGGGGAACCAGACGGGGGTTTTCATCTTTAACCGCTACACACTTGCAGGAGCGAGCAATGCTCGCATATTGCGGATTGCGAGTCTGTGGCAATGGTCAGGCGACCAGAGCCGGCAGACCCGCTCCTACAAATCACCGATCACTTGGTGGCGGCGCCATCCGGTACGAACACGTAACCCACGCCCCAGACGGTCTGGATGTAGCGCGGTTTCGACGCATCGGGCTCGATCATCCGGCGCAGACGCGAGATCTGCACGTCAATGGAACGCTCCAACGCATCCCACTCACGGCCACGAGCCAGGTTCATAAGCTTGTCGCGGGTCAGCGGCTGACGCGCGTTCATCACCAAAGCCTTGAGTACAGCGAACTCACCGGTGGTGAGCATGTGCACTTCGTCGCCACGCTTGAGTTCGCGGGTGGCCAGCGACAACACGTAATCACCGAAGGTGACGTTTTCGTCTTCGCTGCCCGGCGCGCCCGGTACCGGTGCGGCCTGACGGCGCAAGACCGCTTTGACCCGCGCCATCAGCTCGTCCGGGTTGAACGGCTTGGCCAGGTAATCATCGGCGCCCAGTTCAAGGCCCTTGATACGGCTCAGCTCATCGCCCTTGGCGGTGAGCATGATGATCGGAATCTGGTTGTTCGCGCCACGCAGGCGGCGGCAAGCGGTCAGGCCGTCTTCGCCCGGCAGCATCAGGTCGAGAACGACCAGATTGAACACTTCACGCGCCAGCAGACGATCCATCTGCTCGGTGTTCGGAACGGTACGGGCACGGTAGCCCTTGCTGACGAAGAAACGCTCCAGCAGGCTGCTCAGCCCCGGATCGTCATCCACGATAAGAATTTTTTCGCCTTCAGCCGTTTGTGCAGTGCTGCTCATTGGATGCTCCTTTTAGCTCGGCGCGCATTATGGCGTAGCTGCCGTTATACGCACCGTGTGCATTGTTAGCAGATTTTTCCTTCACTGCCAGAAAACCGGGGTTTATGCCTACAGACTGCGACGCCCCCGAATGACAGAACGCTGGTTATAATGCGCGGCGTTTTGCGCCAGGCAACGTCTGAATCGTTACCGTAAGTGGCCGGTATTTTTTCCGGCCATGTGCAGCAACTGTTCGATTTCACGGGTCAATGGGCAGCCTCTTGATCCAGGCAGCGGCAATCTTTCAGCCGCTCAATCAGCCTCCAGGCCTTTATCTGCGTGCCTGTGAGCCTGCTTTTCATACTATGTCAGGTGGTTTTATGGACAGCATCAACAGCCGCATCGCCGAGGAACTCGGCGTACGCCCACAACAGGTCGAAGCGGCCGTCGCGCTACTCGATGAAGGTTCTACCGTTCCCTTCATCGCCCGTTACCGGAAAGAAGTGACCGGCAGCCTCGATGACACTCAGTTGCGTCATCTGGAAGAGCGCCTGCGCTACCTGCGAGAACTCGACGAACGGCGCATCAGCATCCTCGCCAGCATCGAAGAGCAAGGCAAACTCACCCCGGCCCTCGAGCGTGACATCAAGTTCGCCGACACCAAGACGCGCCTCGAAGACCTGTACCTGCCGTACAAGCAGAAGCGCCGCACCAAGGGCCAGATCGCCCTCGAAGCCGGCCTCGGCGAACTGGCCGACGGCTTGTTCAACGACCCGAACCTGTCGCCGGAAACCGAAGCCGCGCGCTTCGTCGATGCCGAAAAAGGCGTGGCCGACGTCAAGGCTGCGCTGGAAGGCGCCAAGTACATTCTCATGGAGCGTTTCGCCGAAGACGCCGCCCTGCTGGAAAAACTGCGTAATTTCCTCAAGCAGGAAGCGATCCTCAGTGCCCGCGTCATCGCCGGCAAGGAAGAGGAAGGCGCCAAGTTCCGTGATTACTTCGAACACGACGAGCCGCTGAAAAGCATGCCGTCGCACCGCGCCCTGGCGATTTTCCGCGGCCGCAACGAAGGCATCCTCAGCTCCGCGCTGAAGGTCGGCGATGAATTGCCCGGTACCATGCACCCATGCGAAGGCATGATCGGCCAGCAGTTCGGCATCCAGAACCAGAACCGCCCGGCGGACAAGTGGCTCAGTGAAGTGGTGCGCTGGACCTGGAAGGTCAAGCTCTACACCCACCTGGAAACCGACCTGCTGGGCGAGTTGCGCGACGGCGCCGAAACCGAAGCGATCAACGTTTTCGCGCACAACCTGCATGACCTGCTGCTGGCCGCTCCGGCCGGCCCGCGCGCAACCTTGGGCCTCGACCCGGGCCTGCGTACCGGCTGCAAGGTGGCCGTGGTCGATTCGACCGGCAAGCTGCTCGACCACGCCACGGTTTACCCGCACGTGCCGCACAACAAATGGGATCAGACCATCGCCATCCTCGCCGCGCTATGCGCCAAGCACTCGGTTGACCTGATCGCCATCGGCAACGGCACCGCCAGCCGTGAGACCGACAAGCTGGCGATCGAGCTGATCAAAAAATATCCAGCGATGAAGATGACCAAGGTCATGGTGTCCGAAGCCGGCGCCTCGGTGTACTCGGCGTCGGAACTGGCAGCCAAGGAATTCCCGGATCTCGACGTGTCGATCCGTGGAGCCGTGTCGATCGCCCGTCGCCTGCAGGATCCGCTGGCCGAGCTGGTGAAAATCGATCCGAAATCCATCGGTGTCGGCCAGTACCAGCACGATGTCTCGCAGCTGAAACTGGCGCGCGGTCTGGACGCCGTGGTCGAGGACTGCGTGAACGCCGTCGGTGTCGATGTGAACACCGCATCCGTGGCATTGCTGGCGCGGATTTCCGGCCTCAACGCGACGCTGGCGCAAAACATCGTTGCTCACCGTGACGAACACGGCGCGTTCAAGACCCGTGCAGCGCTGAAGAAAGTCGCGCGACTGGGCGAGAAAACCTTCGAACAGGCCGCCGGTTTCTTGCGCGTGATGAACGGCGACAACCCGCTGGACTCCTCGGCGGTGCACCCGGAAGCCTATCCGCTGGTGCAGCGCATTGCTGCGGAAACCGACCGCGACATCCGCTCGCTGATCGGCGATGCCGCGTTCCTCAAGCGCCTGGATCCGAAGAAATTCACCGACGAAACCTTCGGTCTGCCGACCGTTACCGACATCCTCCAGGAACTGGAAAAACCCGGTCGCGATCCGCGTCCGGAGTTCAAGACCGCCGAGTTCCAGGAAGGCGTCGAGGACCTCAAGGATCTGCAACTGGGGATGATCCTTGAAGGCGTAGTAACCAACGTGACGGCGTTCGGTGCATTCGTCGATATCGGCGTGCATCAGGACGGTCTGGTGCACATCTCGGCGCTGTCGGAGAAGTTCATCAAAGATCCGCGTGAAGCGGTGAAGGCCGGTGACGTGGTGAAAGTGAAGGTCATGGAAGTCGACATCCCGCGCAAACGCGTCGGCCTGTCGATGCGCATGAGCGACACTCCGGGCGAGAAGATCGACGGCGCCCGTGGCTCGCGTCCGGGCTCGGCACCGCGCCAGTCTTCGGGCAACGCGCCGCGCAAGGAAACCGCGACCGCCGCGCCGGTGAACAACGCGATGGCCTCGCTGTTCGCCAACGCCAAGCAGTTGAAGAAACGCTGATGGAAATGCCGGCCGGGCTCGTCGAGAGCGCGTTTTTCAAACTGCTGGGCTGCCGCCTGCACAGCATCGAAACCGGGGTGGCGCAAGTCGCCCTGGCGCTTGAGCCCGAACTGCGCAACCGTGGCGGCAAACTGCATGGCGGCGCACTGTTCAGTCTGGTCGACATTGCCATGGGCCTGGCTTGTTCCAGCAGCCATGGCTTCGATCAGCAGAGCGCAACCATCGAGTGCAAGATCAACTACATCCGCGCCGTTTCCGACGGCGAGGTGCTGTGCACGGCCCGGGTGATCCACCCGGGCCGGCGCACGCTGGTGGTCGAAGCCGAGGTCATGCAGGGCGACAAACTGGTCGCAAAAGCGCAAGGCACCTTCGCTGTCCTGTAGATGTTGCTCATCATTTTGAGTTAATTTCGGCGCAACGAATCCTGTGGGAGCTGCCGCAGGCTGCGATCTTTTGATTTTGTTTTTCGACAGCAAGATCAAAAGATCGCAGCCTGCGGCAGCTCCTACGGGTTATGTGTGCGGCTGACAGGCTAGAAAACCAGGCGATAACGCCAGTTTCAACTTCACCCTTGTAGACCGTCCTGCCCACCCCCATATTGGGGCGACTGACGCGTGAAGGAATCCAAATTGAGCGAACTTCTCAACCGCCGCCTGGCTCTGCTCGGCGAGCGCGCCCACCTCTCTCTGCTCAAGCAGTGCCTGCACGGTATCGAACGTGAATGCCTGCGTGTGACCAGTGAAGGTCGCCTGGCGCAAACGCCGCACCCCGAAGCCCTGGGTTCCGCGCTGACCAACGAACAGATCACCACCGACTACTCCGAATCGCTGCTGGAATTCATCACACCCGCCCTGCCGGATCCTGCCGACACGCTGGCGAGCCTGGACAGGATTCACCGCTTTGCCTACAGCAAGCTCGGCAACGAGTACCTGTGGAGTCCATCGATGCCGTGCCCGTTGCCGGCCGAGGAAGATATTCCGATCGCCTATTACGGCACCTCCAACATCGGTCAGCTCAAGTACGTCTATCGCAAGGGCCTGGCCCTGCGCTACGGCAAGACCATGCAATGCATCGCCGGGATTCACTACAACTTCTCCCTGCCGGAACAGCTCTGGCCATTGCTGCGCGAGGCCGAAGGTTTCGTCGGCACCGATCGCGATTTCCAGTCGGTGTCCTACATCGCGCTGATCCGCAACTTCCGCCGCTACAGCTGGCTGCTGATGTACCTGTTCGGCGCATCGCCGGCACTGGATGCCGGTTTCCTGCGCGGGCGTTCGCATCAGCTCGAACAGCTCGATCCGGACACGCTGTATCTGCCGTACGCCACCAGCCTGCGCATGAGCGATCTCGGTTATCAGAGCAACGCTCAGGCCGGCCTGACGCCCTGCTACAACGATCTGGCCAGCTACACCGACAGCCTGCGCGAAGCGGTGGCCACGCCTTACGCGCCGTACGTTGAAGTGGGCACGCACAAGGATGGCGAGTGGGTACAGCTCAACACCAACATCCTGCAGATCGAAAACGAGTACTACTCCAACATCCGCCCGAAACGCGTGACCTACACCGGCGAACGGCCGATCCAGGCGCTGATGGCGCGCGGCATTCAATACGTCGAAGTGCGCTGCCTGGACATCAACCCGTTCCTGCCGATGGGCATCGACATCACCGAGTCGCGCTTCATCGACGCCTTTTTGCTGTACTGCGCGCTGAACGACAGCCCGCTGCTGACCAACACTTCGTGCGGCAACGCCACCTCGAACTTCCTCAGCGTGGTCAAGGAAGGCCGCCGTCCAGGCCTGCAATTGCAGCGTGACGGTCAGCCGGTCGAGATGAAGCAATGGGCGGCCGAGCTGCTCGAGCAGATTGCTCCGCTGGCGGCGATGCTCGATCAGAGCGTCGGCGGCGATGCCCACAGCAAGGCGCTGGATGCGCAACTGGCCAAGGTCAACGACCCTTCCCTGACGCCCTCGGCGCAGGTGCTGGCCGCCATGGCCGAGCACAAGGAAAGCTTCGCGCAGTTCTCCCTGCGCCAGAGCCAGGCGCATGCGGAGTTCTTCCGCAGCGAACCGCTGGCGGCTGACGAGCAAGCGAAGTTTGAAGAACTGGCCCGGGCATCCCTGGCACAGCAGACCGAGCTTGAGCAGAACGAAGTCGGCGATTTCGACGTGTTTGTCGGCGCGTATCAGGCGAGCATCCTGGCGATCAGTAACTAAACATTGTCAGTAAAAAGATCGCAGCCTTCGGCAGCTCCTACAGGTTCAACATCAGTCCAATGTAGGAGCCGCCGAAGGCTGCGATCTTTGCTTTCGACGCGGAGCGTCATCGGCTGCATTCCCACGCAGAGCGTGGGAACGATCAGTCACCTGCTTAGATTTTTCCGCTCATAAGCTCATTCGAAAAAGTTATTTATTTCTCGATTCTTAGATCATTTAGTCTCCTTTCACGCCGACATTCGGTCGCCTGATCTGGAGCTCCCAATTGAAACTGAATTTCCCGCTTCGCCTGCTTGCCGCCGCCTCGCTGGCCGCTGCAAGCTTCCTGGCCCAGGCGGCCGATCTCACCGTTGCCTACCAGACCACCGTCGACCCGGCGAAAGTCGCTCAGGCCGACGGTGCCTATGAGAAAGCCACCAAGGCCGACATCAGCTGGCGCAAGTTCGATAACGGTGCCGACATCATTGCCGCCATCGCCTCCGGGGATGTGCAGATCGGCTACCTCGGTTCGAGCCCGTTGACCGCCGCGATCACCCGCAAAGTGCCGGTGGAAACCTTCCTGATTGCCACGCAGATCGGCGCCGCTGAAGCGCTGGTTGCGCGCGACGGTTCCGGCATCAAAACGCCGCAGGATCTGATCGGCAAGAAAATCGCCGTGCCGTTCGTGTCCACCGGGCATTACAGCCTGCTCGCCGCGCTCAAGCACTGGAACATCGATCCGTCGAAAGTCACCGTGCTCAACCTCGCGCCGCCAGCGATCATCGCCGCGTGGAAACGCGGCGACATCGACGCCACTTACGTGTGGGATCCGGCACTGGGTGTGGCCAAGGAAAACGGCAAAGTGCTGATTACTTCCGGCGAGCTGGCCAAGTTCGGTGCGCCAACCTTCGATGCGTGGATCGTGCGCAAGGACTTCGCCGAGAAGCATCCGGAAATCGTCACCGCGTTCGCCAAGGTCACCCTCGACGCCTACGCCGACTACCGCAAAGACCCGAAAGCGTGGCTGGCGAGTCAGTCCAACGTCGACAAGCTGGTCAAACTGTCCGGCGCCAAGGCCAGCGACATCCCGTTGCTGCTGCAGGGCAACGTCTATCCGCTGGCGGCGGATCAGGTCAGTGACCTCGGCGCGCCGACCATCAAAGCGATCACCGACACCGCTGCTTTCCTCAAGGAGCAGGGCAAGGTCGAAGCCGTGCTGCCGGACTACGCGCCGTACGTCAGCGCCAAATACATCACCAACTGATCGGGAGATAACAGCGATGGCCTTGCTACAGCTGGAGCGCATCAGCGCACAGTACCCGGGCAGCCCAAAGCCGGTGCTGGCGGATATTTCTCTGACCCTGGGGCCACAGCAGTTGCTGGTCGCCCTCGGCCCGTCCGGCAGTGGCAAGACTTCGCTGTTGAACCTGATTGCCGGTTTCGTCGGGCCGAGTGCCGGGCGCATCACCCTTGACGGCGTGCCGGTCAAAGGCCCGAGCGCCGAACGCGGCGTGGTGTTTCAGGACGATGCCTTGCTGCCTTGGCAGGACGTGCTGGCCAACGTTGCCTTCGGCCTGGAACTGGCCGGTGTCGGCAAGGACAAGCGGGAAAAAATCGCCCGGGAAATGCTCGTACTGGTCGATCTCGCCGGTTTTGAAGACCGGCGCATCTGGCAATTGTCCGGTGGCCAGAAACAACGCGTCGGCCTCGCCCGCGCCCTCGCCGCCGACCCGCGCGTGCTGCTGATGGACGAACCCTTCGGCGCCCTCGACGCGTTCACTCGCGAACAGATGCAGGAGCTGTTGCTGCAAGTCTGGCAACGCACGGCCAAGCCGGTTTTCCTGATTACCCACGACATTGAAGAAGCGGTGTTCCTCGCCACAGACCTGATTCTGCTGGCACCCAATCCAGGGCAGATCGTTGAGCGTCTGCATCTGGATTTCGGTCAGCGCTACGCCGCTGGCGAGTCGGCCCGCGCGATCAAATCCGATCCGCGTTTTATCGAAACCCGCGAACACGTGCTGAGCAAAGTCTTCTCGCAACGCAGCGCCGTACCCCGGCAGGAGCGCGCATGAGCAGTTACGACGTTTCCGCTGCGGCGGTGAAAACCCCTTCGGTGAGCATTCCGGCACGCCGTAGCCTCAGCACGCGCTGGATCAGCCTGCTGACCCTGTTCGGCCTGTTGGCGATCTGGTGGGCGGTGACCGCTACCGGCCTGATCGAACCGCTGTTCCTGCCGCCACCTTCTGCCGTGTTGCAAAAGGGCTGGCTGCTGGCGACTTCCGGATACATGGATTCGACGTTGTGGCAGCACTTGGGCGCCAGCCTGAGCCGCATTGGTCTGGGCCTGGCTTTTGCCATCCTGACCGCCGTGCCGGTGGGCATCGCCATCGGCGCCAACCGCATCGCCCGTGGCGTGCTCGATCCGCTGATCGAGTTCTATCGCCCGATCCCGCCGCTGGCGTATCTGCCGCTGATCGTGATCTGGTGCGGCATCGGCGAGTTGTCGAAAGTGCTGCTGATCTATCTGGCGATTTTTGCGCCGATTGCCATCGCCACCGCGACTGGCGTGCGCACGGTTGATCCGGCAAAACTGCGCGCGGCGCAGTCGTTGGGCGCGACCCGCGCTCAGCTGATTCGCCATGTGATTTTGCCCAGCGCCTTGCCGGACATTCTCACTGGCGTGCGCATTGGCCTGGGAGTTGGCTGGTCGACCCTGGTCGCCGCTGAACTGATCGCGGCCACCAGTGGCCTTGGCTTCATGGTGCAGTCGGCCGCGCAATTTCTGGTCACCGACGTGGTGGTGCTGGGGATTCTGGTCATCGCCCTGATCGCCTTCGCCATGGAAATGGGCCTGCGCGCCTTGCAGCGCAAACTGGTGCCGTGGCACGGCCAGGCGCACTGAAGCATTTTTGAATCACACATGTAGGAGCTGCCGAAGGCTGCGATCTTTTGACTTTGATTTTTACCAAAACAAGATCAAAAGATCGCAGCCTTCGGCAGCTCCTACAAAGGGTGGTTTCACCGAATTGAAGAGAAAGACCATGAGCACCCTCAACATCACCCCGTTAAGCTCGGCCCTCGGCGCGCAGATCAGCGGCGTCGACATCAGCCAGCCGCTGAGCCTGGAACACCGCGACGCCATCGAGCAGGCGCTGCTCAAGTATCAGGTGCTGTTCTTCCGCAACCAGCCGATCGAGCCGGCACAGCAGGCACGCTTCGCACATTATTTCGGCGACCTGCACATTCATCCGATCTACCCGAACGTGCCGGAGCAACCGGAAGTACTGATCCTCGACACCGCCGTCACCGACGTGCGCGATAACGCGATCTGGCACACCGACGTGACCTTCCTGCCGACGCCGGCGATGGGCGCCGTGCTCAGCGCCAAGTTGCTGCCGGAATTCGGTGGCGACACTTTGTGGGCGAGCGGTATCGCCGCGTATGAAGCGTTGTCGGCGCCGATGAAAACCCTGCTTGAAGGGCTGACCGCCACCCATGACTTCACCCGTTCGTTTCCACTGGAGCGCTATGGCAATACGCCGGAGGCGCTGGCCCAGTGGGAAGAGGCGCGGCGCAAGAATCCACCGCTGTCGCACCCGGTGATTCGCACGCACCCGGTGAGCGGACGGCGCTCGCTGTTCGTCAGTGAAGGGTTTACCTCAAAGATCAATGAGCTCTCGGAAACCGAGAGCGAGGCGATCCTGAAGTTTCTGTTTGCCCACGCGACCCGGCCGGAATTCACCATTCGCTGGCGCTGGCAGAAAGACGACATTGCGTTCTGGGATAACCGCGTGACCCAGCATTACGCGGTGGACGATTACCGCCCGGCACGGCGGGTGATGCAGCGCGCGACGGTGTTGGGGGATGTGCCGTTTTTTCGGTAATTACCGACATCTTCATTACCTGAACCGGCTCCTTCGCGAGCAGGCTCGCTCCCACATTGGAACGCATTTCCCTGTGGGAGCGAGCCTGCTCGCGAAAGCTTTTTGAGCTTGAAACTTATTCCGCCGTCGAAGGCTTCTCCCAAAGATTGATCCCGCCCTCCTGGGCAAACCGATCGATCTCCGCCAGCTCTGCAGCGCTGAAATCCAGATTCTTCAGCGCGCCGACGTTCTCGATAATCTGCTCCGGCCGGCTCGCACCGATCAACGCCGAGGTTACCCTTGGGTCACGTAGCGTCCACGCCAGCGCCAGTTGCGCCAGGCTCTGGCCGCGACGTTTGGCGATTTCATTCAATGCGCGCACATGGGCAATGTTCGCTTCGGACAAATGCGACGCCTGCAACGAACCGCCGCCCGGGCGATTGACCCGTGCATCGGCCGGCACGCCGTTGAGGTATTTGTCGGTGAGCAAGCCCTGTGCCAGTGGCGTGAAGGCGATGACGCCCGTGCCGAGCTCATCGGTGGTATCGAGCAGATCCTTTTCCACCCAGCGATTGAGCAGGTTGTACGCCGGTTGATGAATCAACAGCGGCACCTTCCACTCTTTCAGCAGCTCAGCCATTTGGCGGGTTTTCACGCCTGAGTAAGACGAGATACCGATGTACAACGCCTTACCTTGCTGCACGGCAGTGGCGAGGGCGCTGGCGGTTTCTTCCAGCGGGGTGTCCGGGTCGAAGCGATGCGAATAGAAGATATCCACATAGTCCAGACCGAGGCGTTGCAGGCTCTGGTCGAGGCTCGCCAGCACGTATTTGCGCGATCCGCCGCCCTGGCCGTACGGGCCAGGCCACATGTCCCAGCCAGCCTTGCTGGAGATGATCAGTTCGTCGCGGTATTGCTTGAAGTCTTCGCGCAGCAGGCGCCCGAAATTGACCTCGGCGCTGCCGTACGGCGGGCCGTAGTTGTTGGCCAGATCGAAATGGTTGATGCCCAGATCGAACGCGGTGCGCAGCAAGGCGCGCTGGGTGTCGATCGGTGTGCTGTCACCAAAGTTGTGCCACAGGCCCAGCGACAAGGCCGGCAGCACCAGACCGCTGCGGCCGACGCGGCGGTAGGGAATGGAGTCGTAGCGGTTTTCGGCAGCGGTGTAGGTCATCGAATCCTCTCTTGTCTGTCTTGAAATGGGTGTCGATTGCTCGTGTGGGAGCGAGCCTGCTCGCGAAGGGTGTTACGCAAATCTATTGCCGGGTCGAGTCAGGCCCAGGTTCTGCCGCAACGTGCGGCCTTCATATTCAGTTCTGAACAAGCCACGCCGTTGCAGTTCCGGCACTACGCCGTTGGCGAAATCTTCGAGCCCGCCCGGCAGGTGCGGCACCAGCACGTTAAAGCCGTCCGCCGCGCCTTGCTCGAACCACTCCTGCAGGCGATCGGCAATCTGCACCGGCGTACCGACCAGGCTGTAATGCCCGCGCCCGCCGGCGATCCTGCGACCGAGTCCGGCAAGGGTCAGCTTCTCTCGACCCGCCAGTTCGGTCAGCAGTTTCTGTCGACTCTGCTGACCGCTGTCAGTCAGCGGCAACTCTGGCAATGGCCCGTCCAGCGGGTACTTCGATAAGTCGAAGTTGCCCAGCATACGCCCAAGCAGCGCGACGCCCACCTCGGGTTCGACCAATTGCTGAAACGTTTCACACTTTTCCTGCGCTTCGGCCTCACTGGCACCGACCACCACAAAAACCCCAGGCATGATTTTCAGCGAATCGGCACTGCGTCCGAACCTGGGCAAGCGTCCCTTGATATCGGCGTAAAACGCCTGAGCGGCGGCCAGCGAAGTCTGTGCGGTGAACACCACTTCAGCGGTTTGCGCGGCCAGCTCACGCCCGGCTTCGGACGATCCGGCCTGGACAATCACCGGCTGCCCCTGTGGCGAGCGCGCGACATTCAGCGGGCCTTTGACCCGGAAATGTTCACCGACATGATCGAGCACATGCAGCTTCTGCGGATCGTAATAGGCGCCGCTGGCCTTGTCGCGGTGGAAGGCATCGTCCTCCCAACTGTCCCAGAGCCCGGTGACCACCTGATGAAATTCGCGGGCGCGGCTGTAGCGTTCGGCATGGCCGATGTGTGCGTCGCGGCCGAAATTCAGCGCCTCGGCGGCGTTGTCCGAAGTCACCAGATTCCATCCGGCACGTCCGCCCGACAAATGATCGAGCGAGGCGAACTTGCGCGCCACATGGTACGGCTCGTTATAACTGGTGGTGGCCGTGGCGATCAGGCCGATGTGCTCGGTCACCGCGCTCAGTGCCGAGAGCAACGTCAGCGGCTCGAAGTGATCGGAGCGCGCCATGCGGCTGGCGATGTCCTGGGTCGGTGCGGCGACGCTGTCGGCGACAAACAGCGCATCGAACTTCGCCGCTTCGGCGGTTTGCGCCAGACGTTTGTAATGGGCGAAATCCAGCCCCGCATCCGCCGGCACATCCGGGTGCCGCCACGCTGCCACGTGGTGCCCGGTGGCCATGAGAAAGGCACCAAGTTTCATCTGTCGGCTCATCTCAGAAATCCTTGCGCAGTTGCACGCCAAAGTAGCGTTCGTCATCGCGCGGCACGGCGCGATAGATGTAGCTGCCGCCACTGGCCAGCAACGGCGAATAGGATTTGTCGGCGAGGTTCTTGCCGAGCAGGGCGACGCGCCAGCCGTTGCTGTAATCGGCCAGGGCGACGCTGGCGTTCCACAGCCCATAGGCGCCCTGCTTGGTATCGGGGTTCTGGCTGATGTCGTACTGCACTTCGCTTTGCCAGCTGTAGTCGGTACCCAATTCAATATCGAGGCCATTGTCGAGTGGGATTGTGTAGTCGGCGCGCACGTAGCTTTTCCAGTCCGGGCTGAACGGCAGTGGTTTGCCGTTGACGTTGCACGACGCCGCCGCGCCGGCCGGGCAGGCGAATTCGTCGATGCGTGCGCGGGTGTAGGCCAGTGCGCCGGAGAGTTTCAGCTGCTGGGTGGCTTGCAGGGCGTAATCGAGTTCGACGCCTTCGCTGGTGACGCTGCCGGCGTTGATCAACCGCGTCACCACTTGCCCGGCGACGGTGTCGAAAAAGTTCGCCTGATAGTTGTCGTACTCGCTGTGGAAGATCGCCAGATTGGTGGTCAGGCGATTGTTCCACGAAGTGGCTTTGATCCCCGCCTCCCAGGTATTGGAAGTCTCCGGTTTCAGGGCTTCGGTATCGCGCGGTTGCGTGTTGAAGAACACGTTGTAGGCCGGGCCTTTGTAACCGCGCGAATAGGTCAGGTAAGTGGTGACGGTATCGCTCAGGTCGTACTGCAAACCGAGGCGACCGGACCAGCCGTCTTCGTCCACCGAGCCTGAACTGCTCGTCGCCGGTTGAATGCCGCTGACCGTGGTGGCCGAGGTGGATACGCGACGGTGATCGTATTCCAGATCATCGTGGGTATAGCGCAGGCCGGCGATGCCGCGAAAGTCCGAAGTGAAGTTCAGTGTGCTCTCGCCAAACACCGCGTAGCTGTCGCTGGTGGTGCTGTAGTCGGCGACGCCACGGTCGGTGCGAGTCGTGGTGGTCAGGATGCGCCGGTAGGTCTCGTCGTCCTTGCCATGCATGTAGAACAGGCCGCCGACGTACTCGAGAAACTCACCCTTCGGTGAGGCCAGACGCAACTCTTGCGAATACTGGTCGAAGGCCAGATCGCCCTTGTCTGCGGTGCCGGGGAACGCGGCAGTCACGGTGCCGAGGCGATCGCCATCCTGATACTGGGTGTTGTCCCAGCCACGCCACGCCGTGATCGACGTCAGCGTGTAATCACCCAATTGCCAGTCGAGCTGGCCGGACAGGCCTTTGTTGATGTCCTCGATGTGAGAGCGGGTGTCGGTGTTGATATTGCGGTTGTGGCTGGTCGCATTCACCGGACTCAGCGCGTTGGCGAAGGCCGGGGTCAGCGCTTGGCTGACGACGCCATTGGGCGCGTCGTCGTGGGACTGCATGTAGTCAGCGATCAGGGTGAAGGTGACGTCATCGTTCGGGGTGAATTCGAGTTTGCCGCGCACGCCGCGATGGTTGTAACCGTTGACCTCGTGGCCGTTGTGCTGATTGTCGACGTTACCGTCGTAGGTGCCGAACAATGTGCTGATCGAGCCCTTCAGCGTATCCGGAATCAGGCTGCCGCCGAGGCCGAAACGGGTGCGGCTTTCGTTGCCGCTGTAGTACGACTGATCGATGTAGCCGTGGGTCTCGGCGGTCGGTGCTTTGCTGGTGATGTTGAGTACACCGGCCGAGGCATTCTTGCCGAACAGCGTGCCTTGCGGGCCGCGCAGGACTTCGACGCGCTCGAGATCAAGCAGATCAAGCGTGGCCTGACCGGGCCGCGCATACACCACGCCATCGATCACCGTCGCCACGGTCGGCTCGACGCCGGGTGAGGTGGAAATGGTGCCGACGCCGCGCACGAATAACGAGGTGTCCTTGTTCGAGGCGCCGGTGCGGAAATTCAGTGACGGCACTTGCTGAACGATGCTCGCCACGCCGTTACGGTTGTCGCGTTCGAGCTGTTCGCCGTCGAGCACCGAAACTGCCACCGGTACTTTCTGCAGCGACTCTTCCCGGCGAGTCGCGGTCACCGTGACGGATTTCAGCGTCGGTTCCTGATCGCTGCTGTCAGCGGCAAACGCCGTGGGCAGCGGCAGCGCCGCCAGCCCGGTGAAAATCCAGCCCGCCGCGCGAATCGACTGCGTCTGTGTGTGTGGTGCCCCAGGAAAATTGCGCATAGGTATCCGCTCGAAAAATGGCCCTGAACCGCTGCCGTTCTGCGACGACAGCGCCTGAATCTGTCTTGGGCATTCGCTCGAGCGAGTAGCAGACAACGCGCTTTGTTAGCGCTAACATCGCCAGTATTGGCACCTGTGCATAGAGCGTCCAATACTGAAAAATTACTTTTATATGCGATTTGGTTTTTACAAGGATCGAGTCTTGAGCGACGAGAAAACGCGTAAACGCCGAGGCGCCGGCCGTGTCACGTTGAACGCCGTGGCGCGGGCGGCCGGGGTGTCGGCGATTACCGTCTCGCGGTATTTCAATCAGCCCGAACAGGTTTCGCCTGAGCGTCGCGAGCGCATTGCGGCAGTGGTCGCCGAGTTGGGCTACGTGCCGAATCTGGTGGCGGGCGGCCTGGCCTCGGCGCGCGGGAAAATTGTCGGCATGATCATTCCGAACATCTCCGGGCCGATCTTCGCCAACACCATCCAGGGCTTCAGCGACACCCTCAGTCGACACGGTTATCAGCTGTTGCTGGCGTCGAGTTATTTCGATATCGAGCAGGAGGAGAATGCCGTGCGTGCGTTTCTCGGCTGGTCGCCGGCAGCGCTGGTGCTGACCAGCCACTTCCACAGCGCAGGCACCGAGAAGATGCTCGCCGAGGCGGATATCCCGGTCATCGAAACCTGGGATTACCAGCCGGAACGCGAGCCGATGCAGATTGGCTTTTCGCATTTCGAAGTGGGCGTTACAGCTGCAAGACACTTGCTGGAGAAAGGCTATCAACGCATCGCTTTCGTGCAGAACAGCGCACCAGGCGACTTCAGTGCCCTGGAGCGCCGCGATGGTTATGCCGCCACTCTGCGAGGCGCAGGGAGGGAGCCATGGGCCTTCGCCCCGGACGCCGACCGCACACCGTTCGAGGCCGGCAAGCAAGCGATGGAAGCCCTGATGAACGCCTCGCCACGCCCCGACGCGATCATCTTCGCCAACGACAACCTCGCCGCCGGCGGCCTCCTCGCCGGACAACGCGCAGGCATCAGAATCCCCGATGATTGCGCCGTGCTCGGCTTCGGCGATTACCCGTTTGCCGAGATGCTCTTGCCCAGCCTGAGCACGATCAAACCGCCGGCGCTGGAGATTGGCGTACTGGCGGCAACACGGGTGCTGGAAAGTCTTGGCGTGTTGCCTGGCAACGAGGTGCAGCGGCTGAATCTGCTGCAATGCCAAGTGATCGAGCGTGAGAGCACCTGATGAATATCGCGGCGGCTGGATTGGCTATGCTCTAAAGGACACAGAGGTGGCCCTTTCGCGAGCAGGCTCGCTCCCACAGGGATTTCCTGTGTACATGAAATTTATGTCCAGCCGAGATCCAATGTGGGAGCGAGCCTGCTCGCGAAGGGGCCCTTCCCGGCACTGCACCTCCATCAGGCAGAACGCACCATGCACACCACCATCATCATTGTCTTCGGCCTGGCCCTGCTCGCGCTGATGCTTTACATCGGCGAGCACATCGGCTTCAGTCGTCACACGCAGGCCTACGCTTTCGCGGCGCTGTGGCTGGCGTTGACGCTGATCAATGGTGCGGTGGGGGTAGTGCATGCTGGCCATTCCGTAGGATCGGAAATAGCCATTGGCAGTGCGGTATTCGGCGTGCCGATGGCAGCGATGGTTTTGTTCATGGTGCTGAGCGCCGAGGCGTGAATCTTCCCGGCGCTCAGTGGCCATTCAACGCACCAGATGCAGGAACTGCATGTGCCTTTCGTACTGGTCGAGGATGTCGTTGATGATCTGCTCTTTGGTGTAGCCGACCAGATCGTAGTCCTGACTGCCCTCGCTCAGGTGCACTTCGGCGCGGTAATAGCGACGATTGTTGAGTTGCTTGGAACCCATGCCGCCCCGCGCGAATGATGGCGTGAAGTAGCCGCGCATCTGCACCTGATAGATGAACGGATGCTGTTCGCCATGGCCAATCTCCAGGCTGACGTTGTCATGCGCCGGATCCGGCTGGGTGACCACGTGCAAACCTTTTTCCACAAACACGGCGGTTACTTCCTCGATCGCCGGGCGCACCGTGCTCTCCATGAAACGGTACACCTCGTCGCGGGACGGGAAGTGCACCGCCTGACTCAGGCGCTGGCGCCAGCCACCGGTGCCGCGCCGCGAACCGGACACCGGCGCCAGCGAATGCAGCTGCGCGATCTGCTTCTGCGATTCCAGATAGAACGCCTTGTGCAGGCCCCACATCATCAGCAGCAGAATCAACGAGAACGGTAACGAGGTCAGCACCACCGCCGACTTCAACGCGTCGATGCTGCCGGAAAACAGCAGCGCACTGGTGATCAGCGCAGTCATCGCGCCCCAGAACACCCGCAGCCATTTCGGCCCGTCTTCGTCCGGGTTACCACCCTTGGCTGACAGCGTCGAGAGGACCACGGTGCCGGAGTCCGCCGAGGTGACGAAGAACACAAAGCTGATGAATACCGTCACGGCGATGACGGTCTTGCTCCACGGGTAGGTTTCCAGCAGCAGATAAATACTCATCGACGGATTGTCGATGGCCGACATCCCCAGCGCACTCATGCCGTGATTGAGCACCTGATCCAGGGCGCTGTTGCCGAAGATCGACATCCACGCCAGGGTGAAACCGAGCGGGATCAACAGCACGCCGAAGACGAATTCACGGATGGTGCGGCCACGGGAAATCCGCGCGATGAACAGGCCCACGAACGGCGACCATGCGATCCACCAGGCCCAGTAGAAAACGGTCCAGCCACCCAGCCAGTCGCTCGGTTTGTCGTAGGCGTAGAGGTCGAAACTTTTCATCGGCAAGGCGCCGAGGTAGTCGCCGACGTTCTGGATCAACGTGTTGAGCAGGTGCTGAGTCGGCCCGGCAAACAAAACGAACAGCAGCAATCCGCAGGCCAGCAGCATGTTGATATCCGACATCACCCGCACGCCTTTGTCGACGCCAGAGACCGCAACGATGATCGCTGCGCCCATCATCAGCGTGATCAGGCCTACCTGAATCCACTGGGTGTGGGCGATGCCGAACAAGTAGTCCAGACCGGAATTAAGATGCAGCACGCCGAAGCCCATGTCGGCACCCAGACCGAACACCGTGGCGATGATGCCGAAGCCGTCCACTGCATAGCCGATCGGGCCGTTGATGCGCTTGCCAATCAGCGGGTATAGCGCCGAACGCAGGGCCAGCGGCAAATTGTGCCGATACGCGAAATAGGCCAGCGCCATGCCGACAAACGCGAACACGCCCCAGCCATGCAGGCCCCAGTGCAGAAACAGAATCTGCATCGCCTGACGCGCCGCATCGGCGGTACCGGCCTCGCCTTGCGGCGGCTGCAGCATATGCGTCAGCGGTTCGGAGACGCAGAAGAAGAACAGCGTGATGCTGATCCCGGCGGCGAACAGCATGCCGGCCCACGACAGATAACTGAATTCGGGCTCGTCGTGGTCGGCACCGAGCTTTATCTTGCCGTAGCCGGATAACGCGGTGACCACCACGAAGACCAGATACAGCGTCATCGCGAGCATGTAGTACCAGCCGACCGTATTGGCCGCCCAGTTTTGCGCTTCCAGCAACCAGGCGCCGGCCTGTTCAGGGATGGCGATGACGACGAGACCAAACAGCAGGATGACCGTCGCGGCGAAGTAGAACACCGGCGGATTCATGCGCACCAGACCGCTGGCGGGGGTAGACGATGCACTCATGAAACGTGCACCTCGAGGGGTTGAAACGTGGCTGAAATGATCGGACTCAGCAAAGGCAAGCCTCCTGTTGTGAGCGGGCAGCGAACCACCGGTTTAACTTGAATGAACGTTCAAGTTAAACATGAATGCGGTGGCAAGGACTAATCGCAGGGCTGGGCGGTAGGTTTCCTACAGCGCCCGAAGAGCTGTATGACGCGGGTCTGAGTGGATTTGTTCAACAGCAAAATGCCTGATGCCCGAACCTGTAGGAGCTGCCGAAGGCTGCGATCTTTTGATCTTGATGTTTAAAAAGCAAAAATCAAAAGATCGCAGCCTCGTTTCACTCGTCAGCTCCTACAGGTCGCATGTTTGCAGGCTATTTTTGCGTCCCGTCATCATGCTGCAGATTTGCCTGCGTCAGATTCGCCCCCGCCGGCACGCTGCGCGTCAGCCACACGTTGCCGCCAATGGTCGAGCCCTTGCCGATGGTGATCCGGCCGAGAATCGTCGCCCCGGCATAAATCACTACGTCGTCCTCAACGATCGGGTGGCGCGGGTGGCCCTTCTGCAACTGGCCGTCCTCATCCGCCGGAAAGCGCTTGGCGCCCAAAGTGACTGCCTGATAAATGCGCACCCGCTCGCCGATGATCGCGGTCTCGCCAATCACCACGCCAGTGCCGTGATCAATGAAGAAACTACGACCGATCTGCGCGCCCGGGTGAATATCGATGCCCGTCGCCGAATGGGCAATTTCCGCGCTGATCCGCGCCAGCAGCGGCAGCCCGGCACGATACAGATGGTGCGCGAGACGATGGTGAATCACCGCGAGAATGCCCGGATAGCACAGCAGAACTTCATCAACGCTGCGTGCTGCCGGGTCGCCGTGGTACGCCGCCAGCACGTCGGTGTCGAGCAGCGTGCGCAGCCCCGGCAACGCGAGAGCAAAATCCTGCACGATCTGAATCGCCCGAGCCTCGACTTCACTGTCATCCTGCGCGCTGTGCCGGGCGACGTAACGCAACTCCAGCCGTGTCTGCGCCAGCAAGGCATTCAGTGCCACATCAAGTGTGTGACCGACATAGAAATCTTCACTTTCCTCACGCAGATCCACCGGACCCAGACGCATCGGGAACAGCGCGCCGCACAACGCCTCGAGGATTTCCGCCATCGCCGCCCGCGACGGCAACTCGCGGCCACCCTGCTCTCCTGAAGCCCGGCCATTCTGTGCACGCCACTGATCCCGCGCGCTGCGCAGCTGGCTGACGATGGTCTGCAATTGCCAATGGCTGGAACGCTCGCTCACGGTGAAGTCTCCTTACGGGCGGCCGGACTGTCTGGCCGCGTCAACGGCGCCTACTTTACGGCATGCCTTTGCTGGCGAATTAAGAACTGATAGTGCTGGGTTAAGTCCATTTGGCTATAAGCGATTGGCGGTTGCCCGGGCAAAAGCGCGTGCCTATAGTCCTTCCATTCTTCTGCGCCAGTACGGACTCATGATCAAACAACAGCTGCAACGCTTTCCCCGTCTCGACCTGCTGAGCCATCCCACGCCGCTGGAAAAACTTGAGCGCTTGTCCGCCTGGCTCGGCCGCGAGGTGTACATCAAACGCGATGACCTGACGCCACTGGCCATGGGTGGCAACAAACTGCGCAAACTCGAATACCTGGCCGCCGATGCGCTGGCACAAGGCGCCGACACGCTGATTACCGCAGGCGCGCTGCAATCGAACCACGTGCGCCAGACCGCTGCACTCGCCGCCAGACTTGGCCTTGGCTGTGTGGCGCTGCTGGAAAATCCGCTGGGCACTGACGACAGCAATTACACCGGCAACGGCAACCGCCTGCTGCTGGATCTGTTCGATACCAAGGTCGAGCTGGTCGACAACCTCGACAATGCCGACGAACAACTGGCTGCCCTCGCCGCGCGCCTGCGCAGCAACGGCAAAAAGCCGTATCTGGTACCGATTGGCGGGTCCAATGCGCTCGGTGCCCTGGGTTATGTGCGCGCCGGGCTGGAACTGGCTGAGCAGATCAGGGACAGCGGCATCGATTTCGCCGCAGTGGTGCTGGCCTCCGGCAGTGCCGGAACTCACAGTGGTCTCGGATTGGCGCTGAGTGAGGCGCTGCCGCAATTGCCAGTGATTGGTGTGACGGTCTCGCGCAGTGAGGAAGATCAGCGGCCGAAGGTGCAGGGTCTGGCCGAACGCACGGCAGAATTGCTGGGCGTCGAGTTGCCGGGCAGTTTCAAGGTCGAGCTGTGGGACGAATATTTCGGCCCGCGTTATGGCGAGCCGAATGCCGGCACACTGGCGGCGGTGAAACTGTTGGCCAGTCAGGAAGGTCTGTTGCTCGACCCGGTCTACACCGGCAAGGCCATGGCCGGTCTGCTCGACGGGATTGGCCGGCAGCGCTTCGATGATGGTCCGATAATCTTTCTGCACACCGGTGGCGCGCCGGCGTTGTTTGCCTACAAGGATTTTTTATAAGAGCAGTTCAACAGATCGCCGCCTTCGGCAGCCCATACCTGGGATCACCCGTAGGAGCTGCCGAAGGCTGCGATCTTTTAAGAAGCCACACATATTCCTTAAATGAATAACAGTTTCAATATTAAGTATTTTCAAGTCTAAAACAGACATCTTATAGTCTCGCCGCAGGCGAATTTCGGGCGAGACGCTTAAGCTGCATTAAGGCAGGATAGCGCTGTCGTCCAAATCACGAATTTGCCTATATTCCTTAAGCGTCTTCCATAAGAAAACACAGGGGCTTGTCATGAATTTTTCCGCACTACGTCGCACTCTGCTGGTCGGTTCGCTGGGTCTTGCGCTCAGCGCCGGCCTGATTGGCCAGGCAGTGGCCGGTGAGCAGTTGCAACAGATCAAGGACAAAGGCGTTCTCAACGTCGGCCTGGAAGGCACTTATCCTCCGTTCAGCTTCGTCGACGAGAACGGCAAGCTGTCCGGTTTCGAAGTCGAGCTCTCCGAAGCGCTCGCGCAGAAACTCGGCGTCAAGGCCAAGATCCAGCCGACCAAATGGGATGGCATCCTCGCTGCTCTGGAATCCAAGCGTCTGGACCTGGTGATCAATCAGGTGACTATCTCCGACGAGCGCAAGAAGAAGTATGACTTCTCCGAACCGTACACTGTCTCCGGCATTCAGGCCCTCGTGCTGAAAAGCAAAGAGTCGGCGCTGAATATCAAGACCGCCGCTGACCTGTCCGGCAAGAAGGTCGGTGTCGGCCTGGGCACCAACTACGAGCAGTGGGTCCGCGCCAACGTGCCGGGTGCTGACGTGCGCACCTACGACGATGATCCGACCAAGTTCGCCGACCTCAACAACGGTCGCACCGATGCCATCCTGATCGACCGTCTGGCTGCTCTGGAATACGCCAAGAAAGCCCCGAAAACCGTGGCTGCCGGTGAGGCCTTCTCCCGTCAGGAATCCGGTATCGCCCTGCGCAAAGGCGAGCCTGAACTGCTGGCTGCGGTGAACAAGGCGCTGGACGAACTGCGTGCCGACGGCACCCTTGAGAAACTGTCGAAGAAGTACTTCAACGCAGACGTCACTAAATAATGGAAGAGGCTTTCCAACTCGCGCTGGATTCCGCGCCCTTTCTGTTGAAGGGCGCGTACTACACGGTAGTCCTCAGCCTCGGCGGGATGTTCTTCGGTCTGCTGCTGGGCTTCGGCCTGGCACTGATGCGCCTGTCGCGCTTCAAATCGGTCAGTTGGCTGGCCCGCATCTACGTGTCGTTCTTTCGCGGCACGCCGTTGCTGGTGCAGCTGTTCGTGATCTATTACGGCTTGCCGCAACTGGGCATGGAGCTGGATCCGCTGCCCGCTGCGCTGATCGGCTTCTCGCTGAACATGGCCGCCTACGCCTGTGAAATCCTGCGTGCCGCGATCGGTTCGATCGAGCGCGGTCAGTGGGAAGCTGCTGCGAGCATCGGCATGACCCGCGCGCAGACCTTGCGGCGGGCCATCCTGCCGCAAGCGATGCGCACGGCATTGCCGCCGCTGGGCAACAGCTTCATTTCGCTGGTCAAGGACACCGCGCTGGCCGCGACCATTCAGGTGCCGGAGCTGTTCCGCCAGGCGCAGTTGATTACCGCCCGGACTTTCGAAGTCTTCACCATGTATCTTGCCGCCGCGCTGATCTACTGGATTCTGGCCACGGTGCTTTCGCACTTCCAGAACAAGCTGGAAGTGCGGGTCAATCGGCATGACCAGGAGTCCTGACCCGATGATTGTCGTGGAAAAACTGACCAAGCAATTCAAGGGTCAGGTCGTGCTCAACGGCATTGACCTTGAGGTAAAGGAAGGCGAAGTCGTCGCGATCATCGGCCCCAGTGGCTCGGGGAAAACGACGTTCCTGCGTTGCCTGAATTTCCTCGAAGAACCCACCAGTGGCCGGATCAAGGTCGGCGATATCGAGATCGATACCGGCCGCCCGCTGAACCAGCAGCAGAGTCTGGTGCGCAACCTGCGCCAGCACGTCGGCTTCGTGTTCCAGAACTTCAACCTGTTCCCCCATCGCACCGCATTGGAAAACGTCATCGAAGGCCCGATCGTGGTCAAGAAGATGCCGCGCGACCAAGCGGTTGCCTTGGGCAAAAAGCTCCTGACCAAAGTAGGGCTTGCTGGCAAGGAGGACGCTTATCCGCGTCGTCTCTCCGGTGGTCAGCAACAGCGTGTAGCGATTGCCCGGGCGTTGGCGATGGAGCCGGAAGTGATTCTGTTCGACGAACCGACCTCGGCGCTCGACCCGGAACTGGTTGGCGAAGTGCTGGCGACCATTCGCGGCCTTGCCGAAGAAAATCGCACCATGGTGATTGTCACCCATGAAATGGGTTTCGCCCGTGACGTGGCCAATCGCGTAGTGTTTTTCGATAAGGGCGTAATTGTCGAGCAGGGTGAAGCTAAAGCGCTGTTTGCCAATCCAAAAGAAGAACGCACCCAACAGTTTCTCAGCAAGTTTCTGAATCACGCTTGAGAACTTCGCTTGCAACAACCGTCAACTTCCACGGATGGAAGTTACGTCTCCTTCAAGACCTGAATTACTTAAACACTCATCAATAACGTGCGCAGATATACATTGCGCAACGCTTGCGCACATCCTCGAATCGTCATATTTCCATACGTTTGCCCGCGGACAAACCCTCAAAAAACGCCACGGAATCGGCGCTTTCATGTAGCTGGTTTCGCACTTGAGGCCAGGTTTAGTGCCTCAGTGACGTAGGAGCTTTCTGATTAACTTGTAATTTGCGGATTAACTAACCACCTCTATTGACACCCCTCTCCGCAGACTTTTATCTAGTCGACAACCGGCGCCACTTAGTTCAACAGCGCACAATAAAAACGAGCCCCTACTTGTCGCTTTTATTGCCAGTTGATTCGCGCCTTTTTTCCAGAAACGGATTTCGCTGCAAGGCTTCAAGGAGAGAAACCGATGACCCGCACTTCGCACACCCCCGAACTTGCAGCGCCAACGCTGGCATGCGCACAGAAAACCGGCATCAACCTGGCAACAGCAGCCCACCTGCTGATCGATGTGCCGCCCTATTGCGGCATGGACGTTGGCGATCTGATCGAACTGTTCTGGAACAAATGTTATGTCGCTTCGAAAGTTCTGAGCGCTAGCGACATCGGAGCGTCAGTCAGCCTGCGCGTGCCGGAGAGTTTCATCGCTAATGGCACCGCGCGTATTCACTACCGCGTGATGCAGGTTGGCCAAGGTCCGGCCTTATCAGCAGCGACGCGGGTGCAGGTCAAACTCGATTGCCCCGGTGGTCAGCCCCCGGCGCAGTGCGAAGACGAAAACCAGCAACTGGCACCCGTGATCATCCCCGAAGCGATTCGCCGTCAGGGCGTAAACCCCAACCAGATCAAACGCGGCGTGCCGCTGACCATCGAGCCCTACCTGAATATGGCCGAAGACGACGCCATCACGCTGCGCTGGGGCGACGTGCGCATGGACCTGGCGCCGGTCACGGCTGCGGATGTCGGGCTGCCGATTCAGGTGTGGGTGCCACCGGCGGTCATCGTCGAAGCAGGCGAAGACCTGCGGCTGGACGTGACGTACTGCATCCTCGACCGGGTCGGCAACAACTCACGCTGGGCGCCGCCGCGCACATTGAAAATCGGTTGCGTGAACCCGTATGTGAAAGTCCCGTTGAAGACCGGATTCAAGGCCGCCGAATCGCGCACCAAGTGAGACCTGCTCAGGACGGGAGGTTAGCTACCTCTCACCTGAAAGTCTGCAACCAACGCTGACACCCCCCTTCTATGCATATTCCTAAAAGTTAGTTTATTTAATTTTTATACGCGCTTAGGGTATATGCACCGGACCACCGGACATTCTTTCAATCGTCGCACTTCGCGGCGTTTTTCATGAGATGTGAGGTAGGTATGGTCCGGAACACAATCACCCCAGTGCAGATCGCCAGGGCATTGCGTGCAGCCAGGGAGCGGCACTGATGTCCAGTCTTGCAGATGCCAACGTGCAGTCCGATCTGGACATCGCCCCGCTGTTGTTGCCCGCGCAAGTGCTGCGCAACGATGCTCAAGCGATCAAGGCCGCCCATGACCTGGCGCAGGTTGCCCGCGTGCAGGCGGCCAAACGCGACCGCCAGCGCAAGCTGCCGTGGTCGGAAATCGAACAGTTCACCCGTAGCGGTCTGGGCAGCATTGCCATCCCCCGTGAATACGGCGGCCCGCAGGTTTCCTTCGTCACGCTGGCCGAAGTATTCGCGATCATTTCCGCCGCCGACCCGGCGCTCGGGCAGATTCCGCAGAACCAGTTCGGCATCATCAATCTGGTCCTCGGCAGCGCCACCGAAGCGCAGAAAAAGCAGCTGTTCCAGAGTGTTCTGGAAGGCTGGCGCATCGGTAATGCCGGCCCGGAACGCGGCACAAAAAATACTCTGGAACTGAAAGCGCGCATCAGCGCCGATGGCGACGACTACGTGATCAACGGCCAGAAGTTCTATTCCACCGGCGCCCTGTTCGCGCACTGGGTCGCGGTGAAAGCGCTCAACGATGACGGCAAGCAAGTGCTGGCTTTCGTCCGTCGCGGCACACCGGGTTTGCGCATCGTTGATGACTGGTCGGGCTTCGGCCAGCGCACCACCGCCAGCGGCACGATTTTGCTGAACAACGTGCGCGTCGAGTCGAGCCTGGTCATCGACAACTGGAAGATCAACGAGAAGCCGAACACCCAAGGCGCAGTGTCACAACTGATTCAAGCGGCCATCGACGCCGGCATCGCCCGTGGTGCCATCGATGACGCCATCGACTTCGTCAAAACCCGCGCACGGCCATGGATCGACGCCAAGGTCGAGCGCGCCAGCGATGACCTCTATGTGATCGCCGATATCGGCAAACTGAAAATCGAACTGCACGCTGCCGAAGCACTGCTGCGCAAGGCCGGCAAAGTACTCGATCAGGTCCACGCCGCACCGCTGAATGCCGAATCCGCTGCTCGTGCTTCGATCGCCGTGGCCGAAGCGAAAGTGCTGACTACCGAGATTTCGCTGCTGGCCAGCGAAAAGCTGTTCGAACTGGCCGGCAGTCGCGCGACCCTCGCCGAGTTCAATCTCGACCGCCACTGGCGCAACGCCCGCGTGCACACCCTGCACGACCCGGTGCGCTGGAAGTATCACGCGATCGGCGCTTATCGCCTGAACGGCACATTGCCGGCCCGCCATTCCTGGATCTGAGACGACCAGTCATCTGGAGAACCCCTATGACGCTATCCCATCACGTCGCGGTCATCACCAGCGATGAGCAAGCCCTGATCGTCGCCAGCGACCTGGCCGAAGATTTCAAGCGCGACAGCGCCCTGCGCGACCGCGAACGCCGCCTGCCATTGGCAGAGCTCGAAGTGTTTTCCCGCTCAGGCCTGTGGGGCATCAGCGTGCCGAAAGAATATGGCGGCGCTGACGTATCCAACGTCACCCTGGCCAAAGTCATCGCGCTGATCGCCCAGGCCGACGGCTCGCTGGGACAGATTCCGCAGAACCATTTCTACGCGCTGGAAGTGCTGCGCGTGAATGGCAGCGACGAACAGAAACAGCGCCTGTATGCCGAGGTCCTCGCCGGGCAACGCTTCGGCAATGCCTTGGCAGAACTGGGCACCAAAACCGCTCACGACCGTGTCACCAGCCTCACCCGCGACGGTAACGGTTATCGCATCAACGGTCGCAAGTTCTACTCGACCGGGGCGATTTACGCGCAGCGCATCCCGACGTCGGTGGTCGATGAAAACGGCGTACAGCAACTGGCCTTCGTCCCGCGCGAGAGCAAAGGCCTGACGGTGATCGACGACTGGAGCGGCTTCGGCCAGCGCACCACCGGCAGCGGTTCGGTGGTGTTCGAAGATGTGTATGTGGCGGCTGAAGACGTGCTGCCGTTCCAGAGCGCTTTCGAACGCGCGACCACGGTCGGCCCGCTGGCGCAGATTCTCCACGCCGCCATCGACACCGGTATTGCCCGCGCCGCTTACGAAGATGCCTTGCACTTCGTGCGCAGCAAGACCCGTCCGTGGATCGATTCCGGCAACGACAAGGCCACCGAAGATCCGCTGACGCTGAAGAGCTTCGGCCACTTGAGCATTCGTCTGCACGCCACCGAAGCCTTGCTCGAACGCGCCGGCGAATTGCTTGATGCCGCGCAAGCTGAAACCAATGCTGACACTGTCGCTGCCGCATCGATCGCGGTGGCCGAAGCACGCGCAATCAGCACGGAAATTTCCCTCGCCGCTGGCAGTACGTTGTTCGAACTCGCCGGCAGTCAGGCGACCCTCAGCGAACACGGCCTCGACCGGCACTGGCGCAACGCTCGCGTGCACACCCTGCATGACCCCGTGCGCTGGAAATATCACGCGGTGGGCAACTACTACCTCAACGATGAAAAGCCGCCGTTGCGGGGGACCATCTGATGGTCGCCGCGAAAAAGAAGATCCTGCTCAACGCGTTCAACATGAACTGCATCGGCCATATCAATCATGGCCTGTGGACACATCCGCGCGACACCTCGACTCGCTACAACACCATCGAGTACTGGACCGAACTGGCGCAGTTGCTCGAGCGCGGGCTGTTCGACGGCTTGTTCATCGCTGACATCGTCGGCGTTTACGACGTCTACCAGGCCTCGGTGGACGTGACGCTGAAAGAGTCGATCCAGTTGCCGGTCAACGATCCGCTGCTATTGGTTTCGGCGATGGCCGCTGTCACCAAAAACCTTGGCTTCGGCCTGACCGCCAATCTTACTTACGAGCCGCCGTATCTGTTCGCCCGGCGCATGTCGACGCTCGATCATCTGAGTCGCGGTCGCGTTGGCTGGAACATCGTCACCGGTTACCTGGACAGCGCCGCCAAAGCCATGGGGCTGCGCGAACAGGTCGAACACGACCGTCGCTATGACCAGGCCGAAGAATATCTGCAGGTGTTGTACAAACTCTGGGAAGGCAGCTGGGAAAACGGCGCGGTGCTCAACGACCGGGAGCAGCGCATCTACGCCAACCCGGAACAAGTGCACAAGGTCGAGCACAGAGGCGAGTTCTATCAGGTCGAGGGTTATCACCTCTGTGAACCATCACCGCAGCGCACGCCGGTGCTGTTTCAGGCTGGCAGCTCCGATCGCGGATTGCTCTTCGCCGGGCGTCACGCCGAATGCGTATTCATCAGCGGCCAGAACAAACCGTCGACCAAGGTGCAGGTCGATAAAGTCCGCGCCAGCGCGGTCGAGGCCGGGCGCAATCCGCAAGACATCAAGGTGTTCATGGGCCTCAACGTGATCGTTGGCGCCACTGAAGAAGCGGCGTGGGCCAAGCATGCCGAGTACCTTAGTTACGCCAGTGCCGAGGCCGGCGTGGCGCACTTTTCCGCGTCCACGGGCATCGACTTTGCCCAATACGAGATCGACGAACCGATCCAGTACGTGAAGAGCAACGCGATTCAGTCAGCGACGAAAAACCTGCAGAACAATGACTGGACCCGGCGCAAATTGCTCGACCAGCACGCCCTGGGTGGCCGTTACATCACCGTGGTCGGTTCGCCCGAGCAAGTGGCGGATGCGCTGGAAGCGTGGATCGTCGAAACCGGGCTGGACGGTTTCAACCTGACCCGCATCGTTACCCCGGAAAGCTATGTCGATTTCATCGAACTGGTGATTCCCGAGTTGCAGCGGCGCGGCTCGTACAAGACCGCGTATGACCACGGCACCTTGCGCGAGAAGCTGTTTCACGGGGAGGCGCAGCTGCCCGAGCAACACAGCGGATCTTCGTACAGGCATCAGAAGCTTCGCGAGCAGGCTCGCTCCCACATTTGAAATGCGTACCCCTGTGGGAGCGAGCCTGCTCGCGAAGAGGCCCTCCCCGACTGCAAAAATTCATGCACTGACTGGAAAAAACCATCATGACCAAGAAACGCCTGTCCCACCCAGTCAAAGCACTGGCCCTGGCCTTCGGCCTGTTCAGCTCGGCGGTATTCGCTGCCGATGCGCCGCTGAAAGTCGGCACCACCGCCGCGTTTGCCATTCCGCTGGAAGCCGCCGTCGAAGAGGCCTCCAGGCAAGGCCTGAAAGTCGAGCTGGTGGAATTCACCGACTGGATCGCGCCCAACGTCAGCCTCGCCGCTGGTGATATCGACGTGAATTACTTCCAGCACATCCCGTTCCTGGAAAATGCCAAAGCCGCGTCCGGTTTCGACCTGGTGCCGTTCGCACCGGGGATCATCAACAACGTCGGCCTGTATTCGAAGAAATACAAAAGCTTCGATGAGCTGCCCGAAGGCGCCAGCGTCGCCATCGCCAACGATCCGATCAACAGCGGTCGCGGTCTGCAATTGCTCGCCAAGGCCGGGTTGATCACCTTGAAACCGGGGGTCGGCTACAAGGCCACCGAGGACGACATCGTCGCCAACCCGAAGAAGATCAAGATCCTTCAGGTCGAAGCTGTGCAACTGGTGCGCGCCTATGACGACGCCGATCTGGTCCAGGGTTACCCGGCCTATATCCGCCTGGCGAAGACCTTCGATGCCGGCTCGGCGCTGCTGTTCGACGGTCTCGATCACAAGGAATACGTGATCCAGTTCGTCATCCAGCCGAAGAGCAAAACCGACCCGCGCCTGATCAAGTTCGTCGACATCTATCAGCATTCGCCAGCCGTTCGCGCGGCGCTGGATAAAGCCCACGGCAAGCTCTATCAGGCCGGTTGGGAAAGCTGAACATGACTGCCGCGATCCAACGGCGACTGGAGCTTCCAGAGCCACACAATGCTGAACAAACCGAGCTGCACCCCGAGTTTAATCGCGCCCACGTACGCTTTATCGGCCTGGGCAAAACCTACAACGGCCGGCAAGGCCCGGTCGCGGCTTTGCAGGGCATCGACCTGGCAATCCAGCGCGGGGAAGTGTTCGGCATCATCGGCCGCAGCGGCGCCGGCAAGTCGTCGTTGATCCGCACGATCAATCGTCTCGAGCAACCGACATCGGGCCGCGTGCTGATCGATCAGGTCGATATCGGCGAGTTCGATGAAGACCGCCTCGTCGCCCTGCGCCGACGCATCGGCATGATCTTCCAGCACTTCAATCTGATGTCGGCCAAAACCGTCTGGCAGAACGTCGAGTTGCCGCTGAAAGTGGCCGGTGTGCCGAAAGCGCAACGCGAGAACAAGGTCTGCGAACTGCTCGAACTGGTCGGCCTGCAAGGCAAGCACAAGGCATACCCGGCGCAGCTTTCCGGCGGGCAGAAACAGCGCGTCGGCATCGCCCGCGCACTGGTGCATGACCCGGACATTCTGCTCTGCGATGAAGCGACGTCAGCGCTGGATCCGGAAACCACGCAGTCGATCCTTGGTCTGTTGCGCGAGATCAACAAACGCCTGGGCCTGACCATTGTGCTGATCACTCACGAGATGGCGGTGATTCGCGAGATCTGCGACCGCGTCGTCGTGCTCGAGCATGGCCATGTGGTCGAGCAAGGGCCGGTGTGGCAAGTGTTCGGCAATCCGCAACACGCAGTCAGCCAGACCCTGCTGGCGCCGCTGCAGCACGCCCTGCCGGAAGAATTGCAAAGCCGTTTGCAGGCGCAATCCACGGCTTCTGATGCGGCGGTGGTGTTGCGTTTGCAGTTCACCGGCAGTGCGGCAGACGAGCCGGATCTGGCCGCGTTATTCGCTGCATTGGGTGGCCGGGTGAAGCTGCTTCAGGGCGGTGTCGAACGCATTCAGGGTCATGCGCTGGGGCAGCTGTTGCTGGCCGTCAGCGGCTCGACTTTCAGCGCCGAACAATTGCGTGAACGCGCCGGACACTGGGCGCAACGGGTGGAGGTATTGGGTTATGTGGTTTGATCGCTTGCTGCAGGGTTTTATCGACACCTTTTTGATGGTCGGCGTGTCGTCGCTGATCGCGCTGCTGGCGGGCATTCCCATGGCGGTGATTCTGGTAACCAGTGACAAGGGCGGGATCTACCAAGCGCCGGTGTTGAATCGTGCGCTGGGTGCATTCGTCAATCTGTTCCGCTCGATTCCATTCCTGATCCTGATGGTCGCGCTGATTCCATTCACCCGCCTGATCGTCGGTACAACTTACGGTGTATGGGCGGCTGTGGTGCCGCTGACGATTGCTGCGACGCCGTTCTTTGCACGAATTGCCGAGGTCAGTCTGCGCGAGGTCGATCATGGCCTGATCGAAGCCGCGCAGGCCATGGGTTGCCGGCGCTGGCACATCGTCTGGCATGTGCTCTTGCCCGAGGCGCTGCCGGGGATTGTCGGCGGCTTCACCATTACCCTGGTGACCATGATCAATTCGTCGGCGATGGCCGGGGCAATTGGCGCTGGCGGACTGGGGGATATCGCCTATCGCTACGGCTATCAGCGCTTTGACAGCCAGATCATGTTGACGGTGATTGTGTTGTTAGTGGCGTTGGTGGCGGTGATTCAGTTGGGTGGGGATCGGTTGGCGCGGGGGCTCAACAAACGCTGAGTAAAGGGTTAGCTTCCTTCACCGGTGGGACCGATCTTTCATCTGTGCCGCCCCCCGGGGCGGACTTCCGCTGCATTTCGTCAATTAGAAGCTTGAGGCAATGGCGGTTTTAGCCATTGATCAAGTTGTAAAACAAACTGCTGTTTTCCTGCCTCGCCCGATAAAGCTGACTCATACTTTTTGCCGCAAAAACAATGCTGTCCGCGTTATTGAGTGCCATTTGCGCGCGCATATGAGGAGCCTCATTAAACATGGAAATCGAAGTTTCAAGATCCAGCATACCTGGAAGCCCCATATAATTCTCAACGGACGTAATGAAGTCACGATGGGACGCCGGATACCTTTCTGAAAACTCTGAATTTAAACCACCATTCATAATAGCTTCTGAAATCCCTCTAGCCGGGAGTTCGTACTGCATCACTGGATAGTTCAAGATTTCCGGACTTCTGGAATTCAAATAGAAATTATCCACCGCATTCGGCCCAACAGCGCTAATTCTGTTAACCCTGTTCAGATGCAATAATTCGTGCCCCAAAACCATTGCAAAATCACCATCGACCCTAGATAAGTTAATAGCAATTCGTCCATAAAAATCGTCTGGTCTGACCTCCGCGTTTGAGTGCCTCTGAGGTCCCGGACCGCCTACAAAACCTAAAAACTTCCCTCTTGCTGCCTGTCCGCCATAAGCATTTGTCATATCTAACCCACGCATCCAAACGTGTGAAAGCTGATTTTCTACTGTCCTGTATTCAGGTCCAAAATAACTTTGTAAAACTGCCGGAGATTCTGTAAAGCCTTGGGCTAATGCATAAATCGCTTCAGAAAACACTTGTCCCATTTCGGGTAGCTGTGAGCTTATGATGGCTGATAGATGCATAGGAAACTGATCAAGTCCGCGTGACACAATCCGCTTACCTGATTGAACGAGAGATATTTCAATAAAATCATTTTCGCCTTCATAAAACCACCTCCCATCCAGATCATTATTAACGACAGGCTTATTCGCAACAAAACAAAATAAATTCAATCCATTAACTGCTCCTGCAGGATCGCCACTTATCCAGCGCTGCAACCACGACGCATAATATCGATATCCGTAATAGTAAAGCCCGGTAGCATCGCGTTCTTTTCCGGAATAGCGAATCGTTTTATTTTTCGCCGCCAATGCATTTTTACCCGCCCAGCACGCCGTACCTCCAAACGGATAATAGTGCTCCTGACTCAATAGCCCGGCGTCCTCATCCAATTCGAGTGTGCTGGAAGCGAGATGATCGCTGAGGCTGTACCGCACCTGATCGACTTCTACCTCGCTTGCCCAATGCAGTACTCGTACCTGATTGCGCCCTGCGTCGACATTGATTACATGGCGTTCGACACCTTCGACCTCGTGATGAATTTCGAGACCCGACAGATACCGGACCTCTGCTTTCAGGGTCCGCTCGGACGCTAGAGTGACCGTTGTTTTACGCAGCCGATGGCCAGGCTCGTCGTAGCCATAACATTCGTAGTCATCGATCTCATTCGCGCGTTGCACCAGCACAACCCGGTTTAACTCATTGCGTATGTTCCACGTCATGGCCTGTCCGCGCTGCAACTCCAGCTGATTACCCACTGCGTCAAATCCCAGCGCTATCTCCGCTTCTCCGGGCAACGAACCATCGTCGCGCTGCGCCAGGCTTCGATTGCTGTAAGCCGAAGTGAACATGGAAAAGGCCAGCGCACCGCTGTGGTGACGAGTGATGAGATTACCCGCCGCGTCGTAAGCAAATGTCTGCGTGTAGTTGCGCCGTTGATTGGGATCCAGCGGCGTTGGCAGCAGATCCGGCAAGGCCGGACCATGGCTGGGCTGGCTGACTTCCCAACCGCTTGCCTCGACCAGTTGATAACGGCTGTCGTAGCGATACCGACTGACCGGATCGATGCGTTGATTGTTGAACCAGGACACGACTTGAGTCTTGTCTTCCAGGCTGACGATGTTGCCTACCGGATCGTAGATGTAATTCAAATCCTGCAACGGCTTTTGCGCGCCGACACTGGCGAGCAGTCTGAGCAAACGGCCGTCATCGCGGCTGTATTCGGCACGGGCGATGACGCCGTTGCCGGCCGTTTCGCTTTCGATCTGACCCTGCGCGTTGTAGCGAATCGCGCTGACCAGGCACTTCGGCTGCCTGCCCTCGCCGGCCTGCAACAGCCAGGTCGCGCAAGCTTGCCCGGCGATGTTGTAATGCTGGGTCCGAAGGTTGCCTACCGCGTCGGTGTGATGCTGCAAGTCGCCGGTTGGAGTGAAAGTCTGCCGGGTGACGTAGGTGGTTTCCTCGAGGCAGGCATCCCGCCGATCGGGATCGAGTGGCCAGTCAGGTGTCTCGAGTTCGATCAAAAACCGTCGCGACTCCACCACCACTGCACCGCCGAGGCCGTAATCATCGAAGTGCCGATTGCCGGCCGGGTCGTCATGGCGGATCGGTCGACCGCACTGGTTGTGCAGCGCGCGATCATCGGTGGCTTTTGCATAGATCCAGCGCTCGACCACGCGAGACTGCCCGTCGTGCGCTTGCTCGGTGAGGGCTAGCGGTCGCTGCAGATCATCGTATTGGCGATGACTCTGGCTGCCCCGCGCATCCCAGCCAGAACACATCGAACCCGCTTCATTCAACAGCAGCACCTGCCAGCCGGCGTCGACGCTGTCTGTGAGTAACTCTTGACCGCTCAATGCGTAGAGTGTGGCCAGATTCGGCTTGGGCGCAACGCCGTACAAACGCGGATCCCACGAGGCTACCTGACGCCCCGCCTCATCAAAGATCTGCCGGGTGATGCGCGATTCGATGTCGGCTTTATGCGGGTGTCGGTAATAGGCAACGCTGCGAATCGCCAGTGCGCGCGGGTCAATGACCGACAAAGTCGGAGTGTTGGTGTCATGGCGAGTGCCCATTTGGAGCGAGTCCTTGGCATCTTTGACACCAAGACTGTGCTTATTCTGGTCGCGCCGCTACTGTAAAAACTAACAGGTCAACTTCTTCCAATGACTCAACCGCCAGGATTCAGGAAAACCATTTTTTGAAAAAACCCTGTTTGTGGGGCTTTTCGTAATAAGCGATGAAGTTGGCGATGGATCGGACGGGCGATCCTTCTTCAGGCCTTCTGTAAAGCAATTCGTCGTGTGTTCCAACCACGCCGATTCCCGCCGAATGACCACCATCAAGGTTCACCGACCATCCACCAGCACCGTTCATCCTCTCGATCCTGGCCATTACCCTGGACCATTCGGGCATCGTATAGCCAGTCGCTGTCTCGCTGCGCCCGGTGCTACCGCCCCATGCCAAACGCGTACGCTGCCCGTTATCTGTTCCGCCAGGCAAACTTATGCCGGAGCGAATGTTAGGTGAACCTGCATGACCCAATTTCCCAGGCTGATTATTCCTGGGGTTGAAGAGAAATTTAGTGAGACCCAACAGGCTTTCTGGAAAAACAGCTTCTCCGCGTTGCGAAAGCAAAGGCCCGGATTCAATCCTCGATCCATCTCCCATTCGGACTGTCACGAAATGCTTTCGGTAGTCTGAAGGCACCGGCGCGTAAACCTGACTTTTACCGCCGATCTTGGTTGGGCCAATCGGCGCAAATGGGGAAACACTTCTGCGGGCCTGATTCTGCATATTAAAAAAACCGCCGTTGATGTAAGCAACGACACCTGCGTCCGGAGTTGCTGCTTGCGCCTTGATATTTTGTCCCGACGCCGTGTTCAGACGAAAGCCTGTCTCCGCTCCCGCTACTTTGCTTCGCAAGGTCGAATCAAGCGACAAGTAGGCAAGGCTTCTATCACCCACGACACGTCGAGTCATATTCATCCCCATCCGATTGAACAATGCATTACCGCCGACAATATCGACTGCCACAATTCCCCGCGCCACCGTGCGTACCCAGACACCGTCTCTTGACGCCACTACTCCTGCATAAGCTCTGCGCCAACGATCCTGCGCATCACTTCGCTCCAGACCGTCGGGGTCAACCAGATTTGTCGGGTTGTTTGCGACCATTGCGTACACATTCAATCCGTCCCTCTGCGGATCCGCACTTATCCATCGCTGTAGCCAAGGCGCGTAATAGCGGTAACCGTAGTAATAAAGCCCCGTTGCGTCTCGCTCCTTGCCAGAATATCGAGCAGTTTTGTATGTCGCCGCCTCCGCATTTCTACCAGCCCAACAGGCAGTTCCTCCAAAGGGATAATACTGCTCCAGTGTCAAAACACAGCCTTCATCATCCAGCTCCACGGTGGAGGAGCCAACGAGATCGTCATAGCTGAAACGCAGTTGGTCCGGGTGTCTGGCGCAAGGCCAGTGCAACAGCTTTACAGAAGCTCGACCGATTCCGATTTCGATCACTTGATACTCTTCACCTCCGGCACGTCGGTGCAATTGGAGACCGGAAAGGTAGCGAACCTCACTATCCAGAATTCGCACCGCAGTCTGTCGGATAAACACTTTGCGCGAACGATGTCCGGAAATGTCATAACTAAAGCATTCGTAATCGTCGACCTCTGCCTCGCGTTGAACCAGCACTACGCGGCTCAGCTCATTGCGCACGTTCCACGTCATGGCCTGTCCGCGCTGCAACTCCAGCTGATTACCCGCTGCGTCAAATCCCAGCGCTATCTCCGCTTCTCCGGGCAACGAACCATCGTCGCGCTGCGCCAGGCTTCGATTGCTGTAAGCCGAAGTGAACATGGAAAAGGCCAGCGCACCGCTGTGGTGACGAGTGATGAGATTACCCGCCGCGTCGTAAGCAAATGTCTGCGTGTAGTTGCGCCGTTGATTGGGATCCAGCGGCGTTGGCAGCAGATCCGGCAAGGCCGGACCATGGCTGGGCTGGCTGACTTCCCAACCGCTGGCCTCGACCAGTTGATAACGGCTGTCGTAGCGATACCGACTGACCGGATCGATGCGTTGATTGTTGAACCAGGACACGACTTGAGTCTTGTCTTCCAGGCTGACGATGTTGCCTACCGGATCGTAGATGTAATTCAAATCCTGCAACGGCTTTTGCGCGCCGACACTGGCGAGCAGTCTGAGCAAACGGCCGTCATCGCGGCTGTATTCGGCACGGGCGATGACGCCGTTGCCGGCCGTTTCGCTTTCGATCTGACCCTGCGCGTTGTAGCGAATCGCGCTGACCAGGCACTTCGGCTGCCTGCCCTCGCCGGCCTGCAACAGCCAGGTCGCGCAAGCTTGCCCGGCGATGTTGTAATGCTGGGTGCGGAGGTTGCCAACCGCGTCGATATGATGCTGCAAGTCGCCGGTTGGAGTGAAAGTCTGCCGGGTGACGTAGGTGGTTTCCTCGAGGCAGGCATCCCGCCGATCGGGATCGAGTGGCCAGTCAGGTGTCTCGAGTTCGATCAAAAACCGTCGCGACTCCACCACCACTGCACCGCCGAGGCCGTAATCATCGAAGTGCCGATTGCCGGCCGGGTCGTCATGGCGGATCGGTCGACCGCACTGGTTGTGCAGCGCGCGATCATCGGTGGCTTTTGCATAGATCCAGCGCTCGACCACGCGAGACTGCCCGTCGTGTGCCTGCTCGGTGAGGGCTAGCGGTCGCTGCAGATCATCGTATTGGCGATGACTCTGGCTGCCCCGCGCATCCCAGCCAGAACACATCGAACCCGCTTCATTCAACAGCCGCACCTGCCAACCGGCGTCGACGCTGTCTGTGAGTAACTCTTGACCGCTCAATGCGTAGAGTGTGGCCAGATTCGGCTTGGGCGCAACGCCGTACAAACGCGGATCCCACGAGGCTACCTGACGCCCCGCCTCATCAAAGATCTGCCGAGTGATGCGCGACTCGATGTCGGGTGCATCCGGATGCCGGCAATAACCGACGCTGCGGATCGCCAGCAAACGAGGGTCGATGACTGAAAGCGTCGGCGTGGCGGTGTCGTGGTGAACATTCATGGTCACAAGCGCCCTTGCTCATCTTTGGGTGAAGAATGAGCGTTTTTTCCGAGTGTCGATACTGTAAGAACTATCAGGTGCTGCCATCTGTTCATCGCAAGTGCTCGCCGGCCTCTTGGCTGTATTGCGCGAATCCCGGTTGTCAGTGAACGCTGGGCCAGACTGGCGCGCGGACTGAATAAGCGCTAAGGTCGATAGCGGCAGGTGGCCACCACCTGCTGAGCAGGTGATCGCACAAATCAAGGCAACGCCCTTAGCAAAATTCAGATACTTCCTACACAGGTTTTATCGTTTCGCCAGCCCGAACCACGCGGGTTTGCAGGACGATTCCTAGAATATTTTGCCCGCTTGTACCCGAAATATCCGGTAGCTAATCTCCGCTCGTCACTGTTTTGCAGTGACCGGATTCCGTTGTCCGGATTCGCTGGGCGTGCAGTCAGGCCTGACCTCGGCAGAGGCTTTGAGCTATCCGATTGGCTGTGCGCAGTGCACTTTCGAGTGCGCCGATAACTGGCGGCCGGCGACTGATCTGCGTGCAGCCGCCGTCCTGCTCGTTTAGTCGCGAAATGGTTGGCTCCCACTTGAAGTCAGGAGTTTACCCATGGAAAAAAATCTTGCCGATCCGCCACTCAGCCTTACCTCCAGCAAGCGGTTCACCGAGGATTTGCTCAAGGATCGCTCTGCACTGTGCCGCGCCGTCGACTCGCATCTGGCCGGCAATCAGGTCACGTCGCAGGGACAGAAACGCGTCTACAGCATCAGCGAAGATGTGACGCTGGAGGACGCCCAGTTGTATGTTGCCGATCTGCTGCGCTGCGCTTCGGTGACCGTCCATCAATGCGGTGACCAGCTCGGGGGCGCGGATCGAGCCATGGTGTTCTCGGTCTGGCATCTGCTGGAAATGGCCAAGGCGATGATGGACCGTTCGATCGACTGTCTTGGAGCGAAGCAGCACTGAGGCCTGGCCACCATCGCCGCCTGTGCTGTCGCTAGCGCAGGCGGCGTTTTTTTGCCGGTGAAAAAGCTTATAGTCCGCTCTCTCATCGCCAATACAGCATCAATCATGAAGCAGACGCCCAGCGACCTCGAACACATCACCGCCACGACACTGGGTCATTACAACTCGGTGGCCGAGGATTTCCGTGAAGGCACTCGCGATCACGATGTCAGCCAGAACATTGAAGCCTTGCTGCGCCATATCCCCGGCGCGGCGCCTTTGACGATTCTGGATTTCGGCTGCGGTCCGGGTCGGGATTTGCAGACTTTCACGCGCATGGGCCACGTCGCGATCGGCCTCGATGGCTCGCAGGAATTCGCGCGCATGGCCCGCGAGGACAGCGGTTGCGAAGTCTGGCAGCAGGACTTTCTCAAGCTTGATCTGCCGGCGGAGCGCTTCGACGGGATCTTCGCCAATGCCGTGCTGTTTCATGTGCCGTTGCAGGTTTTGCCGCAAGTGCTACGGCAACTGCACGGCACCCTGAAACCGGGCGGCGTGCTGTTCAGCTCCAATCCGCGCGGGGACAACCGGGAAGGCTGGAACGGCCCGCGTTACGGCTCTTATCACGATCTGGAAGCCTGGCGTGGGTTGCTGACGACGGCGGGTTTTGTCGAGCTTGAGCATTACTACCGCCCCGCCGGGTTGCCGCGTGAGCAGCAGCCGTGGCTGGCGAGCGTATGGCGCAAAGTCTGAGTCAAGGCGCCGCCTGGACCTGATACTGGCTGTCGCTACCGTCCGGTAACAGCGCAGTCAGGCTTTGTGCCAATAACGTCCGGCCCTGCCAATTGCGTGGAGCGGCGTCGAAATTGGCCAGCAGTCGCGTGCCGTCGGCAAACGTCGTCTGCTGTAGCAGGCGATCCTCGCTCAACCAGTCAAAAGCTGTCAGCGCTTGCGTCGCCAGCCGTTCGTGCAGCGGACGAAAGAAATGGTTCTGACGCACAATCAACGGCAAGCGCTGATCAAGGCTGGCCGCGCTCAGGTGGTACAGCGGCGGTACGTTGTAGAGCAGTTGGGTGAGTTCGTTTTCCACCCGCACGTCGCTCAGCTTCAGGTTATCGAACAACCAGTGATGACTGGTGATGACAGAACCGTGGAATACCGCCTGATACAGCGGTAGACGGCTGGCGGGAGCGAAATGAACGCGTCGGTAGTCAGCCTTCAGCCGGGTCGACTTGAAAAACACCGCCGGCTGCTCCGGCGGGTACCACCGACCGACGAAAAACTCCGATTGGCCCGGCTGGCTCATTTCGCTATCGCCCCAGCCGATTACCGGTGTCTGCATGCCATGGGCGAACAGCAAACCCTGAGCGGTGACCGCATTGCCGTCCTCGGAACCGCTCGGCAGTTGCAATACATGGTTGATCCAGCGCGATGCAGCCACGTTGCCCTCGGCATTCTGCGCCTGGGTCATCGGCGCGCCGGGACGGTAACTGTCGAACAGCATGCCAGCGGCGTAAGCGTCGAGAAACCAGCTGTTGAATCCTACGGACTTCTGGATCGCATTGATGCGCCGCTCCAGCAACGGTCGTACACATCGCGGATCGGTGTAGTGACCGGATTGCTGAAACCCCCTTTTGAGCGCGCCGCTTTGCAGCATGATCGCGCATTCGGTATTGGCAAGGTCGCCCAGGTGCGCGGTCGTCCAGTGCGGATTTTCGTCTCGGCGCAGGGCGGTTTCATAGGAGTCATACGGGGCGATCAGATACCCCGCCGCGACGGCAGCGCGAATTGCCTCCGGGTGCCAGAGTCCACCTTCCCAGCCCTCGCCGAGTCCCAGCCATAAACGCGACAGCCCGGCGTTCTGTAATCGTTCGATGGTCAGGCGCGACAAGGTGCTGCCCCAGCGCGAGGCATCAGACGTCAGCGCATCCTTCAGAACAACCGCCAGTTGCGCGCGCACATCAGCATACCCGTTGGCCAGCGCCTGCATGTCCGGGACCGCGCGCGCCTGCCAGGTTTTGCGCGCCTGAGTGTTCAACGCCTGATTCAGGCCGCGCAACAGCAAAGTCTGCTGATACCGATTGAGTACGGTTTCGCTGGCGACCAGCCGCAGCGCTTCGCCATCCATCGCCGTACGAAGCTCACTGACCAGCAGCCCCGGGCCGCGCAGTCGGGCAATCAGCAGTGGCCAATTACGCACATCATCGCGGCCGAGCAGATCGGTGCCCCACAGATAGACATGCGCCGCACCGATCAGCTTCGCGGCCTGCGGGGTCTTGACCAGCTTGCTCTGTAAGGTTTCATACTGACCGGTTTCGACCAGCCACTGTTTGTAGCGCTTCGCGCCGGCCAACGGATCCGCGCCACCGAGAAACAGCCTGAAGGTCAGCGGCGTCGACGGTTCAAGCGAAGTGAAACGATGCCTGGCTGACAACCCCAAAGCATCACCCGCTGCCTTGAAACGCAGCTGATTGTTGTAGGGATTGGTCAGCAGCCAGTGCAGGCTGAAGTCCGCGTATTCCATGCCCCATAGCGGCAGACTCAGATCCTGGGTGGTATTGAGCACGCCTTGCGCGAGCAGGAATTTTTGCCACACCGCATCACCGCGCGGCACATAGCGTCCTTCGGCAAGCGGCCAGATGAGCGCTTGCCCCATTGCACTGGCGGGCTGATGAATAAACTCGATTTCCGAGGGCGCCCGGGCCGTGATCGAAAACGACAAGTCACGCTGCTCAAGAACAACGCGAAGCGCCCAGCGCCCGTCGTCCCACTGCCAGTCGATACGATTGCCGTGCCTGACCAATCCACCGACCTTGTGCCGCAACACTCCAGCCGATGCTTGCACTGCCGGACGGCCGGCGGGCTCTACGCGCACCGCCAGCGTCGCGGGATCGATCCGCACCCGCCACAGATCGTTTTCCAGCAGCACCTCGGCCAGCGCCACCGGCGACAGGCTTAACAATGCGAGCAACAGCAGTCCGCGTAATTTGCCGGAACCAGTCGACATCGGGCGTCCCTCCACGAATGAAGGAGGGACGTTAGCGCAGTCCTCTCACGCTGTAAGTCAGACCTTTCCCAAAGATGCGAGGATCAACCTCACTGCGCCGGTTTTTCGTCTTTCTGCGGCTCGCGAATCTTGTACCAGGCCACATACAGCGCCGGTAGAAACAGCAGCGTCAGCAGCGTCGCCACGACAATCCCGCCGATCATCGCGTAGGCCATCGGCCCCCAGAACACTTCCCGGGCGATAGGGATCATGCCCATGCTCGCCGCTGCGGCGGTAAGCAAGATGGGTCGGCGTCGGTGTTCGGTGGCTTCGACCACCGCGTCCCACGGCGCATAGCCTTTCTGCTCGAACTCGTCGATCTGGGTCACCAGGATCACCGAGTTGCGGATGATGATGCCGATCAGCGCGAGAATCCCGAGGATCGCCACAAAGCCCATCGGCGTGCCGGTCGGCACCAGCGCCAGGACTACGCCGATCAATCCGAGCGGCGCGACACTGGCGACCAGAAACATCTTCTGCACGCTGTGCAACTGGATCATCAGGAACGTCGCCATCAGAAACAGCATCAGTGGCAGCACCTTGGCAATCGGCCCCTGGGCCTTGCCGCTTTCCTCGACCGTACCGCCGGTGGCGACCTTGTAGCCGACCGGCAGTTTCGAGGCAAAAGCGTCGATCGACGGCTTGAGCAGTTTCACCAGATCGGTCGGCTGAATCTCGTCGCGCACCGAGGCCTTGATGGTAATGGTCGGCAAGCGGTCACGACGCCACACCAGTGGCTGCTCCAGTTCATAGCGCACGGTGGCGAACGCCAGCAGCGGAATCGAGGTGCCGCTCGGCGTGACGATCTGCAGGTTCTGCAGGGTTTCCGGGGTACCGCGCTCGGAGTCCACCGCGCGACCGACCACGTTGATCAGGTAGATGTCGTCATCGACCTGGGTCAATGGCGAGCCGCTGACGATGCTGTTCATCAGGTTGGCGACGTCTTCGGATGACAGCCCGAGTTGCCGCGCCTTGTCCTGGGCGATGTCGATGCGCAGGACTTTGCCCGGTTCGTTCCAGTCGTAAATGATCTCGCCGATGTGCGGGTTCTTGTCCAGCTCGGTGGCCAGGTCGATGGCGTGTTTGCGCACCTGATCGACGTCCTTGCCGCTGACTCGATACTGGATCGGACGCCCCACCGGCGGGCCCATTTCCAGGGCCTGCACGTAGCTGCCGATGCCGACGAAGTCTTTGTGCAGCCGCTCACGCAAGCGCTGGCTGAGGGCCTCGCGGGCTTCGAAATCCTTGCTGACGATCACCAGTTGCGCGTAGTACGGGTTCTGCAATTGCTGATCGAGGGGCAGGTAGAAACGGATCGCGCCCTGACCGATGTAAGTGCTCCAGCGCACGATGTCCGGATCGCCCTTGAGCGTTGCTTCGAGCTTGTCCACCGCTTTGCGGGTTTCATCGATCGAGGCGTTTTGCGGCAGGTTCAGGTCGACGAGTATTTCCGGGCGGTCGGATGCCGGGAAAAACTGGTTCTGTACGAAGCGCATGCAGAACACCGCCAGCACGAACAACAGCACGGTGACGCCGATTGCCCACCAGCGATTGCGCATGGCCCACAACAGGCCGCCGTTGAACGCTCGGCCAACGCGACCCGGCTCGGCATCATGGGCCTTCACCTTGTCGCTGAGGATGTGCACGCCAATCACCGGCGCGAAAAACACCGCCACCACCCACGAGACGATCATCGCCACCGCGATCACCGCGAAAAGCGTGAATGTGTACTCACCGGCAGAGCTGGCATTCAAGCCGATGGGCACGAAACCGGCGACGGTCACCAGCGTACCGGTGAGCATGGGGAACGCCGTCGAGGTGTAGGCGAAGGTCGCCGCCTGCTCCTTGCTCTCGCCCATTTCCAGGCGCGTGACCATCATTTCCACGGTGATCATCGCGTCGTCCACCAGAAGGCCGAGGGCGATGATCAGCGCGCCGAGGGAAATCCGCTGCATGGTGATGCCGCTGTATTCCATGAACACAAACACCATCGCCAGCACCAGCGGAATCGAACAGGCCACCACCAGGCCGGCGCGCACGCCGAGGCTGATGAAGCTCACCACCAGCACGATGATGACCGCTTCGAACAATGCGCTGGTGAAACCGCCAACGGCCTCTTCCACCACCACCGCCTGATCGGAAACCGTGTGCACACCGACGCCGACAGGCAAGTCGGCGGTGAGCTGGTCGATGCGCTCGTGCAGTGCTTTACCGAATTCCTGAACGTTGCCGCCCTTCTGCATGGCAATCGCCAGGCCAATCGCCGGTTTGCCGTCGAAGCGGAATTCCGGCGTCGCCGGGTCAACGTAGCCACGGCTGATCTCGGCAATGTCGGCCAGACGATAGAAGCGATCGTTGAGCTTGAGATTGACCTCGGCGAGGTCTTTTTCCGAAGCGAACTGGCCCGAGGTGCGTACGGAAATCCGCTCTGGCCCCGCCTCGATCACCCCGGCCGGGGTCACGGCGTTCTGCGATTGCAGGCTCTGCACCACTTGGCGCTGGTCGATACCCAGCGCTGCGAGTTTGCGCGTGGAGAAATTCAGGTAAATCGTTTCGTCCTGCTGGCCGACCATTTCGATCTTGCCCAGCCCCGGCACGTTGCGGATTTCCGCACGCGCCTGTTCCACGTAATCGCGCAACTGGCGCATGGTCAGGCCGTCGGCAGTGAAGGCGTAGACCGAGCCGTACACGTCACCGAATTCATCGTTGAATCCCGGCCCTTGGATCCCTTGGGGAAACTGGCCGCGAATGTCGTCGATCTTCTTGCGCACCTGGTACCAGATTTCCGGGATGTCCTTGGCACTGGTGGTGTCGCGCAGGTACACGTATACCGTCGATTCGCCGGGGCGCGTGTAGCTTTTCACGTAATCAAGGGAATCGAGCTCTTCGAGTTTTTTCTCGATGCGGTCGGTGACCTGTTTGAGGGTCTCCTCCTGCGTCGCGCCCGGCCATTTGGTCTGGATCACCATGGTCTTGATGGTGAAAGACGGGTCTTCCTCACGGCCCAGATTGAAGTAGGAAAAAACACCCATCAGCAACCCGACGAACATCAGGTACCACACGAAAGACTGGTGCTTGAGGGCCCATTCGGAGAGGTTGAAAGAGCCTTTCATTGACTGTCCTCGTCAAGTTTTACCGATTGTCCGGGTTTGAGACTGTTGACGCCGGCGCTGACCACGCGCTCGCCGTTTTGCACGCCGCCAGCGAGTACCACACTGTGGTCGCCACGGCTGACCACGCTGACGTCTCGCGGGTTAACGGTTTTGTTTTGCGTGTCGATCACCCAGATCCGGGTTTTGCCATCGACTTCCTGCAACGCAGTGAGCGGCAGTTCGATGCGCGGTTTGATTGCCGAACTGAGGGTTACGCTGATCGCGGTGCCGAGGCGGAAACCGTCCGGCGTATCCGACAACGTCAGGCGAGCGCGGCGGGTGCGCGTCGCACTTTGTGCCTGGGGCTCGATCTCGCGGATGATCGCCGTGGTGTTGATGCTCGGGTCGAGTTGCGCAGCCACCGAGAACACCACGTCGCTGGGCAACTGATCGACCAGCGTATCGGGCAGATCGATCACGGCTTCCTTGATGTCCGGTTGTGCCAGGGTCACCACTTGTTGCCCGGCAGTTACCACTTGCCCGGCTTCGGCGTTCCACGCAGTGACCACGGCTTTGTGATCGGAGCGCAGCTCGGTGTAGCTCAGTTGATCCTTGCTCTGGCTGACCGCCGCGCGCGCCTGATCGAGCGAGGCCTGGGTGGTTTTCAGATCGGTGTTGGCGACGTCCAGTTGCGCCTGCGCACCGACGCCGCGATCGAACAGCGCTTGCTGACGGCGTGCGTTGGCCTGGGCGTTGATCAGTTGCGCCTGGATTCTCGCCAGATCGCCTTGGGCCGAACGCAACTGATTCTGCTGGTCGGACGGGTCGAGGGTGGCGAGCAAAGTGCCCTTCTGCACCTCGGCGCCGACATCGACGTTACGCCGGGCGATCCGGCCGCCGACGCGGAAACCGGTGTTGCTCTCATAGCGCGCCTGAATGCTCCCGGCAAAGCGCCCGAGGCTTTCTTCGTTCAGCGCTTTGACCGTGACCGACAGCACCGGGCGTACCGGTTCCGGTGGTTTTTCCTTTTCCGAGCAGGCGCCCAGCAGCAGCGCCATGCACAACAGGCCGAGACGCTTCATGGCTGCGCTCCCGGTTGCAGATCCTTGTAGGTGTTTTCGGCAATCTCGACTTTCATCCCGGGGTGCAGCAACTGACCGCCAGCGACGATGACTTTTTCGCCGCCCTTGAGGCCTTCGCTGATGATCACTTTGCCGGTCAGGTAACGACCGACCGTAACCGTATGCAACTGCGCTTCGCCCTTGTCATCGACCAGCCATACCGCCGGGTCGCTGATGTTTTTCGTCAGCGCCGACCATGGCAGTTCCACCGCCGATTTGCCGGTGCCTTTGGCGGTGGCGCTCACGACCGAACCGAGCTGCATGCCCGGCGGCAGTTTGTCGAGGCTGACCTTGACCTGCACGGTGCCCGATTGCGCCGACACCGAGGGGGTAATTTCACGCACCGTGCCCGTGGTCTTGATCTCGGGGTTGTCGAGCAGGCTGACCACGATCGAGCGATCAGACGGACGCTCGGCCAGCAGCGATTCGTAGACATTGAACACCGCGTCGCGGTCGCCATCGCGGGCAAGGCTGAACATCGGTGCGGTGGCCTGTACCACCTGGCCGACTTCAGCCTGGCGCTCGGTGATCACGCCCGGTGCATCGGCGATGAGTGAGGTGTAGCTGAGCTGGTCCCTGGCGTTGGCCAACTGCGCCTGCGCCGCGCTCAATGCGCTCTGGCTGCTGCGCAGCGCCGCTTGCGCCGAATCGTATTCGCTCTGACTGGTGTAGCCCTTGGGCAGGAGTTTTTGCTGACGGACGAAGGCCGCTGCTGCCTGCTTGACGCGGGCCTGTTCAGCGACGACCTGGGCCTGAGCGGAATCGACGTTGGTCTGCAGGTCTTTCGGATCGAGTTTGGCCAGCACCTGTTTGGCCGTGACCCGGTCGCCGACATCGACCATACGCTGAATGATCTTGCCGCCGACGCGGAACGACAGCTGCGTCTGCACCCGCGCCTGCACATCACCGGTGAGGGTCACCGCTGCGGCGTAGTTGGCCGGTTCGACCGCTTGCACAAAGACCCGTGGCAGGTATTCCTGAGCAGGTTTCTTGTCGCCGCAAGCGGTGAGCAAAGTGAACAGACTCAGCATGACCGCTGTTTTCATTCCGGGACTTGCCATGCAGACTCCTTCCTGTGTACGAACGTGCAAGTGACGATACGACTGTGAGCTTAGAACAGGGTTCAACGTTCGCCTGAGCGATCACAACATTTCCGTGCAGGAGCTGCCGAAGGCTGCGATCTTTGCTTTTTCAAGATCAAAAGATCGCAGCCTTCGGCAGCTCCTACAAGGGCCGCCCGAAGATAAGGAATTCCATGCTTCATACCCTGGCAGTGGCCAATTACCGCTCGATCAACAAACTGGTGATTCCGCTCGGGCGGCTGAACCTGATTACCGGGCCCAATGGCAGCGGCAAGTCCAACCTCTATCGCGCCTTGCGCCTGCTGGCGGAAACCGCGCAGGGCGGCGTGGTCAATGCGCTGGCGCGTGAGGGCGGGCTGGAATCGACGTTCTGGGCCGGGCCGGAAACCATCAGCCGGCGCATGCGCAACGGCGAAGTGGCGATCGAACCGACGGTGCGCCAAGGGGTGAAGCGGCTGCGCCTGGGATTTGCCGGCGAGGATTTCAGTTACGCCATCGGCCTGGGCCTGCCGGAGCCGAGCCGTTCATGTTTTTCTCTCGATCCCGAAATCAAACGTGAATGCATCTGGGCCGGCCCGGTGTTTCGCCCGGCGAGCCTGCTGGTCGACCGTAACGGCCCGATGATCCGTGCCCGCGAAGGTCGCGCCTGGGATGTGCTGGCGCAACACACGCCGAACTTCGACAGTCTGTTCGATCAGGTCGGCAATCTGCGCAGCTCGCCGGAGGTGTTCCAGATGCGCGAGTTCATCCGCCGCTGGCGCTTCTATGATCACTTTCGCAGCGATGCCGACGCGCCGGTGCGTCAGCCGCAATTGGGCACGCGCACGCCAGTGTTGCACCACGACGGTCGCGATCTGGCAGCAGCCTTGCAGACGATTATCGAAATCGGCGACCCGGATGCCTTACGCGCAGCGATCAGCGATGCGTTTCCCGGTGCGCGGCTGAATATTGCGCCGTTGGCTGGTGGGCGTTTCGCTATCGAGTTTTATCAGGAAGGCTTGCTGCGTCCGTTGTCGGCGGCAGAATTGTCGGACGGGACCTTGCGCTATCTGCTGCTGGTCGCTGCACTACTGACTCCGCGACCGCCATCGCTGATGGTGCTCAACGAACCGGAAACCAGCCTGCATCCGGACCTGCTGCCGGCGCTGGCGCGACTGATCATCCGCGCTTCAGAGCAATGCCAGGTGTGGGTAGTGTCCCACGCGCGGCGGCTGATCTCGGCATTGCAGGAAGATCCGCAGTGCAATTGCATCGTGCTGGAGAAGACGCTGGGGCAGACCGGGATTGTCGGGCAGCGGGTGCTGGATGAGCCGGCGTGGCATTGGCCGGATTGAGAGGTGCCTTAAGAATTCGCGAGCAGGCTCGCTCCCACAATCGTACACGGTCGAATGTGGGAGCGAGCCTGCTCGCGAAAGCGATTCAAGCGTCACCGCTGGATCCAATAACTAGCCCTGCCACTTGCCCCCTTCAACAATCACACTCTCAGGCCGGGTGTCATCACTCAGCTCTTTGCGCACATATTGGTCATAGAGCTTGAGCAGGTATTTCTCCTCGCCCAGTTTGGCCAGCTCGCTGTTGACCCAGTCACGTAACTCCAGATTGCCCTTCTTCACGGCCGGCGCAATCGGCGCCTCGGCGCCCAGTTTTTCCTCGAGCACGCGATACCCCGGATTCTGTTTGGCCCAGCTGAACAGCACCAGATTGTCCTGCGCATAGGCATCGCCGCGACCATTGGCCAAGGCTTGCAGCGATTCGGAGTTCTTCTCGAACTTGAGCAGTTTCCAGTCCGGGTGGTTCTTGGTCAGCCAGATATCAGCGGTGGTGCCGGTGGTGACAATCGTGGTGCGCGTCGCCAGATCATCGAGTTTTTTCACCGAACTGCCCTGCGGCACCAGCGCCTGCACGGCGACCTTGAGGTTCGGGTTGGTGAATTCCACCGCTTGCTTGCGCTCCGGGGTCACGGTCATGTTGGCGAGGATCAGGTCGACCTTGTCGCTTTGCAGAAACGGAATGCGGCTGGCCGGCTCGACGGCAACGAACTCGACCTTGTTTTCATCGCCGAGCAGATCCTTGGCGAAGCGCCGGCCGATGTCAGTGTCGAAGCCGACGTAACGCCCGGCCTCATCGACGAAACCGAACGGTGGCTTGTCGGTGAAGACGCCGACAATCAGTTTGTCGCGGGCCTTGATCTTGTCCAGATAACCGGCAGGCGCGGCGCTTTCGCTGGCGACCTTCGGCTTTGGCGGCTCCTCGGTTTTGCCGCAACCGGCAAGCAAGGCGAGGCTGAGCAGAGGCATTAACAGAGCGGCAGTTTTCATAGCGGTTCCAGTTCCTTTGTCGGATTCGTTTCTGGCAGTGTGGCAACGAAGGAGAACTTCTCCAGAAACTGCTGCGCGCGTGCGGTTTGCGGGTTCGTAAAGAAAATCTCGGGCGGGGACTGTTCAAGGATGCGCCCGGCATCCATGAACACGATGCGGTCGGCCACCGCGCGGGCGAAGGCCATTTCGTGGGTGACGATCAACAGGGTCATGCCTTCGCGGGCCAGGCCCTGAATGACCTGCAGCACTTCCTTGACCATTTCCGGGTCGAGGGCGGCGGTGACTTCGTCGAAGAGCATGACCCGTGGATTCATGCACAGCGACCGGACAATGGCGATGCGTTGCTGCTGGCCGCCGGAGAGCTGACGCGGAAAGGCATCGCGCTTGTCCAGCAGGCCAACACGCTCAAGCAAGGCTTCGGCCTGCTGTTGCGCTTCGCGGCGCTGACGCTTTTGCACCTTGAGCGGGCCGAGCAGCAGATTGTCGAGCACGTTCATGTGCGGGAACAGGTGATAACTCTGGAACACCATGCCGATCTGCTGACGGATTTCGCGCCAGTCAGTGGCTTTGTCCAGCAGCTCCCGGCCGACGAATCTCAGGCTGCCGCTGTGCGCCTCTTCCAGGCCATTGAGGCAACGCAGCAAGGTGCTTTTGCCACAGCCGCTGGGGCCAAGAATGACGATCACTTCGCCGCTCTGCACGTGCAGGTCGATGCCGTTGAGCACCTGCTGCGCGCCATAGAATTTGTTGAAGCCGTGAAACTCGATCAGTGCGCTCATGCTTGCGTCCAGCGCCGCTCCAGCACGCGCGAGGCGGCCGACAACGGGTAGCAGATGAAAAAGAAAAACAGGAACAGCGCGCCGTAGATCAGTACCGATTCGTAAGTGCGCTCGATGATCTGTTGGCCGACCTTGATCACATCGACGACGCCGATCAGCACCGCCAGCGAGCTGGTCTTGATGATCCGCGTGTAAACGTTGATGGTCGGCGGCGTCATGCGCTTGAGCGCTTGCGGCAGCAGCACGTAGCCATACAGTTGCGCAGCGTTCAGACCGATCGAAAGCCCCGCTTCGCGCTGCCCGCGCGGTAATGAATGCAGCGCACCGCGCGCCACCTCGCCGACCTCGCTGGCGCCCCACAGCGACAGCACCAGCACCGCGCACCAGAAGCTCGGCAGGCTCAGGCCGAAAAAAATCGGCAGACCGAAGAACAGCAGATACAACCAGACCAGCACCGGGATCGCCCGGAACAACTCCAGATAGATGCGCAACATCGCGTTCAGCCACGTTACGTTCAACGTGCGCAACACGCCGTAAAGCACGCCGCCGACCGTACTGATGGCGATGCTCAGAAACGAGATCGACAAGGTTTGCCCGGCGCCTTTGGCCAGTTGCGGCAACGACACCCAGAGCAGTTCAAGACCCGAACTGGCCATGCTGGAGCCTCCTTTCCAGACGGCTGAGCAACAGCGACAGCGGCAGGAACAGCAGCACGCAGATCAGCGTCAGCACGGCGAGCATTTCGTAGGTTTTGTAGTAGAGCGCAATGTAGCTCTTGGTGGTGTAGAGGATTTCCGGCACCGCGACCGCCGAGACCACGGTGGTTTCCTTGAGCAGAAAAATGAAATTGGCGAACAGCGACGGCAAGCTGAGAATCCCCGCCTGCGGCAGGATCACATAACGCAGCAATTGCCCGTGCGACAGACCAATCGAACGGCCGGATTCCAGCTGCGCCTGGGGGACTGCATCGACACCGGCGCGCAGCACTTCGGTGAGGTAGGCACCGCCAAGGAAGGTCATGGTGATGATTGCCGCAGTGAAACCGGAAACCTGGATCCCCACTGCCGGCAAAGCGAAGTAGACGAAGAACAGCTGAATCAGCAGCGGCGTGTTACGCGCCAGCTCTACATAGAGGCTGACGAGTTTGCGCAGGTAAGGCGTGCGGAACACCAGAATCGTCGCGTTGAGCAGCGCCACCAGCAGCGAAGTGCCGATCGCGATCAATCCGACCTGCAGGGTCACACCGACGGCCTTGAGAAAGGCCGGCAGGGTGCTGAGGATAAAGGCGTAGTCAAAAGTCATGAGCGTCCTGACGCTGCTCGGTAAGCGGCGGTGATGCAATCCATGGACGGCGGGTGGCTGTCCGGCAGGCACTGACTTTATAGGTATAAAAACAAGAATTTAAATACCGTTAAAGCATATTGATATCACCCAAAAAACTATCCTGTGGGTTTGCCGGGAAAGAATAAGAAGGCTATTTTTCTTTGCGCTGTAGGACGGATCTTTTTTTCACGAAAGACCTCCAAGGACCCACAGCTTTTGGCCAGACTCTCCGGCCCATTCATCACAAGGAAGAAAGACATGGACGTAAAAGTGCCGCAGCGGCTGGATCCGCAGGACATTGTGAAATTGTTGGTGGCGTTGCGCCGGGCGCTGCAGGCGCAGGTGGCCTGAAGTAACGGCAAGATCAAAAGATCGCGGCCTTCGGCAGCTCCTACAGGGGAACGCGGTCTCCTGTAGGAGCTGCCGAAGGCTGCGATCTTTTTTTGGGCACGCACAAAAACGCCGATGCCCATCACTGGCCATCGGCGTTTTTACATCAGATCAAAGCGTCAGATCAGAACGCCGGCAACACCGCGCCGCTGTACTTCTTCTCGATGAAGGCTTTGACTTCCGGACTTGTCAGGGCCTTGGCCAGTTTCTGGATCGCGTCGCTGTTCTTGTTGTCCTCACGGGCCACCAGGAAGTTCACGTACGGCGAGTCAGCGCCTTCGATCACCAGCGCATCTTTCTGCGGGTTCAGCTTGGCTTCCAGCGCGTAGTTGGTGTTGATCATGTCCAGATCAACTTCTTTCAGTACGCGCGGCAGCAGGGCCGATTCCAGTTCCTTGAACTTGAAGTTGTGCGGGTTCTTGGCAATGTCTTTTGGCGTTGCCAAAGCGTTTTTCGGGTCTTTCAGTTCGATCAGACCGGCCTTCTGCAGCAGGATCAGCGCACGGCCGCTGTTGCTGCCTTCGTTAGGGATGGCGATGGTCGCGCCGTCCGGCAGTTCAGCCAGGGTCTTGTACTTGCTCGAGTAGCCACCGAACGGCTCAACGTGGACGCCCTGCACGGTCACCAGGTACTTGGATTTGTCGTCCTTGTATTTGCCCTGGTTGAAGCTGTTCAGGTACGGCAGGGTCTGGAAGTAGTTGGCGTCCAGACGCTTCTCGCCAACCTGTACGTTCGGTTGCACGTAGTCGGTGAAAACCTTGATTTCCAGGTCCACGCCTTCTTTGGCCAGGGTCGGCTTGATCAGCTCGAGAATTTCAGCGTGTGGCACCGGCGTTGCGGCAACCACCAGTTTCTCGCCGGCGTTGGCCAAAGAAGCCGTGAGCGCAGCCGCCAATGCGGTAAACAACAGAACCTTTTTCATGCAGTGTCCTTATCGAAAATCACGGTCGTCATCGACGACGGCATTAATACGTGTGCCAGTGAAGTGATATCGCTGGCGTGAGGCGGACAATACCCGGATTTTTTATTCCCGGACAATAACGTTTATTCAGCTTCATATTCCATTTTGTTCATACAGCTCTACCTCACCTGTAGGAGCTGCCGAAGGCTGCGCTCTTTTGATTTTCAAGGCTTTGAGACAGCTGAAGATCAAAAGATCGCAGCGTGCCGCAGCTCCTACAGGAGTTTGGCGTTCGCCAGAAGTTGCTTCAGAGCGGCTTGGTCAGCGGTGGAGCCGGTGGTCAGGATCTGTTTGATCTGGCTTTCGATCTGCGTCAGCACCGGCGGCAGGTTCAGATGCTCCGGCAGAATCTCGTCACCTGTGCTGACCAGCAGAGCGAAGTGAATGACGTTTTCCAGTTCGCGGGTATTCCCTGGCCAGCTGTGTTGTTCGAGTACACGCTGCGCGGCTTCGCTGATCAGCGGCACGGGCAGGTCGAGACGCTGGCTATAGATGCCGAGAAAATACTCGGCGAGCGAGAGGATGTCGCCGGTGCGCGCGCGCAACGCCGGCAGCTCCAGATGACCCTCGCTGAGGTAGTGATAGAGCCGCTCGTGGAATTTTCCGGCGTCCACGGCCTGGGCCAGATCGATACTGGTCGCGGCGACCAGGCGCACATCCACCGGGCTCGGCTGATGCGCACCGACGCGGGTGACTTCGTGGTTTTCCAAGGCTGCGAGCAACTTGATCTGGATCAGTAGTGGCAGGTCGCCGATCTCATCCAGGTACAAGGTGCCGCCGTTGGCCGAACCGAACCAGCCGGCGCGGCTGCTGGCCGCACCGCTGTAGCTGCCGGCGGCGTAGCCGAACAGTTCGGCATCGGCGTAGGTCGGGCTGATCGCGCCGCAATTCACCGAAACGAACAGACCGCTGCGGTCGCTGGCGCGATGGATATGCCGCGCGAGCAGCTCTTTACCGGTTCCGGTCTCACCGCGGATCAGCACGGAAATCGAACGGGTCGCCAACTGCTCCAGTTCCTCGCGCAGCTGACGCGAGCGCGGGTCGACAAATACCAGCGCCTTGGCGCGAATGCTCAGGGGGCTTTTTTCCGCGTCGGGAAAGGTCAGCAATGGCTGACCGAAGGTTTCGAAACTCATGGCAGGCTCCCGCCCAAAACCGCCAGCCGACGGGGGCGTTGAAAAATAAGGTCAGGCGCGACGGCGGGCGTGGTGTTCCAGACGGTTTTGCAGGCGATAGAGGTAGGCGAAACCCTGCTCCCAACGCTGATGCCCGGACTTGACGTTGATGTGCCCGGCCCCGGCGAGAATCCCCGCCTCCGCGCCCCAGTTGCGCGCCAGCTCCAAAGCGCGCGGCGTACTGACGGCGGCGTCGTTGTCGGAGCTGACGACCTGGCTGGGGAACGGCAACAGATCCGTCGGAATCGGTGCGAAATTGCGCAACGCCGGGGCGCAAGCAGGACGCTCGACATCGGCCGGCGCGACCAGTAACGCCCCGCGCACCTGACGCAGGTATTGCAGCGGCGCCGTCGCCGCCCAGTGGGCAACCGTGATGCAGCCCAGGCTATGAGCAATCAAAATCACCGGCGTGCTGTCGGCGGCAACCGCTTCGGCCAGCGCGGCGACCCAGTCCTCACGGCGCGGTGTCAGCCAATCGGCCTGTTCGACCCGCGCGCTGTTCGGCAGGCTGTTCTGCCAATGGGTCTGCCAATGATCTTCTGGCGATCCTTGCCAGCCCGGCACAATCAGATAACGGATTGATTCGTTGCGCATGGGGAGCTCTCCTGCGTCGTGTCTGTTCCGGGTCGAGTATAGGGAGAGGAGTTATATTCGTTAAGGAATAAGAAGATATTTATTAAGACCTATAATGCATATGACACATGAAGCCTGTGGGAGCGAGCCTGCTCGCGAATACGGTGCATCAGTCGACGATGATGTTGTGGCGAATGGCGCCTTCGCGAGCAGGCTCGCTCCCACATTGGAAATGTGTCGTGGGCAAAAAATGCAAAAAAAAAGGGCCGCACCCTGCCAAGGAGACGGCCCCGGAAAAACAAAATCTGTCACCGCGCAGTGATCACCGACAATTTGGTAATCCCTGCCCGTTCGATCGAAGCCATGGCCCGCGCCACTTCGCCGTAGTTCACCCCGTCATCGGCCTGCAATTGCACGCGCACTTCCGGGTCCTTGGCTTTGGCCGACTTGAGGTTGAATTCGAGCAGGTCCGGCTGAATCTCGTCCTTGTTGATAAACAGTTTGCCGGCGCCGTCGATGCTCACCACCAGCGGATCCTTCTGCTCGACCGGCGCCACCGCTTCGGTCTTCGGCAGGTTGATCGGTATCGCATTGGTCAGCAGCGGCGCTGTGACGATGAAGACCACCAGCAGCACCAGCATCACGTCCACCAGCGGCGTCACGTTGATCTCGCTGAGCACCTCGTCCGTGTCTTGCGTGGAGAAGGCCATGTCAGGATGCCTCCTTCACTTTTGCCGCGTTGCCCGGCGTCGCCACCTTGTGCGCGGTCGGGTGGATCAGTACGCGGAATGCACTCTTCTGCGCCAGGCTGTAGAAGTCGTGGGCGAAGTCATCCAGATCCGCCGCGGTCAATTTCAGACGCCGCAGAAAGTAGTTGTAAACCAGCACCGCCGGCACCGCGACGGCGATCCCCACACCGGTCGCGACCAGTGCCGCGCCGATCGGGCCTGCCACCGTTTCCAGGCTCGCCGAACCGGCAGCGCTGATGCCTTTCAAGGCCTCCATGATTCCCCACACCGTGCCGAACAGACCAATGAACGGCGAAGTGCTGCCAATACTCGCGACCACTGCCAGACCTGTTTCCAGCGAGCGCCGTTCACGCACGATCTGCTGGCGCAAGGCGCGCTCGAGGCGATCCTGATGGTTGATCGCCTGGCTCAGATCATTCGCCTGCGGCGCCTCGCCCACCTGGATTGCCGCGTAACCGGCCTGCGCCACCCGTGCTGCGGCACCGGGCTGGGTTTCGCTCAATTCGGCGGCGGCATCAAGACTCGAAGCCGCCCAGAAACGTTTATGAAAGCGCCGATCCTGCGCCTTCAGACGGCCGAACTGCACAGCCTTGAGCAGAGCCAGGCCCCAAGTGGCAACAGAAAAAACCACCAGCAGCCAGATCACCGCGCTTTCGATGGATTCCAGTGGAGATGCCAGTAACGTCATGATGTGTTCCCTCGTGTAAACATTTCGCGCGAATTTGGTTTCGGTTTAATGAATCTTGAAATCGATGGGCACGCTGACCCAGCCGTCCTGAGCGACATCACCCTGCTTGGCCGGCACGAAACTCCAGCGCTTGACAGCGTTCAGCGCGGCGTCGTCGAGCTGCTGGCGGCCGCTGCTTTTGGCAATCTGGATCTCGCCCGGTTTACCGCTGGCCAACACATGCACCCGTAACAACACCGTGCCTTCCCAACCGCGACGCTGGGCCAGCGACGGATACTCTGGCGCCGGGTTTTTCAGGTACGCAGCATTGGCTGAAGCCGGAGTAACAGGCGCAGGTGCCGGTGGCGCAGGAGGCGCTGGCGCGGCGACCGGGGCTGCCGGTTTCGCTGGAGCTGGTGGTTGCTCCACCGGCCTGGGCGCGGGTTTGGGCGGCGCCTTGACCACCGGTTTGGGTTTGGGAATCGGCTTGGGCGGCGGCGGTTTCACTGCCAACTCGTCCTCCACTGGCGGTGGCGGTTCTACCACCGGCGGCGGTGGTGACGGCGCAACAACCGGCGGCGCTGGCGGAGCCGGACGCGAAAACTCGATGGTCATCGGCGGAATTTCCGGCGGTACCACCGGCAGCACTGGCGTCGGTTTCTGGCTCAACCAATAAATCACCGCGCCGTGCACGACCAACGCGAGCACACCGAGCAGAAGGGTTTCGCGCCGGCTCAAAATGCCCTTGGGTGCACGCTGCAAACGCAACTGCCCCAACGGCACCCGATGCGGCCGGCCAAGATCGACCAGCTCGCCGCTCGGCGTTTGCCGCCACAGCAATTCCCCTGCGCTGGCGGCGGTCTGGACATTGCCCATTGTTCAACTCCCTGCGGTCTCTTTCGTTCTACTAACCAAAGCGATCGACTCGCCATTCGTGATGCCCCCACGGCGTAGTCGACGGGGCAATCATTGGGCCTGAACGCTTATCACCGAAAGTAATCTTTGAAGTTATGTATAGATCTGCATGGAATATGCAAATCGGCCTTCTTCACAGAGGCCGCGCGCCACAAGGGCTGCAGCGATCAGCCGTAAATCGCATGCCTTTGCGGCATGAAAAGTATTCGTCCACGGCATCCGCCAGCGCCTCTCAACGACTGGCATTGGCTTGCTGAACGCCGATCGCGGGGGCGATTACCGCCGTCTCCGACCGTGGCGTACCGACCGGCACCCAGTCGTAGCTCACCGGCAGCGCTCGATACACCCTGTTGCTGATCGCGTCCCCACCCGGCGCTTTGCCCAGATACGGGCTGACATACTCCCAGACGTTTTCACCGCTGGCGGTCACCTGGAAAAACCGTCCGTTCATGCCTTCGTCGATCAGCGTGTTGCCGTTGGGCAAACGCCGCGCGCTGCTGATGAACGAGCTGTAGAACGCCCAGCCCGGCTGCTTCGAATTGGCGGCGCTGTACTGCCAGACGATTTCATTTTTCTGCGGGTCGATTTCCAGCACCCGCGATCCGGAAATCAAGCCAAGGGTGACGTTCGGATAGCCCGCCGAACCCTGGTTATCGAACACCAGCAGATTGCCGGCCCCGGGCAGCCCGGCGGGGATGATGTGCGCGTCGTGCTGGCCGACAAACTGATCGACCGGACGCGGCAGTTCCTGCGCGGTTTTCGGATTGATCAGCGGCAGGTTCGGCCCCAGCCGCCAGACCACTTTGCCGCTGCTTTTGTCGATGATGGCGATGAAATTGGCGTTGCGTGAATCGATCAACAGATTGTCCGGATTGAAGCGCTTGTCACCGGCGTCGAACCACTTGTTCGGTCCGACCAGACTGAGGTTGTTGATGTGCAGGTAATCCGGGTTGTCACTGGCGCGTACCAGTTTCAACTGCTCGGCGCTGAAACCGAATTCGCCCAGATGATCAGAGGCGAGCCACTGCCATTTCACCGTACCGCCGGGGCTGACTTCATAGATCACATCGTCGATGACCTGCGGTACTTTGAAGCCTTTGACCTTGTGCACCTTGTTCGCCAGCACCACGGTGTTGCCATTGCTCAAGCGGCGCTGATCGTGATGCTGCTGCGCCGCACCACCGGGAGCCTTGTCGCCCCACTGCCAGACCACTTTGCCGTCCCAGTCGAGTTCGCCGACGCTCTGATTGCCCAGACCATTGCCCGCCGAGCCAAGCTTGCCGGGGTCCTTGTCACTCAGTTGCAGCAGCACATGCCCACGCTTACCGCCGACCAGTTGCGGGTCGATGATGGCGGACGGGAAACCGGCCTGCGGCCAGGTCTTCACTTCGTTGCCGTTCATGTCGATCAGGTGCGTCTGTTTGTCGGCACCGCTGAAGATCACGTACTGGTTGAACGCCTTGTCCGGGTCATAACGGGTGACGCCAGTCGGGTACACGCTGGGCGCGGCGAAGGCGCCGCTGCTCAGGACTGCGCCGGACAACAGCAGGGGTAAAGCGCTTTTGATGGGCAACATGGTGCAGCTCCTTGAAGGCAAATCAGAAGTCGTAGCGACCGGTAACGCCGAGGGTCCGTGGCGTGCCGAGCAGGCCCTCATAGCCGCCGTTGCCGCCGGTCCACAGGGTCGTGTAGTAGGTTTTGTCGAAGGCGTTTTTCAGCCACAGCGAAACATCCCACTGGCCCTGATTGAAATCGCCGCGCAGGCCGGTGGAGAGGTTGACCACCGCGTAGCTGGGGATCTGCCCGTAGTCGGAATCCTCGACCGTGCCCACCGCTTTGGAGCGGAACGCATAGCTGCCGGTGACGTAGGGTTCGAAGCCGTTAGCCAGATTCCATTTGTATTCGCCGTTGGCGTTGCCGATCCATTTCGACGCGCCGACCACTTGATGGCCGCTGAGGTCGCAAGAGGCCGGCGCACCCGGGGCCTGGCTGACTTCCGGCGGGCACGGCGCATCCTTGTAGGAGAGATAGCTGACGTCGTTGTACGAGCCGTTGAAATTCAGCGTCAGGCCACGCAGCGGCACCACGGTGCTTTCGAACTCGATGCCGCGCGAGCGCACGGAACCGGCGTTGGTCAGGTATTGCACGCGGTTGGCGGCGTCATAGGCGTTGGTCTGGTAGGCATTGACCTGGGTCCAGAACACGTTGGCGTTGAGTTGCAGGCGGTGATTCCACAGGGTGCTTTTGAAACCGAGTTCGGCGTTATTCGCACGCTCGGTGCCGATCAATAACGAGTCGGCGCCAGCGCTAGGTGCGGAGCCGACCGCAAGGTTGACCCCGCCGGATTTCTCGCCATGGGACAGCGTGGCGTAACCGAGCACGTCGTCGGTTATGCGATAGCTCAGGTTGAGCAGTCCGGAGGGGCTGGAGCTGTACTGATTCAAGTCTCCGGAATCGTAGGCGCCGGCACGCCCGCGGCGCGCATTGGCTGCCGCGCCGGCCACTGCCACACCGCCGAGCGGCGCGTTGCGGCTGACTGAAGCGTTTTTCTCTTCATAGGTGCCGCGCACCCCGGCAGTGAAATCCAGGCGCTCGCTCAGGTGCCAGGTGCCTTGGGCAAACAGGGCAAAACTGTCGGTCTTGATATGCCCCTTGCCGACGCTGGTGACATTGGCCAGGGCGCCGGCCGGGGTGCCGTTCCAGATGTCGGCCTGCGGGCCGTAATAGGCGAAGGATTTGTTGTCCAGATCCGAGCCGAAATAGTAGGCACCGACCACGTAATCGAAGAACTCGCCCTTGGGCGAGGCCAGGCGAAATTCCTGTGAATACTGTTTGTCTTCCACCGACACGCCGGCGTTGTAACTGGCCGGCACATTGAGGCCGTCGTCATTGCGCGGGGTGAAATTCCAGAAGCGGTACGAGCTGACCGACGTCAGGGTGAATTCGCTCGGTAACGTCCAGTTGGCTTCCACCGAAGTGCCGCCCTGATGCACGGTGACGTGCTGGTCGTTGTCGAGATTGACCTTGCGGTGCCGGCCGTTGACCAGCGTCGCCCCGGCCGCACTGGCCCGCGATTCATACAGATTGACGCCGTTGATGGTCGGCCCGGTGTTGTACAGCACGCGGGTGCCGGCGCTGGAATCTTCTTCGTTGTAATCGCCGATCCAGCGCAGATTGAAATCTTCATTGGGCTTGAACAACAGCTGCGCGCGGAAGCCTTCGCGCGAGCCGCCGTTGAGGTCGTGGCCGTCATATTCGTTCTTGATGTCGCCGTCACTGCGCGTGCGGTAAGCAGAAAAGCGCCCGGCCAACTGATCATTGAGCGGCCCGGAAATGGTGCCCTTGGTCTGGAAATAACCGTCCTCGCCGACCGAGGTTTCGATGCTGCGCTCAGGCGTGAATGACGGCGCGCGGGTGCTGATGTTGATGACCCCGGCGGTGGTGTTCTTGCCGAACAGCGTGCCCTGCGGCCCACGCAGCACTTCGAGCTGCTCAATGTCCATCAGATCGAACACCGCCATCCCCGGACGGCCCAGATAGACGTTGTCGATGTACAGACCAACGCTGCCTTCCAGACCATCACTGGCCGGGTTGTTGCCCAGACCGCGGATCGACACGCTGGACTGGCGCGCATGCATGTAGGCGACGTTGACGCTGGGCACCAGTTGCTGCAAATCCTGAATCCGATAGACCCGCTGCGTCTCCAGATTCTGCCCGCTGACCACGCTCATCGGCGTCGGCACATCTTGCGAGCTTTCTTCGCGGCGGCGGGTGGTGACGGTCACCGTTTCCAGCTGCGAACCATTGGCCGCCGCTGTGCCTGCCGGAACCGGCGGCGGCGTGTCGGTTTCGGCGGCATAACCGTGAGTCCAGCTGGCGCTGCCTGCCAGCAACAGCGCCAAAGGCAGGCGTTTGAGCCGTCGGGGTGATGGGGGTAACGCGAGATTCAACGAACTCATGGCGCGGCTCCTGGTCAAAAAACACACAGACATCTTCAGCACTGCATATTCTTTTCAGTTATTTATTTATGGATTTACAAATATTTACTGCATAAGAGATTGCCTTTATAAGGAGTCGACCTAATGCATATCCAATGCATTTCCCGGATATTTTTTATGTGAAAAATGCATATCGACTTGCGCCAACTTCGTCACTTCATCGCTCTGGCTGAACAACGCAGCTTCGTCGCTGGCGCGCAGGCGGTGAACCTGTCGCAGTCAGCATTCAGCCGCAGCATTCAGGCGCTGGAACACAGCGTCGGCTGCCAGTTGGTCGATCGTGGGCGCAAGGAATTGCCGCCGACCAAACAGGGCCAGGTCCTGCTCGAACATGCGCGGCGACTAGTCAGCGGTGCGCAGCAGATGGCCAACGAGATCAGCCAGTTCAACGGCCTCGAAGCCGGGGAATTGCGCTTTGGTTGCGGGCCGGCGCCGGCGGCCGGATTGATACCGCGCGCGATCGGCGCGTTCATCGGCCGCTACCCGAAAGCACGGGTGCAGTTTCAGGTCGATGACTGGCAGAGCCTGAGCAAACGCCTGCTCAGCGAGGAGTTCGAATTCTTCGTCGCCGACACCCGGCAGTTCGAGGCCGATCCGGACTACCAGACCCACCGCTTGCGCGCGCGCAAATGGCATTTCTGCTGCCGCGCCGGGCATCCATTGACGGCGTTTGAACGGATCTCCGCCGAGCAGTTGCTGAGTTATCCACTGGCGGTCAGCATCCGCCCACCGAATCTGCGCAAGGTCATCGTCGACCTCAGCGGTCGTCCGGATTTCACCCCGAATGTGGAGTGCGAAAACGGTTCGAGTCTGTTGAGTGTGGTGCTGCGATCGGAGGCGATCGGGATTGTCGGGGCGTATTCCGATGCGCTGCATCTATCCAAGGGTGAGCTGGTCTGTCTGAAGATCGAAGGCCTCGCCGATGATCTGGAGGAGCTGTACACCCGCTATGGGATTGTCAGTCGCGCCGGGTATCGGCTGTCACCGCTGGCCGAAGCGATGATCGAGCAGATCAAAGTGATTGATCAGCAGGATGAGGAGGTTTGTTCGCTGCAGAATCTCGCTGTCTGATCGGACCTCTTCGCGAGCAAGCTCGCTCCCACGGTGGATTGTGGTGAATGCAGAATTTGTGAGCGCCACTACCCCTGTGGGAGCGAGCTTGCTCGCGAAGGGGCCAGTACAGGCAGCGATGCATCCACTGCATGAAACCCATTCCCCAAATGCACTTGCCGAACACCCACACCGACGGCGAAAACCCTCACCTGTCCCACTGACCGGTGAACCCTATGCCCACCCCGCCCAACCCCGTGCGCAACGTGCTGTACATCATGTGCGATCAACTGCGCCGCGATTACCTGTCCTGCTACGGCCACCCGCATCTGCACACGCCGAACATCGATCGTCTCGCTGCCGAAGGCGTGCGTTTCAGCCGTGCCTACACCCAGGGCACGATCTGCGGCCCGTCGCGGATGTCGGCCTATACCGGGCGTTATGTCAGCAGCCATCAAGTGGCCTGGAACGCCGTGCCCTTGCCGCTGGATGAACTGACGATTGGCGATTACCTGCGGCCTCACGGCATCCGTACCGCGCTGGTCGGCAAGACCCACGCCACGGCCAATGTCGATGCCTTGCAGCGCCTGGCGATCAACCCGCAAAGCGCGCAAGCCGAGTTGCTCAACGAAGTCGGCTTCGAACCGTACCTGCGCCACGACGGCATCTACCCCGACGATCCGTTATTCGACGACAAGCGCGAATCCGCGCCCTATACCCATTATCTGCGCGAACAGGGTTTCGACGGCCGCAATCCCTGGCACGACTGGGCGAATGCCGCCGAAGGCGAGAACGGTGAGATTCTCAGCGGCTGGAAAATGCGTCATGCGAATTTGCCAGCACGAATTCCCGAGCAACACTCCGAGACTGTCTACACTACCAATCGCGCCATCGACTTCATCGCTGAGCAAGGCGAGAAATCCTGGTGTTTACACCTCTCGTACATCAAACCGCACTGGCCCTACATCGTACCAGCGCCATACCACGCATTGTACAGTACGAAATCGATTCTCAAACCAGTCCGCGCGACGCCCTCTGAAGCCAGCAAACACCCCGTATATGCTGCCTTTCGCCAGCATGAGGAAAGCCTGAACTTTTCCCGCGACTCAGTACGATTCACTGTAATCCCCACCTACATGGGCTTGATCAAGCAGGTGGACGATCAGTTGGGGCGGCTGTTCGATTTTCTGCAGAGCAACGGGCGCTGGGATGACACGTTGATCGTGTTCACCAGCGATCACGGCGATTTCCTTGGCGATCATTGGCTGGGCGAGAAGGAATTTTTGCTGGAGCAGGCGGTGGGCGTGCCGTTGATCGTGCGCGATCCTCGGCCGGCGGCGGATGTCACTCGCGGTACAGTTGATGATCGATTGGCGGAAACCATCGATGGGTTGCCGACGTTTCTTCAAGCGCTGGGGTTGCGGGGCGCGGAACACCGGCTCGAAGGGCGTTCACTGATCCCGCTGCTGCACGGAGAAAATCCGGATTGGCGCCGCTATGCGATCAGCGAGTACGACTACGCCTTTCAGGCACCGGCGCGGGAACGACTGGACCAACCCATCGACCGTTGCCGCATGACCATGGTGCGCAGCGAGCGCTGGAAATACCTGGCGTACGACGGCTTTCGACCGCAGCTGTTTGATCTGTTGAATGACCCGCACGAACTGCGTGATCTGGGCGATGACCCGGCGTACGCAGCGGTGCGCGAGGAGCATGCGGGGTATTTGTTTGAGTGGGTGCGGGGGTTGAAACGGCGTACGACGATCAGCCATCAGGAGATCGACTTGCGTGGGCAGCGGTTTCGTTATGGCGAGCCTGAGAGCGAGAAGGTGGTTCAGATTGGGGTTTGGTAGCATCAAGAGCCCCTCACCCTAACCCTCTCCCAAAGGGAGAGGGGACTGATTGGGGGATATTCAGAAGCTGCATCGACATGAAAGTCATGTACCGAATCAATAATCGGCTCGGTCTTTCAGGTCGACGTACAACGCAAGACAACTCGGTCGGCTCCCTCTCCCTCCGGGAGAGGGCTGGGGTGAGGGGCTTTTGATCTTCAGTCACGCCCTTTGATGGTCTGACTGCGCTGCCCATTCACCCCCACCGGCACCTCGCCCTTGAGCGTCACCCGGCGCACCACCCGATCCTGGGTGCCGTAATCATCAATGGCGTAATGCTGCGTCGAGCGGTTGTCCCAGATCGCCACATCACCGGCCTGCCAGCGCCAGCGCACGGTGTTTTCCTGGCGGATCACATGACTCTGCAGCAAGCCGAACAGATGCGCCGAGTCCGCCTGGGAATAACCTTTGATGCGTTTGACGAAATGCCCCAGCAGCAAGCTCTTCTCACCGCTGATCGGGTGCACGCGCACCACCGGATGCTCGGTCTCGTAAACCGTCGAGGTGAAGACTTTGCGATAGCGCTCCAGTTTTACCGCAGAGACGTCCGGCTTCGCCCCGGCGTAGTCGTACTCGTTGCTGTGCACGGCGGTGAGTTTGTCGGCCAGTTCACGCAGCTCGGCCGGCAAGCCGCTGTACGCCGTCGCGGTGTTAGCCCAGAGCGTATCGCCGCCGAAGGCCGGGGCGACCACCGAGCGCAGGATCGAAGCTTTTGGGTAGGCGTCAACGAAAGTCACGTCGGTGTGCCAGGAGTTGGCGCGCTGACCTTCGGCGCCATCCAGCTCAAGCAGATATCGAGTGCCTTCGCGCGACGGCACGGTCGGGTGCGCCACCGGTTCGCCGAGCAGATGGGCGAACGCTTCCTGACGCTGATCGTCAAGCTGAGTCTGCTCGCGGAAGAACAGCACTTTGTAGTCAATCAGCGCCTGCTGGATTGCTTCGACGGTCGCGGCATCCAGCTCTCCGGACAGGTGCACGCCGCGGATTTCCGCACCGATACGCCCGGCTACCGGGTGAATTTCCAACGCGTGAGAAACGGACTTTACGGCGAGTGCGGCATTGCTCATGGGAAGACCCTCATCGACTGCTTGCGGTTTTGACGGCAGCGAAACAACGCTCTATCTATATTCCATTTACATCTAATAGATATTCACATGCTTCGTTGACGGAATAAGAGCTTGCATTTAAAACCTCAAGCAACCCTCGTCGCAAATGCCTTCGAGCTATTTTTAGGATGCCGGAAAAGCATATGGATCTTCGCCAGTTGCGTTACTTCATCGCCCTCAACGAACACCGCAGTTTTGTCCGCGCGGCAGACGCCATGGGCATCACTCAACCGGCGTTCAGCCGCAGCATTCAGGGGCTGGAGCAAGAGTTCGGCTGCGTGCTGGTTGATCGCGGCAACAAGGATCTGCGCCCGACTCCGGAGGGCCAGGTAGTGCTGCAACACGCCCTGAGCCTGGTGCAGGGCGCAGCATTGCTCAGCGCCGAAGTGACGCAGATGACCAAGCTCGACGCCGGTGAAGTGCACTTCGGCTGCGGTCCGGCGCCGGCGGTGAAACTGGTGCCGGACGCGGTGGCGCAATTCATCAATGCGCACCCGAAAGTGCGTACCTGTTTTCAGGTGGATAACTGGGAAAAACTCAGCCGTGCGCTGAGCCGCGAAGAGATCGAATTCTTCATCGCCGACATCCGCCATTTCGAGTCCGACCCGAATTTCCAGACCCAACCGCTGACGCCCAAGCGCGGCGTATTTTTCTGCCGCCCGGGACATCCGTTGCTGGCCAAGGAAAGCCTGTCGACCAACGACATGTTCGACTACCCGCTGGCCGCCACGCTGATTCCGCCGGGCATTCGCAAGCTGCTGGCGAACCTCAGCGGACGCATCGATTTCTCGCCGACCATCGAGACCGAACACTTTCCGGCGCTGGTCAAAGTGGTGCTGCAATCCAATGCCATCGGCGTCGGCACGGAGGAGGCGTTTGTCGAAGATGTCGCCAAGGGTTCGCTGGTGTTGTTGCACTGGCGCAACCTGCCGCAGAACCTCGAAAGCATGAACGCGCGCTGCGGTATCGTCAGCCGCACCGGGTTCCGGCTGTCCCCGGCGGCCAGGGCGATGATCGAGACGCTAGTGGCGGTGGATCGGCAGGATGTCAGCGTCGCTGTCTGAAAGATCGCAGCCTTCGGCAGCTCCTACAGGGGAATGCGTTTTCCTGTAGGAGCTGCCGAAGGCTGCGATCTTTTGCTTCTAGAGCCTGGCCGCTGAGAGTTCAGGCGCCACCCAATCACTGACCTTGAACGGCTTGCGAATCAGCTTCTGCTGCGCCGCCAGATCAACCTTGTCCTGCAGGCCGCTCAAGAACACCGGATCCAGTGTCGACGGGAAAATCTCGCTCAGATTCTGATCTTTCAGATCCTGAGCAAGAATCACCGGTGGATAACTGGCCAGCCCCGATACCAACTGCACATAGGCCTCTTTGTTGCTGTCCTGAGTCAGCCACTCGACCGCCTGCTGCTGCGCCTTGAGCAGTTTCGCGATGACTTCAGGATGCGCGTCGACAAACTTGCCGTTGCCGAGCAAGACCGCCTGCACGCTGCCAGCGCCGCCAAGGTCCTTGGTGTTCAGCGGCAATTCCGCCAGGCCTTTGGCTTGCAAGGCACTCAGCGCGGAGCTGCCCCACGAGGCATCGATCTGCCTGGCCGCGAGTGCCGAGACCGCGGCGTTGAAATCCAGATTGATGACCTTCACGTCCTTCTCGCTCAGCCCCTGGCTGGCCAGCGCCGCATCGAACGACAACTGCGTCGCCGTACCGCGGAAAATCGCCACGCGTTTGCCCTTGAGATCCTGCAGGGTCTTGATTCCCGAGCCCGGCACCACGCCGAGGTACTGCTTGACCCCGCGTGCCGTGGCGCTGAGCAGACGCGTGTCCAGCCCGTTGGATTTGCCGATGATCGCGGCGAGATCGCCGAGATAGGCCAGATCGACCTGGCCGTTGGCAAACGCCTCATTGATCACCGGCCCGGCGCCCTTGAAGAAACTCCACTGAATCTTGATGCCCTGCTCGGCAAAGGCCTTTTCGAAGATCTGTTGATCGCGCAGTACATCGACGATGCCGCCGCCGCTCTGTTGAGTGCCGGCGCTGAGGTCGGGCACGGCGATGCGGATTTCCTTGAGCTCTTCGGCTTGGGCACTGAGCGTGAGAAAGCCTGCAAGCGCCGGGACGGCCAACAGGCTGAGGATTCGTTTGAAGGGAAGGTTCATGGGTACGGCTCCTTGATCGCTGAGGAGCCGAAAGTAGGCTGGATACACACCTTCACTTAAATACTATAAATGCACATTTTTATATCTGTATGAGCTAAGCGAGAGGAGGCGCGGCTTACAGCGCGATATGCATTAACAGCATCGAAAATATTCTTCGAATGCATTGGATGCGCGTAAGCAGGCAAGCCTTAAATGGATTCGCTTATCTCCCGATAGCATCTAACACAAGTTTGTTAGATCAGTTTCATATATGACGAAGCCCAGTGTGGGAGCGAGCCTGCTCGCGAAGAGGCCATGCCAGCCGCCATCAATGCTGCCTGAAACAGCCATTTCGCGAGCAGGCTCGCTCCCACATGAAAAGCGGTTCGCCATGCAACCCGACAACGGAGGTCACCCATGGCCCGTCAATCCCTGCTCAGCCTGCCGCTGGCCGCGCCGCCGCTGAAAAGCCGCCGCTCCTGGCCGAGTCTGAACCACCGTCTGTTGCCTTGGCTGCTGCCCGTCAGCCTGTTCGCCCTGTGGTGGCTGGCCGCGCGCAATCAGTGGATGAGCGAGCAGATCCTGCCGGCGCCATCGCTGGTGTGGAGCAGCGCCGTGGAACTGGCGCAAGGCGAGTTGTGGAGCCATTTGTGGATCAGCCTGCAACGGTTGTTCTGGGGCTTGCTGGCAGGCGTTTCGGCCGGTGCGGTGCTCGGCGCCGCACTGGGTTCCAGCCAACGTCTGGAGCGCCTGGTTTTTCCGACATTCGCCGGATTGGCGCAGGTGCCGACGCTGGCGTGGATTCCGCTGTTCATGGTGTTCTTCGGCATCGGCGAAGTGCTGAAACTGGTGGTGCTGATCAAAGCCATCGTCGTGCCGGTAACCCTGCACACGCTGGTCGGCGTGCGCGATGCGCAACCGAAACTGCGCGAAGCCGCCGCCGTGTTGCGCTTGCCGCCGCGTTTGTTGATTCGTCGCCTGGTGCTTCCCGCCGCGCTGCCGGCATTCATGGCCGGTGTACGCCTGGCCTTGGCCGCGGGCTGGACCTCGTTGCTGGCGGTCGAGCTGCTGGCCTCCAGTGAAGGCATCGGCTATCTGATGGTCTGGGCGCGGCAGCTGTTCATGCTCGACATCGTGTTCGTGTGCATTGTGATCATCGGTCTGATCGGCGTGGCGATGGATCGCGGCATCGGCCTGCTCGACCGCAAACTGGTGCACTGGCCGCACCCGGCCACCGCGCAAATCACTCGCGGCCCGCGCTATCAAGGCTGGCAACGCCTGCAACCGTGGCTACTGCCGCTGGGCTTGCTGGCGCTCTGGCAATTGGCCAATGATCAACAGTGGGTCGATGCGAATATTCTGGTCAGCCCTGCGGCGGTACTGAGCACGACATGGGACGGACTGCTCGACGGCACGCTCGTCAGCGGCATGGCGCTGAGCCTGAGCCGCACCCTCGGCGGTTTGCTGATCGGTGGCGGACTCGGTTTCGCCCTAGGCTTGCTGCTCGGCCTGTCGCGTTTCAGTGAACGCCTGCTCGGCCCGACATTCGCCGCACTGCGGCAGATTGCGATTTTCGCCTGGGTGCCGCTGCTGACCGCGTGGTTCGGCCTAGGCGAACAGGCCAAGTGGGTGTTCGTCGCGCTCGCTGCGTTCTTTCCGCTGTTCGTCGCCACCCAGCGCAGCGTCGCCAACCTGTCGCCGCAACTCAACGAAGCCGCGCAAGTGCTGCGCCTGAACCTCGGCCAGCGGCTGCGCCGACTGGTGCTGCCAGGCGCTGCGCCAGGTATTTTCGCCGGGCTGCGACTGAGCCTGATCTACGCCTGGCTCGGCACCATCGGCGCCGAATATTTCATGCCGTCCAATGGCGGTATCGGCAGCCAAATGATCGGCGCGCAACAGTTGCTGCGCATGGATCTGATCATGGCCGGCATGCTGCTGGTCGGCCTCACCGGCGCCCTGCTCAACCTGATCGGCCAACGCCTGGAAATTCGCGCGACCCGCTGGAGACACGCATGAACGTACCGATTGTCAGCTTCAACCACGTAGGCAAATCCTTCGCCGTCAACGGTTTCGAACTGGAGGCGATCCGTGAATTCAACCTGGACATCGCCGAGGGCGAATTTGTCGCCATTGTCGGTTCCAGCGGCTGTGGCAAATCCACCCTGCTGCGTTTACTGGTCGGCCTCGACACCGAGTTTCGCGGCCAGATCAGCGTCGACGGCAAAGCCGTCAGCGGCATCGGCGGCGAGCGCGGCATCGTCTTTCAGGAACATCGCCTGTTCCCATGGCTGACGGTCGCCGACAACATCGGCCTGGGCCTGGTCAACGAACCGCTGAGCGGGGCGCAGAAACAACAGCGCATCAAGGATTTCATCGAGCTGGTCGGCCTCAGCGATTTCACCGAGGCCTATCCGCATCAACTCTCCGGCGGCATGGCGCAGCGCGTGGCGATCGCCCGCGGCCTCGTCGCCAGCCCACGCATCCTGCTGCTCGACGAACCCTTCGGTGCCCTCGATGCGCTGACCCGTCAGCAAATGCAGGACGAGCTGCTGGCGATCCGCGAACGGGCAAAGATCACCACGATTCTGGTGACCCACGATGTCGAGGAAGCGATTTTTCTCGCCGACCGCGTGGTGGTGATGGAGCCGCGTCCGGGGCGGATCAAGCAAGTGGTCGACATTGCCTTGCCGCACCCGCGCCAGCGCAGCGGTTACGACTTCCATCAGTTGCGCGAAGAACTGCTGCACGAATTGACCAGTGATGACCACTACCAACCGAGCGCACCGGTGCAGATCCGCGATCTGCCGCTGACGTTCATTGCCTGCTGAACAGGAGTTCCGCGATGCCGCAACGTCCCAACTTTCTGCTGATCCTCGCCGACGATCTAGGCTTTTCCGATATCGGTGCGTTCGGCGGTGAAATCGCTACGCCGAACCTCGATGCACTGGCCGCCAACGGCCTGCGCCTGACCGATTTTCACACCGCACCGACCTGCTCGCCGACGCGTTCGATGCTGCTGACCGGCACCGATCACCACATCGCCGGCATCGGCACCATGGCCGAAGCGTTGACTCCGGAACTGATCGGCAAACCCGGCTATGAGGGCTACCTCAATGACCGCGTCGTCGCCTTGCCCGAGCTGCTGCGCGAGGCCGGTTATCAGACCTTGATGAGCGGCAAATGGCACCTCGGCCTGAAGGCCGAACTGGCGCCCCATGCGCGCGGTTTCGAGCGCTCGTTTTCGCTGTTGCCGGGCGCCGCCAACCATTACGGTTTCGAGCCGACCTACGATGAGCAGACGCCAGGCCTGCTGAAATCCACCCCGGCGCTGTACATCGAAGACGATCAGTTTGTCGACGAGTTGCCGAAAGACTTCTATTCCTCCGATGCCTTCGGCGACAAGTTGCTGCAGTACCTCAAGGAACGCGATCAGACCCGGCCGTTCTTCGCCTATCTGCCCTTCTCCGCGCCCCACTGGCCGTTGCAGGCACCGGCCGAGATCGTCGCGAAATACCGTGGCCGCTATGATGCCGGCCCGGAAGTGCTGCGCCTCGAACGCCTGGAAAAACTCAAGGCGCTGGGCCTGATCGAAGCGGATGTCGAGCCGCATCCGCTGATTCAGCTCAGCGCCCAGTGGGACGCCTTGAGCGACGAGCAAAAGCAGATATCCGCACGAGCCATGGAGGTCTACGCGGCGATGGTCGAGCGCATGGACTGGAACATCGGCCGGGTCGTCGATTACCTGCGCCAGCAAGGCCAGCTCGACAATACCTTCATCCTTTTCATGTCCGACAACGGTGCCGAAGGCGCGCTGCTGGAAGCGTTTCCCAAGTTCGGCCCGGAGCTGATGACCTACCTGAACCAGCATTACGACAACAGCCTCGACAACATCGGCCGGGCCAATTCCTACGTCTGGTACGGGCCGAACTGGGCGCAGGTGGCGACCGCGCCGTCGCGCTTGTTCAAGGCCTTCACCACCGAGGGCGGGATCCGCGTGCCGGCGCTGCTGCATTATCCGCAGCTGCCGCTCAAAGGGCAGATCAGCCATGGTTTCGGCACGGTAATGGACATCACCCCGACCATCCTCGATCTGGCTGGCGTGCGTCATCCGGGCAAACAGTGGAAAGGCAAAGCGGTCGCGCCACTGCGGGGTAAATCATGGCTGGGCTTTTTGTCCGGCGAGACGGCGCAGGTGCATGACGAGAACACGGTGACGGGGTGGGAATTGTTCGGACGCCGGGCGATTCGCCAGGGCTCGTGGAAAGCGGTGTTCATTCCAGGGCCGGTCGGGCCGGCGACCTGGCAGCTCTATGATCTGGCGAGCGATCCGGGGGAGATTCATGACCTGGCGTTGAGTCAGCCGCAGAAACTCACTGACCTGATCGGGCATTGGCAACGGTATGTCGAGGAGACCGGGGTGATCCTCAGTGCTTCGCCGTTTCAGCCGGATTGATATCGTCTGAGGGATCGTATTCGCGAGCAGGCTCGCTCCCACAGTGGATCGCATTCCAACTGTGGGAGCGAGCCTGCTCGCGAAGGAACCCTCAAGAACAACCGATTAAGCCCGGGCTGTACTCACCGCTTCGTTCACCACTTCAGCCGGACGCACAAACCGGTTCGCCCGGCCAAACGTGCCGAAATCATTGAAGCGCACGCCCATCTCGCGCATGACCTTATGCGCCACCGGCACGGTCATCTGGCGAATGTAAAACGGCTCCTTCACCACGAAATGATGAATCCCGTGACTGCTGCCGAAGTTGAAGCAGAACGCCTGCAACGGCCACAGCCACCACGGGTTCAGCACCTGACATTGCTGCAGCACATTGCCCGGTTCGACGTCACCGTAGTAATGCATGTTCGAGCTGATGAAATGCAGGCAAAAAGTGCGCAGCACGTTCGGGCCGATGATCACCACGGCGGCGATATCGATCACCTGCATTACCGAAAGCGTGGTGGCCGACCACTCGATGGGTGAGCCGAGCAAATGCGCGATGCCATTGGCCGCATGAAAGCCGAGAAACACATACCACGCGCCCCAGTGCAGCAGCGCCAGCGGTGCGTAGACCTTGACCACGCGTTTACCGATGCTCAGCCTGTGCGCCCACGTTTTGGCCCGCAGCAGGCGGATGAACGCCGACATGAGGTTGTCGCCCACCATCAACAGTCGCGCAAAACCCCAAGGCTCGCCATTGGTGATCGCGCGCTCTTCCATGTCGGCTTCGGTGCCGGACACCTTGTGGTGGTTGAGGTGCAGATGACGGCGGATCCACGGGTTGATCGTGCTCGGCCGCGCCAGCCAGACCAGGCCCATCATCAGGTTGTGCGGCACGCGCTGCTTGCGGAAATACATGCTGTGGATCAGGTCGTGCTCAAGCTCATGGGTCAGCGAGGCGAAAAACCCGTTAAGCAGCAGGCACACCCACCAGGCCATATGGCCGGTGATGTACAGCGCCGCTGATCCAATCATCCCGGCCAGCGCGAACGCCAGAATCCCCGCGCCCAGAGCATCCTGATGCTGGAGAATCGGGTAGCGCTCACGCAATTCCACACCTTTGGCCAGCACCACCTGGCGAATATGCGCCGAGCGCTGCGCCGCATTCAGTCGTTCAGGGCTTGCAGAAGTACCGTCCATGCTTCCATCCTCGGGTCTAAGATGAATGCATCGTGCCTCGCTTGTGCTTGTACCGCGCTAGCCAGGAACGCCAACCTGTTGACCGGACGCGCCAATCAGCATGAAGGAACCGACCTCCCTCGCCAGCTGGACCCGTGCCCTGCGCAAGCAACTCGACGCGCTGGGTCTGGACAGCCTCGCTCTGTGCCAACAGGCCGGGCTCGACCCGACGCTGATGGACGATCCTAACGCACGCTATCCGCTGTCCGGCACCACGCGTTTGTGGGCGCTTGCCGTCGAGGCCAGCGGCGACCCGGCGCTGGGCTTGCGCGTGTCGCGTTTCGTCAGCCCGACCACGTTCCACGCGCTCGGCTATGCACTGGTGGCCAGCGGCAGTTTGCGCGAGGTGTTCGAGCGCATCGTGCGTTATCACCCGGTGGTCAGCGATGCGCTGGAGCTGGAGTTGAGCCGCCGCGAAGACCGCTATCAATTCCGCCTGAAAATCCCCTCAGGCAACCCGGCTCCGGCCTTCGAAGCCATCGACGCCTTCGCGGCGATCTACGTGCGCACCTGCCGCAATCGTCTCGGCCGTGACTATGCACCGCTGGCGGTGTACTTGCGCCGCCCGGAACCGAACGACGCCCAGCAATGGCACAAAGTCCTCCGCGCGCCAGTGTATTTTTCCGCCGCCGAAGACCGCCTGGAGTTCGCCCTCAGCGACTTTGACAGCCACCTCGATGACGCCAACCCGGAACTGGCCGAACACAACGAAGCCGTACTCAAGCGCACCCTCGCCCAGCTCAAACCGCTGACCTGGGAACGCAAAGTGCGCGATGCCATTGAAGAACAATTGCCCGAAGGCGAACCGAGCGCGGAACGCATCGCCCAGGCCTTGCACCTGAGCCTGCGCAGCCTGCAACGGCATCTGGCGGATGAAGGTTGTCGCTTCGACACCCTGCTTAACGAAAGCCGCGAAAACCTCGCGCTGCTGCACCTGCGCGACCCGCAATGCTCGTTGAGTGAAGTCAGCTATCTGCTGGGATTCGCCGACACCAGCAGCTTCAGCCGCGCGTTCAAGCGCTGGACGGGGATGACCCCGGGGCAGTTTCGGGATGGGTTGCGCTGATCCGAAATCACCACTGTGTGATCCAGCGCCTTCGCGAGCAGGCTCGCTCCCAAAGTTGGAATGCGTTTCCTTGTGGGAGCGAGCCTGCTCGCGAAGAGGCCGTCAGACCACCACAAACCCCAGCTCAAAAACAGTGCCGTCAGCATCACTACTCACCCGCACCCGCCCGCCATGCAACTGCATGATCGACTGCACGATCGCCAGACCCAGCCCTCCCGAATCCCCCGGTTCAGCACGCGAGGGATCGACGCGATAAAAGCGGTCGAACAGCTTGCCCAGATGCTCCGGCGGGATAACCGGGCCGTGGTTGTGTACTTGCAGCCAGCACATATCCGGTTCATCGCGGCGGTGCAGGCTGATCAGGGTGCCCGGGTCGGCGTGGCGTACGGCGTTGGCCAGTAGGTTGCCGAGGGCGCGTTGCAGCAGTTGCTGGTCGGCGAGCAAATCGCCGTGCATGCGGTTTTGCAGCTGGAGATTGCGATCATCGGCCAGGGCTTCGAAGTAATCGCAGAGTTCGTCGCCGACGTTGCGCAAGTCCAGTGTGTGCAGATTGAGCGCACGTTCGGCCTGTTCGGCGCGGGCGAGGAACATCAGGTTCTCGGCCATGCGCTTGAGCCGTTCAAACTCTTCCATGTTCGACGCCAGCACTTCCTGATATTCGGCTGTGCTGCGCGGATGGTTGAGGGCCTGGCCGTTGCTGGCGAGCAAGGTGTGCAGCGGCGTGCGGATTTCGTGGGCGAGGTCGGCGGAGAACTGCGACAGGCGCTGCACGCTGTCGTCCAGCCGTGCCAGCATGGCGTTGAGCGCGTGCACCGGCTCGCGCAATTCGGTCGGCGTGCCCCCGGTCGGCAGGCGTCGATCGAGGCTGCGCAGATCGATGCTGCGCACCGCTTCGCTCAACTGATGCAACGGTTGCAATCCCCGGCGCAGCAACAGCAAGCCCAAGGCAAAGGCCAGCAATGCGCCGAGGCCAACAGACAGATACAGGCGCAGGCGATAACTGCCGAGCATCTGTTCGCGCTCGCTGAGCACTTTGCCGGCGATCACCGTCAGGGTTTCACCATTGGGGCCTTGGGCCTGGCCGGACAGCAACGCCAGTTCGGCGCCGTCGCTGGCCTGCCAGGTGAGCACGTCGCGGCGCTGCGGCATTTGTTCTCGCGCTAATGCATTGAGCGCCGGCAATTCGCGCTGACGCGGGTTGATCGCGATCACGCTGGAGCCGTCGGCCCGGCGCACCAGCAGCAGGCTGTCGAGATTGCCGAGCATGTTCTGATACAACCGTGGCCGCGCCTGCAAGGCGTCGAGGCTGTCGCTGTCAGCGAGCAAGGCGCGCACTTGTTCCAGGCGACCGAGCAGGGCCATGTCGTCACGAAAGGCCAATTCCGAGGCCAGCGAGCGGTAGAGAAAAACGCCGATTGCGCTCAGCACCAGCGCGCACACGACGGCGAAGGCCAGCGCCAATCGCCAGGCAATCGATTTACTCCACATCGTCCGGCGCTTCCAGTTGATAACCGACGCCGCGCACGGTGTGGATAAGTTTCGGCATGTACGGATCGTCGACCTTGGCGCGCAAGCGTCGGACTGCGACTTCGACCATGTTGGTGTCGCTGTCGAAATTCAGGTTCCACACCTGCGAAGCGATCAGCGTGCGCGACAGCACTTCGCCTTGGCGGCTGGCGAGCAATTGCAACAGGGCAAACTCTTTGTTGGTCAGGGCAATGCGCTGGCCGCCGCGACTGACCCGGCGGCGCAGCACGTCGATCTCCAGATCAGCGATGTTGTACGACTCGGCTTCGCGCAGCGGCCCGCGTCGCAGCAGCGTGCGCACCCGCGCGAGCAGTTCGGCGAAAGCGAAGGGTTTGAGCAGGTAATCATCGGCGCCCAGTTCCAGCCCACGAACGCGGTCTTCGATGGCGTCCTTGGCGGTGAGAAACAGCACCGGTGTGGCGCCGCGCTGGCGGATCAACTGGAGCAATTGCCAGCCGTTGAGACCGGGCAGCATCACGTCGAGGATGATCAGGTCGTATTCCTGCTGCTCGATAAAATAGCGGCCGTCGAGGCCGTTGAGCGCCACATCCACGGCAAAACCCGACTCGCCCAGGCCCTTGGCGAGGAAATTGGCGGTTTTGGCTTCATCTTCTACGACCAGCAAACGCATGGCACACCTCGATTGATCAAGCACACAGGCTAGGCGTGTTCGCCGCCGTTGCCCATTACAAACTTGTAATCCGCCTGACGGGGTTCTGACGAAGTGCGCCGGTTAAGGTGCAGACATCCCCATTCGGAGCCTGCCCATGACCGTCAAATACCTTGTCGCCAGCCTGATCCTCGGCCTCAGCGGCGTAGCGAACGCCACGCCAGAACTGCCGCGCCACGCCGATCTCGACCTGAAAACCGCACGCTGGCTGGCGGACAAGGCGATGAGCAGTTGCACCGGCACGGTGTCGGTGCTCGACCGTGGCGGTAACTTGCTGGTGACGTTGCGTGGTGACAGCGTCGGGCCGCACAACACCGCCGCCAGCCAACGCAAGGCCTACACCGCGCTGTCGACCAAGACCCCAACGCGGCTGTTCGCCGAGCGCGCCCGCAGCAACCCGGAAACCGCCAACCTCAACACCCTCGATGAATTGCTTTTGCTCGGCGGCGGTATCCCGCTGTTCGCCGGCAGCGAACTGGTCGGCGCCATGGGCGTGGCCGGCTCCGGCGGCGGTGAGCAAGACGAAAACTGCGCCCGCGCCGCCGCCGACAAAGCCGGCCTGAGCATCACCCGTTCCCACTAAGGAGATCCACCATGACCACCCTGCGCATGACCCTCGCCGCCCTCGGCCTGAGCGCTGTTTCCAGCCTGGCGCTGGCCGCCGGCAACCCGCTGAGCGTGCACGTGCTCAACCTGGAAAACGGCCTGCCGTCACCGGGCATCAACGTCACCCTGGAAAAACACGTCGGCGAAAACTGGCAGCCACTGGCCCAAGGCACTACCAACGAGCAAGGGCGGATCGCCGAACTGTTCCCGGCCAAACAGCCATTGGAAGCCGGTGAATACCGCGTTGTGTTCAAGACCGGCGATTACTACCAGAAGATCAAGCACGAGACGTTCTTCCCGGAAATTCCGGTGATCTTTCAGGTCAAGCAGACCGATCAGCACTACCACATCCCGCTGCTGCTGAGCCCGTACGGTTTCTCGACCTATCGTGGTTCCTGATCCAGACCCCGATTCCCTGTGGGAGCGAGCCTGCTCGCGAAGGCGTTGTATCAGTCGACATCATCATTGAATGAACCACCGCTTTCGCGAGCAGGCTCGCTCCCACATTGGGATTTCAGGCGCCCGTCAAATCGTGGCCAAGGCCCGCAATCGCGCGGCATCAAGGATTTCGATCTCGCCGTAAGCCAGACCAATTATCCCCTGCCCCTGCAAGTCCTTGAGGATCTGATTGGTAGTCTGCCGCGACAGCGACAGCATTGCGGCCAATTGCTCCTGCGGCAGTTGCAGCACCCGACGCGGTGCGTCGAGTTCGCCGTAGCCTTCGGCGATCATCAGCAAGCGATGCGCCAGACGTGCCGGGGCTGGCAGCAGGCTCAACTGTTCGAGATTGATGAAGGCCAGGCGCAACTTGTGGCTCATCAGCAGCGCCAGATGCCGCCAATATTGCGGCTGTTCGTCGAGCAGTTTGAGCAACGCCATCTGCGGAATATTCAGCAAGGTACACGGCCCGACCGCATAGGCATCGTGTGTACGTGGCTGACCATCGAACAGGCAGATTTCGCCGAACCAGTGCGGCGCCTCCACCAGACTCAGCAACGCCTCCTTGCCCTGCTCGCTCACCGCGCCGATACGCACTGCGCCATCGAGCACCGCGTACAGACCGCACGGGGCATCGCCGCGCTGGAACAGCCGTTGCCCCGCGGTCAGCCGCCGCTCTCGAGCCAACGCCAGCAGGCTATCCTGAAAGGACGCCGGCAGATGACTGAACCACTGGCCGCTGAGCAACCGTGCACGAATTTGCATAACCACTCCTGGAGTGTCGCCTGCCCGACAGAACGAACGCCGATCCCGAGGGATGATGCATTCAACCCCACTGGAGGAACAACAATGAAAAGCCTCGTCGACCACCTCAGTCAATACGCCGCCTACCACCGCGACCCGCGCAACATCGTCAGCCACTTTATCGGCATTCCGCTGATCGTGGTGGCGGTCGCTGTTCTGCTGTCGCGGCCGCAATGGTCGCTGGGCGGGTTGTGGATATCTCCAGCCGTCCTCGTGGCGCTGGCCTCGGCGTGGTTTTACCTGCGTCTGGAGTTGAAGCTCGGCGCGTTGATGACGTTGCTGATGGGCCTGTCGGTGTGGGCCGGGCATGCACTGGCGCAGCAGAGCACCCTGGTCTGGCTGAGCAGCGGCCTGGCGATGTTCGTGATTGGCTGGGTGATCCAGTTTGTCGGGCATCACTATGAAGGGCGCAAACCGGCGTTTGTCGATGACATCAGCGGGCTGATCGTTGGGCCGCTGTTCGTTGTGGCTGAGTTGGCGTTTCTGCTGGGGATGCGGCAGGAGTTGAAAGCGCAGATTGAAGCGCGGGCGGGGGTGGTGCGAGTCAATCCGAATCGGAAAGCGGCGGCTTAGGCCGCTTGAAAGATCGCAGCCTTCGGCAGCTCCTACAGTTGGAATGCGTTCCCCTGTAGGAGCTGCCGAAGGCTGCGATCTTTTGCTTTTAGAGGCTGGCGACTTTCTGCCAGACCTTGGGCTTGAAGAACAAGGTCTCGCCCTTGGCCAGGCCGATCAGGCTGTCGTGATCCTTGACCACTTCCGCCTCAATCAAATCCGTCTGCCCTTCGACCTTCAGCGTCACCCGCGTCGTCGCGCCCAGTGGGCGGATATCGCGCACCTCGGCAGCGTGGTGATCTTCCAGCTCATGTCTGGACAACGACACTTCATGCGGGCGGAACAGCACGTGGTTATCGTCGCTCAGCAGCAAGCGGTTCGAGTCGCCGAGGAAGTGATAGACGAAATCGCTGGCCGGGTTTTCGTAGACGTCGCCCGGTGAGCCGATCTGCTCGATCACACCCTTGTTCATCACCACGATACGGTCGGCGACTTCCATCGCTTCTTCCTGGTCGTGGGTCACGAACACCGAAGTCAGGTTGATGTCTTCGTGCAGCCGCGCCAGCCAGCGCCGCAGTTCCTTGCGCACCTTGGCGTCGAGGGCGCCAAACGGTTCGTCCAGTAACAGCACTTTCGGCTCCACCGCGAGGGCACGGGCCAGGGCGATACGCTGACGCTGACCACCGGACAATTGCTCCGGATAGCGATCCGACAGCCAGTCCAGTTGCACCATGTTCAGCAGTTCGTGGACCTTGGTGGCGATCTGGCTTTCGCTCGGGCGCTGGTTTTTCGGTTTCATGCGCAGGCCGAACGCGACGTTGTCGAACACCGTCATGTGGCGGAACAAGGCGTAATGCTGGAACACGAAACCGACGTTGCGATCCCGCACATCGTGGCCGGAAACGTCTTCGCCGTGAAAGACGATGTTGCCCTGATCCGGGGTTTCCAGACCGGCAATAATCCGCAGCAAGGTGGTTTTGCCGCAGCCCGACGGGCCCAGCAACGCGACCAGCTCACCGCTCTGGATATCCAGGCTGATGTTGTCCAGCGCCTTGAACGCATTGAAATTCTTGCTGACGTTACGCACTTCGATCGACATGAATTATTCCTCCGCGGCGCTGGCGCGCAGGCGGTTGATACGGTTTTCGCTCCACTGCTTGAGCAGCAGGATGAAGAGCGCCAGGATCAGCAACAGGCTCGCCACGGCGAACGCGGCCACGTGGTTGTATTCGTTGTAGAGGATCTCGACGTGCAGCGGCAAGGTGTTGGTCACCCCGCGAATGTGCCCGGAAACCACCGACACCGCACCGAATTCACCCATCGCCCGCGCGGTACACAGCACCACGCCATAAATCAGACCCCACTTGATGTTGGGTACGGTGACATGCCAGAACATCTGCCAGCCATTGGCACCGAGCAGGCGCGCAGCTTCCTCCTCCTGAGTGCCTTGCTCCTGCATCAGCGGGATCAGTTCACGAGCCACGAACGGCACCGTGACGAAAATCGTCGCCAGGACAATGCCCGGCAAGGCGAAGACGATCTGGATGTCGTGATCCTGCAGCCACGGCCCGAACAGGCCCTGGGCACCGAACATCAGCACGTAGACCAGACCGGCGATCACCGGCGACACCGAGAACGGCAAGTCGATCAGCGTGACCAGCATGCTCTTGCCGCGGAACGAGTATTTGCTCACGCACCACGCCGCACTGACGCCGAACACCAGGTTCAGCGGCACCGAGATCAGCACGGCGATTACCGTCAGTTTCAGCGCCGACAGCGCATCCGGTTCAAAAATCGCGGTGAAGAACGCACCAAGGCCATTCTTCAAACCCTGCGATACGACGATGAACAGTGGCAGCAGCAGAAACAGGAAAAAGATCAGCCAGCCAAGACCGATCAGGATTCTGCGCGAAGTGGCGCTGCCACGTCGCGCAGCGTTGGCCGAAGAGGCGGCCGCAATAGACGATTGGGACATGTTCGCGCCTCCTTATGGGGTTTCGATGCGCCGCTGCAGCAGGTTGATCAGCAGCAACAGGACGAAGGAAACCACCAGCATCAGCACGCCGATGGAGGTGGCGCCGGTGTAATCGTACTGGTCGAGTTTGACCATGATCAGCAGCGGCAGGATTTCGGTTTTCATCGGCATGTTGCCGGCGATGAAGATCACCGAACCGTACTCGCCGACACCACGGGCGAACGCCAGAGCGAAACCGGTCAACCACGCCGGCAGCAGCGCCGGCAGCAGAATGTGGCGGAACACCTGTAATGGTTTAGCACCGAGGCAGGCAGCCGCCTCTTCGACTTCACGGGGAATATCGGCCAGCACCGGCTGCACCGTGCGTACCACAAACGGCAGGGTTACGAAGGTCAGTGCGAGGGTAATGCCCAGCGGCGTGTAGGCGATCTTGAAGCCGAGGTCGGCGGCGAACTGCCCGACCAGACCGGTCGGCGTATACAGCGCCGTCAGCGCGATGCCGGCGACTGCTGTAGGCAGGGCGAAAGGCAGATCGATCATCGCGTCGATCACCTTGCGTCCGGGGAAGGTGTAGCGCACCAGCACCCAGGCCAGCAACGTGCCGATGATGCCGTTGATGATCGCCGCGCACAGTGCGGTGCCGAAGCTCAGCTTCAATGCTGCCAGCACCCGCGGTGCGGAGATGATCGTCCAGAACTGATCCCAGGTCAGCTGGGCGGCGTGGACGAACATCGCCGCCAGCGGGATAAGCACAATCAGGCTGAGGTACACCAAGGTGTAACCCAGCGTCAGCCCGAAGCCGGGTATGACGGGGGAGATACGACGCGACATAAAAGTCCCTGGTTAAAAGCATTCCGCTGAACGCACCAATGTGGGAGCGAGCTTGCTCGCGAAGAGGGAGTATCAGCCAACTCTACGTCGGCTGACACTGCGCTTTCGCGAGCGAGCTCGCTCCCACATTTTCCGCGCCTGGCTTCAGGCTTGATGTGTGGCTGAAGTCAGATTACTGCGCCTGATAAATCTGGTCGAACACGCCACCGTCGTTGAAGAATTTCGGCTGCGCGGATTTCCAGCCGCCGAAGTCCTTGTCGATGGTCACCAGTTCCAGTTTCGGGAACTGCTGGGCGTACTTGGCGGCCACGTCCTTGTCACGTGGACGATAGAAGTTTTTCGCAGCGATTTCCTGGCCGGCCGGGCTGTACAGGTGCTTGAGATAGGCTTCGGCGATCTGCGCGTTGCCCTTCTTCTCGGCATTCTTGTCGACCACGGCCACTGGTGGTTCGGCGAGGATCGACAGCGAAGGTACGACGATATCGAACTTGTCGGCACCGCCGTCTTCTTTCAGCGCCAGGAACGCTTCGTTTTCCCAGGCCAGCAACACATCGCCCTGACCGTTGTTGACGAAGGTGATGGTCGAACCACGCGCACCGGTGTCGAGGATCGGCACGTGCTTGAACAGGGTTTGCACGTATTCCTTGGCCTTGGCTTCATCACCGCCGTTGGCTTTCAGGCCATAGGCCCACGCGGCGAGGAAGTTCCAGCGCGCGCCACCCGAAGTTTTCGGGTTCGGCGTGATTACTGAAACGTCGTTCTTGACCAGATCGCCCCAGTCCTTGATGCCTTTCGGGTTGCCCTTGCGCACCAGGAACACGATGGTCGAGGTGTACGGCGTGCTCGCTTCCGGCAGACGCTTCTGCCAGTCGGCCGGCAGGGTCTTGCCGAGCTTGGCGATTTCATCGATGTCGCCGGCCAGGGCCAAGGTCACCACGTCAGCACGCAGACCGTCGATCACCGCACGACCCTGCTTGCCCGAACCGCCATGGGATTGCTGGATTTTCACCGTGTCGCCAGCATGATCCTTCTGCCAGAACTTGATGAATTCGGCGTTGTATTCCTGATACAGCTCGCGCGTCGGGTCATACGACACGTTGAGCAGCTCGTAATCCTTGGCAACGGCGGAACCGGCAAACACGGCACTGGCCAGCGCGGCCAAAGCGTAACGGCGAATCGACGACATGGTGAAAGCTCCTGGAATTCCTGGTGGTGGCTTTTTCTTATGTATTGCGGAAATTGTGGTGCCGTTTCAAACATCGCAGCCTGCGGCAGCTCCTGCGCACAGCCCCCTGTAGGAGCTGCCGCAGGCTGCGATCTCTTGACCTTCAGCTCAGCCCGGTTGTTTGCCCGGTTGCTGCAAACGGAATTTCTCTTTGCGTTCGATCTGTACGACTTGCGCGTTGTGCACAGTGATCTCCACCGCGCCGAACCGCAGATCGCGCAGGGCGCTCTGGATTTCACGCAAGATGGTGCTTTCGTCCTGACCGTCAACGCTGCGAAGGGATGCGCTCATGGTGCTGCTCCTTTGAAGGGGTTTTGCCTGGCAGTGGGCGGCACTGCGTTCGGCGTGGGAGCAATATAAGAGAGGCACGGATATTCTTAAAAAGACTATTTAAGAATGTTTATATAACCAGAAATGTTTATCTGCCCGCACAAGGGGTTGCAGCCTGTAAAAGCAAAAAATCGCAGCCTGCGTCAGCTCCTGCACCGGCCCCTGTAGGAGCTGCCGAAGGCTGCGATCTTTCGATCTTTCAACCAATCACAGGTGCTCTGGCCCAATCGATATCCTGCACTGGCACCGGTCGCCCAAACCAATACCCCTGCCCCAGATCACACGCCTGCCCACGCAAAAACGCCGCCTGCTCAACCTGCTCGATCCCCTCGGCGTGCACCTGCATGCCCATGCTCCGCGCCAGCGCGATGATCACCCGGACAATCGCCACGTCATCCTCGTCCCAGGGCAACCCGGCAACAAAGCCCTGATCGATCTTGAGTTTCTGCACCGGCAGGCGCTTGAGCCGCAGCAGCGAGGAATAGCCGGTGCCGAAATCATCGATGGCCAGGCGCACACCCAGCTCACGCAAATGGTGCATTTGTTCCAGCGCCACTTCCGGATCGTCCATCACCGCGCTTTCGGTGACTTCCAGTTCCAGATAGCCCGGATCCAGTCCCGTGTCGTGCAGTGCCTGCGCCACCTGCTGGTAAAGGTCGCGTCGGGCAAACAGGCGCGACGAGACATTCACCGCGACGAACGACAGCACCACGCCGCTTTGCTGCCATTGGCACATCTGACGACAGGCCTGCTGCATCACCCAGGCATCGATGTCGGCGATCAGACCGGTGCGCTCGGCAATCGGAATGAATTCCGCCGGCGACACCAGGCCGCGCTGTGGATGCTGCCAGCGCACCAGTGCCTCGACGCCGATCAGACGGCTGCTGTGCAGGTCATGCACCGGTTGGTAATAAACGCGCAATTCCTGCTGCTCCAGCGCGCGGCGCAGTTCGAAGGCGATTTCGACCCGTTGCTGGGCGTGTGCGGTCAGCTCTTCGGTGTACAGCGCGTAACCGTTGCGCCCGCTGCTTTTGGCCTTGAACAGCGCGCTGTCGGCGTTGCGCAGCAACTGCTCGGCGCTCAAGGCATCGCTGGGAAACAGGCTGATGCCGATACTGGCGTTGATAAACAGTTGATTGCCGTCAATCAGCAGCGGCTCCTTGAACGCGTCCAGAATCCGCTGCGCCAATGCCGCCGCCTGCGCAGGCTGTGGACAACTTTCCGCGAGCACCGCGAACTCGTCTCCACCCAGCCGCGCCAAGGTGATGCCGGGGCCGACCAGCTCCTGCAAACGCTTCGCCACCGCTTTGAGCAAGCGGTCGCCGACGTTATGCCCGAGGCTGTCGTTGATCATCTTGAAGTGGTCGAGATCGAGCAGCAGCAGCGCGCAGCCCCGCTTGTGCGTCTGCGCCGACGCCAGCGCCTGCTCGGCGCGATCGCTGAACAGCAGGCGATTGGGCAGATCGGTCAACGGATCGTGATGCGCCAGGTGTTTGAGCTCGGACTCGGAATCCTTGATCGCACTGATGTCGGAGAACACCGCCACGTAATGGCTGAGCCGGCCGAAATCATCGTGAATCACCCGGATCGTCTGCCACTGTGGATAAATCTCGCCGGTCTTGCGCCGGTTCCAGATCTCGCCGCTCCATTCACCTTCGGCCTCGAGGGTGGCGAACATCGCCTGATAGAACCCCGGCGGATGGTGGCCGGACTTGAACAGACTGGGCTGCTGGCCGATCACCTCATCGCGCCGATAACCGGTGATCTCGATGAAAGCGCGGTTGACGTGGACGATCAGGCCCCGGTGATCGGTGACCAGTACGCCTTCGCGGGTGCAGTCGAACACGGCGGCCGCCTGACGCAGGCGCTCGCGGTCGGTGTGGCGCTCGCGCAAATGTGCACCGATGCCGAGGAATCGGCCCACACGCGCCCGCGCGAGAAAAATCAGCCCGGCGCTGGCCGCGGCCAGCAGATAACCGTTGATCAGTTGCCAACGGGCCAGCTCACCGGAGTCATCGAAGAACTTGCTTAATAAATGATCAGTTACTTGCAGCCACACGGCGGCCAGTACCAGATAGAGCAGCGCTGCACGCAAGGCATCGCGGTAAGTCGCAGGCATTCGGTCGTCCATGTCCCTACAAAAAGGTTGGAATTATAGGTCAAGAAACATTCAGCGACTTCTTATCTGAAAGGGCGACTGGTTTTATCTGTGTGCTTAGTGATAATGCAACGGCTGTTTTTATCTTTATCGAGGGCCCTATAGCCTATGTGGTACGAAGGTTTTCTTGGCTTGTCGGCCTGGTCACTGGTCGCGGTCACCCTGCTGATGACCCATGTGACGATTGTTGCCGTCACGGTCTATCTGCACCGTTATTCGGCCCACCGCTCGCTCGAGCTGAATGCGGGTCTGAAGCACTTTTTCCGTTTCTGGCTGTGGCTGACCACGGCGCAGAACACCCGCGAGTGGACCGCCATCCACCGCAAACACCACGCCAAATGCGAAACCGAAGATGACCCGCACAGCCCGGTGATCAAGGGACTGTCCACGGTGCTGCGCACCGGTGCCGAGCTGTACCGCAGCGAAGCGCAGAACTCGGAAACCCTGCGCATCTACGGCAAGAACTGCCCGGAAGACTGGATCGAACGCAACCTGTACAGCCGCTATCCGCTGCTGGGCGTGGCGATCATGGGTGTTATCGATCTGCTGCTGTTCGGCACCATCGGTATCACCATCTGGGCGATCCAGATGATGTGGATTCCGGTGTGGGCCGCCGGCGTCATCAATGGTCTTGGCCATGCTGTCGGCTACCGCAACTTCGAGTGCCGCGACGCGGCGACCAATCTGGTGCCGTGGGGCATCCTGATCGGCGGCGAAGAACTGCACAACAACCATCACACCTACCCCAACTCGGCCAAGCTGTCGGTGAAGAAGTGGGAATTCGACCTCGGCTGGGCGTGGATCAAGGTCTTCTGCTTCCTGCGCCTGGCCAAGGTGCAGCGGGTCGCGCCAGTCGCCCACCGCGTCGAAGGCAAAGGCAGCCTGGACATGGACACCGCCATGGCGATCCTCAACAACCGCTTCCAGATCATGGCCCAGTACCGCAAATTGGTGATCGGCCCGCTGGTCAAACAGGAACTGGCCAAGGTCGATCATTCGGTGCGCCACCAGTTCCACCGGGCCAAACGCCTGCTGTCGCGGGAAACCAGCCTGCTGGAAGACCGTCATCACCTGCGCATCCAGACCATGCTCGAACACAGCCAGGCGCTGAAAGTCATTTACGAAAAACGCCTGGCCCTGCAGCAGATCTGGGTCAAGACCAGCTCCAATGGCCACGACATGCTCGCTGCCATCAAGGAATGGATTCACGAGGCCGAGGCCAGTGGCATCCAGTCGTTGCGTGATTTTGCCGATCAGTTGAAAACCTACTCGCTGCGTCCTGCGGCGGTCTGATCGGGCACTGGCTGCGATCTTCTGATTCCGAGAATCAAGAGATCGCAGCCTCGTTGCACTCGTCAGCTCCTACACCCTCGCCGCCTGGCGGGACTCGGTAATGGCCGGGAACTTCGCCGAAAATCCCCTATCTCAAAGACACTTCGCCATCTCCGGCGGGTTGTCCTGTGGCCGTTGTCGACATTGCGGCGCGCCCTTTGAGATCTGTGCCGATGGTCAACAACAACCAGAAAGACACATCCTTCACCCAATGGCCCGAGGCCGCGCAAACGCTGATGGCGCTGATGCACGCGCAAGGTGAAGTCGCGCGTCTGAGTGAACGCGAACAGTTGATCAGTTCGCTGCTGGTCAGCGTCAACGCCGTGCTCTGGGCCTTCAACTGGGAAACCCGGCAGGTGCTGTACGTCAGCCCGGCGTATGAACGAATCTTCGGCCGTTCCGCCGCGCTGTTGCTGGCTGACTACAACCAGTGGCGTGACAGCATTTATCCCGATGATCTGGAGTACGCCGAACAGAGTCTTGCCGAAGTCCTGCACCGAGGTGCGGTGGAAGATCGCGAGTACCGCATCATCGCCGCCGACGGCCAGGTGCGCTGGCTCAGCGACAAATGCTTTATCAATCGCCAGGACGAGCCTGGGCAGCCGGTGATCATCGTCGGCATCGCTGAAGACATCACCGACAAAAAGCACATGGAAACCGAGCTGCAACGCCTGGCCACAACCGACGTGCTGACGCAAAGCAGCAATCGCCGCCACTTCTTCGAATGTGCCCACCGCGAATTCGCCGAGGCCCGCCGCCAGGGCACACCGCTGGCCTTCCTGCTGCTGGACATCGACGATTTCAAAGTAATCAACGACAGTTACGGCCATCCGGAAGGCGACAACGTCCTGCAACGGATCGCCGAATGCGGGCGCGGCTCATTGCGCCGTGGCGATCTGTTCGGACGGATTGGCGGTGAGGAGTTCGCTGCGGTGTTCCCCGGCTGTGCGCCGGAGATGGCCGTGCAAGTGGCGGAGCGACTGCAGCAGGAAATCCAGCGACTGCGCTTCAACCACGACGGCCAGCCGTTCAGCATCACCGTGAGCCAGGGCCTGACCAACCTCACCGACGAAGACAAGAGCCTCGACAGCCTGTTCGCCCGCGCAGACGCGGCGATGTACGAGGCGAAGCGGCAGGGCAAGAACCGGATTATTGCGGCCTGATCCGGTTTTCACACCTGGTGCTGTACCTGTGGGAGCAAGCCTGCTCGCGAAAGCGTTTTGTCAGTGAACTCAGAGGTGAATGACACACCGCCTTCGCGAGCAGGCTCGCTCCCACATTGGAATGGGGTGATCTGTCATTTGCGCATCCGCATCAACTCCGGCAAGCCGATCTTCAGCAACCGCGCCGTCCGGCTCTTCGCCAGTTCCTCGACGCCTTCATGCTCGGTCAGCCGCGCCATCTGCGCCGCCATGTTCATCACCAGCGCCTCGCGACTGTAAACGCCACCACCGAGCTGGTAGACCGAAGCGATCAACTCGCGCAACTCCAGCGGCAGCCGCCAGCGAGTTCTCAATGCCGAGCCGTAAGAAGCGGCGAACTTCGCCAACGCTTCACCGACCTCTTCCAGCTCGTCCAGCTCGCCGCCGGCCTGCTGCCATTCCTGCAAGCAGCGCAGCAGCGCCAGATCGCCGAGTCGATGCAGCATGCCCGCGCAATAGCAGCGCTCCTGATCCAGATCGAGCAATCGCGCCAGCGTGCGGGCATATTCCGCCGTGTGCAGTGACAATTCCCAGTAGCGCTCGGCGTAGTCCGCCAGGCATGGATCGCTGAGCCGGGCGCTGCGTTTGAGCGCCAGCCCGAGTATCAGGTTCATGCTCTGCCCGGTGCCGAGTCGCTGCAGCGCTTGCGCCAGCGTCTGCACTGGCGCGCCATGGTGCTGCGCAGCACTGTTGGCGGCCGCGATCAGTACCGCGGTGATCTGCGGATCGGTGCGAACCTCTTCCTCCAGCAGTCTCAGGTCCAGCCCTTCGGGATTGAGGCTGCGCTTGACCGCCACTTGCACGTCGGTCATCAGCGGCGCGCCATCGGCCTGCTCGCGACGCCGTTCCAGAAACACCGACAGGGTCATGCCCGGCGCCATTGCCGGCACTTCGCAGACCACGGCTTCGCCGGCGTTGAGCAGCAAACCCTGCAAGCGCTCGGTCAAGCCTTCCATGTTCAACGGTTTGGTGAGGTACGCCGTCGGCGCCAGCGGAATCGCTTCGCGCACGCTGGCGCTGTCGTTGCGGCTGCTCATCAGAATGAACGGCAGCGGCGGATTGCGTTTGCGCTGGCGCACACTGCGCAGCACATGCAGTCCATCGATGCCGGGCAGCTCCCAATCGACGATGGCCAGGTCATACGGCACCTCGCCGAGCAACGACAGCGCCTGCTGGCCATCGGCACACAGATCCAGGCGCGCATCGCAGCGCACGTTAAGCAGCACTTGTTTGAGCAGGTCGCGAGACCAGGGGTCGGCCTCGGCAATCAGCACCCGGGGTACGGCGGGTAAATCAACGGCAGTCATGCGCGCTCTCCTTGCAATGCCTGAACCTTAGCCAATGCCGGGCATTCGTTACAGCGCAAACGCGACCGATGTGTTTCAAGGGGCGTAAAAAAACCCGCCGAAGCGGGTTTTTGTCGAGCAGGTCACACCAACGAATCAGAGCTCGGAGAAGCACTCTTCGATGATCGCCAGACCCTTGTCCAGTTGCTCGTCCGGCGAGGTCAGCGGGACCAGCACGCGCAGCACGTTACCGTAAGTGCCGCAGGACAGCAGGATCAGGCCCTTGTCACGCGCCTTGGCGACAACTGCCGCTACAGCGGTCGGGTTTGGCTTGTGGCTGTCGCCGTTTTCGAACAGCTCGACCGCGATCATCGCGCCCAGCGCGCGCACTTCACCGATCACCGGGTACTTGGCCTGAATGGCCTTCAGGCCGGTGACCAGACGCTCGCCGACAGCCTTGCAGCGGTCCAGCAGTTGCTCTTCTTCGAACACTTCCATCACGGCCAGCGCAGCGGCGCAAGCGATCGGGCTACCAGCGTAGGTGCCGCCCAGGCCACCCGGGGCGATGGCGTCCATGTACTCGGCCTTGCCGCACACGCCGGCCAGCGGGAAACCGCCAGCGATGGACTTGGCGAAGGTGGTCAGGTCGGCGGCAACGCCCATCTGCTCCATTGCGAAGAAAGTGCCGGTACGGCCAGCGCCGGTCTGCACTTCGTCAGCGATCAGCAGGATGCCGTGCTGGTCGCACAGCGCGCGCAGACGCTTCATGAATTCCTTCGGCGCGACGTAGAAACCACCTTCGCCCTGCACCGGCTCGATGATGATCGCGGCGATGTCTTTCGGCTCGGCGTCGTTCTTGAAAATACGTTCGATCGAAGCGATCGAATCGTCGATGCTCACGCCGTGCAGCTCGTTCGGGTACAGCGCGCGGAAGATGCCGCCTGGCATCAGGCCCATGCCCGCCGAGTACGGCACGACTTTACCGGTCAGGCCCAGGGTCATCATGGTGCGACCGTGGTAAGCGCCGGTGAACGCGATCACGCCAGCGCGGCCGGTGGCGGCACGGGCGATCTTCACGGCGTTTTCCACCGCTTCGGAACCGGTGGTGACCAGCAGGGTTTTCTTGGCGAAATCACCCGGCACCTTGGCGTTGATTTTTTCGCACAGCTCAACGTACGGCTCGTAGGCCAGCACCTGGAAGCAGGTGTGGGTCAGCTTGTTCAGTTGTTCGGTTACGGCGGCAATGATTTTCGGGTGCACGTGGCCGGTGTTCAGTACCGCGATACCGCCGGCGAAGTCGATAAACTCGCGACCTTCAACGTCGGTCACGGTGGCGTTCTTTGCCGACTCGGCGAAGATCGGATGAATCTGGCCAACACCACGTGGAACAGCTGCGGTACGGCGGGCCATCAGTTCAGCGTTAGTCTTGCTCATTACAGTCCTCATTCGCCGCTCATCGGGCGGCGTGGTTCAAGGATGAAGCGGGAGGAATCGACGGTGGCAGCATGCGATGATCGACTGCCACGGCGTTCCCGGCCGCAGAGAAAATTCCGTTTTGAAACGACGCAAAGGGTCAGCGCTCTCGTGCCCTTTGCGTTTGCAGCGATCCCATTCCCGGCTTAGATGCCCAGGCAGAGGTATTTGATTTCCAGGTAATCTTCGATGCCGTACTTGGAACCTTCACGGCCCAGGCCCGAGGCCTTGATGCCGCCGAACGGCGCGACTTCGTTGGAGATCAGCCCGGTGTTGACGCCGACCATGCCATATTCCAACGCTTCGGCGACACGGAACACACGGCCGAGGTCGCGTGCGTAGAAATACGAGGCGAGACCGAATTCGGTATCGTTGGACATGGCGATCACTTCCGCTTCGTCTTTGAAGCGGAACAGCGGCGCCAGCGGCCCGAAGGTTTCTTCCTTGGCCACGGCCGCGTTTTTCGGCACGTTGGTAAGGATGGTCGGCTCGAAGAAGTTGCCTTCCATCGCCTTGCCGCCCGCCAACACGGTCGCGCCTTTGCTCACGGCGTCAGCGATGTGTTCCTGAACTTTGGCCACGGCTTTTTCGTCGATCAACGGGCCGGTGGTGGTGCCATCTTCCAGACCGTTGCCGATCTTCAGTTTGGCCACAGCCACTTTCAGCTTCTCGGCGAACGCATCGTAGACCGCGTCCTGAATGTACAGACGGTTGGCGCAGACGCAGGTCTGGCCGTTGTTGCGGTATTTGGAGATGATCGCGCCTTCGACGGCCTTATCCAGATCGGCGTCGTCGAATACGATGAACGGCGCGTTGCCGCCCAGTTCCAGCGAGACTTTCTTGATGTCCTTGGCGCATTCGGCCATCAACTGGCGACCGATTTCGGTCGAGCCGGTGAAGGACAGTTTGCGCACGATCGGGTTGCTGGTCAGCTCGCTGCCGATGTCGCCGGCGCTGCCGGAGACCACGCTGAACACGCCCGCCGGAATGCCCGCGCGCTGAGCCAGTTCGGCCAGGGCGAAAGCGGAGAAAGGGGTTTGCGAAGCAGGCTTGAGCACCATGGTGCAACCGGCGGCCAGCGCCGGGCCGGCCTTACGAGTGATCATCGCCGCCGGGAAGTTCCACGGGGTGATCGCGGCAGTGACGCCAATCGGTTGCTTGATCACGATCAGGCGCTTGTCCGGCTGGTGGCCCGGAATCACGTCGCCGTAGATGCGCTTGGCTTCCTCGGCGAACCACTCGATGAACGAAGCGGCGTAAACGATTTCGCCCTTGGCTTCGGCCAGCGGCTTGCCCTGCTCGAGGGTCATCAGGCGCGCGAGATCGTCCTGGTTCTCGATCATCAGCTCGAACCAGCGACGCAGCTTGCCGGCACGCTCCTTGGCGGTCAGTGCACGCCAGGCCGGCAGCGCCTTGTCGGCGGCCTCGATGGCACGGCGGGTTTCAGCGGCGCCCATCTTCGGCACGGTGCCGAGGATTTCGCCGGTGGCCGGGTTGTTGACCTTGATCGTCTGACCGTTGTCCGCATCGACCCAAGCGCCATCGATGAAGGCTTGCTGGCGGAACAACTGGGTGTCTTTAAGCTGCATGTCGGCTTTCCTTAACAGCACCGCGGCCTGCGCGGAGCAAATTATGATTGTAGAAAGGCGCCTCGCAAGGCTGCCGTCAGGGAAATCAGTGAGCGGATTGTGGCGCATCGACAGTGCACGTCCGGGCGCACCAGCGCTGCAACATCCCGTCAACGAGCGTTTGAAATCTCAAACGGATCGTAGGTTCAAAGGGGGTAAAGGACAATAGGTCGTTCGAAAAAAAGAACAAAAATGCCGCTTTTCAGATCAACGCAACCAAAACCCTTGCCGCAGGAAAAACCTTAGATCAACCCCGCCAAAGCGCCAAGCGAGGGTTTTGCAGGACGTTACCGCTTTAAGGAATGCAGCGATTTCGCGCCGACACGCACACTGACAAAACCCGCCAAACCCGGCATGGACGCCCCGAGCCGACCTAGGTATGATGTCGCCCGCTGCACCAGTAGCTCAGCTGGATAGAGTACTGCCCTCCGAAGGCAGGGGTCGTGGGTTCGAATCCCGCCTGGTGCACCATGAATCAAACGAGAAAGCCCCGGACTGTGATGGTCCGGGGCTTTTTTGTGGGCGATGACAAGATCGCTGGAAGGCCGTCACTCCGTCGTCCAGTCAAACTCATCATATTCATCGTCGTCATCTCCCTCCTCCTCAACCTCGTCAAACACCTCGTCTTCTTCAACGAGGTCTTCTTCCGGCTGATTCAGCAGAAATTCCTTACGTGTCTCGGTTACTGCACGCCGCATTTGTTCGCCCTTCTCCGGGCAGTTGAGTAGCTGGGCGATGCGGTCGATTTTTGCTGCCACGGTGTCCTCCAGCGCATTGGCAATGGCTCGATAGTGCGCGTTTTCGCGGGGCAATGCCAAATGGCTGGGGATTCAGGGCAATCAGCCGCCCGGGAGCGGCCGAACCTCAGCGGTGATAACGCCGCACCGCGCTGCTGTTGCGCAGCACATGGCCTTTGATTTTTTCCATCAACTCGGTGCGGGTCAGGCCGGCAGGCAGGGCGTCGGGGGCGAGGTCGAGGGCGTAGATCTGGATGATGTAGTGGTGCGCGCTGTCGCCCACGGGTGGGCATGGGCCCATGTAATGGGTATTGCCTTTGCTGTTGGTGCCGCCGACGCCTTCGAGGGCAGACTTGGCGCCGACGCCGGCCGCGACCTGGTGGGTGGTGGATTTGATGCCGTAGTGAATCCAGTGATCGACGCCCAGGCCTTTCTGGCCGTCCGGGTCGTGCATGACGATGGCGTAGCTCTGGGTTCCAGCCGGGCCGGCGTTCCAGCTCAGCGCCGGCGACTGGTTCTTGCCACCGCAGCCAGGCGCGTCGCTGGCAGCGGCCGAGGTGAACAGACGGTTATCCGACACGCCGGGAATGCTCAGGGTGAAGCGCTCCTGGGCCTGCGCCGGGAACTGCACGCAAAGGGTCACGGCGATGGCCGCCAGCCATGGGTTGAGAGAGGTCAATCGGGTCATTCCGGGAGCACCTTGTGCAGTGAGGCCGTCGTCGGCCCGCAAACTATAGCTGTACCGTTCGTGCCTTGGCAGTAGCAAATGGCTGAACCTCGCGCGGCGGCCTCAACTCACAAGAGAAATGCCAGCGAGGAAGCCGAAGATGTCCCTGCACCGTGTCGCCCGTTTCGCCGATGTCCCGCAAGACCGTGGCCTGCAAGTCGAAATCGGCGACTGCAAGATCGTCCTGCTGCGTGCCAACGGAGAGTTGCGGGCGTTTCAGGGCCTGTGTCCACATGCTGGCGCGCCGCTGGCCGAAGGTGCGTTGTGTCACGGAAGGTTGATCTGCCCTTGGCACAAAGCCGCGTACCGCGCCGAGGACGGTGGCCTGTGCGAGCCGCCGTCGCTGGACAGTCTCAAGCGCTATCCACTGGAGTTGCGCGGCGAAGAGATCTGGGTCGATGACCAGCCCCTGCCCGATCCGCACACCCCGCCGGCCGACGACCCCAGAACGTTCGTGGTGGTCGGCGCTGGCGCCGCAGGCACGGCTTGCGCGGCGGCACTGCGCGAGAAGGGTTTTGGCGGGCGCATCGTGCTGGTCGACGGCGAACCGGATGCCGGCTACGACCGCACGGTGTTGAGCAAATTTGTGCTCGCCGGGGAGATGTCGCCGAAAGAGGTCCCGCCCCTGCGCGATGAGGCGTTCTATCAAGCGCAACGCATCGAACGCGTGCAAAGCGAAGTCAGCGCACTCGACGCTCCGGGCAAAACCCTTCATTTGAACAATGGCGCAATCCTGCGCTACGACGCCGCGGTTCTTGCCACGGGTGGCGCGCCCAATCCGCTGAAGCTGCCCGGCGGTGACCTGGCCAACGTTTTCGTCCTGCGGTCCAAATCCCAGGCTGAACAGATCATCAACGCCGCTCAACCGGGCCAGCGCGCGGTGATCATCGGCGACAGTTTCATCGCCCTCGAATGCGCGTCAGCCCTGCGCGAGTACGGCCTCGACGTCACCGTCCTGGCCCGCCATGCCGTCCCGTTTGCCAAGCAATTCGGCGACGCCGTGGGCAAGGCGATTCGCGCGTTGCACGAAGAGCACGGGGTGAAGTTCATCAGCGAGCACGAGGCTACCGAGATCTTTGGCGAAGACAAGGTCGAGGGCGTGCTGCTCGACAATGGCCTGCGTCTGGCGGCGGATCTGGTTCTCGCCGGAGTCGGCGTGCACCCTGCTACCGAGGCATTTGGCTCACTGCCCAAGGAAGAAGACCAATCGTTGCGTGTCGACGACGGCATGCGCGTCCGCGATGGTTTATGGGCCATCGGCGATATCGCCACGTTTCCGCTGAGCGGCCAGCCGACCCGCATCGAGCACTGGCGCCTGGCCCAGCAACATGCGCGGATTGCCGCCGCCAACATGCTGGGCGGCGAGGAACATTATCTGGATGTGCCGTTTTTCTGGACGTACCACTTCGGCAAGAACTACGACTATCTCGGTCACGCGGCAGAATGGGACGAGGTCGAGCTCAACGGCGAGCCGGAAAAGCCGCCGTTCATTGGCCTGTTCGCAAAAGACGGCATCGTTGTTGCGGCGGTGGCGTGTGACAAGCAACGCGCGATGGCGCTGCTGGCCGAGCGAATGAAGCAACCTCTGCGGATGAAAGAGGCCTGGACGCTGATTCAGGCCTGACACCGGTCCTGTAGGAGCTGCCGAAGGCTGCGATCTTTTGACTGTTAAAAACAAGATCAAAAGATCGCAGCCTCGTTTCACTCGTCAGCTCCTACGGGCTCCGTCTCGGTCACGTCAGGCGGTTCACCGGCTCGCGATGGTCATCTTCATCGGCCTGCAGAAAAATAACCCGCTGTTGCCCCAGCGGCGCGGGCAATGCCTGCTGCTGCACCGGCCAGAAATGCGTTTCCACGTGGCTGATGTCGCCGTCCTGATCGTTGTGAATGGTCATCACCCCAGGCGTGCGCAGTTTCTGGAAACGCTCATCGCAGAGCTTGAAGCTTTTGCTCAGCCCTTCATCACCAATCACCGGCGAGGGCAATCGGCGCTGGGCGAAGCTGCGGCTCTTGCGTTGCTGATAACGGGCCCAACCAATCAGGATCACGGCGTTGACCACCGCCACCCACATATAAACCTGCAAGGTGCCCAAGGCATCGAATGCCGAGTGCTCGATGCGCGGGCCGCCGGTGGTTTCGATCAATGGCCATAGGCCGCGCACCAACAGGTACAGCAGGCCGACCCAGGCCATCACGGTGAGGATGATGTCGATCACCACCAGAAAGGGCCGTTGGCGAGTGCGGATAATTTTCATTTGATGACTTCCTCCTGATCGTCGCCCAACGGTCGGATGCCCCGATCAGGACTGACCCAGCGCGCGCGTTTCTTGTGTTGGCTGAACAACACTTTGGGGAAACTGACCAGGGTGGTCAGCAGACTGATGAGCCAGAACACCAGCGGGTACCAGACCACCCAGAACATGGTCTTGCCCAGACCCGGTTCATAACGACGATCGATGACGATGCTGACCGCGAACTGCACCAGGCAGACCACCGCCAGCAACAGACCGGTGAAGGCTGGCGGCATCAGGTGATCCACAGCGATTGCATCCGGCATGACCATGAACTTGCCCATGCCCCAGAAAATCACCGACAACAGGAAGGTGAACGCCCAACCGGTGGACAGGCAGTATTCGAACAGCAGCGGCCACAGGTAGCGATGGCGGTACTGCCAGATGCCGCGAATGTTCTTGAACAGCACTTCGGCGCCGCCCTGAGCCCAGCGCAGACGCTGTTTCCACAAACCGCCGATGGTTTCCGGCATGAGGATCCAGCACAGCGCGCGCGGTTCGTAGAAGATGCTCCAGTGATCGAGTTGCAGCTTCCAGCTGATGTCGATGTCTTCGGTGATCATGTCCGGGCTCCAGTAACCGACCCGGTTCAGCGCGGTGCGGCGGAACGCGACGATCACACCGGAGACGGTGAAGATGCGTCCGAACACCCGTTGCGTGCGTTTGATCAGACCGATGATCGAGGAGAACTCGCCGACCTGCACCCGCCCGATCAACGTCGACCGTGTGCGGATGCGCGGGTTGCCAGTCACCGCGCCGAGACGTGCGTTATCCAGCATCGGCGCAACCAGATAAGCCGCGGTATTCGGCGCCAGCAAGGCGTCGCCATCAATACACACCAGATACTCACTGCGCGCAGCGATCGCGCCCATGCGCAGGGCCACCGCCTTCCCCTGGTTTTCCGCCAGATGCAGGACCCGCAGTCGTGGATCTTCCTTGGCCAGCGCATCGAGCACAGCGGCAGTGTTGTCCTTGGAGCCGTCGTTGATCGCGATGACTTCGATGTTCGGGTAGTGCTGGGCCAGCGCCGCGTGGATGGTATCGGCAGCGTTATCGCCTTCGTTGTAGCAAGGGATCAGGATCGAAATCAGCGGCTCGCCTTCCAACGGTGGCGGCAGGGTGTCGTCCTGCCACGGCCAGTGGCGCTCCCAGTGCAGCCAGAAATACAGGCCGCCGGCGATCCACAACCCGGACATGAACAGCGGGTAGAAGAACACGAACGACATCAGGAACTGGCCGGTCACCAGGAAAATCAGCCCCAGCGGAACGCCAAGAACGATCGCCAGAACAAGCAGGGCTAACAGTCTATCCAGCATGTTATGGATTCCATTTGTTGGAGAGTGCAGGCCTTACGGTTTTCAGGTCCGGCAGGTTGTCGAGGAAGTTGTCCGGGTAGTAACCGAAACTGGTCGCGCCCTGGCGCTTGAGCCGGCCCATCCAGTCCGCTAGCTGCGCGGCATCGATATCGGCCTGATCCTTCTGGTTCCAGTCACGCGCCTGCAATTCGAACACCGTGCGATTCAGCGCACCGGGGCGTTTCTTCACCGTGGCGACCAGTTCTTCCAGCCACCGGCCGGACTCCGCCAGCGTCTGTTTTTCCATCAACGGCATGGCCATCGGCGCCGTCCAGTCGTAGGTGGCGAGGAAGTCATCGAGGTTCTGGGCGAACCACGCTTCGCTTTCAGGGTTGAGCATCGGCTCGGCGAAGATGTTGCGCGCGGTCAGCACCTGCGGACCGCGGATTGCTCGGACTTTGGCGGTCAGTTCGTTGGTGAATTCGATCAGGTAGCGGCTCTTGAAGCGCGTCCAGCGTTGCATCGCTGCCGGGTCGTCGCGCAGCGCGGCAATCGAGCCGGGCAACCCTTGTGCAGCGTAGGCCTTCAAGGCATCCGGGCTGGCATCCTCAAAGTCCGACAACACTGCGTCGTCATGGTAGAGAACGCCATCGATCGAGGTCAGACTCGCCAGGTCTTCGTAGATTTCACCGATGACTTTCCGCACCTCGGGATTGAACGGTGACAGGCGTTTGTACTGCTTCGGATCGACCGAGGTGGTGGCGGTTTTCGGGTCCCAGCGGGTTACACGCGGCAGCTTCGAATCGAGCTCGAAACTCAGCACCGGCATCCACGCAAAAACCTTCACATGGGCACGGGTGCGCAGTTGCCAGGCGACGCGGTCGAACAGGTCGGCGCGCACCGGCAAGTGGCGGTTGGGGAAGTACAGCGAGTGCACCAGACCATCGCCCTTGGGATCGGCAAAAGCTTGCAGAAACACCGTGGTGGGGCCCAGGTCAGAAATGCGCTGCACCAGTTTGCCGAGGTTGATGTCCTGTTGCGCCGGGTCCGGGTCGTAGACGTTATCCAGATCGACATGCACCACGCGCATCGCCAACTCCTCCTGTACCGCGACGATGCTGTTGGCAAAATGCTCGCCGTCAGGGTCGGAGGTAACGAGGAAGCGTGGGCCGCTCATCAGGTTGTCTAGGGTGTCGAGGCCGTCGTCCAGGGTCAGGGCCATTTCATAGCCCTCCTCGCCAACCACGCTCAGCGACGTGCCGTCAGCGGCGCCGTACGGCCAGACCCAGACCCGCGGTTTGTAACCGGTAACCTGGCGGATCTTCTCGGAAATAGTCTTCACGTCGGTACGAATGCGCGCCTGGAAATCGGCTTCGGACTCGTAGCGTTTGGTGACGGGGTCATAGCGCCGGGTCGCGGCGGCCGGCTGCAGGTTGCCCTGCGGGTTGGCGAGGATGCCTTTGTGGCTGGCGTCGGTGTGGGCGGCGATTTCCACCAGTCCGGACCTGGAGATTTCGCGTATCTGCTCCCAGGTCAGAAAATTCGCACGGTTACGCGGCGTGCCGGCAAAGTCCACCGGCTGATTCAGCGGTGTGTCGATCCAGGTGCCAACCGGGGCCAGCAAGGCGTGCCAGTTGTAGGCGCGCAACACTGGCAGCACGCGGGTATAAAAGCTGGCGTAACCGTCGTCGAAGCTGAGCAGCACCGCTTTCGCCGGCAGCTCGGGGCCACCCTTGCGTGCGGCCATGATCTGGTCGACGGTAACCGGTTTGTAGCCGTTCTCGCGCAGCCAGGCGAGTTGCTCGATCATGCGCTCGGTGCGCACTGCCACCACGGCCTGATCGGGATCACGGTCTTCGACGTCGTGATAGGCGATGCCGAGCACGTGGTTTTTTGGCCACGGTTGTTCACTGGCCGCGACCGGGCGCTCGGAGGGCGGCGCGAAGGCCGGGGCTTGCTGGGCGCAGGCGCTGATCAGCAGCGCTCCCAGCAGAAGGATGAAACGCGAGATAAAAGGCATCTTCAAACTCTTCTAGAAGCGGAAAGTGAGGTCGACAAGCAGACGCAGATCAGTTTCCCGATCACCGTCGTAAGGCCGGTTGATCACACTGAACATGCCGCCCACATCGAACACGTCGTTCCAGGCGTACCGTTGGCCATAACCGAGCAACGCCATGCCGCCGGTGCCGTGGTCGCGCTGACTGTAAGTGCCCGCGCCGGCCTGGAATTGCTGGCTCCAGGAAGTCTCGTAACGGTGATAGAGGACGTGGTTGACGTTGACCAGCGGCATCACGCTGAAGTCCGACTTGGGGTTGAAGTACGGCACGTCATCGGATTTCGAGTTGTGGCTGGTGCCGACTTCCAGACCAGCATCGACCTGGATGTTCGGCGCGCTGTAGATACCTTCACGTCCGGTCACCAACGCTTCGACACGGTTGTTGCCATCGCTGAAGTGCGAGGGGCTGACCGAGACGCGCCACTCGCGGCTTTCGTTGGCGCGCCAGCGCAGGAACGCGCTGCCGCCATTGGCCTTGATGTCGCTGTTGAGCGCGCGCAGCGGCGTTTCCGCCGAGAGGTATTCGAGGCTGCCGCCGTACTGCCAGTGATCGTTGATGTCACGGGCAATCGCCAGGCGCGCGCCCTGTTTGTCACCGAAGCCGTAATCGTGATTCGACACTTCGGCCTCGAGGGTCATGTCACGGGTACGCCGTTCCAGGCCGACCCGCTGGAAGCGATGGTGGCCGGTGCCTTCGGCGAAATCACCGGTGGCATAACCGGCACCGGCGAACACCCGCCAGTCTTCGTTGATCGGCGGGCTGTAAAGAGTGCTCTGGATGCCGAAATCACGGCTGCCGCTGACCGCACCGGCATCGCCACTGCCGCCACCGTTGGCCTTGCCGCCGTAGGCTTCGACGCGCAGTTCGGCCATGTCATGGACTTCGCGCTCGCGGGCCAGTCGCTGCACCTGGCGGTTGTCCGGATAGCGCGCGACCACGTCGTCGACCAGCGCGTCGTTCTGCCGCCACTCCTGCAACTCCATCGCGGTGCGCGCCTGAGCGACCTCCAGGCCCGCGTCGCGCGGTGCCGCACTCTCGGCTTCCTTGAGCTGGCTTTCCGCGCGGCGCGGCATCTGGCGGGCGAGGTAGAGATCGGCCTGGGCCAGACGCAAGCCGAGATTGCCTGGCGCTTGCTCGATCAGAGTCTGCAAACGCTCTTCGCCGTGGGGCAGGTCGGAACTGTAAGTGCCAGCCTGCGCCGCGAGTTGCTGGGCGTCCATCCACTCATCGTTGGGATTGCCGATCGGCAGACCCTTGAGTTCGACGCGCGGACGCTGGGCTTTCGCCGCGTCTTCGGCGACCTTGCGCGCCTCGTCGGCGCGGTCGCTTTCCAGCAGCGAGTAGTACAGCGCAGTGGTGTCTTCAAGGCGATCACCGACATCGGCGTCAGGCGCTGAAAGCACCTGGCGATACAGATCGGTGGCGATCTCCGGCTCACGCTGATCGAGATAAGACGCCGCCACCCAGCGCAGGGCGTAGGTCGGAATCTGCACGCCCTCGGCCTGCAGCTTTTGATATTCGCCGATGACGTCGGCAGTGCGCGCCCGGGCCTTGAGCGCGCCCATGCGGTCGATGCGCCAGCGCGTCACGTCGTCATGGGCAGTGGCGTCAGGCGTCCAGGTCGCGAGCAATTTGTCGTAATCGGCGAGCGCGCGGTCAGCAATGACGTAGCGTTCCTGTTCGCTGCGGGTGGCCAGTTCGGCGAGGCGTACGCGTTCGGCGGCGAGATCGCCTTCGAGGCGGCGCAAGGTCACCGGATCGATAAGACCGGGACGCTGACGGGCCAGACGCAGCGCCGGTTCAGGCAGACGGGCCTTTTGCAGCGCGACCACGTACTCGCGGGCGACTTCCGGTTTGTTGCCGGCGCGGATAAAGGCCTGATCGTATTCGAAGAGTGCGTCGTACTGCTTGCCGGCGCGACCGAGGGCGTAGCCCAGGGCGAGGCGGCGGGACGGATCATCGGGTTTGGTGGCGACCAGCGCCTGGGCGCGGGTGACGGCCTGATCGGGTTTGCCGGAATCGGCCTGGGTCAGCGCGAGGCCCAGTTGCAGGTCGGCGTTGTCAGGTTCCAGCGCCAGCGCCTTGTTGTAGACCTGGGTGGCCTGATCCCAGCGCTTGAGGTTGCGGTAGGCACGCGCAGCGGCGGTCAGCGCCTGCACCGGCAGAATGCGGTCGCGGCCCTGGGTTTCATAGACCTTGACCACTTCGGCATCGAGCCCGGCCCAACTGGCGATTTGCAGGTGATCGCTGACCTGGCCATCGCTGGCCTGACCCGGCGGCACTTGACGCAACACCGTCAACGCAGGCGTGTAATGCCCGGCCCGGGCATCGCGCACCATCTCGTCGTAGGGTGTGTCGGCCAACGCCAGCAGCGGCCACAGCAACTGGCTGCAGAGGGCGAATCGGAACAAAGGGCGCAAACCACGATGTAATACAGGGCCATCAATACGCGGCATTTGTCAGCATCCTTACATGGCCAGCCGGGTCGCAATGCCCTCCTTGCCCATTCGTAACGGTGGCCGACAGAAACAGCCTTCGGCCAAGCTTGGTGAGGCAGTCTGCACGCAAGCGAGAGCGAATTTTCACAACGCAATATTTGTTCAGAATCAGTCAGCGCGTACAAAAGCCGTACAGCAAAACGCCCGGCGCCTGTTCACACAGGGGCCGGGCGTCTGGAGGGCGCGCGGTGGATTTATTGCACTTGGGTGACGCCGGCGAACTTGCTCATCAGGAAGCCGATGAACTGCTCGACGGTCATTTTCTGGCCGTTGAATTCGACCTGATTGGCCGCGTAATGCAGCTTGGTCACCACGTTGGTGCCGTCGACGACGGCCAATTGCGAGCCGACCGCCATGCCGGCAAACATGTCCGCCGCTTCCTTGGACTGATCGACGATGGCTTTGGCGTCAGTCTGGCCATCGAGTTGCGCCTGCACGCTGAGCAAATCGACCAGCATCGGCTTGGACACTTGAATGTTCAGGTCGAGCAGCGCGATCAGTTGCTTGCCCAGTTGATCCGGTGGCAGGTCCATCGATTGCGGCTTGGTCAGGTCGATCACCAGATTGGCGCGGCTTTCACCGTTGGCGGTGTTGAACGAAAGGTTCTCCAGCGCCAGTTGCGGGCCGGCGGCCAGCAGCTTCTGCAGATCGGCTTTGACCTGAGCATTTTCCGCTTCGGTCAGGTTCAGCTCTGGCGCCGGAAGCCCCTGAGCGGCGGCTTCGGCGGCGGCTTTTTCGTACGGCTGCAATTTGGTCTGGTAGATCTGCATCAGCGACATGGTCGAAGGGATGTCGAGGTTCTTCAGGCTCATGGCCATGGCTGCCGAACCGACTTTCTTGTCATTGAGCGTCACTTCGCCGATTTTGTAATCGGCACGGCCCGAGGCGTTGCTGCCGTTCTCTTCGGTGCGGTTCTTCATTTCGAAGTTCTTCACCCCCAGCACCATCGGCTTGGCGCCGAAGGTGGTTTTGCTGCTGGTCACTTCCAGGGTGTTTTCCCCGGTGTAGTAGCCGTAGCTGCTCTTGGCGAGGTTGCTGGCCAGGGTCAGGCCGTTGAGCTCGATCTGCACCGGCGCCTGGTCTTCCGACACGGTGACCAGTTTCAGGTTATCCATGTAACCGTCGGCCTTGACCTTCTGCGCCTGGGCGCTGGCGGCGATGTCCATGCTCAGACCGGAAAACTTCAGGCTCGATTGCTCATCCAGTGCGGTTTCGAACGGCACCAGGTTCAGAGTGCTGGTGGTCGATTCGTCGTAGCCGATGTTGGTCACGCCCTTGAGCGGCGCGGCGCCATTGGTAGCGGCAAACCACTTCTCCGTGGACGGGCTCTTTTCCAGCTCGTAGTTGCTGGTGGCCATGACCGGCAACCATTTCAGCGAAACCAGACGCGAGAAAGGCAGCGGGCCGTGTTCAATGTGGTCGACAAACAGCAGCTCGACCGGCGCATCGCCGAACATCTCGCCTTCGCCCTTGAGGCGATAGTGCGCGGTGCTGGTGAAGGTGTGGCGTTCCAGCGACACCAGCTCCAGCGATGCCGTCCCGTTGGAGCCGGCCATGGCGGTCTGCAGCTCTTTGTTGGCGTTGGTCACGGCGTTGTTCAGTACGCCTTCGATCTTGGTTCCGGTGTACCAGGCCCCGCCTGCGCTGATCGCGCCGATGGCAACAACAATTCCGAGAAGCACGCCTGCTGATTTATTCATGAATGACCTGATCGATTTCCGTGGCTGTGGATGAAGTCGTCTTCCTTGAACCCGGTATCGGGTCGCGGCGCGACTGTGCGCAATAAGCGGTGGAGATTAGCACCGGGCGCGGCGGACGGCCCAATGTTTAAAGGTTAAAGAGTGTCTGTGGACACTTGAGAGAGCAAAAAGATCGCAGCCTTCGGCAGCTCCTACATCTGGAATGCGATTCCCTGTAGGAGCTGCCGAAGGCTGCGATCTTTTGATTTCAGGAATATTGGACTTCAATTTCATCCAGCTGATGATCGAAACTCTTCAGCCGCGCGGTCCAGGTATACACCAACACCTCAAAATCCCGATCGATCACCGCTCCGCCCGTGGTATCCGCCCGCACATCGCAGAAATCCAGCTGATAGCGCTCGCGGGCCATGGCCGTGGCGACGTCGGACAGTTCCCGGGCATTGTTGAGCCAGTGCCAGCCTTCGTCGGCGATCTGCTTGTCGAGTTCCAGGCACTGCTTCTTCAGGGCTTCGAGGCTTTTTTCCAGCGGCGTGCCGGTGAGTTCGCCCATGACTTCAGCAAAGGTTCGACCCGGCTGCCAGTAGCTGCCCCAGAAGTAGCGGTCGAACACGGTTTCGACCCGGCGCAGAGCGACTTTGGTGTCCCAGATCAGCACGAGCATCTTGCCGCGCTCGAGCTGGCGTTTCTTGACCCGCTGCAGCTGAATCGAGGTCCAGGCGACGACGACGATCGCCATCACCGCGATCAGCGCAACGGCGCTGTCGAGGAAAACCATTGCCGTGTCGATCTGGTGGGCCAGCATGATCCCGTAGAAATACGTGGCCGAGAGCAGCACAAGTGCGACCAGTGCGCACCAGAAGCCGAGAGCGTAAGGGTTTTTCATTATTGGTTTCCCCTGGGCCAGCACGAGCAATGTGCATTGCAGGAGCGCTTGGCATGGGGCGCCCCTCCAACACTTCAAAGCATAGCAATGGCCTCAGGGTTTGCTGGCGCCCGAGGTGTTCGTTCGTCCGCTTTCCCAGCCACCGCCCAGGGCAAGGAACAAATCGATCTGGCTCATCGCAACCTGGGTATTGGCGGCGGCCAGTTGCGCGGTGACATCGGTGTAGGTGCGGGTCGCTTGCAGGTCAGCGAGGAACGACTCGCGGCCGGCCTGGAAGAAGCGGTGCGTCTGCTCGGCGGCGAGCTTCGCCGACTGCTCGGCTTCGGCCAGTGCATCGCGACGCTGCAGCAAGGCGCTGTACTGGGCCAGACCGGTCTGGGTCTCGCGGATGGCGTTGAGCACCACACCGTCGAAATGCGCCAGCACGCCCTGAGTGTTGGCCTCGGCCTCACGAATGCGCGCACGGGCGCCGTTGGTCGGCACCTTCCAGCTCAGCGACGGGCCGAAGCCCCAGCGGTTGGTCGAAGGATCGCCTAAATCGTCGATCAGACCGACAGTGCCAATCGTCGCGCCGATGCTGATGTCCGGGTACAACTCCCCAGTGGCGATACCGATGCCCGCAGTTGCTGCCGCGAGACGGCGTTCAGCCTGACGAATATCCGGGCGACGCTTGAGCAGCGCAGCGCCGTCACCCACCGGCACCCGTTGCGCGATCTTCGGCAACTCGGCGCAACTGGCTGTACCTGCCGGCAATTGCTCGAGCGGTTTGGCCAGCAGCATCGACAAACGGAACAGCCCGGCCTGACGCGCCGCTTCATAACGCGGCAAGTCGGCGCGCAGGGATTTGAATTGGGTTTGCGAACGGGTGACCTGGGTTTCGTCGCCACGCCCGGCGTCACGCAGGCGCTGGATCAGCGAAGTGCTCTGGGATTGCAGATCGAGAGAATGCTCGGCGATTTCGCGCTCTTCGTTGGCGGCGCAGACCTGGGTGTAAGCGCGAACCACGTCCGCCACCAGCGTGATGCGTGCGGTATCTGCGGCGGCCTGGGTCGCGTCGGCATTGGCTTTGGCCGCTTCGATGCCGCGTTGCAGGGTGCCCCACAGGTCAAACTGATACGAAGCGCTGATGCCGATGTCGCCGACGTTATCTACCGGCACTTTCTCCGGCAGCAGGAACGCCTGACCGGATTCCTGCAGACGTTGGGCGCCCATCTTCACCCCGCCACTCCAACCGCCAGCGGCCTCGGCTTCATCCACCTGAGCGCGCGCCCGCGACAGGTTCGCCGCCGCAACACGCAGATCGGTGTTGGACGCCATGGCCTGCTGCACCAGTTGATCGAGGCGCGGGTCTTTATACAGGCGCCACCAGTCCGCCGGCACCGGCGCCGAGACCACCGGTTTGCCAGCGATTGCCAGCTCGCCCTGAATATCCTTGCGCTGCGCCGCCGCGTCGGCGGGCACCTGATAATCCGGGCCGACCATCTGACAGGCCGAGAGCATCACGCCCAAACCGGCGATCAACCAGGCCCTGCTCATGGCTGCGGCTCCTGCGCCTGATCGTCGATGATCGACACAGTGGCGGTACGCCCGGCGATCATGCGGAAGTCGGCCGGTACATCATCGAAGGCGATGCGCACTGGAATCCGCTGCGCCAGACGCACCCAACTGAACGCCGGGTTGACGTTCGGCAGCAGGTTGCTGCCACTGGTGCGATCGCGGTCTTCGATGCCGGCGACGATGCTTTCGACATGCCCGCGCAACCTGGCGCGGTCACCGATCACGCGGATATCCACCGATTGCCCGACGTGAATGCCGTCGAGTTTGGTTTCTTCAAAATAACCGTCGATGTGGAAGGAATTGCTGTCGACCACCGACAACACCGGGCGCCCCGCAGTAACGAACTCCTGCGCACGCGGCGCGCGGTCGTTGACGTAACCGTCGACCGGACTGCGGATCACCGAACGATCGAGGTTGAGCTGCGCACTGTCCACCGCCACCAACGCTTCGGCCAGGGCCGATTGCGCACGGGCCACCCGCGACTGGCTCTCTTCCAGTTGCTCGGCCGGCACCAGGTTGCCGAGGCCACGGTTACGCTTGGCTTCACGCTGCGCCTGGGCGAGGGTTTCCTGGCGATCGGCAACGGCGGCCCTGGCCTGGCGCAGGGCCAGTTTGAAGCGGTCCTGGTCGATGCTGAACAGCACCTGGCCGCGCTTGATCAACTGGTTGTCCTTCACTTCGACCTGCTGGATCAGCCCGGACACGTCCGGGGCGATCTGGATGATGTCGGCACGAATGTGGCCGTCGCGGGTCCACGGTGCGAACATGTAATACATCACCATGCGCCAGACGAGGACAACGGCAAAAGTCACGATCAGCAGGGTCAGGACCACGCGACCGATAGTCAGAAACGGTTTTTTCATGTCATCAGGTATCGACTGAGTGAGTCCACGCCGTACAGCAGCACGGCGTAGAGCGCCACGTTGAACAATGCCCGGTGCCAGACCAGACGGTAAAAGTGCAGGCGTTGCAGCACGCCATGCACCAACAAAAACAGCACGTAAGTGATGCCCATCAGCACCAGCAGGGTCGGCAGGAAGATGCCGCTGATATCCAGATCACCGATCATAGGGGCGCTCCATCGGGCAGCGGTTCTTCGGGCTCGGCGCTGGAGACGAATTCGACGCCGGGCAGCAAGGCCAGACGCAAACCGCTCAAGGCGTGCAACAGATGCAGACGGGTTTCATCGTCACCCTGGCCGTTCAGCGCACGGCGGGTGCGATCCAGAGTCATCAGCAGACCGCTCGGCGCCGGCAGGCGTTCGTCGGCTTTAAGGCAGGCCCGAAAATACTCACCAACTTCGCCCACCACCTGTCGCAACAAGACGTTTGGCACGCCAGTGACGCGCGGGGTGTAGGCGAGCAAATCGAGCATATTCAAACCGACGCGCACTTCGCGCATGGCAATGCCAGTGTCCTGGCAGGTCAGGGCCAGACGCGGCAGGTGCTGCATCAGCCGATCGAGCAACTGCACGCCCAGTTGCCGATGCTCGGCGAGACTCGCCGGCTCGGTCATGCTGACGATGTCTTTCCAACTGAACCGGGTCAGGCGCTTGGCAGCCAGCTCGGCACCGAACGGTCGCGCTACCAGCGTCCAGATAAAGGCGAACAACAGACCCAGCGGCCCGGCGAGGTTGGAGTTGGCGAAGGCGAAAAAGTCCGCGTCGTAGGCACCCTGAATACTGATGAACGACGAGGTGTTGACCAGCGTCAGCAGCATGCCCAGATAGAAACGCGGCTGCACCGTCAGCGTGCCGATGCAAATGAACGGCACGGCAAATGCCAGCACCAGCATCGGGAAATCGTGCAGGTTGGGCAGGATCAGAAACAGGTAAAGACTGGCGAACAGCACCGACATCCCGGTCCAGAAGAAGAACCGGTAAATCTGCGGCGCCGGATCGTCCATCGAGGCAAAGAAGCTGCACGCCACCGCCGCCAGGATCACCGCACTGCCGCCATCCGGCCAGCCGAGCAGAATCCACAACACCGAAGCGACGATGATCGCCAGAATGGTCGAGGCCACCGAATACAACATCAGCCCGCGATCGATGAACGGCGTCAACCGGCCGAGGCGCCAGTGCCGGTACACCGCGCGCCAGCTATCCTGGCGTTCGCAGAGAATCGCGTCCTGCAGGCTGCGGCAGTCCTGCCACAGATCGATGAATTCACCGAGGCGGTAGATCGCGTTGGAGAACAGCAGCTGTTTGCGCTCTTCCAGCGCTTCGGCACTCGGTTGCAGCGCGTCGAGTTGATCGCGCAGTGCTTGCCAGCGCTCAAGATTGGCATCCGCATGGCTCAGCCATTCACGGGTGGCTGCGAGCAACGGCTGGAATTTTTCCACCAGTTCCGGGGTGCGCCGTTCGAGGGCGTACAGCGAATCCTCAAGCGCATCGATCACCGGCAACAAATGGATCATGCGCCCGCGCAATTCCTTGGTATTACGCACGGTTTGTGGCCGCGCGCCTTCGTGGGGCAACTGGCCGATCATCAACTCGAGGCTGTTGAAATTGGCGACCATGGCCATGCGCAACGCGGTGACTTCTTCCGGCTGCACATCGCGGCTGAGAAACTTCAGGCTGTAGCTCGTCGCATCGGCGAACCACTTGCTCACCGCATCGTTGAACACCGGTGCCAGCCGTCGCGGCCAGAACATCGCACCGACCACCGCAGCAACAGCGATGCCAAGGAAAATCTCTTCGGTACGCGCCTCGGCCACGTCCCACACCGCCAGCGGATTATCCACCACCGGCAGGGCAATCAGCGGCAAGGTGTAGCCGGCCAGCATCAGTGCGTAGCTGTTGGCCGTGCGCAGATGCAGGGACATGAACAACAAGATGCCGGTCCACAAGGCAATGACCACCACCAGAACGTAGGGGCTCTGCACGAACATCGGCACGAACAGCACCGCCGCCGCCGCGCCGAGAAATGTACCGGCCGCGCGGTACAGCGCTTTGGAACTGGTCGGGCCGAGAAACGGGCTGGAGACGATATACACCGTGGCCATCGCCCAATACGGACGCGGCATTTGCATGAGCAAGGCGATGTACAGCGCAATCATCGACGCTGCAAAGGTACGGACCCCGTAAAACCAGTCACGGGCCGGCGGCATGCCGGTGAAAAAACCGTTCAAGAATTGACCACCACAGGCGAACTCGCCGCCTCAAAAGCCCTGAGTACCCGAAGCGTAGCTTCCAGATCGCTGCGTTCGATGCCTTCCAGCACCTCACGCCGCAAGCGCACCAGCTCGGCCTCCACCGCCTGCACCAGCTCGCGACCGGTATCGGTCAGGCTCAGGCACTTGGCGCGGCGATCCTGGGCATCTTCGGTGCGACAGACGTAACCGGCATGGCACAGCTGATCGAGCAAACGCACCAGCGAAGGACTCTCCATCCCCGCAGCCTGGGCAACTTGCACCTGGCGCACGCCCTCGCCCAAACGCCCGATCATCAACAAGGGCACGGCGCAGGCTTCGGAAATTCCGTAATTGACCAGCGTGGTCTGGCAGATCTTCCGCCAATGCCGGGCGGCCACCACCATGGCGCTGCTGATGTTCATCTGGAGACTGTCGAGGGAATCGGACACGGGATAACGGACACTGTTAGTTTGCTAACTATCAATATCGCATTGGTAGGGAATTTCAGTCAAGTTTTGAAACAAATCTTTGAAGCGCGCGCGGCGAATACCCTGATCAAGCGCGTGCCGTAAATCCGGCATGGCCCAAGCGCTTGGTCAAAGCAGAATCGTCAGCCGCCATAGCCTGAGGACATTTCCTCGATGTAGTCGAACACCTCCTCCGGCACGCTGTACTGAAATTGCTTGCGGCGATGCTTTGAAACCTTGTCAGCGTTGTCCAGGCACATCATTACCAACTTCGAAAGATCGCTTCCCCGAACATCGAAACGGTCATTCACCGCTTTGATGACGAAATCGTATTTTTCAAGAAACGCGGTCTCCTCGCGTAGCTCCACTTCCAGTGCCCGCAAGGCCATCTGCAAAGTAAATTCTGCGCATTGAGTAGCATCCCAGAATCGGTAGATAGCGTCGTGACCGATGAAATCGAACGTCATCTCATCGGAGTCCAGCCAAGTGACATTCCAGAACTCTCTAGCTGGTTTGGAGAACTCCTTCAGCGCTTCCAGATAGCTGGATTCCTCATGCTTCATCGCCACGGAGACGGGTAACAACAAACCGTTTTGCAGAGCACCGGACTGGCAGAGAGTCTGGTGAATCAGAAAGCGTGAGAGCCGACCGTTGCCATCCATGAACGGGTGAAGAAAAACAAATCCAAACGCCACAACCGCAGCTGCTATGAGCGGATCCACCTGCTTCGCCGAGTGATTGGCGAAAGCCATCAAATCCTCCATCAACTCACGACACAATTGCGGAGCTGGCGGCACATAACTGACTCCGGCGGCGCCTCTCAAGCCATTGTGCAAATGATTCTGTTGATGACGGAAGAGCACTGCTTTATCGAAGGGATTCGAGACCGTGCTGTTTTGCAACTCGACCAGATAGTCCTCGCTCAGCTCTGTACGCTCGTGAGCTTGACGCAGAAGTCGAACAAAGCGCCGCGACTTTTCTTCGCTGGGCTCTTCTTTTTCTATAGCGAAGGAATCGCGAGTCTCATGCAGGTAGGCCCAATTGATTGCCCGATCCATCATCTCCGGCGGCAACGTCGCCATGAAAACCTGGGCTCGTCCAATGATGTCCAGATCGATCAGCTCCTGTAGCTTCACCGTTCGCTCAACGGTGGCGCAGTAATGCAATGACCCCAAACCATTGAAATCGACTCGCCAGCGACTATTCCGAACAGCTGGTCCGGTCACGTAGCGTTTGGGGTCGAACAAGGCGACGGCGTTGCCTCGAACAGGGACGGAGTAATCCAGTCGCTTGCCAGTGAAGCTTTCCCATAGAAAACAGGCTTTACGGATGTATACCCCGTTCGGGGATCTGCCAAGCTCGCTTAACAGATCGCTCGCTTCAACAGATTCCAAGGCTTGGGCAAGAATGCACAGGTTTATTCCTTCATGTTTTAGCGCAAACAGAATGTGCTCGAGCGTTGATCCCTGTGCAGGCGCGACGGCGGCTGGAACAGCAAGACAATCACCGATCAAGGTAATTCGGGTGACCGGTTTGATCATCGCAACGCGCTTGGGAGCAAACGCCTTGAGCTTTAAAGCGTCCCGCAGGTTGGCATATCCAACAGTTGGCATCGTCATCTTCCACAGAAAAAATCTACTGCGACGATTAAAGCCCAGTTTTTTTTACAGCAGGCAGGTTTTTTTTACATTTCGGCCTTTTCCTACAATTTTTTTTACACGGCAAGTCTCTTTCGGGTATTGCCCGGGCGACCAATGACGCAGTTTGTTTCCAGACGACAGAAACTCAAGCTTATAAGTCATGCAGATTTACCGGCATGGGTGTTTCGTGATCTCGAGAACGCGCAATCTGCATAAGCTCAAGATCATCAAGCCGCTCGACCAACGCTTCGTAAACGTCGGCAGACACCATATAGCCCATGACCCGGTTGTGATTGAGTATTGCCACAGCACCGGCGTTTGCGCCTTTAAGAACGGCAGAAGGATTTTTCTTCAGTTCGGAAATACTGACAGCCATATCGGCGAAAACTCTTTGCACGGTAAGGACCTCGAATGCGATCGAAATTTCGGTCGATATCGAAGCTTATCAATTGCTGCCGTGACAGAGTCGCAAAGGTTCAGCCTGATCATCCCACCCGCCCCTTCCGCAACATCACATTCAACTGATCCACCACCTCCGCCCAATCCGCATCATCCAGAATCTCTTCGCGCAGAAACTGCGCCTGACTTTCCGTCCAGAAAAACGCGTCGGCCAGATGCAAATCCGGCTTGAGCGGGGAATGGCTGGCGATGAATTGGTCGATGCTGATCGCGTCGTGAGGGAGGCCAAGTTGTTTGAACAGGGCAGGAAGGCTGTGCTGCGGATTTTCCATGATGCAACTCCTCTGCAATTCAGGTCAGGCGTTACGCCGTTTGCTGCAGTGGAGTTGATCATAGCGGTCGCGGTGGGTTCAGGGTTTGGCGACGTTCGCCGAGCCTGCAGCCAGTTGCGCTGCCGGATAGACCGATTGCCATCCGCCGCCCAACGCTTTGTATAAACCGACCATCGCCAGGGAAACGCCGGTCGAGCTTTCTACCCATTGTTCCTGCGTGGCGAGCAAGGCGCTCTGCACGGTGAGGACGTTGACGAAATCGACCACGCCTTCGACGTATTGCTGTTGCGCGGTGCGCAGGGCGATCTGGTTCTGGCGCACGGCTTCGGCGAGGCTGTCGCGACGGCGCTGGCTGGCGTTGTAGGCGGTCAGTTGGTCGTCGATTTCATGCCAGGCGCGCAACACGGTCTGCTGGTAGGCGATGGCCGCTTCCTGTTGTTGGGCTTTGCGCAACTGCAGCATGCCGCGCAGACGTCCGCCGTCGAACAGCGGCAGGCTGAATTGCGGGCCGATGCCAAAGGCGCGCGAGCCCCATGAACCGAAATCGCTCAGTTGCATCGCTTGCGAACCGAGGTTGCCCGATAGGGTGATGCGCGGATAGAAATCGCCCTTGGCCACGCCGATACTAGCGGTGGCGGCGTGCAGACGCGCTTCGGCCTGGCGGATATCCGGGCGGCGCTCGGCCAGTTCCGACGGCAGGCCAATCGCGACTTGCAGTGGCGACTGCGGCACTGCCGCGTCTATCGACAACTCACGAGTGAGGGCTTGCGGCGGTTCGCCCATCAACAGACTGATCGCGTTGATCAGTTGCGCCTGACGCTGCTCAAGCGCTGGCAGCCGCGCTTCGATGGCGGCGACTTGCGCGGCGGCTTCGGCGACGTCGAGATCGGTCGCCACGCCATCGGCCAGCCGCAGTTGCGAAAGCTTCAGGCTGTGCCGGGCGACGTCGAGATTCTGCTCGGTGACGGCACGGGTGTTCTGCACCCCACGCAGCTGAATGTAGTTTTGCGCAGTGTCGGCCAGTACGGTCAGCAGCACACCGCGACGATCGTTTTCCGCCACTTCGAGATTGGCATCAGCGGCTTCGGTTTCACGACGCACGCGGCCCCAGAAATCCAGCTCCCACGAAGCCGAGAAACCGGCATCCCACAAGTTGAAGGCTGAATCGCCGTTGTTTCCCGAGGGATCGTTCAAGCCTTTGCCACTGTTGCGTTTGCGTGCGTAGCTGCCGGTGGCGGCGCTATTCGGATAACGCTCGGCGGTGATCACCTGGCGCGCGGCGCGGCTTTGTTGCAGGCGGCTGCTGGCCAGTTGCAGGTCGAGGTTGCTGGTCAACGCGCGTTGGGTGAGCGCTGACAGTTGCGGGTCTTTGAAGACCTCCCACCAGCGTTCGTCCAGCGGGTCGCTGACGGCCTGGCTCGGGGCGGACTGGCTCGGTTGGGCCCAGGCGGAAGGTTGAGTGGCTGCGGGTTTCTGGAAGTCCGGGCCGACGGTACAAGCGCTGAGGCTGACTGCAAGCAAGGTACTCAGGGTGAGTTGCTGCCACTGGCGTTTTCGCGAGCAGGCTCGTTCCCACAGGGGGAACGCATTACAAAATGTGGGAGCGAGCCTGCTCGCGAAGCTGACAGCCGATTCAACACCGATCATCGCTGCGTCACCTCACGCCCGGACGCCTTTGAGCTGGCGGTATCTATACTCGCCTCGACCGACATCCCCACCCGCAACCGCTCGGCCAGTGGTTGACCCGGCTCCAGCACAATCTTTACCGGAATCCGCTGCACCACTTTGGTGAAATTACCCGTCGCGTTATCCGGTTTCACCGCCGCAAAGGTCACGCCCGTTGCCGGCGCAATGCTCTCGACACGGCCAGTCAGGGCTTCACTACCGAGACTATCCACCCGCACTTGCACATCCTGCCCCGGCTGCACGTCGGTCAATTGGGTTTCCTGAAAATTGGCAACCACATACGCCTGCTGCAACGGCACCACCGCCAGAAGTTTGCTGCCCGGCGTGACGTAGGCGCCGACACGTACTGCACGTTCGCCGATCATGCCGTCCTGCGGCGCGATGATGCGCGTGTACGACAGGTTGAAACTGGCGATTTCCAGCGCCGCCTGCGCGTGTTTCAGAGTGCCTTCGGCAGCGTTGCGCTGGGCGGTGAGGATCTCGACCTGCTTGCGTTCGGCCGCCAGTTTCGCCGTCGCGGTGTCCAGGCGTGCCGAAGCCTGATCGATGCGCGTGCGTGCCTGTTGCGCGTTCTGCACGGTGCCGGCGCCGACCCCGGCGAGGTGGTTGTAGCGGTTCAGTTCCTGCTGCGCGAAAGCCATTTGCGCTTTGGCCGAGACCACTGCAGCCTGTGCCTGAGCAATCAGCGAAGCCTGCCGCTCCAGAGTCGCGTTGGCGTTCTGCAACTGCGCCCGCGCGACCAGGGTTTGCGCATCCGCCGCTTCCGCTGCGGCGCGCAAATCGCGGTCATCGATCAACGCCAGCAACTGCCCGGCCTTGACCTGTTGGTTGTCTTCAACCAGCACCTGTTTGATGAAGCCGGCCACGCGCGGCACCACCAGCGTGTAGTCGGCGGAGACGAACGCGTCGTTGGTGGTTTGCTCGGTGCGGTTTCCGAACAGTCCTGGCATCGCCAGGTACACCAGCACGCCCACCGCCAATGCGGCAGCCACGGCTACCGCGAGTTTTTGCTTGGATTGAGTCATAAAAAAACCTTCAGTTTCAGTGCAGCGATCAGGTCGGCGCGCGCGGTGGATAAATCCGCGTCGGCAGCCAGAAAATCAGCAGGATCAACGCCACGGCGACGCCAGCCATGCACACGTAGAGGTCGGACGAAGTCAGCACCACCGCCTGCTCGTGCACGCGGTGAGCGAGGCCCGGATCGCTGTGATCGGCCAGCGGCGAATTGCCGAGGCTGTCGACCAACATGGTCGAATGGAAATGCAGGCGCGAGGTGGTCAGCGCTTCGATTACGCCGGTAGCAACCACTGCCGCCAGCCCCTTGACGGTGTTGAACCACGCTGACGCGAAAGGCCCTTCCATCGGCGAGATACTGCCGGTCGACAACATCAGCAGCGGCAACACCGCCATCGGCTGGCCGAAAATCTGCAGCCATTGCAGGACGTAGAAATCGTCGCGGATCCACTGCGACGTCAGGTGCGAACCGCCCAGGCAGGACAGCGCGAGCATGCCAAGACCAATGCCAAGCACCCAGCGGCAATCGACCCAGCGTAAATTGCACAACGCCGCCACCAGCGGCAGCGCGATCAACTGCGGCAACGCGGCGATGAGCATGATCGGCGCGGTTTGCGCAGGACGATAACCCTGCACCTGCGCCAGATAACTCGACGGAATCAGCACCACCGCCAACAGCACGATCAGCACGCCGGCGAGGGTGATCAGGGCGAACATCAGGTTGCGGATGCCGAGCATCTGCAGCTTGAAAAACGGAATCGGCTGCGACCATTCATTGATCAGAAAAGCCACCAGCAGCAGCGAACCGGCACCGAGCAAGGCGCAGATCAAACTTGATTCGAACCAGTCCAGCCGATTGCCCTGCAACAGGCCTATGACCAACATGCAGATCGCCGGAAAGCCCAGCAGCAAGCCTTTCCAATTGAATGACTTGAGCCGCTCCAGGCGCAGCGGATCCTGCGGCAAGCCGTACGCCACCGCGGCCATGGCGATCAGGCACGGCACGATGATCTGCCAGAACGTCCATTGCCAGCCGACGTATTCGGTCCACAGACCGGCCAGCGGCGTGCCGAGTCCCGGGCCGAACGTCGCGGTCAAGGCGTAACCGGCCAGTCCGTAGAGTTTGATGTTGGCGGGCAAAAAGCGCAGCGCAACGGTCATCAGCATCGGCGGCAGCGCGCCGCCGGCCAGGCCCTGAAGGATGCGCATCAGCAGCAGACTTTCGTAATTCGGCGCGAACGGGCACAACACGCCGAGCACGGTAAACAGTCCGATGGCGCAGAGGGTGAAGCGGCGCAGCGAGAAGGTCACCGAGCACCACGGCGCGAAGGCCATGGCTGCGACAGACGTGGCGGTGTAGCTGGCGACCAGCCAAGTGCCTTCGTCATAGCCGATGTGCAGCGCGCCACGAATATCGGCGAGTGCGACTTTGGTGACCATCTCGTTGAGGCCCGAGACCAGCACGGCCAACAGCACGCCGACCAGACCAATGATGATCCGCGCCCCGAACACCGGTGGCGCAGCCGCCGTCGCCGGGCTGGTCGCAGCGAGGGGCGCCGTGACCGTCAGGGATGTCATGAATGAAAAGCTCCGGGGGTGGAAATACCGGAGCATTTTAGTGAGGCTTGATGCTGACGAAAATTGACTTATCGGCAGGTTATAAGTGCATCAGACACAACGGTGAATGTCTATGTGGGAGCGAGCCTGCTCGCGAAAGCGGTCGACCAGTCGCCATTGAGGTGACTGATTCGACGCCTTCGCGAGCAGGCTCGCTCCCACAGGGATTCGATGGTGCCTGATGATTTACGGCTGTGCCGCCAGCCACGTTTCATCGCAGCAGGTCTTGAGGGTTTCGCGCAGCCAGCGGTGGGCCGGGTCCTTGTCGAAACGCGGGTGCCAGGCCTGGGTCAGCATCAGCATCGGCAGCGGAATCGGCAGGTCGAATGAACGCAGTTTCAGCCCCAGCCGCCGTACGCTGAGCAGCGCCTCTTTGGGCACCGGCAGGATCAGGTCGGAGTCGGGTAAGGCAAACATTGCTGCGTGGAAACTCGGCGCGATCACCGCCACCCGGCGCTCCAGCCCCAGAGCATTCAGCGCCGTATCGATCGGGCCGCGAGCGATGCCTCGGCGCGACATGCTGATGTGGGAAAACCCGGCGTAGCGCTCGGCAGTGATTTCGCCGTCGAGCAGCGGATGGTTCTCGCGCACCAGGCCGACGAAGTGGGTGGAGAACAGGTTCTGTACCTTAACCTCCGGCGTGAGCGGCCGGGTATTGCTGACGCTCAGATCGATGCGCCCTTCGCGCAGCGCCTCATCGTCGCCGTCGCCTTCCGGGACGAAGCGCAGTTCGCAATGCGGGGCGAGCTGGTCAAGGGTGTCGAACAGCTTGCCGCCGTAGACGCCTACGAAAAAATCATTGGCGCGAATGCTGAAACGTCGACGCAAGGTGCCCAGCTCGACGCTGTCGGCGGAGCGAAAGAGCAACGCTGCCTGCTCGACCACATCGCGCACCTGTTCGCGTAACTCGAGGGCTTTGGGGGTCGGCACCAAGCCACGCCCGGCGCGCACCAGAATCGGATCGCCGATGGCTTCGCGAATTCTTGTCAGCGTGCGACTCATGGCCGCCGGGCTGAGATTCATCCGCCGCGCAGCACCGACCACGCTGCCCTCGTCGAGCAATGCATCGAGGGCGACCAGAAGGTTCATGTCCGGGAGTTGCATGCTGAGCACTCATTGCTGATCTGGATTGATCCGGACGCAATGCTAGCAGATCAAAAGGTCGCAGCCTGCGGCAGCTCCTACAGGGGATGGTTTTCCCATGTAGGAGCTGCCGAAGGCTGCGATCTTTTCAGGTCAGCGCTGCATACCCCAACGCTTGACGGTCACACGCTCGAGGGTATCGAACACCAGATTCTCCACCAGCAAGCCAATCAAAATCACCACCGCCAATCCGGCAAACACCTTGTCGGTGTACAGCTCATTGCGATTCTGAAAGATGTACCAGCCCAGCCCACCCTTGCCACTGGTCGCACCAAATATCAACTCGGCGGCGATCAACGTGCGCCAGGCGAACGCCCAGCCAATTTTCAGACCCGCGAGAATCGACGGCAGCGCCGCCGGGATCAGGATGAACAAGACCAGGCGCAAGCCCTTCAAACCATAATTGCGCCCGGCCATGCGCAGCGTCTCGGAGACGCCGAGAAATCCGGCATAAGTGTTCAGCGCCAGCGCCCACAACACCGAATGCACCAGCACGAAAATCAGGCTGTTCTGCCCCAGCCCGAACCACAACAACGCCAGCGGCAGCAGGGCAATCGCCGGCAACGGGTTGAACATTGAGGTCATCGTACTGAGCAAATCACGCCCCAACTGGGTCGAGACCGCCAATGTCGTCAGGGCGAACGCGAGAACGATGCCGATCAGGTAGCCCTTGATCAGCACCACCAAAGATATCCACACCTTGGCCAGCAACTCGCCACTGAGCACACCGTCAAACAAGGCCTGTGCGGTTTGCAGAAAGCTCGGCAGCATCAGGTCGTTGTTCTGAATCCGCGCGACCACTTCCCAGATAATCGCCAGCACGATCAGGATCAGGCTTTTGCGCAGCCAGCCCTGTTGCCACAGGCGCATGCCGAGCGGCAATTCGCGCTCGACCGGCACTGCGGTGAGCGGCTCGAGCACTGTTTCGAATTCTTCACGCACGGATGATGAATGGCTCATCGGGTAGTCCTCCTGGCCGCTCAATAGGCGATGCGAATGTCGTTGAAGTCATGCTCACGTTCGGTCTCCGGCGCCTGGCCTTCATCGAACAGCAGACGATGAATGCGCCGTGCCGATTCCTGAAACGCCACGCCACCAAGGCTGTGCAGATCGTATTGATGGCTGTGTACTTCGGCGCGCACCCGCCCCGGATGCGGCGACAGCAACAGGATGCGATTGCCCACCACCAACGCCTCTTCGATCGAGTGGGTGACGAACAACAAAGTGAAGCGCACCTCTTCCCAGAGCAGCAGCAATTCCTCCTGCATCTTGCGGCGGGTCAGCGCATCGAGTGCAGCGAAGGGTTCATCCATCAAGAGGATTTTCGGCTGCATGGCCAAGGCCCGGGCGATCGCCACCCGCGCCTTCATGCCGCCGGACAAGGTGTGCGGATAGGCGTCGGCGAACGCCGCCAGGCCGACCTTTTGCAAATAGTGCAGCGCGCGTTCTTCCGCGTCTTTCTTGTTCAAGGTGCGCGAGGCCAGCAACGGGAACATCACGTTTTGCTTCACGGTTTTCCACGGCGGCAACTGGTCGAATTCCTGGAACACCACAATGCGGTCCGGCCCCGGTGCATCGACGCGCTGACCTTGCAGGCGGATCTCGCCTTCGCAGGGCTGGATGAACCCGGCGACCGCTTTGAGCAGGGTGGATTTGCCACACCCGGACGGGCCGAGCAGGACGAAACGATCAGCCGGATCGACGGCGAAACTGACCTGGTGAGTGGCGCGCACCACGCGTTGCGGCGTGCGGTATTCAAGGCTGACGTGATCGACGGCCAACAACGCTTCGCTCTGGGCGATCGGGTTGCTGGCCGCGTGGCCTGGCAAAGGGGCGTTCATGGTCGATCTCCGGCAAATCAGAAAGGCGCGTCGCCCTGAATGGTCGTGCGATACAGCTTGCGGCGCAGATGCGCAGGGCAGCCGGCGGCGAGGTGGATCAGCGAACGGTTGTCCCAGAACACCAGGTCATGCGGTTCCCACTGATGGCGGTAGATGTTTTGCGGCAGCACGCTGTGGGCGAAGAGTTCGCCGAGCAGCTGGCGACTTTCGTCTTCCGGCAGGCCGACGATGCGCGTGGTGAAGCCTTCACTGACGAACAAGGCCTTGCGGCCGTTTTCCGGGTGGGTGCGCACCACCGGATGCACTACTTCTGCGACCTGGGCCAGTTGTTCCGGGGTCAGGGTCGGGCGCCAGTTGCCTTCGAATTTGGTTTCGCTGTAGCGCGCGGTGTAGGAATGCGCAGCGGAACGTCCTTCGACCGCAGTGCGCAACGCAGCGGGCAAGTCGTCCCAGGCTTTGTGCATGTCGGCAAACAGCGTGTCGCCGCCCTCGGCGGGCAGCTCCTGGGCGTGCAGCATCGAGCCGAGACTCGGCAGCTCTTTATAGGAAAGATCGGAATGCCAGAACTTGCCGGCGTCACCGAGACCGATGTTCTGGCCGTTCTCGATGATGTTGGAAACGATGAGAATTTCCGGGTGATTGGCCAGCAGGAACTGCTTGAGCACGTGGATCTGCAACACGCCGAAGCGACGGCTGAAATCGATGTGCTGTTGCGGGGTGATCTGCTGATCGCGAAAGACCACGACGTGGTGATCCAGGTGCGCGCGGTGAATGCGCGCAAAGTCCTGGTCATTGACCGGTCGGCTGAGGTCGAGACCAACGATCTCGGCGCCGACGGCACCGCTGAATGGACGAATTTCGAAAAGTTGTGGCGCGGCAGTTGCGGCGCTTTCGGTGGCAGTAGCGGCGGACATCAATCATCTCCCACGCACGGCGCGCTCACGGACGCGCACGTCGATCAGACACTCACGCTGGATTGCGTGTCGGTTCAGGTCGTGCGGCGCGCCGATTGGTCGGCAGGTACGCAGGTGGGTGACTTTATAGCTATAAGAATTGAAAATTAAATACCGTTAATGAATAACGATATGGCGAATGGTGAGGGGGTGGGGTGACGATTTGTGTCACTTCCCGACGGATATGTAGAGTCTGAGCGGACGCCTTCGCGAGCAGGCTCGCTCCCACAGTTGAAATGCGATCTCCTGTGGGAGCGAGCCTGCTCGCGAAGGGGCCGTCAGCAGCGCTGAAGATCTAGCGCTCGTGCAACGCCTCGGCTCGCGCCCGGATGATCGGCTTCAGCAAATAGCTCAACACCGACTTCTTGCCGGTAATGATATCCACTGACGCAACCATCCCCGGAATGATCAGCAATGGCTTTTCATCCGTGCCCAGATGACTGCGCTCGGTGCGCACCTTGATCACGTAATAGGTGGTTTTCTTGTCTTCATCAGTAATGGTGTCGGCACCGATCTGCTCCAGCTGCGCCTTGAGCCCGCCGTAAATGGTGTAGTCATAGGCGGTGAACTTGACGATCGCTTCCTGCCCCGGGTGCAGGAAGGCGATGTCCTGCGGACGGATCTTGGCTTCGACCAGCAGGGTGTCGTCCAGCGGCACGATTTCGACCATGTCGCTGCCCGGCTGGATCACCCCGCCGATGGTGTTGACCAGCAACTTGTTGACGATACCCCGCACCGGTGAGGTAACCAAAGTACGGCTGACGCGGTCCTCCAGCGCCTTGCCGGTGGCCTGGGCCTTGTTCAGATCGGTGCGCGCTTCGTTGAGCTGGGTCAGCGCTTCGCTGCGGAATTTGCCCCGGGTTTCGTCGATCTTGCGCTGCACTTCCTTGATCGCCGATTCCGCGCGCGGGATGGCCAGCGTGGTCGCGTCGAGCTGACCACGGGTCTCCACTTCGGCCCGCTTGAGGCGCAACACTTCTACCGGCGAGACCGCCCCCTGCGCCACCAGCGGCTCGGACATGTTGATTTCCTGACGCTGCAAGCCGAGCTGCTGACGGTACTGCGCTTGCTTGGAGCTGAACTCGCGCAACTCTTGCTGACGCTGGATCAACTGCTCCTGCAAGCCACCGATTTCGTCGTGCAATTGCTGACGGCGGCTGATGTACAGCGACTCTTCGCTTTTCGCCTGGCCCGGCACCGCTTTGAGCACGTCTTCAGGGAAACTCAGCGGGCGATCATCAACTTCCGCGCTGAGGCGCTCGACCCGCAGCAGCATCGACAGGCGATCGGCCTCGGTTTCGCCAACATTGGAGGCAAAACGCGTGTCGTCGAGACGAATCAGCGGCGCGCCGGCCTCGACGATCTGGCCTTCCTTGACGAACAGTTCGGAGACGATACCGCCCTCCAGGTTCTGGATTTTCTGGATTTTCGAAGAGGGAATTGCCTTGCCGTCGCCCTTGGTCACTTCGTCGATCACCGCGAAGTTGGCCCAGAGCATCAGGAACACGAAGAAGCCGATGATCGCCCAGATGGTCAGGCGCACGACGCGCGGGGCGTCTTCGATCAGCGCCTTGTTGACCTCCGGCAGCGGCTGGCCCTGCAGCGAGGCAGAGCCCTTGAAGTAGCGACGGATCGACTCCTTGACACCGGACTTAAGCAACACTGATCTGCCCCTTCTTCAACGCTTCCATCACGGCGGCTTTCGGGCCGTCGGCGAGAATCTGCCCGCGATCGATCACCAGCAGGCGGTCGACCAGCGACAACAGCGATGCCCGGTGCGTGACCAGCACCACAGTCTTGTTTTCAACCACCGCCGCGAGGCGTTGCTTGAGGCGTTCTTCGCCGGTGTTGTCCATCGCACTGGTCGGCTCGTCCATCAGCAGAATTGGCGGATTGAGCAACAGCGCCCGGGCCAGGGCGACGTTCTGCCGCTGGCCGCCAGAGAGGTTCTGCCCGCGCTCGCCGACTTGCAGTTCATAGCCTTGGGGGTGCAGACGGGCGAATTCGTGGACGCCGGCCAGTTCGGCCGCCTGCAGGACAAGCTCGTCTTCGACATAACGCGCGCCGGACACCAGGTTGTCGCGCAGGGTGCCGGACAAAAGCTGAATGTCCTGCGGCACGTAACCGATGTTGTAGCGCAGTTCGCTGACGTCGATCTGGCGGATGTCCACGCCGTCGACCAGCAACGCACCGTCGTCCGGTTGGTACAGACCGACCAGCAATTTGGCCAGCGAGCTTTTGCCCGAGCCGCTGCGGCCGATGATGCCGATCTTCTCGCCGGGACGGATCACCAGGTTGATGTTCTTCAGCGCCGGGTTCTGTTGATCCGGGTAGGTGAAGCTGAGCTGACGGCATTCGATCGCACCCTGCAGAACCTTGCGGCTCAGCGGGCGCTCTTCGAAATTGCGCTCCTGCGGCAGCTCCATCATCTGGTCGACCGAGGTCATGGTCACCCGCGCCTGCTGATAGCGCGTGAGCAGACCGGACAGCGACGCCAGCGGGCTCAGCGCGCGGCCACTGAGCATGTAGCAGGCAATCAGCCCGCCCATGCTCAGGTTACCGGCGATGATCTGGTACACGCCGAAGACGATCATGATCACCCCGGCCAATTGCTGGATCAGCAAGGTGATGTTCATCGCCAGACCGGAGAGCATTTTCACTCGCAGCTCGAGGCGGCTGAGGGTGCCGATGGTCTGCTCCCACTGATACTGGCGCTCGCTTTCGGCGTTGTTGACCTTGACCGCGTCCAGACCGGCGAGGGTTTCGATCAGGCTCGACTGACGCTCGGCGCCCAGGGCCATGGTGCGCTCCATGGTCGCGATCAGCGGCTTCTGCAAGGCGTAGCCGATCAGCAGCGCAATCGGGAATGCCAGCACCGGAATCCATACCAGATGCCCGCCGAGAATGGCGATGACGATGAAAATCAGAATGGTGAAAGGCAGGTCGATCAGGCTGGTCAGGGTCAGCGAGGCGAGGAAGTCGCGCAGGCTCTGAAATTCATGGATGTTCTGCGCAAAACTGCCGACCCGCGCCGGACGGTATTTCATCGCCATGCCGACGATGCGCTCGAACAGCGTGGCGGAGATGATCAGGTCGGTTTTCTTCCCGGCCAGATCCAGGCACAGACTGCGCAGGCTCTTGAGGATCAGGTCGAAGATGTAGGCGCCGGTGATGCCCAGTGCCAGCACCCACAGGGTGGCTTCGGCCTGGTTCGGCACCACGCGGTCGTAGACGTTCATCACGAACAGCGGCGCGGCCATGGCGATGATGTTGATCAGGAAACTCGCGGCGATCGCATCGGCGTAGAGCCAGCGCGAACGCTTGAGGGTGTCGCGAAACCACGAGCGTGCCCGCGGGATCAGCGTGCCGTGGTTGACGTCGAATTTGTGCTGTGGCTGGGCGAAGAACACTTTGCCGGTGTAATCGTCAGTCAGCAGTTCGCGGCTGACCACCGATTCGCCGCCATCGCTTTCGCTGAGCAGCACCCGCGCATCGTTTTCGCCCTGCCAGCCGAGCAGGACGGCACTGCGGCCATCCTTGAGCAACAACAGCGCGGGCATGGCGATCGCCGGAATCTCTTCGAGCTTGCGCTGCAACACCCGCCCCTGCAGGCCGGCGCGAGCCGCTGCGCGGGGCAGCAACTCGACACTCAAACGTTGTTTGGGCAGCGGCAGGCCGGTGGTCAGCATCGCTGCGCTGGCAGGCTTCTGGTGCAGCATGCACAGGGCGAGCAGACCATCCAGCAACGGATCGTCATGCAACGCGCGTGGATCATGGCTGAGTTGAACTCGACTGACTTCTGATTCCACGCTCGACACTCTTTAGCAGTTGAAAGGGATAACTCAGTTCATCCCAGGCAGCTGGACCTTGGGCTTCACGTCGTTCTGCACAACGGATGCCAACGGTGCGACCACTCCCTGGCTTTTGAGTAATTGGCCCATGGTCGCCTTGATTCGGTACTGAGTAAATAACTGAATGTTCTTGATTTCCGCCAGACGCCGCGAGGCGGTGAACAACTCGTTTTCGCTGTCGAGCAAGTCCAGCAGGGTGCGTTCGCCGAGGCTGAATTGACGCTGGTAGGCGGTACGCACCGAGGTGCTGTGATCGACGTACTGCTGGGCAATCGGCACCTGGGCGTTGGCGTTGTTCAGCGCGTTCCAGGCCAGGCCAAGCTCTTCGTTCAACTGACGCAGGGCGTTGTTGCGGATATCCAGCGCCTGGTTGGCCAGGTACGACTTGGCTTCCAGATCAGCTTTGTTGCTGCCGCCGGAATACAGGTTGAAGCGCATGCGCAGCATGGCCTGCCATTCGTTGTTGTGGCCGTTCTGGCCGTCGAGATCGTTATCGGCGGTGCGGCCCAGTTCGGCGTCGAAGCGCGGGTAGAAGGTCGATTTCGCGGTGGCGAACTGCTTTTCGGCAGCGGCGATGTCCGACTCGGCGGAGCGCAGGATCGGGCTGTTTTCCAGCATCTGCGCACGAGCTTCATTGAGGTTGGCCGGCATCATCGCCATGAACGGCGCCGGGCGCTCGAGCTGGTCTGGCATCTGGCCGACGGCGCTGAGGAAGTTGGTTTCTGCATCGGCGAGGTTGGTCTGTTCGGTGATCAGGTTGTTGCGGGCTTGGGCCATACGGGCTTCAGCCTGATCAAGGTCGGCACCGCTGCCGACGCCGCGCTGGGTGCGCAGCTGGATCTGGTCGTAGATGCGCTGGTGGCTCTTGAGGTTTTCCTCGGCCAGACGCACGAATTCGCGGCGGGTCAGTACGTCCAGATACACCTGGGCGACGGTCAGCGCGGTGCGCTCGGAAGTGCCCAACAAGGAATAAGCACGGGAGCTGACGTTGGCTTGTTGACGCGCCACTTCGTTAGACGTCGCAAATCCGTCAAAAACCATTTGCGAGAGACGTAAACTTGACTCGCTGCGGTTCAAAGTCTCCCAGTGATTGCCGCCACCGTTCGCTCGGGTCGTCACGCTGTCAGTGCCTTCACGGCCATAGCCGCCCAGCAGATCGACCTTGGGCAGGTATCCCCCTTTCGCCGCCTTTAATTGATAATCCGCCGCCAATCGACTGTTGACCCCCGCCTGAATCTCCGGATGGACATCCAGTGCCTGTTGCATGGCTTCTGGTAAGGATTGTGCTTGTACGAAAGAGGCGGCGAGAGCGAAGGGTGCGGCAAGGAGCAAAAGCGAACGCATGGTTGGAATTTTCCCGGAACTTCTTGTCTTGAATCACAGCAGAAACGTGGCGCTGCGTCGGATGATGGCAACCCGAATGACCGTATGTCGGAAAGTTCAAAAGAGGAACTGGATGACACGCTGAAGGACAGGTCGCCGCGGAAATATCAATGTGACATTAGTGGGGCGATTGTTTAGGATGGCTCCCAGAAGGTCAATAGTTTGGCATAAAGTTAATCGCGAAAATATATAGCCAGATTATTGACGAAATACAGCGTCAACAAGTTATCCATTTTATCGAAAGTACGTCCAGACTGAAGTGGCGCCGACGCCCGTCAGGTCCATGGAAGTCAACTGAATGTGACACCCGGAGAGTCTTCAATGAGCAGTGTTGTTGCCGTCGTCAAAAGCATTGTCGGTCAGGTTTTCGTGGTGTCCCCAGAGGGCGTGCGTCGCGTACTCGTTGAAGGCGATCGCCTGTATGTCGGCGATCAGATCGATACCGGTCTGTCAGGCGCGGTATCGCTGGAACTGGCCGATGGCCGCACGCTCGATCTGGGCCGCGACACCCAGTGGAGCGCCAGCTCGCCTGACTCCAGCACTGACCTGGCCGAAGCCACCGCGCAGGCGGCACCTTCTGTTGAAGAACTGCAGCAAGCCATCGCCGCCGGTGTCGACCCGACCACCGCACTCGAGTCCACCGCGGCCGGCCCGACCGCCGCAGGTACCGGTGGTGCTGCCGGTGGTGGTCACAGCTTCGTCATGCTCGACGCCACCGCTGGCCGCGTCGATCCGACCATTGGCTTCCCAACGGCGGGCATCAACGCTGCCGGGCAAGTCGCGCAGGACACTACGGGCGGCCTGACCACAGACACCACCACCAACGCGCAGCGTGATTCGACCCTGAGCCTCAGCGCCACGCCGACCATCACCGAAGCCGGCGGCGTGCTGGTGTACACCGCGACCCTGACCCAGGCGCCGCTGACCGACCTGACCATCACCTTGTCCAATGGCGCGGTGATCGTCATCCCGGCCGGCGCCACCACCGGCACCGTCAACGTGCCAATGGCACCGAACGACACGGTCTATAACGACCCGACCCAGATCGACGTGACCGTCACCGGCACCAGCGGCGGCAACGGCATCACCGTGACCCCGCCGACCGTCCCGGCGACCACGCAAGTCACCGACACCGTCGACACCACTACCGTTACCTTGACGGCTGGTTCGAGCGTCACCGAAGGTGGGCAGATCACTTACACCGCGACATTGACCAACCCGGCGCAAACCCCGGTGACCGTCACCCTGTCGAACGGTTCGACTATTACCATCGGCGCTGGCCAGACTACCGGCACCGTCAACGTGCCGACCCCGGCCAATGACGTCTATAACAATGGCAGCACCGTTACGACGACGATCACCGGGGCTACCGGTGGCAATTTCGAAAACCTGGTGCCGAACGCAACGCCAGCCGTTACCACGATTACCGACTCGGTCGATAACACTGGCCTGACCCTGACCGCGACCAACAACATCGTCGAAGGCGGTCAGATCACTTACACCGCGACCCTGACCAACCCGGCTCAAACCCCGGTAACCGTCACGCTGTCGAATGGCTCGACCATTACCATTGGCGCTGGCCAGACTAGCGGCACCGTCAACGTGCCGACCCCAGCTAATGACGTCTACAACAATGGCAGTACCGTTACGACCACGATCACTGGCGCTACCGGCGGCAACTTCGAAAATCTGGTGCCGAATCCGACGCCAGCCGTTACCACCATCACTGATTCGGTTGATAACACCGGCCTGACTCTCACCGCGACCAACAACATCGTTGAAGGTGGCCAGATCACTTACACCGCGACGTTGACCAACCCGGCGCAGACCCCGGTAACCGTCACGCTGTCCAACGGCTCGACCATCACAATTGCTGCGGGCGAAACCGTCGGCACCGTCAACGTGCCCACAGCGGCCAACGACGTCTACAACAATGGCGGCACCGTCAGCACCACGATCACTGGCGCTACCGGTGGCAATTTCGAAAACCTGGTGCCAAGCAACACGCCTGCGGTTACCACGATCACCGACTCGGTCGACAACACCGGCCTGACCCTGACCGCGACCAACAACATCGTTGAAGGCGGTCAGATCACCTATACCGCGACCCTGACCAACCCGGCGCAAACCCCGGTGACCGTGACTCTGTCCAACGGTTCGACCATTACCATTGCCGCCGGCGAAACCGTCGGCAC